>NZ_KB898122.1:0-649747 GCF_000377445.1 Thioalkalivibrio sp. ALE9
GGAGAGGGTTTTCGCGGGATCAGAGGCGCTGGATGTCTGAGCGGAGCCGAAGGCGCAGCGAGTTCAGCGCCGCCCGCGAAAACCCTCGGAGCGAGGGAAACCCCGGCCCGCGCAGCGGGCCGGGGTCGCGGCAGTCGGGCGTGTTTCTTGGGTACTTCTTTGCACGAGCAAAGAAGTAACTCGGGGCGCGCTGGCGAGTCAGCGCTCGGCAGTATGTGGACCTAAGGCACCTTAAACACCGTATGCCGAACCAGGACCAGCCACTGCCAGGCCTGACCACAAAACGGCGCAGAGCCGATCCGCTCGAATCTATGGCGACGAATCGGTGGCGGCCTGGGCCTCCAGTTGCGCCATCTCGGCGTCGGTGAAGCCGGCGGCGCGGCGGGCGGCATGGGCGAAGGGCGGGCGTACGCGGCCCGGCATGTACTCGGCCAGCAGCTCGAGGAACAGCGGCTCGGGGTCAAGCCCGCGTGCATGGGCCAGCTCCCGGAACCAGCGCGTGCCGATCGCCACGTGGGCGACCTCCTCGCGCTGGATGATCTCGAGAAGCGCCACGGTCGCGTGATCGCCCGCTGCTGCCAGGCGCTCGATCATGCCCGGGGTCACGTCCAGCCCGCGCGCCTCCAGCACGCGCGGCACCAGGGCCATGCGGATCATCACGTCGTGGTCGGTCGCGAGTGCGGCCTCCCACAGCCCGTTGTGGGCCGGCAGGTCGCCGTAGTCCGCCCCCAGCTCGTTGAGCCGCGCACGCAACAGCCGGAAATGGCGCGCCTCCTCGGCCGCCACCTGCAGCCAGTCGCTGACGAACGGCGCCGGCATGTCGCGAAAGCGATAGACGGCGTCCAGCGCCAGATTGATCGCGTTGAACTCGATATGCGCGACCGCGTGCACCAGCGCCACCCGCCCGGCCGTGGTGTGCAGCCCGCGCCGCGGCAGATCCTTCGGGTGCACCAGCACCGGCCGTTCCGGACGCCCGGGCACCTCCAACCGTTCCGGCCCGGAACTGGCGAGCGCCTCCAGCTCATCGGCCCACCAGGCGTCCATCAGCGCCAGCACGCGCTCGCACTTGGCCTCGGGATCGCTCTCGCGCAGCGCCGTTTCGGCCGCACGGTAGAGATCCGGGCTCACGGGATGGGTGATCGGCTGGCTCATGGCGGCCAAGGATACCCGTTCAGCGTTCGCCGGGCGGCATGCTGCGGCGCAGCAGGATGGAGTTGCCGATGACCGAGAGCGAACTGGCGGTCATCGCGATCACGCCGATCATCGGGTGCAGCAGGCCGACCGCGGCGATGGGGATCGCGGCGGAGTTGTAGCCCCAGGCCCAGATCAGGTTCTGCACGATCTTGCGGAACGTCATACGCGAGAGCTGCACGGCCTCGACCACCTTGGTCAATTCGCCGCGCACCAGGGTCACGTCGGCGGCCTCGATGGCCACGTCCGCGCCGGCGCCGATGGCGATGCCGACGTTTGCCTGCTGCAGGGCCGGGGCATCATTGATGCCGTCACCCACCATCGCCACGTGGTCGCCGTACTCGGCCTGCAGTTCGCGGATCGCCTCGACCTTGCCCTCCGGAAGCACGCCGGCGCGGACCTCGTCGATCCCGACCAGCGCGGCCACGGCCTTCGCGGTGCGCTCGTTGTCGCCGGTGACCATTACGCAGCGGATGCCCAGGCCATGCAGCTGTTCGATGGCGCTCTGCGACTCTTCCTTGAGGGTGTCGGCGACCGCGACGATGCCGGCCGGTCGATCGCCGATGGCCACCAGCATCGCGGTCTTCCCGGCATCTTCGAACTGCCGCAGCGATTCCAGCAGGCCGGACGGATCCAGGCCCTGCTCCTCCAGCAGCCGCTGGCTGCCGACCAGGACGCGTTCCCCGTCGAGGTGGGCCTCCACCCCGCGCGCGGTGTGCGACTGGAACTGTTCGACCTCGGCAATCGCCAGTTCCTGGTCGCGCGCGCCCTGCACGATGGCCTCCGCCAGCGGATGCGCGGAGCCGGCCTCCACGGCCGCGGCCGCGCCCAGTACGCGGGCGTCATCGAAGCCCTCGGCCGCGATCACGTCGGTCAGGGCCGGCTGCCCGCGGGTGATGGTTCCGGTCTTGTCGAGCACGATCACACGGATGTCCTTCAGCGTCTGGATCGCGGAGCCCGAGCGGATCAGCACCCCGCGCTCGGCCCCCATGCCGGAGCCGACCATCAGCGCGGTGGGCGTGGCCAGCCCCAGCGCGCAGGGGCAGGCGATGACCAGCACGGCAATGGCCGCGAGGATGGCCAGCACGATCGGCGGCCGCTCCGAGTCCACCCACGGCAGGAAGCCCTCGCCCCAGATCAGGATCGGCTGCAGCGCCCCGGAGAACGCCAACCAGGCCGCGAACGCAGCCAGTGCGATCACCAGCACCGCCGGCACGAAGCGCGCGGTGATACGGTCCGCCAGCTCCTGAACCGGCACCCGCGAACCCTGAGCCTCGTTCACCAGACGGATCACCTGCGACAGGAAGGTGTCGGCCCCCACACGGGTCGCACGCACCTTCAACCGCCCCTGCTGGTTCAGGGTCGCGCCGAGCACGCTATCGCCCTCGCCCTTGTCCACCGGCACCGACTCGCCAGTGGCGATGGATTCGTCCACCGTGCTCTCGCCGGCGACCACCTCGCCATCGGTGGGGATCTTCTCGCCGGGGCGCACGATCATCACCTCGCCCACCTGCAGCGCTTTCACCGGCACCTCGATCTCTTCGCCGTCGCGTTCCACCCGGGCCGACTTCGCGCCCAGATCCAGCAGCTTGCGGATCGCAGAGGAGGCCTCGCCCTTGGCGCGGTACTCCAGGTAGCGCCCGAGCATGTGGAAGGCCATGATGGTCGCGGCCATCTCGATGAACGAGGTCATCGGATAGAAGAAGCCGATCAGTCCCAGCAGATAGGGCGGCAGCGAGCCCATGGAAATCAGTACGTCCATGTTGAGGCTGCCGCTTTTCAGCGCGCGCCAGGACGAACGGTGGGTAGCCGCACCCCCCGCCATGAACACCACCGGAAAGGCCAGCACGGCGATGATCAGCAGATAACCGGGGATTTCCTGCCAGAACATGTGCGGCATCATCAGCACCATGATCGCGATGGTCGGGATCATCGCGATCCACAGCCGGCGCCAGGCCTGCTTCAGATAGGCCGCGTCAATCTCGGCATCGTCCGCCTCGCTGCCGGCCTCCTCGGTCTCCACCGCCGCCACGTCATAGCCGGCCCCCTCGACTGCGGCGCGCAGGGCCTCGGCGTCGGGGCCACCGGGACCGGGCTCTGCGGTCACTCGGTGATCGGCGATGTTGGTGCGCACCGCCTGGATGCCGTCCAGCTTCTCGATCGCACCGCGCACAATCCCCGCGCAGTGGTCCGAACCCATGCGGGGTACCACCAGACGCACTGTACCGGCGGCGCCCGTTTCGCCCTCGACCTGGGCGACATCGTAGCCAGCCCCCTCCACGGCGGCTCGCAACCCCTGCGGGTTCACCTGCTCGGGGTCGTATCCCACGGTCACCCGGTGGCGGGCAATATTGGTCCCCACCGAGGCCACACCCGGGGTCTTCTCCAGCGCCGTGCGAACAATCCCCGCGCAGTGGTCCGACCCCATGCCGGGGACGATCACCACCGCCTCGCGGGCATCCGCTGGCTTCGTTTCCGTCGTCATCGCGCGCCTCCTCAGCGATTGCCGAACAGGTACTTGATCAGGGCGGCGATGCCGAGGATCAGCAGCACCAGGACGAGCAGCCCGATCAGGCCCCCGCCAAGACCCATACCGCCCATCCAGCCGAAACCTTGTTCATTCATCATGATGTAGTCCTCCCCGGGACAGAGTGAAAGACGCAAAGCGCGGTAATGCGCAAAGCGTGGGTGATGCGCGATCACCCGGGGCCGGGTGGAACCCCGGCCAGGGAGGAATCAGAGGGGTGGGCGCAGATCCGGTGCCGCGGGGGTACCGGGGCCCATGGCGACGGGAAGGGAAACGAAAACGGGCGCGGCCGCCGAGACCGGCGTGCCGGCGGGCGCAGGCAAACCCGAGACCCCGCAGACGCCACAGACCGCACAGGGCATCTCGCAGGCCGAAGGCTCGGCCTGGATCACGAAGTCCGGGGAAAGGTCCAGCGGCACGGCTTCCGAAAGCGATCCGGCACCCCCACCCGGGCAGTGGCCCGCCGCGGTCATGCCGCCTGGGGCATCGCCGTGCATCATCCCCGCACCGGCGATCGGCGCCAGCAACAGGGCGGCGACAATCAGCAGGTTCAGCAGATGGTGCAGGGCTCGCGACACGGGCTGGCCTCGAACAGGTATTCTGCCTGCAAGTCTAGCAGCCGCTCCGGCATTCGGTGTGACACAGATCAAGCCGCCCGAGCGTGTACGTTGATCCGTGTTTCCCTACAACACCGGCGCCAGCAGATAGGCAGCCCTTGCGGCCACCCGTCGCCACAGCGGCAGGTCGTCTACGTCCTGCCGGGTCATCTCGCGCGAGCGGGCGAAATCCGCCTCGAACATGCGCGCGGTCTCGTGGGCGAAGGCCGGATCCATCACCAGCGCGGTGACCTCGAAATTCAGCCGGAACGAGCGGTTGTCCAGGTTCACGGTCCCCACCGCCGCGCCCATGTCGTCCACCACGAAGGCCTTGCCGTGCAGGAAACCCTCCTGATAGCGGTAGATGCGCACGCCGGCATCCAGCAGCGGCCCCAGAAAGGCATAGGCCGCATGCGTGGTCAACGGGTTGTCGGTAACCTCGGGGATCAGCACACGTACATCGACGCCACTGAGCGCGGCCAGCTTGAGCATGCCCTGCACGCCCTCGTCCGGCACGAAGTACGGGCTCGCGATCCAGATACGCCGATCAGCCGCATGGATAACCTGTTGCATCATCAGGCTGGCGGTCTCGAATTCGTCCGCCGGGCCGGAGGGCAGGATCAGTACTGGGACGCCGTCGTCCGCCATGATCGCCGGCTTCCATTCCAGCTCCGGGATGTCTTCGGTCGCCCAGTGCCAGTCCTCCAGGAACACCGACTGCAGCGCGAGGGCGGATGGCCCCTCGATGCGCAGGTGGGTATCGCGCCAGGGTCCGGTCTTCGGGTCCCGCCCTAGATACTCGTCCCCCACGTTCAGGCCGCCCACCCAGCCCTGTTCGCCATCGGCGACCATGATCTTGCGGTGATTGCGGAAGTTCAGCTGAAAGCGATTGCCCCGCCCGCGGGTCGAGTGGAAGTGCTGCACATGGACGCCCGCGTCGCGCATGGCGTCCAGATAGCTGCCGGGCAGGCGGTAGCTGCCGATCTCGTCGTACAGGAAGTAGACCTCGACCCCGTCCTGCGCCCGCTCCACCAGCCGTCGCTTAAGTTCGCGCCCGATCTCGTCATCGCGCACGATATAGAACTGCACCAGCAGGTAGCGCTCGGCCTGCTCGATCCCCTGAAAGATACTGTCGAAGGTCGCCTCGCCATCCACTAGCAGCTCGACCTCGTTACCGTGGAGAAACGGCCAGCGGGCGAGCCGCTGCACCCCGTCCAGGTGCTTGCTCGGCTCTTGCGCGATGTACTGGTGGGACCACAGCTCCTCGGTCTTCGGCTGCAGGGCCCGCGCCAGAGCGGAGTCTTCGTCACGGCGCGCGACCACGTAGCCGCGAAACTCGCTGGCGCCGAATACCCAGTAGGCCGGCACGGCCACATAGGGAACGGTGTTGAGCGACACGATCCAGGCCACCGCGCCCTGCGGCGTCCGCGTGGACATCAGCGCATCCAGCGACGACAGGAACCCCAGCAGGTGGAAGCCAATAACGACCGTCAGCAGTACGCGCCAGCGCGGACGCCGGCGCGGCTTCGGATGGACATCACCGGATGCGGGTCTGGACATATCCGTGCGGTCGACCCGGGAGCCGCGTCAGAGCGCGTCGAGCCCGCGGGCCAGGTCGCGCTGGATGTCGGCGACCGCCTCCAGCCCCACGGCGACCCGCACCAGGGCCTCGGTAATGCCCTGGGCCTCGCGCCTGTCCGGGTCCACGCGGCCGTGGGTAGTGGTGGCCGGATGGGTGATGGTGGTCTTGGTATCGCCCAGATTTGCGGTGATCGACAGGAATTTCGTGGCGTCAATCACCGACCAGGCGGCCTCACGCCCGCCGGCGACCTCGAAACTCAGCACCCCGCCGAAGCCGCTTTGCTGGCGCTTCGCGATTGCGTGCTGCGGGTGGGACTCGAGCCCCGGGTAATGCACGGCCGTGACCTTCGGGTGGGCCTGCAGCCACTGCGCCAGGGCCAGGGCGTTCTCGCTGTGGGCGCGCATGCGCAGGGCCAGGGTCTCCAGCCCCTTCAGGAACACCCAGGCGTTGAACGGCGACAGGGTCGGCCCGGCGGTGCGCAGGAAGCCGTAGACATCCTTGCCGACGCGCTCGGCGTCGCCGACCACCGCGCCGCCCAGACAGCGGCCCTGGCCGTCGAGAAACTTGGTCGCCGAGTGGATGATGATGTCGGCGCCCAGATCCAGCGGGCGCTGCAGGATCGGCGTGCAGAAGCAGTTGTCCACCGCGAGCAGGGCGTCGTGCCGATGCGCGATCTCCGCCAGCGCGGCAATGTCCACCACCTCGCCCAGCGGGTTGGACGGCGTCTCGCAGAAATACAACCGGGTATTCGGCTGGGTGGCGGCCTCCCAGGCCTCGAGGTTCGACAGCTCGACGTAGGTCACCTCGACACCGAAACGGCCGAGGTAGTTGTTGAAAAGCACCGTAGTCGTGCCGAACACCGAACGCGAGCAGACCACGTGATCGCCGGCCTTCAGCAGGCCCATCATGGTCGCGAGGATCGCCGACATCCCGGAGGCGGTGGCCACACAGGCCTCGCCCCCCTCCAGCGCGGCCAGGCGGTCCTGGAAGGTACGCACGGTCGGGTTGGTGAAGCGCGAGTAGATGTTGCCAGGCGACTCCCCGCCGAAGCGCGCCGCGGCCTCCGCGGCCGAGCCGAACACGAAGCTGGAGGTGGGGAAGATCGCCTCGGAATGCTCCCCCTCCGGGGTGCGCTGGTAGCCATGCCGGATGGCTACGGTCTGCGGGTCGTAATCGGCAGGGTCGAAATCGGTCATCGGGGCATCCTTGGCTGCGGGATGCCACAGTGTACCGGGCTCAGTGCGCCGGCTGCAGTCGGTCCGCCACGCGCGTCAGCAGCTCGTAGCTGATGGTGCCCGCCGCGCGCGCGACCCGCTCCACCGGCAGCCCCTCGCCCCACAGCGTGGCAAGATCACCGACCCCGGCCTGGGGGCAGTCCGTCAGGTCCACCGCCAGCATGTCCATGGAGACGCGCCCGATCAGCGGGCAGATCCGGTCACCGACCCGCACCGGCGTGCCCGACGGGGCATGACGCGGATAGCCATCGGCATAGCCCATCGCGACGATCCCGGCGCGACCCGGTCGATCGGCCGTCCAGGTGGCGCCATAACCCACGCGGCTGCCCGGCTCCAGCGGCTGGGTCGCGATGACCGGGGCCTGCACCGTCATCGCCGGGCGCAGCTCGCCCTCCGGCCCCTCGGGCGGACGATCCGCCGGCGCGGAGGCCGGGTGTGCCCCGTAGAGCATGATGCCGGGCCGCGCCCAGTAGTCGCCAGGCGCGGCCCCCTCACCGCCCGAGCCCCAGCCGGCGAACAATGCAGCGGAGTTAGCCACGCTGCGGTATCCCGGCCACGCCCCGACGGCGCCGGCAAAGCATTCCAGTTGGTGAGTATTCTGCGGGTGGCCGGGCGTGTCGGCGCAGGCCAGGTGTGTCATCCAGTGCAGCCCCTGCTGCCCGTGCCCGGCGGCCTGGAGGCGCATCGCCACCTCGCCCGCCTGGCGCGGCTCGAAGCCCAGGCGGTTCATGCCGGTGTTCAGCTTGACCCAGACCTCGGGGAGGCGGATGCCAGAGGCCTCCAGATGATCGAGCTGAGCCGGGTCATGCAGGACCGGCTGCAGGGCGAACTCGGCACAGGCGCGTGCGTCGCTGGCATCGTGCGGCCCCTGCAGGACCAGCACCGGACCGTCGAAGCCGGCCGCGCGCAGCGCCCGGGCCTCGCCGACCTGGGAGACGGCGAGCCCGTCGCTGGCCGCCGCCAGGGCCTCGGCGGCCCATATCAGCCCATGGCCGTAGCCCTCGGCCTTGATCACCGACCACATCGGGACACCGGGCGCCAGGCGTCGCGCCACGGCCAGGTTGTGCCGCAGGGCCTCGGGGTCGAGCTGGATGGTCGCCGCTCGCTTCACGTCCCGAGTCAGGCCTCGTGGCCGATCTCGCCGTAGACGTCGGGGGCATAGTTCTCGAAACGGGTGAACTGCCCGCGGAAGGTCAGGCGCACGGTGCCGATGGGGCCGTTACGCTGCTTGGCGATGATGATCTCCGCAGTACCCTTGTCCGGCGACTCGTCGTTGTAGACCTCGTCGCGATACACGAAGGCGATGATATCCGCGTCCTGCTCGATGGCCCCGGACTCGCGCAGATCGGACATCACCGGGCGCTTGTTCGGGCGCTGTTCCAGCGAGCGGTTGAGCTGCGACAGTGCGATCATCGGGACGCTCAGCTCCTTCGCCAGAGCCTTCAGCCCGCGCGAGATCTCGGAGATCTCGTGGGCCCGGCTCTCGCCACTGCCGGGAAACTGCATCAACTGCAGGTAGTCGACGACGATCAGACCCAGCCCCTTGTGTTCGCGCATCAGGCGGCGGGTGCGCGCCCGCAGTTCGGTGGGCGACAGCGCCGGTGTGTCGTCGATGAACAGGGGCGCCTCGGAGAGCATCTGCACCGCGCTCGTCAGACGCGGCCAGTCGCCGTCCTCCAGGCGCCCGGAGCGCAGCTTCTGCTGGTTAATCCGGCCCATGGAGGACAGCAGGCGCATGGCCAGCTGCTCGCCGGGCATCTCCATGGAGAAGATCGCGACCGGCTCGGAGTTCTTCATCGCCACGTACTCGGCGATGTTCATCGCGAACGAGGTCTTGCCCATGGACGGACGCCCGGCGACGATCACCAGATCGCCCGGGTTCAGTCCGGAGGTCAGGGCATCCAGATCCTGATAGCCGGTGGCCACCCCGGTAATCGGGTTCTGGCTTTCGTAGAGATACTCGATCTGGTCGACCGCTGCGGTCAGCAGCGGCTTCATCCCGCGAAAGCCCTGGGCCCCGCGCGCGCCCTGCTCGGCGATGCGGAACACCTTCTGCTCCGCCACGTCCAGCAGTTCCTTGGAGTCGCGGCCCTCGGGGGTATAGGCCGAATCGGCGATCTCGGTGCCCACCGAGATCAGCGACCGCAGGATGGAGCGCTCGCGGACGATATCGGCGTAGGCCACGATGTTCGCGGCACTGGGGGTTTCCGCTGCCAGGCGGCCGAGATAGGCCATGCCCCCCGCGGATTCCAGCTCCGCGGTACGGTCCAGCTGCTCCGACACGGTGACCATGTCGAACGGGGCATTGCGATCCGCCAGCGTGGACACCGCCCGGAAGATCATGCGGTGGTCGTGGCGATAGAAGTCTTCTGCGGTAATGCGGTCCGCCACCCGGTCCCAGGCGGCGTTATCCAGCATCAGGCCTCCGAGGACTGCCTGTTCGGCCTCCTCGGAATGCGGGGGGACCCGCGGATTCGGGGTCATGGGCGAGTTCATGCGACGAACCCGCCCACCTGCCGGGTATCAGCGACCCGGTGGGGCCACCCTCCCGACATCCGACGGATCACTCTTCGCCGATCACAACGACGCGAATGTCCACATCCACGTCCGAGTGCAGGTGCAGCCCGACCTCGAATTCGCCGGCGGTACGCAGCGGGCCTTCCGGCATGCGCACTTCCTTCTTCTCGACTTCGGTGCCCTTGGCGCTCAGCGCGTCGGCGATGTCCGCCGGGCCGATGGAGCCGAACAGCTTGCCTTCGCCACCGGCCTTCGCGGTGATCTCGAGCACAGTGCCGTCCAGCTTTTCCTTGCGCGCCTCAGCAGCGGCGAGGGCCTCGGCGGCGGCCTTCTCCAGTTCGGCGCGACGCGCCTCGAACTCGGCGATGTTCTCGGCGGTGGCGAACGTGGCCTTGCCCTGCGGCAGCAGATAGTTCCGCGCGAAACCGGGACGCACGTTGACACGGTCACCCAGGGTGCCGAGGTTATCGATCTTTTCCAGCAGAATGACTTCCATCTTTGTATTCCTGTAACGTTTGATCAGCGCCCGAAGGCTCGCATTCTACACCGGTCTCGGACCGGTCTCACGGATTGTTGTCGCCGCCCTGCCCACCCGATGCGGAGCCGGGGCCCAGCCGCGAGCGGATGTCCGCCCAGGCGTCGATGACGCCGATGGTGGCGAGCAGCAGGAACATCTGCGGCATCGCCAGCGCCAGCAGGACGTACATCCCCACCAGCCAGAAGCTGCTCATGCCCTGACGGAAGGTCAGCGCGTGCATCAGCGCGATCCCCTGCAGGAAGAACAGCACCGCGAGGATGAACGCCAGTTCGGTCGCCAGCGGCACCGGGCCCAGATGGCCGATCCCCGCCAGCAGCAGCGTGGCCGCGCTTGTGGCGCGCCCGAACTGCAGTGCCCGAAACTCCTCGCCGAACGCCCCCGGGTTGTACAGCAGCGCCTGCCAGTAGCGACCCAGGAGCACCGAGAGCGTGAGGCTCAGCAGCAGGATCCCGGCAAACAGCCCGGTCAGGTACGGGGCGGCGCGGCGCAACGCCGCCTCGAGTTCCTGCGGACCGGTCTCGCTACCTTCGACCAGGGGCCCCAGCAGTCTCATCCCGGCCTCGGCCCAGGTGGACTCGAGATCCGGGACGAGCATATGGACGGCCAGCACCCCGAACCCGGCGACCCCGGCGGCGGCCTGCAGCGTGCTGCGCCACGAGACGGTCCGTCGCAGCAGCTCCGCCAGCAGCGCCACCGGCGCCCATTGCACCACCCCGGCCACCACCCCCGCGAACAGCGGGGCCTCGGGCATCAGGGCAAACATTGCGACCCCGAGCACGAGCGCGGACAGCGCGATCACCAGCAGTGCCTGCCCGAGGCCAATGCGCAGCCCGACCAGGGCGACCAGCGCGCTGCCAAGCAGCGCCACCGGCGGCAGAAACAGCCCCGCCACACCAAAACCGGAGACCGCGCCCACGGCGCGGCCCCGGCTCTTCATCGCGAATTCGGCCAGTGCGCGCATGGCGACGGCCCCCGGCGAACCGGTACGAGACTTAGTGGTTGTCGCTGTACGGCAGCAGGGCGAGGAAGCGCGCGCGCTTCACGGCGGTGGCCAGCTGACGCTGGTACTTCGCGCTGGTGCCGGTGACGCGGCTAGGCACGATCTTGCCGGTCTCGGTAATAAAACCCTTGAGCAGGTTCAGGTCCTTGTAATCGATGTAATCGATGCCTTCGGCGGTGAACTTGCAGTACTTGCGGCGACGCGGAAAACGGGCCATCTCAACTCTCCTTCAAAAATTCGGTCAACGAACGGGCGGGACTTATTCGGCAGCGGCCGAATCATCGGAGGCGGACTCGCCGCCCTCGTCGTCACGCTCGCGGCGACGGCCCTTGGAGCCTTCCTCTTCCTGGCCCTTGGCCAGCGGGGAGGTCTCGGTCACTGCCTCTTCCATGCGCATCGCCAGGTGGCGCAGCACGGCATCGTTGAACCGGAAGGCGCTGGCGAGCTCTTCCATCGCCTCTTCCGAGGCCTCGATGTTCATGAGCACGTAGTGGGCCTTCACCAGCTTCTGGATCGGGTAGGCCAGCTGACGGCGGCCCCAGTCTTCCAAGCGATGGATCTTGCCTTCGTGGCCTTCGACCAGGCCCTTGTAGCGCTCGATCATCGCCGGGACCTGCTCGCTCTGGTCCGGGTGGACCAGGAATACAACTTCGTAGTGACGCATCGGGAACTCCTTGCGGGTATCAGCCTCCCGTCCACGCGGTGAGGCAAGGGTTCAACCCCGCGGGCGCGCCCGCGGGGCAGAAAGGCGCGATACGATAACCGAAGCGGGCGACAACAACAAGCGACGAACAGGCCAGGCGGCCGACGCCCTCAGTCCGGCGCGCCGGCCTGGCGCTGGCGCACCGCCTCGAACAGGGTTACCCCGGTGGCCACGGAGACATTGAGGCTCTCCACCGTCCCGTGCATGGGCAAGGCGGCCAGGTGGTCGCAGGCCTCCCGGGTGAGCCGGCGCAGGCCCTCGCCCTCGGCCCCCATCACGATCGCGGTCGGCGGGCGCAGGTCCAGCGCGTAGAGGCTTTCCCCGGCCTCGCCCGCGAGGCCGACGGTCCACATACCGGCCTGCTTGAGCGAGGCGAGCGTCCGCGCGAGATTTCCGACCGTTACCACCGGCACGGTTTCGGCCGCGCCCGAGGCCACCTTGATGGCCGCCGGGGTCAGGGCGGCGCTGTGGTGGCGCGGCATGATCACCGCGCCGGCCCCCGCCGCATCGGCGGTGCGCAGGCAGGCGCCGAGGTTGTGGGGGTCGGTCACCCCGTCGAGAATCAGCACGAGGTCCAGACCATCGCGCACCCGCTGGATCAGGGTCTTTTCATCCACCACCGGACGCGGGGTGCAGTGGACGATCACGCCCTGGTTCTGGAACCCCGGATGCTGCTGATCCAGTCGCTCGCGGCCCACCCGCTCCACCGCGAGACCGCAGGCGCGGGCACGATGCAGCAGGCGCTCCAGAGCGGGCTCGACCGGGTCGGTCGCGAGCTGCAGGCGCTTCACCCGTTCCGGGGCACGCTCCAATACCGCCGCCACCGCATGAATACCGCCGAAGGTCTCCGCGCGGCTGCCCTTGCCACCCTTGCTCACCGCACCCCTCCACGGGACACAGCCGGCCGCGAACCCGCCGCGCGCTCGCGCGGGGATGCCGCGCCTCGCGATGGATGGCCCTGCGCACTCACCGGGCGGTACCTCAGGACGAGGAGGGACGCCGGCGACGGCTGCGGCGACGGCCGGAACCCGCGGGCTTCTTGCCCGCCGCCTGGGCTTGCGGCTCCGACTCGACGATGGTGTTGCCGTCCTTGTCGGCCTCCGGTCGCGGCGGCGGGACCGCCTCGTTGCCGGGTTCCGGGGCATCGGGAATACCCTCGTCAGGGTCGGACACCGGGGCCGCCTCGTTCCCCGGTTCGGGGGCCGGGTCCGGGGTCGTGTCACCGGAGGCCGAACCGCGGCGGCGACCCCCGCGACGGCGACGCTTCTTCTTCGGTGCCGGGGCCTCGTCGTCGGCGGCGGGTGCCTGCGGCTCGGCCGGAGCCGGTTCCGCCGCAGCTTCGGCCGGCTGGGTCTCGTCCGCCGGGGTGGCGGCCGGGGCGGTCTCGGCATCCTTGCGGCGCTTGCTGCGGCGGCTGCGCTTCTTCGGTGGCGCGTCCGTCGGCTTCGGCTTGCCCGGTTCCCCGGCCAGCGCGAGGTCGATCTTGCGATCATCCAGACTCACCCGGGCCACCTGCACCTGCAGTTCGTCCCCAATACGGAACACCCGTCCGCCGCGCTCGCCGGTCAGGGTGTGACGGGTCGGGTCGAAGTGGTAGAAGTCATTGTCCAGGCTGGTCACGTGGACCAGGCCCTCGATGTAGACATCCTTGATCTCGACGAACAGGCCGAACCCGGTTACGCCGGAGACCACGCCGGTGAAGGTCTCCCCGACCTTGTCCTGCATGTACTCGGCCTTCAGCCAGGCCTCGGCATCGCGGGTGGCATCGTCGGCGCGCCGCTCCGCCATCGAGCAGTGCTCGCCCAGCGATTCCATGTCGCTGTGCGAATACGGGAACGCCTTGCCACTGCCCTTGCGCAGCACATGACGAATGCCACGATGCACCAGCAGGTCGGGATAGCGCCGGATCGGCGAGGTAAAGTGCGCGTAGTCGTCCAGCGCCAGACCAAAGTGCCCGTCCAGTTCCGGGGCGTACACCGCCTGGCTCAGCGAGCGCAGCAGCACCGTCTGGATCAGCTGCTGGTCCGAGCGCTGGCGGGCGGCCTTCAGCACGGCGGTGTAGTCGGCCGGTGTGGGTTCGGCCCCGCCGCCCAGGCTCAGGCCCGCGCCATTCAGGAACTCGCGCAGCTCCTCGACCTTCTCCGCCGGTGGCTGGTCGTGGATACGATAAAGCGCCGGCACCTTGTGCTTCTTCAGGAACCGCGCCGCCGCGACGTTCGCCATGATCATGCATTCCTCGACCAGGCGATGGGCATCGTTGCGCTCGGTCGGGACGATCTGCTCGATCTTGCGGTCCTCGCCGAATACGATTTTGGTCTCGGTGGTGTCGAAGTCGATCGCGCCGCGGCGATTGCGGGCTGCGTGCAGGGACTTGAAGACCTTGTGCAGGGTCTCCAGATGCGGCATCACATGGGCGTTCTGCTCGCGCAGGGCCGTGTCGCCGTCGAGCATCGCCGCAACATCGTCGTAGATCAGACGCGCGTGCGAGCGGATCAGGCCCTCGTGGAAGCGATAGCTCTTCAGTGCCCCGCGCGCGCCGATCTCCATCTCGCAGACCATGCTCAACCGATCCACCTTCGGGTTCAGCGAGCACAGGCCGTTGGACAGGGCCTCCGGCAGCATCGGGATCACGTTGTCGGGGAAGTACACCGAGGTGCCGCGGGTGCGGGCCTCGCGGTCCAGGGCCGCATCGCGCTCGACATAATGGGACACGTCGGCGATCGCGACCCACAGGCGCCAGCCCTTGCCCTCCGGCTCGCAGTACAGGGCGTCGTCGAAGTCGCGGGCATCACTGCCATCGATGGTGACAAACGGCTTCTCGCGCAGATCCAGACGGCCCTTCTTGTCCTTCTCGGCGACCTCGGCACCCAGTGCGTCGGCGGCGGCCGTGACCTCGTCCGGCCACTCGTGCGGCAGGCCATGGGCACGGATCGCGATGTCGATCTCCATGCCCGGGGCCATGTGTTCGCCCAGGACCTCCAGCACATCGCCCTTCAGGCGCGCGGTGCGCGAGGCGGATTCGCGGATACGCACCACCACGATCTGGTCGTCCTGCGCCTCGCCCAGGCCGTCCGGCGGCACCAGGATGTCGTGGGTAATCCGCTTGTTGTCCGGGGTCAGGACACCGACCCCGTCCTCGATCTTCAGGCGCCCGACCACCTGGGTGGTGTTGCGCTCGAGGACCTCCACGATCCCGCCTTCACGGCGGCCGCGGCGATCCACGCCCATGACCCGGGCCAGCGCCCGGTCGCCATGGAATACGCCGCGCATCTGCTTGGGCGACAGGAACAGATCGTCGTCCTGCTCGTCCGGCACCAGGAAGCCGAAGCCGTCCGGATGCCCGATCACACGGCCGCGGATCAGATCTTCCTGGTTGACCGGCAGATAGGCCCCTCGGCGATTGCAAAGGGCCTGGCCGTCGCGCTCCATCGCCTTCAGGCGGCGGCGCAGGGCCTCGAGGCGATCGTCATCGTCGATCTGCAGCCGCTCCGCGATCTCGTCGTAGGACAGCGGATTGTCGGCTTCCTGCAGGAGCCCGAGGATGAACTCGCGGCTGGGGATGGGGTTGTCGTACTTCTGCGCCTCGCGCTCGAAGTTGGGATCGGCGGGGGTCTTGCGACGTTGTCTTGGCATTCAGTGAACTCTGTGGATGTTGCAATGGGCAGCCCCTCGCCGGGAACCCGGCCGGGCGCGCAAGGGAAACGCTGATTCATGTGCACGCTCGCGCTCGAGCCGCTTTCCAGCGTGCGAACAAGATGCGATGAGCGCAGTGTAGCCGAGCGACACCAGCGGACCGCAACACCAGCGGGTACATGAATCGGCGCTTCCCGAAGCGCCCATTATGAGGCATGCAGAATTTTGTTGCGCAGCACGGGTGCGCGCCGGCCCGCCGGCGCCCGTCCCGGACGGCGAATTTCGGCCTCCGGGGCGTTGACAGCCTCGCGAACGCGCACTATATTGCGCGCTCCTGAAGCGCAGGACACTCGGTTTTCACCGCTGTGTCGTCCCTCGTGCCGAGGTGGCGGAATTGGTAGACGCGCTAGCTTCAGGTGCTAGTGGGGGTAACCCCGTGGAGGTTCAAGTCCTCTCCTCGGCACCATTTTTCTGCTTCAACACACTCCCTGAACCACCCCGTAACGCGCGGCATCCACATGGATGGCGTGGATTTTTTCGTGGGCGCTGCCTTCGCGGGCGCGGCCCGTGGAGCATTCACCCGGGCCATTCGCATACCACATGGGCGAACCTCGACGCCGCTTCATACGCACGCGTCATGCGCACCCGCGTGCACAGGCGCCGCCCCCCCGGGCCGGGACATCACCGAAGCCCGCGCTTGCTGACGCCCCGACCGTCCGGGCGAGATATCAGCTGTCGAACGGGTCGCGCAGCACCAGGGTTTCGTCGCGATCCGGGCCGGTGGAGACCATATCCACCGGGACCCCGACGACCTCGCTCAGCCGCTCCAGATAGGCGCGCGCATTCGCCGGCAGCTGCGCGTACTCGCGGATGCCGACCGTGGACTCCGCCCAGCCCGGCATCTCCTCGTAGATCGGGGTGCAGGCCGCATAGGCCTCGGCCCCAGAGGGCGGCACCTCGCGGCGCTCGCCACCACAGTCATAGCCGACACAGATCTGCACACTCTCCAGCCCGTCCAGCACATCCAGCTTGGTCATGCACAGGCCGCTGATCGTGTTCACCTGGACCGCCCGCTTCAGCGCGACCGCGTCAAACCAGCCGCAACGCCGCGCACGACCGGTGGTGGAGCCGAATTCGTTGCCCTGGCGCGCAAGGTGCTCGCCCATGTTGTCGAACAGCTCGGTGGGGAACGGCCCCGCCCCCACACGCGTGGTATAGGCCTTGGTAATCCCCAGCACGTAGTCGATGTCCCGCGGGCCCACCCCGGAGCCGGTGGAGGCGCCCCCCGCGGTGGTGTTCGACGAGGTCACAAACGGATACGTGCCGTGGTCGATGTCCAGCAGCGTGCCCTGGGCGCCCTCGAACATCACGTCCTTGCCCTGCTCGCGCAGCGCGTGCAGCCGCCCGGCCACGTCCGTGACCATCGGCTGCAGTCGTTCGGCGTGCGCCAGGCACTGCTCCAGCACTTCCTGCTGATCGACGGTCGGCGCCTTGAAGTAGTGCTTCAGCGCAAAGTTGTGATAGTCCATCACCTCGCCCAGCTTGGCCGCCAGGCGTTCGCGGTGGAACAGGTCGTCCAGACGCAGGCCGCGACGCGCCACCTTGTCCTCGTAGGCCGGCCCGATGCCGCGCCCGGTCGTCCCGATGGCCGCCTTGCCGCGTGCCTTCTCGCGCGCATGGTCCAGTGCCACGTGGTAGGGCAGGATCAGCTGGCAGGCATCCGACAGACGGAGGCGGTCGGCGACCGGCACCCCCTTGGCCTCCAGCTCCTCCATCTCCGTGATCAGGGCCTCGGGCGAGAGCACCACCCCGTTGCCGATCATGCATTCCACGCCTTCGCGCAGGATGCCGGACGGGATCAGGTGCAGAACAGTCTTCTCACCGCCGATCACCAGGGTGTGGCCGGCATTGTGCCCGCCCTGGAAGCGGACCACCGCGGCCGCGTCCTCGGTCAGACGATCGACGATCTTGCCCTTGCCCTCGTCCCCCCACTGGCTGCCCAGCACGACTACAAAACGTCCCATCGTCATCAATGCTCCACTACCGTCCATTCGCCGTCGCGCTGCTCCAGACGCGCGCCGGCGGGTGATTCATTGTCCTGGCCATCCAGCTCGCGCACCACGCGCACCCCGCGTGCGCGCAGGTCCGCGATCGCGGCCTCCAGGCCCGCATCGCCGCTGGCCGGCGCATGCACGCTTTCCCGGGTCGGGGCCGCCACCCCGCCTTCGCGGCGCACGAAGGCGCGCAGATCGGTACTGAACCCGGTCGCCGCGCGCGCACGGCCGAATACCCGCCCGATGTCGTTATACCGCCCCCCACGGGCGATGGCCTGGCCGGAACCCGGGACGAAGGCGGCGAACACCAGCCCCGTGTGGTAGGCGTAGCCGCGCAGTTCCGCAAGGTCCAGGTGCAGCTCCAGCCCCGGCTCGCCCGCCTCGAGGCGCGCGACCACGGCCTGCAGGTGATCCAGCGCCACCTGCACCTCCGTCGGTGCGCCGTCCAGGGCCCGGCGGGCCTCGTCCAGTACCGTGGCGTCCCCGTTCAGATCGACCAGCGCACGCAGGCGCGCGCAGGCGACCGGGTCCATGCCGGAGGCCTGCCAGGCCGCCAGGGTCTCGTCGATCTCGGGCACGCTCTTGCGCTGGAGCTGGTCAAAGAAGTCCTGCTCCTGGCTCTCGTCGAGGCCGGCGTCGCGCGCCAGGGCGCGATAGATCCCGACATGGCCGAGATCCATGCTCGGGCGGTCCACGCCGCAGACGGTCAGGGTGGCCAGCATCAGACGGATGATCTCGAGATCGCTGTCGATCCCGTCGTGGCCGAACAGCTCGGCACCCGCCTGCAAGGGACTGCGCGAGCCGGACCATTCGTCCGCGCGGGTACGCAGGGCGGTACCCACGTAGCACAGGCGATTCGGCCCCTGCACCCGCAGGCGATGCGCGTCGATACGTGCCACCTGCGGGGTCAGGTCCGCGCGCACACCCATCATGCGACCGGTGAGCTGATCGGTGAGCTTGAAGGTCTGCAGATCAAGGGCATGCCCGGCCCCGGTCAGGAGGGATTCCAGATACTCGGCCAGGGGCGGCATCACGAGGTCGTAGCCCCAGGTGTCGAACTGGTCCAGCACGCGGCGCCGGAGCGCCTCGAGACGCCGCGCGGCATCCGGCAGGGCCTCCTCCAGGCCGTCCGGCAGCAACCAGCGGTTGATATCGGTCATGTCATCCCTGTCCTTGTCCTGTCATCCACCACGCCCGGCCCACCGTCCGGCAAAAGTCGGGCCCGGATACTTCCGGGCCCGTTGCAAACGGCGACCTTCGGGGCGGCCGCAGCCACCCGGTTTCCGCCCCGCTCAGCGGGGCGGCAGCGGCGCCGGACGTTCGCCCCCGGGGGCATTGAAGTACTGGAAGAACTCGGAGTTCGGTTCCAGGATGAAGGTGCTGTTCTCGCCGCTCATGCTGTTGCGGTAGGCAATCAGGCTGCGATAGAAGCGGAAGAAGTCCTGGTCCTCGCCGAACGAACGCCCGAGGGTCTCCGTCGCCCGTGCGTCACCGGCACCGCGGATCTCCTCGGAGTCGCGATAGGCATTCGCCAGGATCACCGTCCGCTCACGGTCGGCCCGCGACCGGATGCGCTCGGCCTCTTCCTGCCCGCGGGCCCGGAAGTCCTGGGCCACGCGCTGACGCTCGGCCCGCATGCGCTCGTACACCGACTCGGATACCTCGTCGGGCAGATCCATGCGGCGGATGCGCACATCCACCAGATTGATACCCAGCTCCTGGGCGGTCTCCAGTGCCGTCTGACGCACTGCGCCCATGATCGTCAGGCGCTCGCCAGCGACCACATCCTGCAGTTCGAAGCGGGCGAACTCGTTACGCATACCGTCGCGCAGGATCTGCGCCAGGCGCTCCTCGGCCAGGCGCTCGTCGCCGCGCGTGGCGCGGTAGAACTGTCCGACATCGTCGATCCGCCACTTGGCGTAGAAATCGACGATGATGTTCTTCGCCTCGGAGGTCAGGAACCGATCCGGCGGGATGTTCAGCGTCATGATCCGGGCGTCGAACTTCTCGACGTTCTGGATCAGCGGGAACTTGAAGTGCAGACCCGGGGCCGGGTCGACCTCGCGGATCTCCCCCAGGGCAAACTTGATCACGCGTTCGCGTTCGTCAACGGTGTAGGTCGACAGGGCAACGACGATACCGAGCACGACCACGGCAATACCGGCTATGCGGAGCATTAGCGCACCTCCCGCGAACGCTGGGCGGCCGGGTCGCGATCACCCAGCCGGCTGCTCGTACCCGAGCCACTGTTGAAGACACTGCGGCTGGTATCCAGCGGCCGCGGTGTCGGTGTGTCGCCGGAGCTGTTCCCGCTGCGCGCGGCGCCCTGGAACAACTGATCCAGCGGCAGCATCATCAGGTTGTTGCTGCTGCCCACGTCCAGCATCAGCTTGCGCGAATCCTCGAGCACGGCCTCGACCGCCTCCAGGTAGAGACGATCCCGGGTCACATCCGGGGCCTGCTGGTATTCGGCCAGCAACTGGTCGAAGCGCGAGGCATCACCCTCGGCCCGGGCGATCACCTGATCGCGATAGCCCTCGGCCTCCTCGATGATGCGGGCGGCCTGACCACGGGCCCGCGGGATCACGCCATTGGCGTAGGCCTCGGCCTCGTTGCGGAAGCGCACCTCGTCCTCGCGGGCGCGGATCGCGTCGGCGAAGGACTCCTGCACCGGTTCCGGCGGCTGCGCCTGCTGCATGGACACGGCGGTGACGATGATGCCGGCACCGTAGGCGTCCAGGTTCTCCTGCATCACCACGCGCGAGGACGAGGCGATCTCGCCACGCCCCTCGCCGAGAATGAATTCGAGGTTGTTCTTGCCGATGCGCTCGCGGATCGCCGACTCCATCACCCGGTTCACCGTGGCGTTCGGGTTGCGGACATTGAAGAGATAGTCGACCAGGTCGAGGATGCGGTACTGCACCGCGATATCGACATCGATGATGTTCTCGTCGCCGGTCAGGATCAGCGCGCGATGCTCGAGCGTCCGGACGTTGTCGACGTTCTCGATCTCGATGCGCTCAATGGGATAGGGCAGATGCCAGCCCGGCCCCGGGTTCTTCACCTGCTGGAACTCGCCGAAGCGCAGCACCACGCCGCGCTCGCCTTCCGAGATGATGTGGAAGCCGGACGCCAGCCAGACCACCAGCGCGATGATCAGGCCGAGGCTGACCAGGGCCTGGGCACCCCGGCCCATGCCGCCACTGCCGGAACCGCCCGAGCCGCCGTTGCCGCCCCCGCCGAAGATACCATTCAGCTGACGCGACAGCTTGCGCATCATCTCCTCGAGGTCGGGGGGCTGATTGCCACCCCCGCCACCGCCACCGCTACCGCGCTGGCCGCCACCACCCCCACTCCAGGGGTCGCGGTTGTTGTTTCCCGGTTCGTTCCAGGGCATTGACTGGACTCCGTCGCTCGCTCAGGGCTGGCCTGCCGCGGCATCTGCGGACACCGGCAGGCATAAGGAGCCACATTCTAGGGAGCCGCCCCAACCCGGGCAACCTCGCCCGGAGGGAAAGGCGGGTTACTCGCCACCCTCGAGGACCACGAAGGCCTGGGCGTATTCGCGTTCGTCGCTGATGCTGAGATGGATCGCGCGCACACCGAGGCGGTCTGCGGTGGCCCGGGCCCGCCCGGCCAGCACGAATTCGGGGCGCCCGCGCGCGTCATGGGTCACCCCCGCCTCCGCCAGCGCCATGTCGGCCCCGACCCCGCAGCCCAGCGCCTTGGCCAGCGCCTCCTTGGCGGCAAAGCGCCGGGCCAGAAACCCGGCCGGTTCATGGGATGGCAGATCGGCCTGCTCCAGCGGATGCAGGATGCGCTCGGCGAGGCGGCGGCCGTGGCGCTCCCACATGCCGCGCATGCGCGCGACCTGCACCAGATCGGTCCCGATCCCGAGGATCATCGCGCTCAGACCGGGTACTGCCCGGCCGGCAGCCCCTGGCGGGCAGCATCCATCAGCCCGCGCATGTGACTGACCGCCTCGGGCAGGCCGGTAAACAGGGCCCGCGCGACGATCGAATGCCCGATATTGAGCTCGTGGAAAACCGGGTTGGCCGCGATCGGGCGCACGTTGTCGTAGTCCAGCCCGTGGCCGGCGTTGATCACCAGCCCCATCTCCCGGCCGGCGGCAGCGGCCTCGTTAATGCCGGCGAGCAAGCGTTCGCGCTCGGCCGCATCACGGGCGTTGGCATAGGCACCGGTGTGCAGCTCCACCACCGGCGCGCCAATGGCCACCGCCGCCTCCAGCTGGCGCGCATCCGGCTCCACGAACAGCGAGACCTCGATCCCCGCGGCGGTCAGGGGCGCGACAAACTCGCGCAGGCGCTCCAGCTGCCCCACGGCATCCAGCCCACCCTCGGTAGTCAGCTCCTCGCGCTTCTCCGGCACGATGCAGCACGCCTCCGGGCGCAGCCTCAGGGCAATCGCCTGCATGCCCTCGGTGGCCGCCATCTCCAGGTTCATCGGGACCTTGAGCCGGGGCTTGATCCCGAAGACATCGTCGTCCTGGATATGGCGGCGGTCCTCGCGCAGGTGCAGGGTGATGGAGTCCGCGCCGCTGGCCTCGGCCAGGCGCACCGCCTGCATCAGGTCCGGATACGGCGTATGCCGCGCCTGGCGAATGGTGGCGATGTGATCGAGATTGACCCCGAGCTTGAGCGGAGCAGGATGCGACATGAGGCGGTGCCCTTGGTTGGATGCGGTCCCGAAGCCTACAGCAGACCCCGGGTGCGCAGGGGCCGACCGGCCAGGTGGATGTCGATCAGCCGGCGCATGAAGTCGCGACTGACGCGGGCATGATTATCCGGCACGTCCTCCCCGGTGGCCAGCGCCCGCAGCGCCGAACCGGGGATCGCCTCGCCCCGTCCGGCGGCCACGGGCTCCAGTCCGGCCTCCGGGTCGTAGCGATACCAGCCATCCGGGTCCAGCTCGGCCGGCTCGACATGCTCCAGCCCGGAGTCCAGCGGGGCAAGCAGGGCCCATTCGGCACGACGCAGGGCGGTATCGGCGCGTTCGCCCGCGGCCAGCCGGGCGTAGGCGGACAGCAGCGCGGGCAGGGCCTCCGGGATCGGGGCCTCGCGCGGGTACAGGCGCAGGATCAGCTCGTTCAGGTACAGCCCGCAGACCAGGGACCGTCCGGTCAGCGGGAAGACCCGCTGCTGCTCAGCGACGCTGAGGGTGGGCAACTCGCCGCGCCCGCGCCAGGCCAGATCCAGCAGCACGAACGGCTGGACAGACCCGGCCTTGCCGCGCACCACCGCCGACAGGCGGCCGCTCCCGGCGGTCAGCAGATCCAGCACGCGGCTGTTCTCGCGCAGCGGGCGGGCGTGCAGCACGACCCCCTGGGTGACCGCCGACCCCGCGCCACTCATGCCCGTCGCGGGGCCCTCATCGGGGTTCTTCGATGCCGAGTTCGCGCAGGGCCCGCGGGTTGCGGGTCCAGTCGGCCTCCACCCGCACGGTCAGACGCAGCATGACCTTGCGCTCCAGCAGTTCTTCCAGCTGGACGCGGGCCGCCTGGCCGATCCGCTTGAGGCGCTGGCCACCCTTGCCGATCACGATTCCCTTCTGGCTGTCGCGCTCGACCAGGATGACCGCGTCGATGTGTGTCGTGCGCGGCTCGTCCGACCAGTCCTCCACGCGCACCGCCACCGAGTACGGAACCTCCTGCCCCAGGTGCTCGAGCATGGATTCGCGGATCATCTCCTCGGCGCGAAATCGCTGCGGACGATCCGAGAGCTGATCGGGGTCGTACAGGAACGGGCCCTGCGGGAGGTGCGTCCGGATCTCCGCGATCAGGCCCTCCAGATTGGAGCCGGTCTTCGCCGACAGCGGCACCACGCCGGCATAGTCGAAACTCGCGGCCCGGGCCTGAATGAACGGCAGCAGCTCCTCCTTCGCGCGGAACTGGTCGACCTTGTTGATCACCAGCAGCGCCGGGCGCCCGGAATGCCGGATAGTCTCTTCGATGCGCTCGTCGCCCGGGCGGAACTGGCCGGCCTCGACGATGAAGCAGACGAGGTCGGCATCCGCCAGCGCCTGGCTGGCCGTGCGGTTGAGGACGCGGTTCACGAGCTGGGTGCGCTCGGTGTCGATGCCGGGCGTATCCATCAGCACGATCTGGTCCTGCTCCTCGGTCACGATCCCGAGGATGCGGTTGCGCGTGGTGTGGGGCCGCCGGGTCGTCGCCGCCAGCTTCTCGCCGACCAGACGGTTCATCAGCGTGGTCTTGCCCACGTTGGGCCGGCCGATCAGCGCGATCAGACCACAGCGCGTGGATTCGCCCGCGGGGCGGTCATCGGTTTCGCTCATTGTTCCTGTACCTGTTGCAGGCGCTTCAGGGCGGCCTCGGCCGCGGCCTGCTCGGCGCGGCGCCGCGAGGAGCCCTGGCCGCGCTGCCCCCAGCCCTGGGTGGGAAGGTGCACCGCCACGGTGAACTGGCGCTTGTGATCGGGGCCGGCCACCTCCAGTACCTCGTAGACCGGAAGCTCCGCATTGCGGCCCTGCAGCTGTTCCTGAAGGCGGGTTTTCGGGTCCTTCAGCGACTCGGCCGACGGCAGATCCTGCAGGCGCTCGGCGTAAAGCGCCAGGGTGAACTCGCGCGCGGCCTGCATGCCGGCCTCGCGATAGGTCACCCCGATCAGGGCCTCCACGGCATCCGCGAGGATAGAGTCGCGGCGCTGACCACCACTCTTGCGCTCGCCCTGGCCCAGGTTCAGCGTGCCCTCCAGTCCCGTCTCGCGCGCCAGCGCGGCCAGCGACTCGCGATTGACCAGCGCGGCACGCAGGCGGGTCAGGTCGCCCTCCGGGGCGTCCGGGAGCTGCTCGTACAGGGCGTCGGCGATCACCAGGCCCAGCACGGCATCCCCGAGGAATTCGAGACGCTCGTTGTTGCGCCCGCCGGCACTGCGGTGGGTCAGCGCCTGGCCCACGCCCTCGCCGTCGCGCACGGCCGGCGGCAGCAGGCTGCGAAAGTCACGACTCACGAAAACACCCCTGGAGGCATGCAACAGATCGACGCCGCCGTCCTCAAGGGGCGAGTGTCTCGCTGTTCGAGAAGCGCGCCACCACGTCCACGTTGCCGAGGAATTCGCGGCGCACCTCGTATTCCAGGTTCAGGCGGCGGCCCTCCCCGTGCTCGGTCACGCTGAAGTTGTCCTCGCCGATCCCGTCGTATACCGAATTGATCTGGAACCGGCGATTGATCTCGCGCCACAGCTCGCGCTCGCTCTTGTCGGCGGCGCCGGTCTGGGTGGCCACATCCTGCATGATCGAGCGCACGGTGAGGAACTGGGTGTACTGCGTACCCATCTTGATCACGAAGGTGCCGACCAGCAGCGCGAGGAAGATCAGCGCAAGAATCGTCACCGCGCCCGCGCCCTGCATCGAGTGTCTGGAATGTCGCATGAATACCCTGCCCCCTGGTTGCCTGCTCCCGCGGAATACGGCCTAGCGAATCGCCTGGCCGATCCGGGAAAAGTCCCGATGGCCTTCATTGTAATCCCAATGCAGCCAGATGAAGAGCGCCCGGCCCACCAGGTGTTCCTCGGCGACGAACCCCCAGACCCGGCTGTCGTTGGAGTTGTCGCGGTTGTCACCGACCATGAAGTAGTGGCCGTCGGGGACCGTGACAGAACCGTCGAGGCTCGCCTGCTGCTCGCGCATCAGGGTGTTGTAGGTGCGTCCATCCAGGGTCTCCTCGAACATCGACGCGCCCGACATGACCTGCCCGGAGCCCTCGCCCTCGAAAGTTCCAACCCGCTCGGCCGGCTGCGGCTCGCCATTCACGTACAGCACACGATCGCGGAACGCGATGGTATCGCCCGGCAGACCGATGACCCGCTTGATGTAGTCCTCGGCGGGGTTGCGGGGATACTTGAACACCACGACCTCGCCACGCTCCGGCTCACCGGTATCAAGGATCTTGGTGCGGGTGACCGGCAGGCGGATCCCGTAGGAGAACTTGCTGACCATGATGAAGTCGCCCACCAGCAGGGTGGGCATCATCGACCCGGAGGGGATACGGAAGGGCTCGGCCACGAACGAGCGCAGGATCAGCACGATCAGCAGCACCGGGAAGAACGAACGCGAGTAGTCCACGAACCAGGGCATCGCCCGCTGGCGCTCCGGGCTGCGACGCCGCCGCAGGATCACCCAGCCCAGCCAGATCAGGCCGGTCACGGCGGTTGCCAGCACCAGGATCAGTTCGAGATTTGCCATGCCGTG
Organism: Thioalkalivibrio sp. ALE9; assembly: GCF_000377445.1. Taxonomy (NCBI): domain Bacteria; kingdom Pseudomonadati; phylum Pseudomonadota; class Gammaproteobacteria; order Chromatiales; family Ectothiorhodospiraceae; genus Thioalkalivibrio; species Thioalkalivibrio sp. ALE9. Next base: position 25,803 of record NZ_KB898122.1, read on the forward strand.
TCCTCTGTTCCCGGCCCGCCGGGGAGTGCCCGACGACCCTTCCGGGCCGCAGGCCTGATTGTCACTTCTTGTCGTCGTCCACCGACAGCACCGCCAGGAAGGCCTCCTGCGGCACATCCACCTTGCCGATCGACTTCATGCGCTTCTTGCCGGCTTTCTGTTTTTCCAGGAGCTTGCGCTTGCGGGTTACGTCGCCGCCGTAGCACTTGGCCAGCACGTTCTTGCGCATCGCCTTGACCGTGGCGCGCGCGATAATCTTGGAACCGATCGCCGCCTGGATCGCCACCTCGTACATCTGACGCGGAATGATCTTGGCCATGCGCTCGATGATCTCGCGCCCGCGCGACTCGGCATGGTCGCGATGCACGATGGCCGACAGCGAGTCCACGCGGTCGCCATTGATCAGGATGTCCACGCGCACCAGCGGCGCCGCCTGGAAGCGCAGCGGCTGGTAGTCGAACGAGGCATAGCCGCGGGTCGCGGACTTCAACCGATCGAAGAAGTCGAGCATCACCTCGGACATCGGCAGCTCGTAGGACAGCTGCACCTGGCGCCCGAGGTACTGCATCTTCGTCTGCACACCGCGCTTCTCGACACACAGAGTGATCACCGCCCCTACATACTCCTGCGGGACCAGGATATTCGCCTCGATGATCGGCTCGCGGATCTCGGCCACCTCGTTGTTCGCCGGCAGCTCGGAGGGGTTGTGCACCGAGACCACCTCGCCGTCGTTGCGCTCCACCTCGTAGACCACGGTGGGCGCGGTGGTGATCAGGTCCAGGTCGTATTCCCGCTCCAGGCGCTCCTGCACGATTTCCATGTGCAGCATGCCGAGGAAACCGCAGCGAAAGCCGAACCCGAGCGCCTGCGAGGTCTCCGGCTCGAACGACAGCGCCGCATCGTTCAGGCGCAGCTTGTCCAGCGCCTCGCGCAGGTCGTTGAAGTCGTCCGCACTGACCGGGAACAGCCCGGCGAATACCCGCGGCTGGATCTCCTGGAAGCCCGGTACCGGCTCGTCCGCCGGGTTGTTGAAATCGGTGAAGGTGTCGCCCACCTTGGCCCCGGAGATGTCCTTGATGGTCGCGATCAGATAGCCGACCTCGCCAACCTCCAGCGTCTTGCGGTCCACCGGCTTGGGCGTGAATACGCCGACCCGGCTGACCTCGTGCGCCCGCCCCACCGACATCGCCTTGATCTTCTGGCCCGCGTAGAAGCGTCCGGCCTTGACCCGCACCAGCGCCACCACGCCCAGGTAGTTGTCGTACCAGGAGTCGATCACCAGCGCCTTGGGCGCGGCCTCGGCATCGCCCTCCGGTGGCGGGATCCGGCGCACGATCTCCTCCAGCAGCTCGGCGATGCCCTCGCCGGTCTTGGCGGAGACGCGCAGGGCATCCGTGGCCTCGATACCGATCACGTCCTCGATCTCCGCGGCCACCCGGTCTGGCTCGGCGGCGGGCAGGTCGATCTTGTTCAGCACCGGGACGACCTCGAGCCCCTGATCGATCGCGGTGTAGCAGTTGGCGACGCTCTGCGCCTCGACGCCCTGCGAGGCATCCACCACCAGCAACGCACCCTCGCAGGCGTACAGCGAGCGCGAGACCTCGTAGGAGAAATCCACGTGCCCCGGGGTGTCGATGAGATTGAGCTGATAGCGCTCACCGTCCTGGGCGTCGTAGTACAGCGAGACGCTCTGCGCCTTGATGGTGATCCCGCGCTCGCGCTCCAGATCCATCGAGTCCAGCACCTGCTCGGACATCTCGCGTTCGGTCAGGCCATGACAGCCCTGGATCAGGCGGTCCGCCAGCGTGGACTTGCCGTGGTCGATATGCGCGATGATGGAGAAATTGCGGGTAAGGCGGGTTTCGGTCATGCAGGGGCCAGTTGGTCCAGCAGTGCCTTTCGGTCGAGGAAATGGCAGCAGAGAATGTCGCCGTCGACCGCAAGCACCGGGACCTTGACGTTGAAACGCGCCTGCAGCTCCGGGTCCTCGTCGATGTCGACGACCGTAAGCGCGAAAGTATAACGGCTTTTGAGGGCCATGATCTCGGCCAGCATGTCATGGCAGAGACCGCAGCTCTCGCGGTGATAAAGCGTCAGTTCGGTCATCCGCAAACGATCGGGAGGGCTGCCGACCGGGCCGACAACCCTCCCTTGCTCCATGGCGGCCCCGGGGCGTGCGCCCCGAAGGCGGTCTCAGTCCCGCGGGATGCGCAGGGCGATGTAGGTCGGGTTGTCGCCGCGATACACCAGGACCGGCACCGTCCGCCGGTCGCCGACCTCGGCGATCTGTTGCTCCAGCGTCTCCGCCGAGTCGATGGCATGGCCGCCGAACTGCACGATCACATCGCCGGGGCGCAGGCCGGCGGAACGCGCCGGGTTGTCGACGACCTCCCGCACGACCACGCCGGCGTCCACGTCCAGCTCCGCGGCGCGTTCGGCCTCCAGCGGCTCCAGGACCATCCCCAGCAGGCTCTGCGGCTCGGTCCGCTCCGGCGTCTGCCGCTGTGGCCCGCCACGCTGGGCCGAGATGTCGTCCGGCAGGCGCTCGATCTCGACCGTGATGGTGCGGGTCTCGTCGCCGCGGCGCACTTCCACCTCGGCCTCGGTGCCCACCGGCGTGCGCCCGACGATCGGCGGCAGAGCGGAGGAGTTGGGCACCTCGATGCCGTTGAACGACAGGATCACGTCACCGGTCTCGAAGCCGGCCTTCTGCGCCGGGCTGTCGGCCTGCACCCGCGCGACCAGGGCGCCGGTGGGCTTGTCCATGCCGAAGGAGTCGGCCAGCTCGCGCGTAACCTCCTGGATCAGCACACCCAGCCAGCCGCGCGTCACCTCGCCGTGTTCCCGCAGCTGCTGCACCACGTCCTCCACCATCTCGATGGGCACGGCGAAGGACAGGCCCATGAAGCCGCCCGTGCGGCTGTAGATCTGGGCATTGATGCCAATGACCTCGCCATCCAGATTCAGAAGCGGCCCGCCCGAGTTGCCCGGATTGATCGCCACGTCGGTCTGGATGAACGGGACGTAGTTCTCGGTCGGCAGGTTGCGCCCCTTGGCGCTGACGATGCCGGCGGTGACGGAGTGATCGAAGCCGAACGGCGAACCGATCGCCAGCACCCATTCGCCGACCTTCAGGTCGGACGAAGAACCCAGCTTCAGGGTCGGCAGGTCCTCGGCGTCGATCTTCAGCAGGGCCACGTCACTCTGCGGGTCCTTGCCGACGATCTCGGCGTCGAACACGCGCCGGTCGGACAGATGGACGACGACCTCCGAGGCTCCGTCCACCACATGGTTCGCGGTGATGATGTAGCCATCCTCGGTGTAGATGAAGCCGGAACCCAGCGAGTTGCGTTCGAAGCTCTCCGGGGCGCGCTCGCCCGAGCCGCCCGGACCGCCAAAGAAACGCTCGAACAGGTCCTCGAAGGGCGTGCCCTCGAAGTCCGGCATCTGGCCGCGATGCGGATTCTCGCGCTCGCGGGTGGTGGCGATGTTCACCACCGCCGGGCTGTGTTCCTCCGCCAGCGGCACGAAGTCCGGCAGCATGCGCGCCGAGGCCGGCAGCGACAGGGCGAGAAAGGTCAGGGCCACCAGTGCCCATTGCATCGGTTTCATCATCATCTGATCCGCATTGGGAAGTCGAAGGTTCAACGCTCTAGAAAGCCGCACCCACCCGCAAGTTCCCGCGGGCGCACACAGACCCTCAGGGTCGCGGCGTGAGCACGGAGCCGGCGGAGCCATGCACCCCCGAGGCCGGATGACGCTCCAGCAGCACCGGCGCCAGATCCGGCGCCCGACGGCGCAGCCAGACGCGTACCGCATACAGGCCCGCGGCAAAGCCCAGGGCGCCGGCGAGCAGGTGTATTCCCTCGCCCAGCCCGGGCGCGACCAGCATCATCAGGCCGGGCGCCGCCACCAGCCCGGCCAGTGGCAGCAGGTACATTGCAAGGGCCCCTGAGACCAGGGCCTGGTCACGGATCCCCAGGGTCACGGTATCCCCGGGCTGCAGCGTTCCAGGATGCCCGACGGTCACCTCCACCGCCTTGCGGCCGAGAACCTCGGAGAGCACCCCGCTGCCGCAGCCCGAACGGGCCGAACAACTGCCGCAGGTCGACTGGCGCTCGATGCGCACGCGCGCCGCATAGCCCTCCACCGACAGCACAATGCCCCGTTCGCGGATCCATTCACTCATGCTGCGCCCCGCGAGGAATCATTCACCGGAGTGGTACACGATCGCATCCAGCACACCCTGAACCGTGGCCCGCGGGACGTCGCCCACCGCGGTTACCTGGTGCCCGGCAATCGAGCGGGCCGCGCCGTGCGTGGCGCCCGCGCGGGTCGTGCCCTCGAACATTCGCTCGCCACTGGTCTTTTCGATATACACCGAAACCGAGGCAAGGCCGTCGCTCAGCACGAAGTGGCGCAGACGGGCCTCGCCATCCCCGACCGGACGTTCGGTCGCGGCGATCGCGGTAAAACCGTCCGGCAGCGCATCGAAGTGCCAGCCGTCCATGCCCGTCTGTTCGTCCCATTCGGGCTTTTTGTGGCCACGATCGGCCCGCACTTCGACCCGCTCCGCGTCTTCCTGCGTGGGCTCGAGAGCACCCTCGGCGACCTCCTCCAGGCGCTCGAGACTGGTGAACGCGAGACGTTCCAGCAGATGGCCATGCCCGTCGTACAGCTCGCTCAGCAGCGGGAGCGCGGTCTCCGTGTGCAGGCAGTAGCGATGACTGTAGCGCAAGGTATCGCGCGCCCGCGCCAGGATCATGCGGCATTCGAGACCGGCCACCCGGTCCGCGCCCATGTCCTTCAGTTCATAGTAATCATGGCGCTCAAGTAGGAACACCGGCGCACCGGCCGGGCCGTGCGGGGGCTCACCCGCCGCCGCCCGGGCACCCTTCAGGGCACTCAGCCGGTCGACCGAACGCAGGATCTCGCGCGGGGCGCCGGTCAGGGTCTCCAGACGTTCACGGTAGCCACCGTTCTCGGCGGCATGTACCACGCGGATGGCGTCCAGCCGGTCGTCGCGCTGGAGCACGAAGGTCCCCTGGTAACTCTCCGAGTGCAGACTGCCGGTCATACGCTGCAACCAGTCGGCGGGGGACGCCTCCCCCGCCAGGACCGGCAAAGGCAGACAACAAAGCGCGGTAGCGGCAACCAGGGCGTACGCGAGGCTGCGGCGCATCACGCGTTACTCGTCACTCACCGAAAAGCGAACACGACCCAGGGCGGTGGACCCCGGCCCCATCAGTTCCGCATGGTTTTCGAGGTATCGGGCAAAGCGCGGATCCAGGCCTTCCGGCTCGGTGGCCGGCGCCTCGGAACCCGTGGTGCTGACCCGCTGGATACCGTCGACCAGCTGCGCCGGCGTGCCCTCGCTGGCGACCGGCGTCGCCTCCGGCGCACCCGAGTCGGGGCCAATCATCTGCATCCCGACCAGGGTGACCATCGCGACCGCGGCGGCGACGCCAGTACCGGCCACCGGCTTCAGCCAGCGCGGCTGATCCGGCTTGCGCGCGACCGACAGCGGGGCCTCTTCGGCCAGGGCCGCCTGGACGCCGTCCATGAAGCTCGCGGGTGCGGTGCGACGCATCCCCCCGCGCAGACTGTCGCCGATCAGGTGATAGCGTTCCCAGCGGGCCCGGTCCTCCTCGGACCGCACCAGTTCGTCCATCAGGCGACGCGTCTCGAAGTCATCCGTTTCTCCGTCCACCAGGGCCGACAGACGTTCGTTCTTGGAGACTTGTTCTTTCATGGCGCTACTCGTTCAGTTGTTGTCTAGCAACGGACGCAAGGTCCGGTCGATGGCCTCGCGGGCCCGGAAGATGCGCGAGCGGACGGTGCCGATCGGGCATCCCATCGTCTGCGCGATCTCCTCGTAACTCAGTCCCTCGATCTCGCGCAGCGTGATGGCCATCCGAAGGTCGTCGGGCAATTCCTCGATGGTGCTACGCACCGCCCCTTCAATCTCTTCGGACAACAGCTCCCCCTCCGGGGTTGCACTGTCCTTCAGGGCGGAGTCACCGCCCATCTGTTCCGCGTCCTGCGCATCGACCTCGGCCTCGGGCCGACGCCGTCCCTGGGAGACAAGGTGGTTCTTGGCCGTGTTGATGGCGATGCGGTAGAGCCACGTATAGAACGCACTCTCGCCGCGAAAGTTCGCCAGCCCCTTGTAGGCCTTGATAAAGGCCTCCTGGGACACATCCAGGGCCGCCGCATGGTCATGGACATAGCGCCCGACCAGGTTGACGATCTTGTGCTGATACTTCAGCACCAGGATGTCGAAAGCCGCCTTGTCGCCGTTCTGAACTCGCTTGACCAGGGCCTCGTCGGAAGCCTTCTCGCTCATGCGGGGACTCCCGCCAGCACACCGGTCTCCGGTAATCTATGGTGCATGGACCGCCTGACTCGCATTAAGTTCGCTTTGCGCACAACACTGTTGCGCAAGGGCCACATTTTGCTCTGGCAACAAGCGCAGCACGTTACCTGACCCATGGGGACAGTACAACAACCGCGCCTGGCGGACGTCCTCGTGATCGGAAGCGGCGCGGCGGGGCTCTCCGCGGCCCTGCATCTGGCCCCGCATCGACGCGTCACCGTGATCAGCAAGGGTCCGGTCGACGAGGGTTCCACCCGCTATGCCCAGGGCGGCATCTCCGCAGTACTCGACCGCACCGACTCCTTCGACGCCCATATCCAGGACACCCTGGACGCCGGTGCCGGCCTGTGCGACCCGGACGCCGTGCGCCGCACCGTGGCGGCCGGCCCTGAGGCCATCCACTGGCTGCTCAACCTGGGCGTGCCGTTCACCCGGGAACCCCTGGAAGGCCGCAGCCGCCTGCACCTCACCCGCGAGGGCGGGCACAGCGCGCGCCGGGTGGCACACGCCGCCGATGCCACCGGCCGCGCGATCGAGGAGGCACTGGTGCGCAACGCCTCGGGCCAGGGCAGCATCGAGGTCTTCGAACGCCATGTGGCGGTGGACCTGATCACCCAGCCGGTGGATGGCAGCCGCCGAGTGATCGGCGCCTATGTGCAGGACGCGAAGACCCGCGAGGTGGAGACCCTGCTGGCGCCGACCGTGATCCTGGCCACCGGCGGGGCCAGCAAGGTCTATCTGTACAGCTCCAACCCGGACGGCGCGACCGGCGACGGCATCGCCATGGCCTGGCGCGCCGGCTGTCGCATCGCGAACATGGAGTTCATGCAGTTCCACCCGACCTGCCTGTTCCACCCGAAGGCGAAGTCGTTCCTGATCTCCGAGGCGGTGCGCGGCGAGGGCGGGGTGCTGCTCCTGCCCGACGGCGAGCGCTTCATGCCGCGCTTCGACGAGCGCGCGGAACTGGCCCCGCGGGATATCGTCGCCCGCGCGGTCGATCACGAGATGAAACGCCTCGGCATCGACCACGTGAACCTCGACATCAGCCACAAGCCGGCCGAGTTCATTCGCGAGCATTTCCCCACGATCTACGAGCGCTGCCTGGAATTCGGCTTCGACATGACCCGGGAATCGCTGCCGGTTGTCCCGGCCGCCCACTACACCTGTGGCGGCGTGATGGTGAACCACTTCGGTCAGACCGACCTGCCCGGACTGTACGCCGCCGGCGAGGTGTCCTACACGGGGCTGCACGGGGCCAACCGCATGGCCAGCAACTCGCTGCTGGAGTGCCTGGTCTACGCCCGTGCCGCGGCCGATCACATCCTTTCGCAGACCGATCTGCCCGCCCCCGAGCAGCTCCCGGTCCCACCGGCCTGGGACGAGTCCCGGGTCACCGAGTCCGAGGAAGAGGTGGTGGTGGCCCACGACTGGGACGAACTGCGCCGCCTGATGTGGGACTACGTGGGCATCGTGCGCGCCCGCGAACGGCTGCACCGCGCCGAGCGGCGCATCCGCATCCTGCAGGAGGAGATCCACGAGTACTACAGCCACTTCCGCATCTCCCCGGACCTGCTGGAGCTGCGCAACCTGGCCATGGTCGCCGAGATCATCGTGAAGAGCGCGCTGTCGCGCCAGGAGAGCCGCGGCCTGCACTATATCCGCGACTACCCCGACACCGATCCGGCACTGGACGGACAGCCCACGATCCTCGCCCCCGACAACGCCCTGCGCCCGCGCGACACCCGCCGCCCGTAAGCCACCCCGTCATTGCGAGTCGCCACAGGCGACGTGGCAATCGATGTGCTCAGCCACCTGATCCCGGCGCACTGCCAGCGTTGGGAGATTACTCGCTCCGCTCGCCCTTCGGGCGGGCTGCGGCCGTTCAACGCAGCTTCGCTGCTTTTGTGCTTCGTCGCCTGCGGCGACTCGCAATGACCAATTCAGACCGCCGCCTGGCGCACTACCACCACTTCTCGTATTTCAGCTGGGCCTCGGGGATGCCCCATTCCGCCAGCAGGGTGGCCATGTCCTCGATGAACTCGCGCGACCCGCAGAAATAGAACAGCGCATCGCGCGGCAGGTCCAGCGACTCCAGCAACGCATGACTGATGCGGCCGGTATGCCCCAGCCAGTCCTCCGCCTCGCGCGTGACCGTCAGGCTGACGTCGATGTTCGGTGCCGCGGCCATCGCCTCCAGCTCCTGCGGGAACAGCACCTCGTCCTGGTGGGCCACGCTGTAGACCAGGTGGGCATAGACGTCCGGCATCCCGGCATGAATCGCGCGCAGGATGCCGAACAGCGGCGTGACCCCGATGCCCGCCCCCAGCAGCACCACGTTCTGCGCCATGCCGGGCTCGAAGAAGAAGCTGCCCTGCCCCGGCGTGATGTACACCGTGTCGCCCTCGCCGACCTCCGTGTGCAGGTAATGGGTCGCCGCATGATGATCCGCGTACTTGATGGCCAGCTGCAGTCGCCCGTCCGCGCGCGGCGCGGAGACCACCGAGTACCCCCCGACGAAGGGCTTGCCCTCCGCCTGCGGGATCACCAGGTCCAGCCACTGGCCGGCCTTGCTGGAAAACCGCTGCGGGTCCGCCGCCAGGGTGAATACCTTGATCAGCGGGGTAACCTGCTCGATGGTCTCGATCCGGGCGGGCAGAAAGTGGTCGGGCAGCTCAACGGCTTCGGTCATGTCGGGTCCTTGGTATCGAATGTGTCCCGGGTCGCGCATTCAAGACGCCGCGCCTCCTGGTAAAGGGTCTCCTGGCGGTCGAAATCGAGCCCGGCCAGGGTCTCGCCGCTGGCCGCGGCCAGCGCCTCCATCTGGCGGAAACGGGCCTCGAACTTGCGCGTGCTGCCGCGCAGCGCGCCCTCCGGGTCCACCCCCAGATGCCGCGCCCAGTTGCTGACCGCGAACAACACGTCGCCGACCTCCTCGGCGATGCGCGCCGGCGGCTCGCCCTGGTCCACCGCCGCCTGCACCTCGGCCAGCTCCTCGTGAATCTTGGCGACCACCGGGGCCGGGTCGTCCCAGTCGAAACCCAGGCGCGCGGCGCGGCGCTGACTCTTCACCGCGCGCGACAGGGCCGGCAACGCCAGCGGGATATCGTCCATCGCGCTGGTCTGGGCGCGCGCCGCACGCTCGCGCGCCTTGTCCGCCTCCCAGGCGGCCTCGCGCTCGGCATCCGAGCCGTGCTCGACATCGGCGAACACGTGCGGATGCCGGCGCACCAGCTTGTCGCCAATCGCGCGGGCGACATCATCCAGATCGAAGCGACCGGCCTCCTCGGCGATACGCGCCTGGAAGACCACCTGGAACAGCAGATCCCCCAGCTCGTCACGCAGCTCGCAGGCATCCGCATCCGCGCCCTGGTCGCGGGCGATCACGTCGGCCAGCTCGTAGGCCTCTTCCAGGGTGAACGGGACGATACTGCCCGCGGTCTGCGCCCGGTCCCAGGCACAACCGGCCTCGGGATCGCGCAACCGCGCCATGATCGCGCGCAGACGTTCCAGCGGGTGCGGCGACGCGAGCGAGCCCGGCGCGTCAGCGGGTGTGTGGTCGGTCATCGCTGGAGTGTACGGGGTCCGGTGAGCGGGAAAAACCGCCCACCGGATGAACGTTCGGGTCCGGCGACTCCGGGCAGAGCCCCGGTCGTTGTCGGTCAGCCCTGCTGATCGGTCTCGCAGAGGCGCTTCTTCTCGTCCGGCAGGTTGTCCGGACAGATCCCGCAGCCCTCGTTGCCGGGCAGGGCCCAGTCGATCTTCTTCGGATACGGCAGGTCCATCTCGTCCATGATCTTGACGAACTCGGCCTCCGGCTTGCCCTTGCCCAGGCGCGGGTTGCGCATCTTCTCCTGGCCGATGGTGGTGATCTGGCGCTCCTCGTAATCGTGCGCGGGGTACACCAGGGTCTCGTCCGGCAGGGTGAAGAACTTGTCCTGGATCGAGTGGTACAGCGTCTTGGCATCCCCCGACTGGAAGTCGGTGCGGCCGCAGGCCTCGATCAGCAGGGCATCACCGGAAAACAGCATCTTCAGGCCCACGTGGTCCATCAGATAGGCGTGGTGCGCATCCGTGTGGCCCGGGGTATACAGCGGGTTGATCACCAGGTTGCCCACCTGGAAGGGCTCACCCTCGCGCAGGCCGAAATCCCGGCAAGGCAGTTCGTCCATCGCCGGACCGCCCAGCTTGCAGCCGGTCTTCTCGCGCAGCATCCGCGCACCGGTGATGTGATCGGCATGGATATGGGTCTCGATCACGTAGTCGAGACTCAGGCCCATCTCCTGCAGCACGCGCAGATCGCGGTCGACGGTCTCGATGACCGGGTCGATCAGGGCCGTCTTCCCGGTATCCGGGCAGCTCAGCAGATAGGTATAGGTGGACGACTCGTCCTCGAACAGTTGCTTGAAGATCATGGTCTTTGCCTCCGTGGCCCGACGGGCCGGTCAATGATGGCCTGATGCTAGCGAGCCGGTTCGGTTCGGACCAAACCACCCCGACTTTCCATGCAGGTGTTCCGATGGGAACCCCACTCCGGGTTGGAGTTCCGCGTGTGGGGGCACTTCATGTCGGGCCAGACGCCCGGCTATCATCCGCGGCTGACATTCGCACTCATCACACGCACGCACGCAAGGGGACTCATCATGGAAGCCAGCCAAGTGGCCGAACTCATCCGCGCCGGCCTGCCGGAGGCCCAGAAGGTCGAGGTCACCGGGGGCGAGGGCAAATTCGAGGCCCTGGTCGTCAGCCCGCAGTTCGCCGGCATGAACGCGGTCAAGAAGCACCAGACCGTCTACGCCACCGTGCGCGATCAGATCGACTCCGGCGAGGTGCACGCGCTGTCCATCCGCGCCTTCACGCCGGAGGACGCACCGGACGCCTGAAGCGTACCGCATCCTCCCATGCTGTCACCCAAGGGCCGCGAGGAGATCGAGCGCCTGCTGGAAGGCGGACTGGTCCACGACTGGGGCGAGGCGGAGACCACGCTGCGCAACGTCACGCGCATGCTGCTGACCACCCGCCCCGACCTGCTGCGCCTGTACTTCACCCCCGAGGCCTGGGAGCAGATCACCACCTGGCCACAGAAGAAGGCCGCCAACGCGATCATCGCCGCCCTGCGCACCGGGGTAGTCGACACCCTGGGACGCCCGGCCATCGTCAACCGCGAACAGGCCCGGTTCTACCTGCTGTGCTTTCAGGACGACCTCGCCGAGCGCGTCGACGCCTGGTGCCGCGAGCATCCCGAGGAGTGCCCCCGGCGCAGCCGCAAGCACAGCAGCGCCCTGCCCGGTCGGCCAGACGCATGAGCCCCTCCGCGATCCAGACCTGCGGCGACCCCGGCCTGCGGGAGGCCCTCGCGGACCTGCTGGCGCGCTACGGCCTGCGTCTGGTGACACACCCGGCCCGGGCCCCGCTGCCCGGCACCTGGTGGGGCGAACCCGAGGCCGGGATTATCGGCCTGGAGGTCCACGTGCGCCCGGACACCCCGATCCACTCGGCCCTGCACGAGGCCGGACACCTGATCTGCATGGACGCCACGCGGCGTGCCACCCTGCACACCAATGCCGGCGGCGACGACCTCGAGGAATGCGGTGTCTGCTACCTGCAGATCCTGCTGGCTGACGAGCTGTCCGGCGTCGGCCGCGAGCGGCTGATGCGGGATATGGACACCTGGGGCTACAGCTTCCGCCTGGGCAGCACCGCCGCATGGTTTTGCGAGGATGCCGCCGACGCGCGCCGCTTCCTGCAATCCCACGACCTGATCGACCACGACGACCGGCCGCGCTTCGCCTGCCGCGGGGCCGCGGCGGCGGTTCCCGTGGCGGGATCGGATGCTACACTGGCGTCCATTGACTAGATCGCGCACGCGCGCCCGCCCCGCTGCCCTTCCTGCGGCGTCGCGACGCGGGAATGGATTGGCACAGCACGGACCGGGAACCGCCCCATGGATAGCACCAGCATCGACACCCTGCTTCAGGACCTGGACCTCACCTCCGGCCTGTCGGACCAGGCCCGCAGCGAACTCGCCTCGGCCTGCCTGGCACGGGAGCTGGACGCCGGTCGGCGCCTGCGCCCGCAGGAGGTCGAGGACCGCTACCTGTTCCTGGTAAGCGGCCAGCTGGTCCGCGTCAGCGGCGGCAGCCCGGCGCGTATCACCCTGGATGCGGCCGACCCCGACAGCCCGCTGCAGATGTTCGACCAGAACATCGGCCAGCAGGACTTCCTGATCACCGAGAAGACCTGCCAGATGCTGGAGATCCCAACCGCGGCCCTCGAAAAGGCCCACAGCGCTTCGCTGGTCGTGCATGACACCGACCTGGACGATACCGAAGGCGCTTTCTTCGGCGAGCTCTACGACCTGATTACCAGCAACCGGCTGGAGTTGCCGACCATGCCGGAGATCGCACTGCGTATTCAGGAACTGACCAACGACCCGGACGCCGACCTCGACAAGCTGACCGAGGTCATCCAGCGTGACGGCACCATCGCCGGGGCGTTACTGCACGCGACCAACAGCCCGCTGTTCCGCGCCGCCAAGCAGATCCAGTCCGTGCGGGACGCGGTCAATCGCCTCGGCTTTCGCAACACCCGCATGCTGGCGATGAACATGGCGCTGCGCCAGGCGTTCAAGGCCAAGCACGCCTCCACCCGCGACGCCATGGAAGCCAGCTGGAAGCATGGCGCCCTGCAATCCGCCTACAGCTACCTGATCGCGGATTCGCTCAAGCTGCTGGACCGCGAACGCGGCCTGCTGGCCGGGCTGGTCGCCGGGATCGGCGCGGTCCCGATCATCCAGTTCGTGGAGCTGCGCGAGGACCACCCCGACACCGAGCGCGTGCAGTCGCTGGTCCGGCGCCTGCGCAACCTCGCCGGTGTCCTGGTGATCAACTACTGGGACCTCGGGGGCGACCTGGTCACGGTCGCGGAGCATGCCGGGGACTGGGGCTATCGCGCCGGCGAACCGGATTACGCCAGCATCGCGCTGGTCGCGGAATGGGCCGCCCGACGCGCCGAGGGCGAAACCGTGCCCGATGCGGCCGAGGTCGCCGCCTTCGGCGTGCTCGGGATCGAGCCGCCGGCGCCGGGGGAACCGATCGCGTTCCTCGAGGAACGCGCCGAGGACCTGGCCGAACTCCGCGCGATGTTCAACGTCTGAACCCCGTGATCGAAAAACGCCTTCCACAGCTGCGCCCGTTCGCCGAACTGAGCGAGCGCGCCCGCGACAAGCTGTTGCAGCATGCCCGCACCATGACGGTGGATCCGGGGTTCAAGCTGCATGCGCGCGACGAATTCCGCAGCATGATCTTCCTGCTGGAGGGGCGGATGATCCTGGCCAGCGGGCGCAACTCGGTCATGCTCAACGGGGACTCCAGCGAGGCCCTCAACCCGCTGTTCGAACCCCACGACTATCACAGCCATGCGATCGCCGCGACCCGCGCCACCCTGGCGATGCTGGACCGCAAGGTCTACGAGACCCTGGTCGACGGCGGCGGGCAGGACAGCGTCGAGGTCAGCGAGATCGAGCTGTCCGACCTCGAGGGCGAGCTGTTCGGCAGCATCTACACGCATGCCTACTCGGGCGAGCTGGCCCTGCCCCAGCTCCCCGAGGTGGCGCTGCACCTGCAGCAGGCCCTGAAAGATCCGGACGTCTCCATTGCCGAGGCCACCCGCATCATCGAGGAAGATCCGAGCGTCGCGGGGCGCCTGTTGAGCGTGGCCAACAGCCCGGCCATGGGCAGCCGCCGCGAGGTGTCACGCCTGCAGGATGCCGTGGCCCGACTGGGGCTCGAACGCACCCGCCAGCTGGTGATGGCCCTGGCCATGCACCAGGTCTTCATCCATCGCGACAGCCCCTACCACGACCTCCTCGAACGTCTGTGGCGCCGCTCCGCGCGCATCGCGGCCATCAGCTGCGTGCTCGCCGACCAGTGCGAGGCAGTCGATCCGCAGACCGCCCTGCTGGCTGGACTGCTGCACCGGGTGGGCGCCCTGCCGGTGATCGCCGAGGTCGCCCGCACCCACCCGGAGCGCACGCCGGAAGAGGTCGAACGGGTGTTGTTTCGTCTCGAAGGCCTGATCGGCGAACTGGTTGCCCAGCAATGGGATCTGTCATCCGATATCATTGACGCCATTCGCGATTCCGGCGGCCCGGAGAACCCCGAGGCCCCTGTCCTGACGGACATCGTGCGGATCGCACGCGCCGCGTGCCCGCGAGATGCCGAGGACGACCCGCTTGCCGACCGCATCCCGCTCGCCGATCTGCGGGCCGTGGAACGGCTCGGCTTCATCCTCGACGAGGATGGCAGCCTGCCCGCGATCGAGACCGCGCGGCAGGAGGTCGAGGAACTGATTCGTCAGGTTGCTTGACCCGGTACCGCCCAGTCGCCCCACGTCGGCCGCCCACACAGCGGCCGCCCGAGAGATTCAGGGAAGGTCCATGGACACACGCACCCGCCCCCAGCCCGGAGAGAAACAGCGCGCCGCCGACAAAGTCGCGCGCATCCCGGTCAAGATCAATCCCACCGAGCGCCCGCAGCGCAAGCCCAAGTGGATTCGCGCCCAGAGTCAGGCCCGCCCCGAGGTGCAGCGCATCAAGGGCATCCTGCGCGAACAGAAGCTGCACACCGTCTGCGAAGAGGCCAGTTGCCCCAACCTGGGCGAATGCTTCGCCCACGGCACTGCCACCTTCATGATCATGGGCGACATCTGCACCCGTCGCTGCCCGTTCTGCGATGTGGCCCACGGCCGCCCGGAGGCACTGGATGCCGACGAGCCGCGCCATCTGGCCGAGACCATCCAGGCGCTGGGCCTCAACTACGTGGTGATTACCTCGGTGGACCGCGACGACCTGCGCGACGGCGGGGCCGGGCACTTCGTGGACTGCATCCGCGAGGTGCGCAGCCTGAACCCGAACACCCGGATCGAGATCCTGGTGCCCGATTTCCGCGGGCGCATGGACCGCGCGCTGGAGATCATGCACCAGGCCCCGCCGGATGTCTTCAACCACAACCTGGAGACCGTTCCGCGCCTGTACCGCGAGGCGCGCCCCGGCGCCGACTATGCCTGGTCGCTGGACCTGCTCCGGCAGTTCCGCGAGCAGCACCCCGGCGTGCCGACCAAGTCCGGCCTCATGCTGGGGCTGGGCGAGACCCGCGAGGAGTTGCTGGAGGTCCTGCAGGACCTGCGCGAGCATGGCTGCGACATGCTGACCCTGGGCCAGTACCTGCAGCCGTCGCGCCACCATCTGCCGGTGACGCGCTTCCTGTCGCCGGAGGAGTTCGACGAGCTGGGCGAACGTGCCCGCGAGATGGGCTTCAAGCAGGTGGCCAGCGGCCCGATGGTCCGCTCGTCCTACCACGCCGACCTCCAGGCCCAGGGCCTCGAAACCGCCTGACCCCGCCCTGCCGTTTCCAGCCTCTGGGCCATCATCCCGTGCCCCGAGGCTGGCGCTGGCGCTTCGAGCCCCGGTGATTGCGATGGCTTCGTCCGGCCGCCTGCCATGATGTGGCTGGGCCTGGTTCGTCATCCGGTGTTTACGGTGGTTCCGGTCCACGTACTGCCGAGCGCTGACTCGCCAGCGCGCCCCGCCCGTTTTTGATCAACAACTGGCTTTCTTGCTTGCCCAAGAAAGTGCCCAAAGAAGGGCACCCGGATTCCGCCCGGGAACCTCGCTCCGGACGCGCTGGGCCGGCGGCGCTGAACTCGCTGCGCCTTCGGCTCCGCTCAGACATCCAGCGCCCCGAATTTATGGAAAACGGGCCGGCCCATCACGCCCTCCCCGAGGGGCTCCATACGGGAGGGGAAGGTCAAAACCGAACGTATCCCCACCTTTACGCCTAACGATAGGCAACGCCATCCGAAAGTCCCCGGCGCCCGCACCGCGGGCGCGGCACGCAACGGCCGAAGGCCGAGCGTGCCCAAGATGCTCGAAGACCTAGCCTTCATCCACTGGCAAGACCGTCGGGATGGCCGTTGTCTTGACCTTGATCCCCCCGTTGTCGTCGCGCCGAGCGGAGAGGGTTTTCGCGGGACGATTCAAAATAGAAACGGGGGCGCTGGATGTCTGAGCGGAGCCGCAGGCGCAGCGAGTTCAGCGCCGCCCGCGAAAAGCCTCGGAGCGAGGGAAACCCCGGCCCGCACAGCGGGCCGGGGTCGCGGCAGTCGGGCGTGTTTCTTGGGTACTTCTTTGCACGAGCAAAGAAGTACCTCGCGGCGCGCTGGCGAGTCAGCGCCTGGCAGGCGGCGGACCGGAGGCACCGTAAACACAGGATGCCGAACCAGGCCCAGCCAACAATCGGCAGTATGCGGACCGAAGGCGCTGTAAACCCCAGAGGCCGAGCCAGGACCAGCCTCAACAAGGCAGGCGGCCGACCGAAGCCTTCCCGAACGAAGGCCGGTTGCGGGTCGAGCGGTTAATCGAGGCGCAGGGAGTAGTCGATCGCGTGGAGGTGCTTGGTCAGCGCGCCCACGGAGATGTAGTCCACGCCGGTCGCCGCGATGGCCGCCAGGCTGTCGGGCGTGACCCCGCCGGAGGCCTCGGAGATCGCGCGGCCACGAATGCGCCGCACCGCAGTGGCCAGGTCGTCCAGCGACAGCTCGTCGAGCATGATCACGTCGGCTCCGGCGGCCAGGGCCTGGTCCACCTCGTCGAGGCTCTCGGTCTCCACCTCGACCCAGCGTCCGGCACCCAGGGTGCGGGCGCGCTCGACCGCGGCGGCGATGGAGCCGCAGGCGGCGATGTGGTTTTCCTTGATCAGCACCGCATCCCACAACGCCAGCCGATGGTTGTAGCCGCCGCCGCAGCGCACCGCGTACTTCTGCCCATGCCGCAGCCCCGGAAGGGTCTTGCGGGTGTCCAGGACGCGGCTCTCGGTGCCTTCCAGGCGCGCGACCCAGCGCGCGGTCTCGCTGGCGGTTCCGGAGAGGGTCTGCAGCAGGTTCAGGGCCGCGCGTTCGGCGGCCAGGACGGCCCGGGCCGGCCCCTCGAGCGTCGCGATCACCCGGGGTTGGCCGTCCACGGTTACCCGGGCGCCCTCGGGTACCTGCCAGTCGATGCGGGTCTCCGGCGCGAGGCTGGTGAATACGCGCTCGAACCACGCCTGTCCGCAGACGATCGCGGGCTCCTTGAGCAGCAGCGTGGCGCGCGCGACGCGTTCGGCCGGGACCAGGGCGGCGGTCAGGTCGCCGTCCAGACCGTTGGGGCCCAGGTCTTCCGCGAGGGCGGCCTCGACCTCGCGCACGAGCATGGCGGCATCGGGCCGCGCCGGGCCCTGGGCGAAAGGGTCGCTGGGGCCGCCTGCGACCGGGGCCTTATCCGTCATGACGATCCGGGATCGGGCGGTGGGCCACGTAGTCGTCGCGCAGCTTCTTCACCAGGCCGGCCAGGAGGATGAGCGCGATCAGGTTAGGTGCGGCCATGGCGATGTTGGCGATATCGGAGAAGTTCCAGACCACGCCCAGCGGGATGGTGGCCCCGATCACGATCAGGATGACGAACACGATGCGGTAGGGCATGACCGCGCGCTCGCCGAACAGGAAGTAGGCCGAGCGGTCGCCGTAGTAGGACCAGGCGATCATGGTGGAGAAGGCAAACAGCATCAGACTGATACCCACCACCATGGCGCCGAACGGGCCCAGGGTGGAGCTGAAGGCGGTGGCGGTCAGGGAGGCACCCACGACGTCGTCGGCGCGGTCAATGTAGGCCCCGGTAACCACGATGGCCAGACCGGTCAGGGTGCAGACCACGATGGTATCGATAAACGGCTCGAGCATGGCCACCGAGCCCTCGCGCGGCGGATCGCCGTTCTTGGCCGCGGCATGCGCCATGGCCGAGGAGCCCAGGCCCGCCTCGTTGGAGAACATGCCGCGCGCGACGCCGTACTGGATGGCGAGGCCGATCGCGCCGCCGCCGGCGGCCCACGGATTGAGCGCAAGGTTCAGGATGGTGGCGACCGCGGCCGGGACGGCATCGATGTTGGCGACGATCACCACGAAGGCACCCAGCATGTAGATCACGGCCATGAACGGGACGATGGTCGAGGCGATCATGGCGATGCGCTTGACGCCGCCGATGATGACCAGCGCCACGAGCACGGCCATGGTCAGGCCGATGATCAGGGCCATCCAGCCCATGATGTCGTCGTCCGCGCGCAGGTCCGGCACGATGAAGGTCAGGCCGTCGACCACGGAGTTGGCCTGCACCATGTTGCCGATGCCGAACGAGGCGATCAGGGTGAAGGCGGCGAACAGGATCGCCAGCTTCTTCATCTTCAGGCCGTTGAGGAGCGTGAACATCGGCCCGCCGGCGATGCTGCCGTCCGGGGCGATCTCGCGGTAGCGCACCGCCAGGGTGGTCTCCGCGAACTTGGTGGCCATGCCGAAGAAGGCGGTGACCCACATCCAGAACAACGCCCCCGGGCCGCCCAGAGCGATGGCCGTGGCTACGCCGGCGATGTTCCCGGTCCCGATGGTGCCGGACAGCGCGGTGGAGAGCGCCTGGAACGGCGAGATCTGTCCGGTGCCGCCGGCCCGACCGTCCGACCCGCGCAGGGCACGCCAGCCCTCGCGGAAGGCCACGACCTGGACCAGACCCAGGCGGATGGTGAGATAGAGCCCCGTGCCCAGCAGGAGGATCAGGGTAATCGGGTTGCCCCAGAGAAGGCCGGCGGTGTCGCCGAGGAACTGGTCGATGGTGTCGAGCATCGGTGGGTCCTTGTAATCCGGGTGGGACGGCCGCAGTGCTGGCCGAAAACTCTACCGCGCACGGCCGTCGTTTACGATAGGTTGAGCGCACCGCGGCCATAGCCTGTGCCTGTGAAACCCGCAGGCGGCCCGGGAATCCATGGTAGAAACACCACGCCGTCAGGACGTTCAAGGATCGAGCATGAGCGAATCAAACGAGCCCGTTGTCGAATACGATCACGGCAAACCCGTCCCCCGGGTCTTCCTGATCGGGTCGCTGATCGCGCTGGCGGCCTTCATCTGGCTGGTCAGTCTGGTCTGGCCTTCGCTGGAAGAGCGGCTCGTCGGCCTGAGTACGCTGCAGATCGGCCTGCTGGCGAGCTTCGTGGCCGGGCTGATGACAGCCGTGGGCGCGCTTCCGATCTTCTTCCTGCGCCGGATCAGCCAGTCGGTGGAGGACGCGATGATGGGCTTCGGCGCCGGAGTGATGCTCTCTGCCACGGCCTTCGAGCTGGTTCTGCCGTCGGTGGAACAGGCCGAGCTGCAGTATGGCGGCGTGGGTATGGCGATTGTCGTGCTGGCGGTGGGTATGGCGCTCGGGGGCGGCGCGCTGCTCGCCTTGCACAAGTGCGTGCCGCACGAACACTTCCACATCGGCCCGCAAAGCGGGGCAGACCCCGCCAAGATCCGCCGTGTCTGGTTGTTTATCTTTGCCATCGCCCTGCACAACCTGCCCGAGGGATTGGCCGTCGGCGTAGGTTTCGGGGGCGATGACGTCCGTGACGGGATCGCGCTGGCCATCGCGATCGGTCTGCAGAACATGCCGGAGGGGCTGGTGGTGGCAATCGCCTTGCTGTCGCTGGGCTACAGCAAGTGGGCCGCATTCGGGGTGACCCTGCTGACCGGGCTGGTGCAGCCGGTCGGTGGTCTGATCGGGGCCGGCGCCATCACGCTGATGGAGTTCCTGTTGCCCTGGGGGCTCGCCTTCGCGGCCGGGGCGATGCTGTTCGTCATCAGTCACGAGATCATCCCCGAGTCGCACCGCAAGGGGCACGAGGCGCAGGCGACGGTCGGCGTGCTGGTCGGTTTCGTCGTCCTGCTGGCGATCGACCTGGCGCTGTAGGGCGCCACGCACATGCACCGTCATTCCGAGGAACCCCAGACGACGCGGCACAAAAACGCGCTGCGCGCTGAACGGCCGCAGGGCGGCCCGAAGGGCGGGCGCAGCGAGTCACCTTCGAAAGCTGGCCGCGCGTCAGCATCCGGTGGTTTCGTAAGGAGGTTGCTTCGTCGCTGCGCTCCTCGCAATGACGGTGCCCCGGTTGCGCGAAGGGGGCGCGGGTCGAGCGGTTGCTCCGGGCCGGAAAGTCGCCGCCGGGCGTCCGGGCTTTCGCGCCGGAGATATTTTGGTCTACAATTAGTTTCGTCTGCGGGTGCCCGACAATGCCCGCACACCGTTCTGGAAGAGATCTGCGATCGCGAGTCGATTGGCAGACGCCGAAGGCGCAACATCCGCCCGGAATCGCTCAGGCTACAGGACCGGAACGGTGCAGGAGACACACTCTGGAGAGCGGCCGGAAACGGCCCACCGAAGGGGGCGGTCACGCAGTCCGGAAACGGATTGACGCGACGCAAACTCTCAGGTTTCAGGACAGAGGGGCGGCTGGCAGATCATCCCTGCTGGCCGCCCCTTTTTTTATGCCCGGCGCACGGCGACCGGGCCTCGCGGTTCCACCGGCGGCTGCCGGCGAATCGACCACGAAACGGACGCAAGGCGAGAATCAGATGACGACGTTGAAGACAACTCCGCTCCATGCCGCGCATCAGCGCGCGGGGGCCAAGCTGGTCGATTTCGCCGGCTGGGAGATGCCGCTGCACTACGGCTCCCAGATGGAGGAGCACAAGCGAGTGCGCGAATCCGCCGGGATGTTCGATGTCTCGCACATGCAGGTCGTGGATATCCGTGGCCCGCAGGCGCAGGCCTTCCTGCGCTACCTGCTGGCGAACGACGTGGCCAAGCTGAAGACCGAGGGCCGCGCGCTGTACAGCTGCATGCTGAACGAGGCCGGCGGGGTGATCGATGACCTGATCATCTACTGGACCGGGGGCGCCAGTTACCGCGCGGTGGTCAATGCCGCTACCGCCGAGGGCGATATCGCCCACATGCAGAAGGTCGCGAAGGATTTCGACGTGAACGTCGAGCCGCGCCCGGAGTTCGCGCTGATCGCGATCCAGGGGCCGCAGGCGGTGGAGAAGACCCTGCCGCTGCTGCCGGATGACCTGCGTAGTGCCGGGGATCTCAAGCCGTTCTCCGCGGTCTGGAATGACACGTGGTTTGTCGCCCGCACCGGCTACACCGGCGAGGACGGTTTCGAGGTGATGCTGCCGGCCGAGGCCGCCGACGGTTTCTGGGAGAAGCTGAAGGCCGCCGGCGTGCATCCCATCGGTCTCGGCGCGCGCGACACCCTGCGCCTGGAGGCCGGCATGAATCTCTACGGCACGGACATGGACGACCAGACCAATCCGCTGACCGCTAACCTCGGCTGGACCATCGCGCTGAAGGATGCCGAGCGCGATTTCATCGGCCGTGCGCCGATCGAGCAGTCAAAGGCCGCGGGCGTGCCGGAACGCATGGTCGGGCTGGTGCTGGACGGGCGCGGGGTGCTGCGTGGCGGCACCCGCATCGAGACCGAGGCCGGCGACGGCGTGGTCACCTCCGGCAGCTTCTCGCCCAGCCTCGGGGTGTCGGTCGCCTTCGCGCGGATCCCGGCCGG
This sequence comes from Thioalkalivibrio sp. ALE9, assembly GCF_000377445.1. Lineage (NCBI taxonomy): Bacteria > Pseudomonadati > Pseudomonadota > Gammaproteobacteria > Chromatiales > Ectothiorhodospiraceae > Thioalkalivibrio > Thioalkalivibrio sp. ALE9. Next base: position 47,631 of record NZ_KB898122.1, read on the forward strand.
GGTCGAGGCCGAGGAGCTGCACGCGGACATCCGCGGCCGCAAGCTGCCGGTGCGCGTGGTGAAGCCGGTGTTCGTCCGCAATGGCGAGCCGCAGATCGAACTGAATCGCTAACGAATTATTGCCTCATGCCGCGTGTGCCGGACTACACTGCGCAGGCGGGATCCAAACGAAAAAGGAAGACGTCATGAGCGAAGCACCGAAGGACCTGAAGTACACCAAGAGCCACGAGTGGGTGCGCAGCGAGGCCGATGGCAGCGTGACCGTGGGCATCACCGATCACGCGCAGGAACTGCTGGGTGATCTGGTGTTCGTCGAGGCCCCGGAAGCGGGCAGCAGCATCGAGGCGGGTTCGGCCTGTGCCACCGTGGAATCGGTCAAGGCCGCCTCGGATATCTATGCGCCGATCTCCGGCGAGGTGACCGAGGTCAACGAGGACCTGGCAGACAGCCCCGAGAAGGTCAACGAGTCGCCCTTCGAGGACGGCTGGCTGTTCAAGGTGAAGCCCTCCGATGCCGGTGAGCTGGACGCCCTGATGGACGCGGATGCCTATGCCGCGCACGTCGAGGCCGAGTCCTGAGCCTGGCTGTGCATCACTGGTCCCGGTCATGTCCGGCCGGGACCCAACCGAACTTCGCCATCATTGGCGGAAGCGAGACCTGACATGCCGTTTATCCCGCATACCGAAGAAGACATCCGCGCCATGCTCGATAGCATCGGTGCCGAATCCGTCGAGGATCTTTTCGACGAGATCCCCGCCGATCTGCGCTCGCCGCCGCTCACGGGGATCCCCGAGGGCGAGAACGAGATGGGGATTACCCGCCTGATGCAGGAGCGGGCCGCGAAGGACGGCATGCCATCGAATTTCATCGGGGCCGGTGCCTACGAGCACCACATCCCGGCCGCCGTGTGGCAGATCGCCACCCGCGGCGAGTTCTACAGCGCCTACACGCCCTACCAGGCCGAGGCCAGCCAGGGCACGCTGCAGCTGATCTACGAATACCAGACCATGATCAGCCGCCTGACCGGGATGGAGGTCTCCAACGCCTCGCTGTATGACGGCGCCTCTGCCCTGGCCGAGGCCGTGCTGATGGCGGTTCGCGTGAACCGCCGCTCCAAGGCCAAGCGCGTGCTGCTGCCGGGCGCGCTGCACCCGGACTACCGCAAGGTGGTCAGGACGCTGATCGGCAACCAGGGCATCGAGCTGGTCGAGCTGCCGTTCGACGAGACCACCGGCCAGACCCCGGTGGACGCCCTGGCGCCGTATGCCGACGAGGACGTCACCGCCATGGTGATCAGCCAGCCGAATTTCTTCGGCATCCTCGAGGATGTGGACGCCCTGACCGGCTGGGCCGAGGAGCGCGGCGTCCCGGTGATCGCCGTGGTGAATCCGGTCTCGCTGGCGCTTTTGAAGCCGCCGGGCGAGTGGGGCACCAACGGCGTCGATATCGTGGTCGGCGAGGGCCAGCCGCTGGGGGCGCCGCTGTCCTCCGGCGGGCCGTACTTCGGCTTCATGACCACCCTGAAGAAGCACATCCGGCAGATGCCGGGGCGGATCGTCGGCCGCGCCGAGGATGCCGACGGCAAGCCCGGCTTCGTGCTGACCCTGCAGGCGCGCGAGCAGCATATCCGCCGCTCCAAGGCGACCTCGAACATCTGCACCAACCAGGGCCTGGTGGTGACGGCCGCGACCATCCACATGTCCATGCTGGGTGACGAGGGTCTGACCCGCGTGGCCGAGGCCTGCTATGCCAATACCCACGCACTGGTGGAAAAGCTGGCGGCCAAGGGCATCAAGCCGCGCTTTACCGGCGAATACTTCCACGAAGTCGCGCTGGACTTCGGCGGCAATGCCGCCAGCCGCGTGCAGACCATGGCCGACGCTGGCGTGCTCGCGGGCTTCGAGCTGGGCCGCGACTACGCGCAGCTGGATGGCTGCGTGCTGGCCTGCGCCACCGAGACCAAGACCGAATCCGACCTCGAGCAGTACGTGACCACGTGGGAGCAGGCCGCCTGAGGCGGTCCGCACCAGGGGAAACACTGATCAGTTTTCCCCAGGGTCAACGACACCACGCGCCATACACACAACGCCGGGAGGCAACCATGGCCGAAATCAAGCTGCAAGGTAACCCGATCAACACCAACGGCGACCTGCCGCATGTGGGCTCGCCGGCCCCGGACTTCAAGCTGACCAACAAGGATCTGCAGGATGTCTCGCTGGCGGACTTCGGCGACAAGCGCAAGCTGATCTCCATCGTGCCCAGCCTGGACACGCCGGTCTGCGCCGATTCCACCAAGAAGTTCAACGAGATGGTGGCCAGCCGTCCGGATCTCGAGATCCTGATCGTCTCCGCCGACCTGCCGTTCGCGATGAGCCGCTTCTGCGCCGCCGAGAACCTCGAGCGCGTGACCGTCCTGTCGATGATGCGCGATCGCAATTTCGCCAAGGACTACGGCGTGCTGATCCAGGACGGCCCGCTGGCCGGGATCACCGCCCGCGGCGTGGTCTTGCTGGATACCGACAATCTGGTGATGCACGCCGAGCTGGTCTCCGAGATCGGCGACGAGCCGGACTACGACGCCGCGTTCGCGGCCCTGGATGACCGGGCCAACCTGAGCCCGACCCAGTAACCGGCGCCGAGAACCACTGCGCCGCCGGCGGCCGGGCCCGTGCCCGGTCGCCGTCACCCGAATATGCAAGCGAGAAACCGCTATGAGCACCACAGACGCCCATCTGATCTTCGAACGTTCCCGCGCCGGTCGCTCGGCCGTGGCCCAGGCGCCGCGCGAGCATGCCGCGACCCGCATCCCCGCGAATCTGCAGCGCAAGTCCGCGCCGGGTCTGCCGGCCGCCTCGGAACTGGACGTGGTGCGGCATTACACGCGGTTGTCGCAGAAGAATTTCTCCATCGACACCCAGTTCTACCCGCTGGGCTCGTGCACGATGAAGTACAACCCGCGTGCCTGTAACAGCCTGGCCATGCTGCCCGGATTCCTGAACCGGCATCCGCATGCCCCGGCCAGCCACAGCCAGGGCTTCCTGCACACCATGTTCGAGCTGCAGGAGATGCTGAAGGAAGTCACCGGCATGAAGGCGGTGTCGCTGGCGCCGATGGCCGGTGCCCAGGGCGAATTCACCGGCGTGGCCATGATCCGTGCCTACCACGACGCCCGCGGCGATACCGAGCGTCGCGAGATCATCGTCCCGGATGCCGCGCACGGTACCAACCCGGCGACCGCGATCATGTGCGGCTACGAGGTGCGCGAGATCCCCACCGATGTCAGCGGCGACGTGAATATCGAGGCGTTGAAGGAGGCCGTGGGCCCGCAGACCGCCGGGATCATGCTGACCAACCCGTCCACCGTGGGCGTGTTCGAGCGCCGTATCTCGGAGATCGCGAAGATCGTGCACGACGCCGGCGGCCTGCTGTACTACGACGGCGCCAACCTGAACGCGATCCTGGGCAAGGTGCGTCCGGGCGACATGGGCTTCGACGTGATCCACATGAACCTGCACAAGACCTTCTCCACGCCGCATGGCGGCGGTGGCCCGGGTTCCGGTGCGGTGGGTGTGGGCGAGCGCCTGATTCCGCACCTGCCGGTGCCGCACGTGATCGAGGATGGCGCCGAGGGATATCGCTTCGCCACCGAGGCCGACTACCCCCAGACGATCGGCCGCCTGGCCGCGTTTGCCGGCAATGCCGGAGTGCTGCTGCGCGCCTACGTCTACATGCGCATGCTGGGGCGCGAGGGCATGCAGCGCGTGTCCGAATTCGCCACGCTGAACGCCAACTACCTGGCGCGCGAGCTGGAACGGGTCGGGTTCGATCTGGCCTATCCCGAACGGCGTGCGACCCACGAGTTCATCGTCACGCTGAAGAAGCAGGCGAAGGCGAATGGCCTGACCGCGGGCGATGTCGCCAAGCGCCTGCTGGACCATGGGTACCACGCTCCGACCACCTACTTCCCGCTGCTGGTGCCGGAGTGTCTGCTGGTGGAGCCCACCGAGACGGAATCCAAGGAGAGTCTGGACGGTTTTGTCGAGGCGATGGCCTGCATCCTGGCCGAGTCGGAAAACGATATGGAGACGATCAAGGGCGCCCCGCACACGCTGCCCAATAGGCGCTTCAACGAGGTGGCCGCAGCCAAGGCACTGGATGTGGTGTTCCAGGCCGCCGACGAGGGAGACGACCGCGCGCCCCGCACCGGTACCCACGGCTAGACCGAGCCCGGTCACTGCCCCGGGGCGCCCGTGCGCTCCGACCGAGACGCCCCCGCTTGTCGGGGGTGTTCTCGTTTTGTACGGCAGTAATCGCGATTTTGTAGGGGCAAGCAGAAACCAGACTCGGCATCTGGTAGTTTCTGGATTCAGTCTACTCAAGCACTGTCAGGCCCGAGGGCAGCCGGCACCGCGAGCGTGTGTCGATCAAGTCTCCGCCAAGAGAGACCAAGACGGGCAAGGAATGCAATCCAATGAGCGAGATTTGTGGCATCCACGGCTATGCGGCGCTGTTCGAACATGCGCCGGTGGGGCTGGCCGAGATGGATACCGAGGGGCGCATCCTGCGCGCCAATCCCCGCCTTGGGGCCCTGCTGGCTTTTGATCCGGCGGATCTGGCCGGTGCCACGCTGGAAGCGCACGTCTGCCCGGACGACCGCGAGCGGGTGGAGGCTCATCGCCATGCCCTGCTGAATGGCGGGTGCGGCAACGGCAAGGTCGAGGCTCGGCTGCTGGATGCCACCGACCAGGCCCAGTGGGTGGAGTTGACGACCAGCCGCATCCCGGCCACCGAGGACAGCCCCGAGGCGCTGCTCGTGGTGGTCAACGATATCGGCACGCGCAAGGCGGCCGAGCAGCGCACCGAGACCCTCCTGCGGGCCAGCCCGGCGGTGATCTACACCATGGATCCGTCGGATCTGGGCACCATGACCTGGCTCAGCCGCAACGTGCAGACGGTGACCGGCTGGAGCCCGGAGCAGATCACGCGCGAGCCGGACTGGCTCCTCACCCATCTCGCCCCCGAGGACTATCGGCGCTGCGCAAGCCAGATCAAACGCTGGTTGGCGGAAGGCGCCCGCGGATTCTGTCGCCTGAACTATCGCCAGCGCATGCCCGGCGGACACTGGCAGTGGCTGGAGGACCAGGTCACCGCGACCCGGGACGATCAGGGGGCGGTGGTCGAGCTGATCGGCGCCTTCCAGGACGTGGGCGCCCGGGTGGAAACCGAGCGTCACCTCGAGAAGATCGCGCAGAACCTGCCGGGGGTGATCTATCAGTACCGTCAGTCCCCGGACGGGCATGCGACGTTCCCGTATGCCAGCGAGGGGATCGTGGATGTCTACGGGGTCACGCCCGAGGCAGTGATGCGGGACGCCCGTTGCGTCTTTGAGGTGGTCCATCCGGAGGACTTGGACCGCGTGACGGTGAGCATCGAGGCGTCCATGCGCTGTCTGACCCCCTGGCGCCAGCGCTACCGAGTGCACCATCCCGACCGCGGCGAAATCTGGCTGGAAGGGCACTCCAGCCCCGAGGCCTTGGACGACGGTAGTGTGCTCTGGAATGGCGTGATCCTGGATATCACCGAGCAGGTGCGTGCCGAGGAGGCACTCCATCAGCGTGAGCGCGAGCTGGCCGAGGCCCAGCGCATTACCCATATCGGCAACTGGGTGTCGGACTTCGTGCGCAACGAGATTCGCTGGTCCGACGAGGTCTTCCGGATCTTCGGCCTGCGGCGGGGCCAGTGGGGCGGGACGCACGAGGCCTTCATGCAGTCCGTCCATCCCGACGATCGTGACCGCATCCAGGCCGAGGTGGATGCGGCGATGGCCGGGGAGGGAACGCTCGATACCATCCATCGCGTGTTGCGCCCCGGCGGCGAGGAACGCGTGGTGCACGAGCGCGGCTACGTCGAATTCGCCGAGGACGGCCGGGCCTTGCGCATGATCGGGACGGTGCAGGACATCACCGAGCGTCACCAGCTGGAGCGCGAGCAGCGCCTGCTGGCGGCGACCTTCGACAGCAGTCAGGCGATCTTCATCACCGACGTCGAGGGGACGATCCAGCGTGTCAACGCCACCTTCACCGAGCTGACCGGCTTCACCGAGGCCGATGCGCTGGGCCGGAACCCCCGGATCATGAACTCCGGCCGCCAGGACCGCAGCTTCTACGAGGAGATGTTCCGAGCCGTGCGCGAGCAGGGGCACTGGTCGGGCGAGGTATGGAACCGGCGCAAGGACGGCCGCGTCTTCCCGCTGCACGAGATCGTCACCGCGATCCGGGATGCCACCGGGGCGATCGAGTATTACGTCGCCATGTTTCACGATATCTCGCGGCAGAAGGAGCTGGAGGCGGCGCTGGAACACCAGGCCTTCTACGATCCGCTGATCGATGCGGCCAATCGCGGCCACTTCGAGGCCCTGCTGGAACAGGAGGCCCGGCGCGCCGATCGCTATGCGGACCCCTGCTCGCTGGTGATGCTGGACCTGGACCATTTCAAGCGGATCAACGACACCCATGGCCATGATGTCGGGGACGAGGTGCTCCGGCGCGTGGTCGCCACCACGAGCGATCGGCTGCGCCAGGCCGATGTGCTGGGTCGCTGGGGCGGGGAGGAGTTCATGGTCCTGCTCCCGAGCACGAAGGCCGAGGCGGCCTGTAGCCTGGCGGAGGACCTGCGGCGCCAGGTGGCCGCGCTGGAGTTGCCCCATGTGGGATCGGTGACCATCAGTCTGGGGGTGGCCGAATGCCGCCCGGGCGAGGCGATCAAGGACTGGATCAAGCGCGCGGACGACGCGATGTACCGGGCCAAGCACTCCGGGCGGAATCAGGTGGTGCGACGCGATTGAACGACCATGGACGCCGAGCCGGAGCGGGGGGTATGCCGGCAGAATCCGGGCGTGACGGTCTGTTCGATCGCGCGGCCGTGGGGTTGCTGTACCTGGAGGCGAACGGTCGCGTGCGGGCCGCCAACGCGCGCCTGGCGGACTGGCTGGGCTGTGCCCCGGAGGATCTCGAGGGACAGTCGCTGGTCGAGTGTGTCCCCGAGGACGCGCGCCAGGCCCTGTGCGATGCGCTGGCCCGCGCCGGAGTGGGCGAAGTCACCCTGGACCTGGAGCTTGCGGCCCCGGGTGATCGAGGCGTAGCGCCGATGGCCTGCACGGTTGTGCTGGCGCCCGATCCGGACGGGCGGCTGGCCACGGTGCAGCGCCGGGAGCCGGGTGACTCGGCGGCCCGGGTCTACGAGCAGACCTTTACCGCCAATACCGCGCCGAAGCTGCTGATCGATCCCGAGGACGGTGCCATCGTGGATGCCAACCCCGCCGCGGAGGCCTTTTATGGCTATTCGGTCGCGCGGCTCAAGGGGATGCACATCCACGAGATCAATACGCTGTCGGCGGCCGAGGTGCGCGCCGAGATGGACCGGGCGGCGCGCGAGGAGCGCCGGTTCTTCCGCTTCCGGCACCGCGTCCGGGGCGGTGATGTGCGCGACGTCGAGGTGTATTCGGGTCCGGTGGTGCTGAACGGCCGGCGCTACCTCTACTCGATCATCCACGATGTCTCGGAGACCCGCCGCTACGAACGCGAGCTGGAGTTCTACGGTGTGGCCTTCGGCCGGCTGCCGGTGGGCGTGTACCGCAATACACCGGGGCCGGAGGGCCGCTTCGTGCGGCTCAACCCGGCGATGGTGGAGCTGTTCGAGGCCGCGACCGAGGCCGAGCTGCGATCGACGCCGGTCCGCGAGCTCTACCGGGACCCTGCCGAGCGGACGGCGCTCAGTCGCGATCTGGCGGCGTCCGGGCGGGTGGTCGGACGCGAGGTGGATCTGAAGACGCTGCGGGGGCGCCCCTTCCGCGCCCGGATTACCGCCTACCGGACCGAGGATGCGGACGGTCAGTGTGTGTTCGACGGGGTGATCGAGGACATCACCGAGCTGCGCGCGGCCGAGGCGTTCCAGACGCGCCTGCTGGCAAGCCTTGCCGAAGGCGTATTCGGGCTGGATCGCTATGGCCGTTACACCTTCCTGAATCCGGCGGCCTGCCGTCTGCTGGGTTTCGAACGGGAGCTGGATGCCCTGGGGCAGGAATCGCATTCGACCAACCATCACGTGCTGACAGATGGGACGCCCTACCCGCCGGAGGCCTGTCCCATCTACCGCGTCCTCGAGACGGGCAGGCCACTGGAGGCCTGGGATGATCACTTCGTGCGCACCGACGGGAGCCTGTTCCCGGTCAGTGTGTTTGCCGCACCCACATTCGACGTGTCCGGTCGGGTGGACGGCGCCGTGGTCTCGTTCCAGGACCAGACGGCCCGGCGCGAGCGCGAGGCCCACCTGCTGAAGGCGACCGGTCATCTGCCGGGTGCGATCTACCAGTACCGGCTGTATCCGGACGGTCGTCATGAATTCCCGTTTGTCAGCGAGGGTGCGCAGCGGGTGTACGGGGTTTCTCCCGATCTCATCCAGGAGGACGCGGATGCCGCCTTTGCCCGGGTCGATCCAGACGACCTTCCGCGTATCCAGGCGAGCATCGAGGAGTCGGCGCGCACCATGGGCCCCTGGCAGGTCCGTTATCGCGTACGTCATCCACTGCGCGGGACGCTCTGGGTCGAGGGTCGCGCGACCCCGGAGGCACCGCGCCCGGATGGCAGCATCGTCTGGCACGGGGTGATGATCGACATCTCCGAGCAGGTAGCTATGGAGGACGCCCTGCGCGCGCGGGGCGAGGAGCTTGCCGCGGCACAGCGCATCGCGCACATGGGGAGCTGGGTCTGGGACATCGCGGCCGATCGCACACACTGGTCGGACGAGGTCTACCGTCTCTTCAGTCTGCGCAAGGAAGATCAGGAGGCGAACTACGCGGGATTCCTGCAGGCCGTGCACCCGGACGACCGCGATCGCGTGGCCGCGACGGTCGAGGCCTCGCTGGAGAGTGGTGAGTACGACATCCATTTCCGGATCGTGCGCCCCCACGGGCGCGAGCGCGTAGTCCATGCACGCGGATCGACGCAACACGATGCAGGGGGCAAACCCTGTCGCATGATGGGGACCGTGCAGGACGTGACGGAACGCCACGCGTTGGAGGAGAACCTGCGCCGGCTGGTCGGCATCCTGGAGTCCACTCCGGACGTGGTCGCGATGCACGGCCCGGCCGGCAACATGCTGTTCCTGAATGGTGCCGGGCGGCGTCTGTTCGGCCTGCCCCTGTCCTCCGGGGAGCCCTGGGATCCCGAAGGCGGCTGGAACAGCCGCGATCTGCCGGCCGAAACGGGCTCTCTGGAGACCGCGATTCGGCGGTTCCACCCGCCCTGGGCGGCCGACCAGATCCTCCAGGAGGCCGCACCCGTCGCGATGCGGGACGGGGTCTGGGAAGGGGAGACCGCGATACTCGACGCCCAGGGTCGGGAGGTGCCAGTGTCGCAGGTGGTTGTCGTACGCCGCGATGGCCACGGGGATGTGCGACAGATCTCCACCATCCTGCGCGACATCTCGCAGCGCAAGGCGGTCGAAGAGGCCCTGCGCGAGAGTGAGCAGCGATTCCGCCAGCTGGCCGGCTCGGTCAACGAGGTCTTCTGGCTCCAGGACGCGGACTCCATCCTGTACGTGAACCCGGCCTACGAGCGGGTCTGGGGCTACAGTCGTGAACATCTGTTGCGCGATCCGGCGGCGATGCTGGAGGCGGTGCACCCGGAGGACCGGGCACGGGTGGAATCCGTTTTTCTGGCGCAGCCACTGTGGAATGCCCGGACCGACGAGACTTTCCGGATCCGGCGGCCGGATGGGGAGCAACGCTGGGTGCGCGTCCACCGCTATCCGGTGACGGATCCGGAGGGTCACGTTACCCGAGTCGCGGGCACCGCCGTCGATATCACCGAACTCAAGACCACGCAGATGGAGCTGGAGCGCAATCAGGCTGAATTGGAGCGTCAGGCGTTTTACGACCGTCTGACCGGTGTCGCCAACCGGCGGTACTTCGAAAGCCTGCTGGACCGCGAACTCCGGCGTGCCGAACGCTATGGACAGGCCTTTTCCCTAGTGATGTTCGATCTTGATCATTTCAAGGCCGTCAACGATACCTATGGCCATGCCACCGGGGATGTCGTGTTGCAGGACGTCACCCGGGTGGCGGGCGAGCGTCTGCGCGCTTCGGACGTGCTGGGGCGCTGGGGCGGCGAGGAATTCATGGTCCTGCTGCCGGGGGACGACGCGGAGGCGGGTGCACGGGTCGCCGAATCGATCCGCGCACGCGTGGCCCAATATGCCTTCCCGGAGGTGGGCCGCGTGACCATCAGCCTCGGGGTGGCGGCCTTCACCTTTGGCGAACCGCGCAGTGACCTGTTGCGCCGGGTCGACGAGGCGCTTTACCGGGCAAAGCGCGAGGGTCGCAACCGGGTGGCGATCGCGGACCCGCCGGCAGGTTCGGTCGTCCGGACCGGGGACGAACCCGATGGCGCATAGCGGGCGTCGCGGCCTGAGTCGGGTGTGGCACGCGTTCGGGTATTCCTGGCGCGGGCTGCGCGAGGCATTCCGTCACGAGGCCGCCTTTCGCCAGGAGCTGGCGCTGGCGGTCGTGCTCCTGCCCCTGGCGATGGTGCTGGGGCAGGATGGCGTCGAACGCGCATTGCTGGCGGGCAGCGTGCTGCTGATCCTGGTGGTGGAACTGCTGAACTCGGCGGTGGAGGCGGCGATCGACCGCTTCGGCGACGGGCATCACCCGTTGTCGGCGCGGGCCAAGGATATTGCTTCGGCCGCCGTGCTGGTCAGCTTCCTGCTGGCGGCACTGGTCTGGGGCCTGGTCCTGCTCTGATCGTCGGGGCATCCGCGCCGCTGGCCTGGCTCATCCCGGCCGTAGCGAAGTGTAGAGCCGGGATCTCTGGCGCAGGAGGTACTACGAGGCGCGAGGCTCCGGGGTCACCGCTGCGCGGTGCCCGGGATGGCGGACGCGGGGCGTGTGGCGATCAGCGAGCGTCCGCCGCCATGCAGTCGGTGAAGCCGTCGGCCAGGCCCTGCATCAGGTCGAACCAGGCATCCGGGCCCGGCTCCAGCTCCGCCCCGATGGGGTCGAGCATGCCGAGTCGGGTGTCCGTACCTTCGACCACGGTCTCGGCGAGGGCCGGGCGGAACTGGGGTTCGGTGAACAGGCAGGTGACATCGCCCTCGGCCAGGCGCGTGCGCAGTTCGGACAGTCGGCGCGCCCCGGGCATGCGCGACGGGTCGACGCTGATGGAGCCGGCCGCGTTCAGGCCGTAGTGCCGCTCGAAGTACTGGTAGGCGTCGTGGAACACCATGAAGCGCTGGTCGCGCACCGGCGCCAGTTGTTCGGCGATCCCGGCATCCAGGTCTTCGATGCGCTGGAGCAGGCGATCCCGGTTGTCGCGGATGGTGGCGGCCTGGTCCGGGTCGTGTTCCGCGAGGCGGTCGGCCAGTTGTTCGACGACGGCCGTCGCCACAGCCGGCGACAGCCACAGATGGCTGTCGACACCGCCGTGCGCGTGCGCGTGCGCGTGCGCGTGCCCGTGGTCGTGGTCATGCTCGCCGTGCCCGTGCCCGTGCCCGTGCCCGTGCCCGTGCCCGTGGTCGTCCGACCCGTGTGCATCGGGGGCATGCTCGTCATGGGTGTGTCCGTGGTCCCCGTGCTCGTGATCACCGTGGTCGTGCGCTTCGTGGTGATCGCCGCGCGCGTCATGTCCGTGGTCGCCATGGTCGTGATGACCTTCCCATACGCCGCCGCTACGGCCTTCCAGCAGGTCCAGGTCGAGGTCGTGCATCAGGCTGATCACGGTAGCGCGGTCGGAGATCCCGCGCAGCGGCCGCTCGAGGAAGCCTTCCAGCTCCGGGCCGACCCAGATGACCACGTCGGCCTGTTGCAGGCGGCGCGCCTCGGAAGGCCGCATCGCGTAGCCGTGGGGCGATGCGCTGGCCGGGACGAGCAGTTCGACCTCGTGGGTATCGCCGGCCAGTGCGGCAACCAGACTGTGGATGGGTAGAATCGAAGTGACGATGCGCGGCGCGTCCGCCTGAGCGGGAACGGTCAGCCCCGGCAGCAACGCCAGGGCCAGCAGCAGGGCGGGGAAGATCGGACGGCGAAAGGCGGAACGCATGGGCGGATTCTCCATCGGGGCTATCAACGTTATACTATACCAACATGATCCGAAAAAGCCCTTCCCAGCCCGCTGCAGCGGAAATCGACGCATCGCCCTTGCTGGCGGCCCGTGACGTATCGCTGGAGCGTGCGGGTCGGGTAATCCTGGATCAGGTCTCCGTCCAGGTGCGACCGGCCGAGGTGACGGTGGTGATCGGCCCCAACGGAGCTGGCAAGACCTCTCTGCTGCGCGTCCTGCTGGGGCTGTGGAAACCGGGGCGGGGTCGGGTGCAGCGCCGACGCGGCCTGCGCATCGGCTACATGCCCCAGCGCCTGCAGATCGAGCCGGTGTTGCCGCTGTCGGTGCGGCGCTTTCTGACATTGCGCCAGCGGGCCCCGGAGTCGGTGCTGCGGGAACGGCTCGAACGGGTAGGGGTGCCGCACCTGCTGCACAAGCCCGTGCAGTCGCTCTCCGGGGGAGAGATGCAGCGGGTACTGCTCGCCCGCGCGCTGCTCAATCGACCGAACCTGCTCGTGCTGGACGAACCGGCTCAGGGGGTGGATATCGTCGGCCAGGGCGAGGTGTTCAAACTGATCGACGATATCCGCCACGAGACGGGTTGCGGGGTGCTGATGGTCTCGCACGACCTGCACCTGGTGATGGCGGGGGCGGATGCGGTGATCTGCCTGAACCAGCATGTGTGCTGTACCGGGCGGCCGGAAGAAGTATCGCGGCACCCGGAATACCAGCGCCTGTTCCCGGAGACAGACATGCAGGGGATCGGGGTCTACCGGCACGATCACGACCATGTGCACGACGTGGCCGGGGAAGTGCATGAGCATCACGCCGGCTGTGCCCATGGTCGGCCGTCAGGCCCCGGCGGAGGCGGGTCCCGATGATGGAAGGGCTGCTTGACGACTTCCTGGTGCGCGCGCTGCTGGCGGGCCTGATGGTAGCGGCTGTGGCCGGGCCGCTGGGGGCCTTCGTGGTCTGGCGGCGCATGGCCTATTTCGGCGATACCGTGTCGCATTCGGCCCTGCTCGGCGTGGCCCTCGGGGTGTTGCTGGGGTTGAACCTGAACCTGATGGTCACGCTGGTATGCGTGGCCATCGCGATCCTGCTGGTGCTGCTGCAACGCCGCCAGGAACTGGCCGCGGACACGCTGCTCGGGATCCTCGCGCACAGCGCGCTGTCGCTGGGGATCGTCGCGATCACCTTTATCGAGGGGCTGCGGGTGGACCTGATGGCCTACCTGTTCGGCGACATCCTCGCGGTCGGGACCGGGGATCTGCTGTCGATCGCCATTGGCGGTGGCGTGGCCCTGCTACTGCTGATCGTCCTGTGGCGCCCGCTGTTGGCGCTCACGGTGCATGAGGAACTGGCGCAGGTGGAGGGCGTGCCGGTGCTGCTGGTCCGGCTGGGCCTGATGCTGCTGATCGCGCTGGTGATCGCGGCGGCGATGCAGGTCGTCGGGGTGTTGCTGATCACCGCGCTGATGATCATCCCGGCCGCCAGTGCACGGCGCTTCGCCACCACCCCCGAGCAGATGGCGATCCTTGCCGGCATCATCGGCATGCTGGCAGTGGGGGCCGGGCTGTGGGGCTCCTTCCAGTACGACACGCCGACCGGCCCGACCATCGTGGTCGCCGCGATGCTCGGCTTCATCCTGGTGCATCTGCTGCCGGGCCGCCTGATCCCCCATTTCGGCGGCCGCTGAACCCCTTTGTATTCACCACGAAGCACACGAAGGCACGAAGAAAGGCCAGGTCAAAAGCAAAAAGCTTGAACAGGAAGAAAGGAAGTCAGGAAGGATTCTGAAATGGGTCTGTCCCTGCGGTGCGGGCCTGCGCACGCTGGTTAGCCCTGATTCATATCATCCTTCAAATCTTCTCATCTTCCTGTTAACGCCCTTGACCTAGCTTTTCTTCGTGCCTTCGTGTGCTTCGTGGTGAACAAAAAGGGCGCCGGAGAGTGGTCAGCAGGAGCGGCGTTCGAGGCGTTCGAAGGTGAAGGGGCAGGCGTGGCGGTCGTCGGCCTCGTGGTGTTCGGACCAGACGACGTCCCAGTCCGCGGGGTCGATCGCGGGGAAGTACGTATCCCCGGCGTGGCGCTCGTGCACGCGGGTCAGGTGCAGCACGTCGGCGCGCGGCAGGGCCTCCTCGAACAGACCCGCGCCGCCGATCACGAAGGCCGGGCCCGCCTCGATGCTGGCCAGGGCCGCGTCCAGATCCGAGTAGACCTCGACGCCGTCGGCGCGCCAGTCCGACTGGCGGGTCAGGACCAGATTGCGCCGCTTCGGTAGCGGTCGTCCGATGGACTCGAAGGTGCGCCGCCCCATGATCATTGGGTGGCCGTTGGTCACGCGCTTGAAGTGCTGCAGGTCCTTCGGCAAATGCCAGGGAAGGTCGTTGTCGCGCCCGATCACGTGATCCGGATCGAGCGCGACCATCAGGTGGATCTCGGGTTGGCGCATGTAGAGATAGTCCGATCGCGGATGGGTCAGGCGGCGTCGACCTGAATGATTTCGCTCTGGCAGTGCGGCTCGGGAATGGGCTCCCCTTGCTCCCGGAGGCCTTCGAGATGGAACTTGATGGCCTCCCGGATTAGGGTTACGACCTCTTCGCGGCTGGCCGCCGAGGCCATACAGCCGGGTAGATCGGGCGCATATGCACCCCAACCATCCTCGCTTTCCTCGATGATCACGGTGTAGTTCATCATCGCCTCCTCGGGTTTTTGTCCTTGAGACCCGCCTGTTTCAGCGCATTGTTCAGTGTTCCGGGGGGAATATCCAGATCAGGTTTTCCCGCCACGGTTACAAGTCCCGGCTTCGTTGGATGCTTGAATTGGCGGTGGCTGCCTCTTTGTCGAACCTGAACCCATCCATCGCGTTCCAGGCATCTGATCAGTTCCTTGATCTTCATTCGGCTTCCTTGCCGGTATCCATTTGCGAGGGTAGCGGAGTCAGATGGCGATGGGGGCCTTGATCGGGGGGTGGGACTGGTAGTCGCGGACCTCGATGTCGTCGAAGGTGAAGGCGAACAGGTCGGTGACGTCGGGGTTCAGGTGCAGGGTCGGCAGCGGCAGCGGCTCGCGCCCGAGCAGTTCTTCGACCTGGTCCTGGTGGTTGCGGTAGAGATGGGCGTCGCCGAAGGTGTGCACGAATTCGCCCGGCTTCAGGCCGACCACCTGCGCGAGCATGTGGGTCAGCAGCGCGTAACTGGCGATGTTGAACGGCACCCCGAGGAAGACATCGGCGCTGCGCTGATAGAGCTGGCAGGACAGGCGGTCGTCGGCCACGTAGAACTGGAACAGGGTGTGGCAGGGCGCCAGCGCCATGCGCCCGGCCGCCGCGTTGGCCTGCGGCGAGACGGACTCGTCGGGCAGATCGGCCACGTTCCAGGCGCTGATGATGTGGCGCCGGGAATGCGGCCGGTTCTGCAGGTTGTCGACCAGTTCGGCCAACTGGTCGTGGCCGGCCCAGTTGCGCCACTGGGCGCCGTAGATCGGGCCCAGGTCGCCGTCCTCGGTTGCCCATTCGTCCCAGATGCGGACCTTGTTGTCGCGCAGGTAGCGGATATTGGTGTCGCCGGCGATGAACCACAGCAACTCGTGGATCACCGAGCGCAGGTGAGTGCGCTTGGTGGTTACCAGCGGGAAGCCGTCAGCCAGATCGAACCGCATCTGGTAGCCGAACACCGAGCGCGTGCCGGTACCGGTGCGGTCCGGACGATCCGTGCCATGGTCGCGGATGTGCCGCACCAGATCGAGGTATTGCTGCATCTCAGGAGGCCTCCGGGGCCGGGCGGGCTGCGGGCAGCGGGTTGCGCCGCGACCAGACGATCAGGGCCACGCCGAACAGGATAACCGGCAGGCTCAGGACCTGGCCCATGGTCAGCCAGTCGAAGGCAAGGTAACCGATGTGGGCGTCGGGCACGCGGACGAACTCGATCGCAAAGCGGAAGCCGCCGTAGAGCGTCAGGAACAGCCCGGAGATCAGGCCCGTGCGGCGCGGCTGGCGCGAGACGATCCACAGCACCACGAACAGCACCAGCCCCTCGAGAAAGGCCTGGTACAACTGCGACGGGTGGCGCGGGATGTAGTCCGCGGCCGGGAAGACCATGGCCCAGGGCAGGTCGGTGGGCTTGCCCCACAGTTCGCCGTTGATCCAGTTGCCGATGCGGCCGGCGCCGAGGCCGATCGGGATCAGCGGGGCGATGAAGTCGGTCAGGCGGAAGAACGGCTGGCCGATCTTGCGGGCATACAGCCAGCAGGTGACCAGCACCCCGGCGAGTCCGCCGTGGAAGGCCATGCCACCTTCCCAGATGCGGAACAGGCTCACCGGGTCGGCCAGTGTGGCGTCCAGGTTGTAGAACAGGGCATAGCCGAGCCGTCCGCCGACCACGACCCCGACCACGCCCCAGAACAGCAGGTCGCCGACCTGCCAGGGGTGCAGGGGGTCCCAGTCGCGGGTGCGCGTGCGCCAGACGCCGAGTGCCCAGAAGGCGATGAAGCCGACCAGGTACATCAGGCCATACCAGTACAGGGTCAGCGGGCCGATGGACAGCGCGACCGGGTCGATAAACGGGTGTGTGGGCATGGACGCTTGCGGATGAAAAACCGGCTGCACATGCTACCCGGCCGGGCGCCGGCATGCACCTGCATGCGGGTCGTCGGATCCACTTTCCAGGAGGTCGCGCGATGAATCGACTGGCCGGGGCCAGCAGCCCTTATCTGTTGCAGCACGCCGACAACCCCGTGGACTGGTACCCCTGGGGCGAGGAGGCGCTGGAACGCGCCCGCCGCGAGGGCAAGCCGATCCTGCTGTCGATCGGCTACTCCGCCTGCCACTGGTGCCATGTGATGGCGCACGAGTCCTTCGAGGACCCGGACACCGCCGCGGTGATGAACGAGCGGTTCGTCAATATCAAGGTGGACCGCGAGGAGCGCCCGGATCTCGACCGCATCTACCAGAACGCGCATATGCTGCTGTCGCAGCGTCCCGGGGGCTGGCCGTTGACCGTCTTCCTGACGCCCGACCAGGTGCCGTTCTTTGCCGGGACCTACTTCCCGAGCACCCCGCGCCACGGCCTGCCATCGTTCGTGGATCTGATGACGCGGGTTGCCGACTTCCTCGCCGAGCACCCCGACGAGATCCAGCGCCAGAACGAATCGCTGCAGCAGGCGCTGGGTCGGATCTACCGCCCCGCCGGAGGCGCGATCCCGGCGCTCAGTGTCATCGACAAGGGGCGCGCGGAACTGGCGAAGACCTTCGACGAGCAGTTTGGCGGCTTCGGGGATGCCCCCAAGTTTCCGCACCCGGCCTCGCTCGAGTGGCTGGCCTGGCATGCGGCGCGCCATGGCGATGCCGAGGCCGACCGCATGCTGGGGCGCACCCTGGACGCGATGGCCGCGGGTGGCATCTTTGATCAGGCGGGGGGTGGCTTTTGTCGCTACTCGGTGGATGCCCGCTGGATGATTCCGCACTTCGAGAAGATGCTCTACGACAACGGCCCGCTGCTGGGGCTCTATGCCGAGCGCGCGGCCGGCGGCGATCTTCGCGCGCTGCGGGTGGTGGAACAGACGGTCGCCTGGCTGAAACGCGAGATGCGGGACGGCTCCGGGGCCTTCTACTCGAGCCTGGACGCGGACTCCGAGGGCGAGGAGGGACGCTTCTACGTCTGGGATCCGGACACCGTGGAGGCGTTGTTGCCGGAGCACGAATGGGCCGTTGCCAGCCGGGTCTGGGGGCTCAATGGCCCGGCCAATTTCGAGGGGCGCTGGCATCTGCACGAGGTCGTGCCGCCGGCGACCGGCGCGGAGGCGCTGGGGATCGACGAGGCGGAGGTGAACCGGCGGCTGGATCAGGCCCGGGAACGTCTGCTGACGGCCCGCGAGGATCGGGTGCGACCGCACCGGGACGAGAAGATCCTCGGCGCCTGGAATGCCCTGATGATTTCCGGACTGGCGCGGGCCGCGCGCGCCCTGGGGCGTCCGGAATGGCTGCACCTGGCACGTGACGCGATGACCGCCGTGCGCGAGCGCCTGTGGCGCGACGGCCGGCTGTACGCCAGCGTGCGCGAGGGGGCCACCGGTGCGATGCCGCGCGCCTATCTCGACGATCACGCCCTGTTGCTGGAGGCCACGCTGGCGTTGCTGGAGACTGAATGGGACAGCGAGCTGCTGGGCTGGGCCGTGACTCTGGCCGATACCCTGCTGGCGGAATTCGAGGACCGCGAGCACGGCGGTTTCTTCTTTACCGCCGGCGATCACGAGGCGCTGATCCAGCGCCCGAAAGTGTATTCCGACGATGCCATGGCCAATGGCAACGGTGTCGCGGCGCAGGCCTTGCAGAAGCTCGGGTTCATGCTGGCCGAGCCACGGTATATCGAGGCGGCCGAGCGCACCCTCGCCAACGCCGGACCGATGATCGAGCAGGCCCCGGTGGGACACATGAGCCTGCTGATGGCGCTGGACATCCACTACCAGCCGCCGGCCCTGGTCGTGCTGCGCGGGGCGGCGGACGAACTTCCCGCGTGGCAGCAGCGCCTGCGGGCGCAGGCTGCTCCGGTATGGGCCCTCGCGATCCCGGCCGATGCCGGCGACCTGCCCGCTGTGCTGGCGGAGAAGGCCGCGCCGGAGACGGGTGTGCGTGCCTATCTCTGCCGCGGCCTGCAGTGCGAGGCGCCGGTGACTGACCCTGCGGCGCTGGACAGCGCGCTCTCACAGGGTTGAAACGCCGGGTCGCGTACCCACGGTAGAATGCGTCCGGTGGTAGGAGCCTGCTTGCAGGCGAAGCCCCTGCCAAACTCCGACATGGGCAGGGGCTTCGCCTGCAAGCAGGCTCCTACAAAGACATCCAGATCATTGCAAAAGGGAAGATTCGAATGAGCGAGAAGAAGCTGATGGATTTCGTCGCCGAGGCACGCAAGAACGTGAAGGAGATTGCCCCGGCGGATCTCGCCGAGAAGATGGAAGCGGGCGAGGACTGGCTGGTGGTCGACGTGCGCGAACCCTATGAGTTCGAAAAGATGCACGCGCCGAATTCCATCCTCGTCCCGCGCGGCCTGCTGGAGGGCGCGGCCGACCCCAACACCCCGCACCGCATCGACGCCCTGGTGGAGGCCCGCGAGAAACCGGTGGCCGTGATGTGCGCGACCGGCGGCCGCGCCGCGATGTCCGTGCAGCGGCTGCAGGAGATGGGCTTCACCAACGTGGTGAATATCGCCGGTGGCATCAAGGGCTGGGAAGGCGAGGACCTGCCGGTCGAATCCGGCGCCTACACCGGCAAGCTGCCGTAGCACGGCCTCGCGGGGCGGGGGCTGGTGCCTCCGCCCCCAATGCCACCCTCTGCGGGTGGGCATCCGACGGCGGATTCACCCGACCGTCATCGTTTCTACACGGGATGGTCAAGCGCGCGGCGTAGTCTCCGGGGCAGTTCAACCGGAGGTCGCCACCATGACCGCACCGCCTCGCTCCCTGTCCGTGTCCTCCACGGATGCCGAAACTGCCTATCGCGTCCATCTGGCTTCCAGCCCCGCGGATCTGGAAGCCGCCCAGCGCCTGCGCCACGAGGTCTTCGCCGGCGAGATGGGGGCAGCGCTGCCGGACACCGCCTCGGGGCTGGATCGTGACCCGCTGGACGCCTTCTGTCATCACCTGCTGGTGCGTGACCGACGTTCGGGCGGTGTGGTGGCCTGCACGCGCATCCTGACCGAAGAGAGTGCGAGCACGGCCGGCGGTTTCTATTCGCTGTCCGAATTCGAACTGGGCCCGCTGATGAATCTGCCCGGGCGCACTCTGGAGGTCGGTCGTACCTGCGTGCGCGCGGACCATCGCCAGGGCGGCGCCATCAACGCACTGTGGACCGGGCTGGCGCGTTTCATGAATGCCCATCGCTACGACTACCTCATGGGCTGCGCCAGCCTGCCCCTGACCGAGCAGACACCGGCCCAGCTGGCCTGGCTGCGCATGTTTCACCGGGCCCCGTCGCGCCTGCGGGTGACCCCGCGCCGGCCGTTGCCCAACGCCCTGACCATCTGCCACGGCACGCCCAGCCGCAGCGGTATGCCGCCGCTATTGAAGGCCTACCTGCGCCTGGGCGCGCGGGTCTGCGGCGAGGCCTGTTTCGATCCCGATTTCAATGTGGCCGACGTGCTCGTCCTGCTGGATGTGCGCGCCATGCCGGACCGTTACCATCGGCACTTCCTGGGCGTCGCGGCGCCCGCAAGCCGAGGAACGGAACATGACCGGAACACTGCGGGCACTGGCTAGGCTGATGCGTATCGTGCTGCACATGCTGGCGGGGGTCTGGCTGACCTGGCGGATGACCCGCCGCGAGGCCGACTTCGAGGAGCGCAGTCGTATCCGCCGGGCCTGGTACGACCGTGCCCTGTGGATCGCGGGGGTGCGTTTCCGGATCCATGGCGAGCCGCCCCGGCGGCCGTCGCTGGTGGTCTCCAACCATGTCTCCTGGCTGGATATCCCGTTGATCGGGGCAGCGCTGGACCCGTGCTTCCTGTCCAAGGCGGAGATCGCGCGCTGGCCGGTCATCGGCTGGCTGGCCCGGCAGCACGACACCCGCTTCATCGAGCGCGGTGCGCACCAGGCCTCCGCCCATGTCGAGGCCATGCAGGCTGGCCTGGACGAGGGCCGCCACTTCGTGGTGTTTCCGGAGGGGACGACCAGCCGGGGCGAGTTCGTGCGCCGTTTCCACCCGCGCCTGTTCGCGGCCGTCACCGGCACTCGGCATCCGGTGCAGCCGGTGGCGCTGGCCTACGAGCGGGCGCCCGACGGCGCGGTTCCGGTGTCGTATTCCGGCGGGGATCGCCTGATCCCCAACGTATGGCGCTTGCTGTGCCGCCGCGAGACGCGTGTGGACCTGCATTTTCTGGCGCCGCTGGAAGTCGCGGACCAGGACCGGCGGAGCCTGGCGGACGGTTCCCGTGAGGCCATCGTCCGGGTGCTGGGCCTGCCCCTGGAACCGCCAGCCGGTCGCGAAAGCGACCGCTCGCCTGCATAGCGTCGGGCACGGCACGGGGATTCATTATGTGGTCGCAACCGCACATCGAGTCCCCGGGCCCCTGCCGCACACGCCTGCATCTGGCGCTGGTCACCGAGACCTGGCCGCCGGAGGTCAACGGCGTGGCGCATACCCTCGCGCGGCTGGTCGAGGGGATGCGCGCGCGTGGCCACCGGGTGCAGGTCGCCCGCCCGCGCCAGCCGGGCGAGGTGGCGCGCCCCTGCGGGGCGGGCGACGAATCAGTGACGTGTGACCACCTGCTCGCGGGCCTGCCGCTGCCCGGCTACAGCGGCCTGCGCATGGGTCTCCCGGCGCGCCGCCGGCTGCAGGCCCTGTGGTCGGAGGACCGCCCGGATGCCGTGTATATCGCCACTGAGGGTCCGCTGGGGCATGCGGCCCTGCGCGCGGCGCGGCGCCTCGGGATTCCGGTCGCCTCGGGTTTCCATACCCATTTCGACGGCTATGCCCGCTACTACGGTGTCGGCTGGCTGACCCCGCTGGTGCGCGCTGTCCTGCGCCGTTTCCACAACCGCTGTGACGTGACCCTGGCCCCGACCGGGGCACTGGCGCACACGCTGGCGGCGCAGGGATTCCAGCGCGTGCGGGTGATGGCGCGGGGCGTGGATACCCGGCGTTTCACCCCGGCGCGGCGGTCATCGCGCCTGCGCCAGCAATGGGGTGCGGCGACCGCCACACCGGTCGTGCTGTACGTCGGGCGCCTGGCACCGGAGAAGAATCTGGCCCTGGTGGTGGATGCCTTTCGCGCCATCCAGGCGGCGCGCCCCGACGCGCGCCTGGTGGTGGTCGGCGATGGCCCCTCGCGAACGGAGCTGGAGCGGGCCAATCCGGACGCGATCTTCACCGGCCAGCAGGTGGGCCAGGCCCTGGCACAGCACTACGCCAGCGCCGATCTGTTCCTGTTTCCGTCGACTTCCGAGACCTTCGGCAATGTGGTGATCGAGGCCATGGCGAGCGGGCTCCCGGTGCTGGCCTTCGATTCGGCCGCGGCTCACGAGCATGTGACCAGCGGCGTGAGTGGCGCCCGGGTGCCGCTGACGGGAACGGCGTCCGAGGATGCCGCCGCCTTCGTCGGCGCGGCGGGCGCTCTCGCGCAGGATCCGGAGGCCTGGCGCGAGATGGGCCGTCAGGCGCGAGCGCATGCCCGCGGGCTCGACTGGGTCGAGGTGGTGGCCGAGTTCGAGTCCCAGTGTCTGGGAATCCTCAAGGAGGGTCGCGATGCGCGTCCTGCAATGGATGGATGAGCTGGAGCTGGCGGTCTGCCGGCAGTTCAACCACTACAATCGGCGCCGCGTCGTCAGCGGGTTCTTTGGCGGGGTGAGCCGGCTGGGCGACGGGGTGGCCTGGTATGCGCTGATGCTGGTGCTGCCGTTGCTGCACGGGCCGCAGGCGGCTTGGGTCAGCCTGCAGATGGCGGTGGTGGGGCTGGCGTCGCTGCCGGTGTACAAGTGGCTGAAGCGACGCACCAGCCGGCGGCGGCCCTGCCACCGTGATCGCCCGTTCACGCGGACGGTGGACCCGCTGGACGAATTCAGCTTCCCCTCCGGCCATACCATGCACGCGGTGGGATTCACCGTGGTCCTGGTGGCGTGGTTCCCGGTCTGGGCCTGGCTGGTGGTGCCGTTCGCGGCGCTGGTGGCCGCCTCGCGGCTGGTACTGGCGCTGCACTATCCCAGCGACGTCGCCATGGGCGCGCTGATCGGGGCGTCCATGGCCGGCGCGGTGCTGTGGCTCGCCGGGTTGTTCTAGGGAAACACCTCGCGTCATCCCGGCCGTAGCGCAGCGAAGAGCCGGGATCCCCGCTTCGCGGAAGCCCCATCGCCCTGATCTGCCCCGGCGTTGGAGATCCCGGACAACCGCTGCGCGGTTTCCGGGATGACGCCTTAGCGGGCGGGATCAGCCGCGGGAGGCGAGCGCCTCTTCGTTGTAGGCGGCGTCGATGGTGACGATGGTTTTCTCCACCAGGCGGAAGCCCTCCACGGGTGCGTCATCGCCCATGTACTTCAGGCGGGTCGGGCCAATGGCCTTGACCGCCTCGGCGCGTTCCAGGGTGGTGTCCGGGCTGTCGGCGCCGGCCCCGTCCATCAGCGCGACCAGGACCTCGGCCGCGATGGGGTTGCGGTGTTCGCCGCTGCGCGCCTTTTCCAGCGACGCGGCAGGGTCGCCGTCCAGGAACACGCCGTCCATGTGTTCATCCAGGTACTGCAGCAGTTCGCTTAGCGTCATGATGCGCCTCCCGTTGGGTCTCGAGTGGCCGCCAGCGCGCATGGGCGCGGCGGCGACCGGTGATCGGTGGGTTCAGCCCTGCTGCGCGTAGGCGGCCCGGGCGGCGGGCATCGCGCGGCCGGGGGTGACGGCCCCCATGTCGGCCAGCACGGCCTCCAGCGCGGACAGGCACAGCAGGACGTTCTTCTCGTTCGCGCCGTAGCCCATCAGGCCGATACGCCAGACCTTGCCGGCATACGGTCCCAGCCCGGCGCCGATCTCCAGGCCGTAGCGGTTCAGCAGTTCGCCGCGCACCGCGGCCTCGTCCACGCCCTCGGGCACGTGCACCGCATTGAGCTGCGGCAGGCGATGCTCGGCATCCACCAGGAAGCTCAGGCCCATGGCCTCGAGGCCGGCGCGCAGGGCGTCGTGGTGGCGGCAGTGACGCGACCAGCTGTTCTCCAGGCCTTCCTCGGCAAGGATTACCAGCGATTCGTGCAGGGCGTACAGGGCGTTGATCGGGGCGGTGTGGTGGTAGGCGCGCTTGCCGCCGCCGCCCCAGTACCCCATGACCAGGTTCAGGTCGAGGAACCAGCTCTGGACCTTGTGGCTGCGTGCCTGGATGCGCTCTACCGCGCGCTCGCTGAAGCTGACCGGCGACAGGCCCGGGGTGCAGGACAGGCACTTCTGCGAGCCGGAGTAGATTGCATCCACGCCCCAGTCATCCACGTACAGCGGGCTGCCGGCGAGGCCGGTGACCGAGTCGACGATGCTCAGACAGTCGTGTTCGCGCGCCAGCCGGCAGAGGGTCTCGACGTCCGAGCGCGCGCCGGTGGAGGTCTCGGCGTGCACGAAGGCCAGGATCTTCGCATCCGGGTTGCCCTTCAGCGCGTCCTCGACCTTCTGCGGGGAGACCGGGGCGCCCCAGTCGTCCTCGACCACCACGGCAGTGGCGCCACAGCGCTCGACGTTTTCCTTCATGCGCGTGCCGAACACGCCGTTGATGCAGACGATCACCTTGTCGCCCGGCTCGACCAGGTTCACGAAGCAGGTCTCCATGCCGGCGGAGCCGGGGGCGGAGACCGGCAGGGTCAGCGCGTTACTGGTCTGAAAGGCGTACTGCAGCAGGCCTTTCATCTCCTCCATCATGCCGACGAAAACCGGGTCCAGGTGGCCGATGATCGGGCGGCTCATCGCGCTCAGAACACGCGGGTTCACATCGGAGGGGCCGGGGCCCATCAGGGTGCGCTGCGGGGGGAGAAAGGATTTTGCCTGCATGGATGCGTCTACCGGATTGGAAAAGGGGGAATCTAGATCGCCGCCGGGGCGCGGGCAAGCGCCCCTACGCACCGGCGGGAGTTGCCGGACAGTGACGCTCGAGCAGCGTGAGCCAGTGCTCGACCGGGGTGTCCGTGCCACTTTGCAGATGGGTCTGGCAGCCGATGTTGGCGGTGACGATGCGCGCGGGGCCCGCGGCCTCGAGGTTGTCCAGCTTGCGCTGGCGAAGCCGACCTGCCATCTCCGGCTGCAGGATCGAGTAGGTGCCGGCAGAGCCGCAGCACAGGTGCGGCTCGATGACCGGAACCAGATTGAAACCGGCGGCCTGCAGGAGCGGTTCCACGCGCCCGGGCAGGGCCTGGCCGTGTTGCAGGGTACAGGGGGCGTGCCAGGCCACTGGTGGGTGATCGGCCGGTGCGCGGATCCCGAGCTCGCGGATGCTTTCGGCGTCGAACAGTTCCACCGGGTCGCGAACCCGTGCCGCCAGCCGGGCCGCGCGCTCGGCGTACGTCGGGTCGTCGGCCAGGATGTGCCCGTAGTCGCGTAGCAGCACGCCGCAGCCACTGGCGGTGCTGACGACCGCGTCGACGCCGCGCTCCAGGACCGGTTCCCAGGCGTCGAGGTTGGCGCGGACCCGGGCGCGGGTCCGTTCCTCGAAGGCCAGGTGGTGTTCCACCGCTCCACAGCAGCGGGCCGCCCCGGTCTCCACTACCTCGACGCCGCGGCGGGCCAGCAGGTGGCGCAGGGCCGCGTTGATGCGGGCGTCGATGGCGTCATGCACGCAGCCGCCCAGCAGCAGCACGCGCCCATGCTGGAAGCCGGGTCCCGCAGCACCGTTGGCGGGCCGGGGTACGGTCCCGGTGGCCTGGCGCGGCGGCACGCGCCGCTTCAGTCGCGCGGGCAGGGCCGGGCGGGCGAGACGCCCCAGCCCGAGGGCCAGACGGAACGGCCAGCGCGCCGGCAGGGCGCGCGCCAGCAGGCCGCGCAGCAGCCGCTCGCGCCAGGGGCGGTCGAGGTCGCGCTCGACGACCTCGCGGCCCACCGCCACCAGGTGGTTGTAGTCCACGCCGGAGGGGCAGGTGGTCATGCAGTTGAGGCAGGTCAGGCAGCGGTCCAGATGGGTGCGCGTCGTGGCATTGGCCTCGCCGCTCTCCAGGACCTCCTTGATCTGGTAGATCCGGCCGCGCGGGCCGTCCAGCTCGTCGCCCTGTTCCTGATAGGTCGGGCAGGTCGCGTTGCAGAAGCCGCAGTGCACGCAGGCGCGCAGCGCGTCCTCGGCGATGCGCGCCGCCGGGTCGTTCTCGAAGCGGGGGTGCAGGCGGGTTTCCATGGTCTCAGCTCGCCCGGGCGGGGCGTGGATGGGGGGCAATCAGTGGGGCGAAAAATACCCCGTCCGGGTCCATCGCCGCGCGGACTTCCCCTTCCAGGCGCGCGTGCGGCGCGGGGCGCGGATGCAGCCAGGAGCCGCCGGCGGGATTGCCCAGCCACAGCCGGGCATGCCCGCCCGCGTCTGCGACCGTCGTGCGGACCGTTTCCGGGGCCGCGCTGGAGCGCAGCCAGCGCTCGCCGCCGCCCCAGTTCATCAGCCACTCACCCGGCAGGTCGAGGGGCTGGGTCGCCGGCGGCAGGCTCAGACGCCACAGGCGTTCGTCGCCGGTCACCGAACCGGTCAGGAACGGCAGGTGACGATCGCGCAGCCGGGTCCAGAAGGGCGGACCCTCCAGATCGGCATCCGCGCCCAGGCGCTCGGCGGCCTCCTGCACGGCCTCCTGCCCACCGCCCAGGCGGATCCGGGTGATCCCGTCGGCCCAGGCCAGGCCGGAGAAGGGCAGGGCGGTGCGTCCCCAGTCCCGAGCCTGCTGGATGAATTCGGCCGCGGAGGCCTCGCGGCGCAGCCAGGCCTGGTAGGCGGGGGCGGGGAGCAGCTTGAAACTGGCTTCCAGCAGCAGGCCCAGACTGCCCATGCTGCCCGCCATCAGGCGCGAGACGTCGAAGCCGGCGACGTTCTTCATGACCTCGCCACCGAAGCGCAGGATCTCGCCGCGGCCGTTCACGATGCGCGTACCCAGCAGCGCGTCACGCAGACTGGCGGTCCAGGGGCGGCGCGCGCCGGACAGCCCCAGGGCGACCATGCCGCCCACGGTGCTGGACGGGGTGGGCATGGCCGGCTCGAAGGGCAGCATCATGCCGACCTCTTCCAGCGCGGCCTGCAATTCCATCACCGGTGTGCCGGCACGCACCGTCACCACCAGCTCGCTGGGGGCCAGATTGACGATGCCGTGGTGGCGGCCTGCCTCCAGCAGCTGCACACCCGCCGGATATCCTTCGGGGAACGCGAGGGCACGCTGACTGCCACTGCCGGTGATGGCCAGGCGGTGGCCGGCTGCACTGGCCGAACGGATGCGCTCGGCCAGTAGCAAGGACTGGTCGGTTCCGGGTTCCATCAGATGCGGGCGCGGCCGGGGCTAGTGGGCCTCGTGGAAAGTTCGGTAACGGATCGCTTCGCCAGAAGCGCCGGCGCTGCGTTGGGCAAGTTTGAAATAGCGTGGCTATTCCGGCACTTGCCCGCCTTGCTCCGGCACTTCTGGCTGTGCTCCATCGTCACCGAACTTCCCGCATGGCCCACTAGCCCGTCTCCAGTGTCAGGCGTACCCGTTCCAGGCGATGCCGCACATCTTGAGCAAGGTCCTCGACACCGGGCTTGTTGACCAGACCCATCACCGCGACCGGGTCCATGAAGCCGACCGTGCAGGTCCCGTTCTCGTTGTCCTGTACCAGGACGTTGCAGGGCAGCAGCAGCCCGATGTTCGGATCCGCCTCGATCGCCTGGCGGGCCAGGTTCGGGTTGCAGGCGCCGAGGATGCGGTAGGCCCGATGATCCAGGTCCAGTTTCTTCTTGAAGGCCGCGGCCACGTCGATCTCGCTGAGA
Organism: Thioalkalivibrio sp. ALE9; assembly: GCF_000377445.1. Classification (NCBI taxonomy): domain Bacteria; kingdom Pseudomonadati; phylum Pseudomonadota; class Gammaproteobacteria; order Chromatiales; family Ectothiorhodospiraceae; genus Thioalkalivibrio; species Thioalkalivibrio sp. ALE9. The sequence continues at coordinate 75,157 of NZ_KB898122.1, forward strand.
ATGCCGAAGCCTTCCTCGCCCAGGGCGGCCGTGGTGCGCTCGATCACCTGATCGATCGCGCCCGGCACGATCACGTTGAAGCCGTATTGAGGTTGTTCCATCGCGGGTCCTCCGTTCGTGGTGAGGTCGGGTTACGCCGACAGCGCCGGGGCGTCGCCGGATGGCCCGCCTCCCGGTGGTGTCGTGCGCCGGCGCTGGTTCCAGGCGACCAGGAGCCCCAGGGCCAGCGCGGGGAGGTAGAACCAGTAGGGACTCGGACGGTCGGTGGGCACCAGCACGCCGGTGATGGCCCAACCACCCTCCAAGCCTACCCGGCCGGCCGGGCTGCCGAAAGCAACCGTTTGTATCTGCGCCTTCTGCGCGTCGGGATCGAAGCGCACGTCCAGGCCGGCATCGGCCAGGCGTTCGCGCGGAGCCAGGTCCGGGCTGCCCAGCGGGAACATCACCGTGCGGGTGATCTCGCGGCCCTCCAGGTCGATGCCGGTGGCCTCCACGCGCAGCGAGTCACGATCCGGGATCGTTTCGACGACCTCCAGCAGGGTCTCCGGCGGCTGGTGCGCAAAGGGCGGCGCGATGCGGTCCATCAGTACCGTGGGCACTAGCAGCACGAAGGCCACCACCAGCAGGGCGCCGGATTCCCAGTAGCGGCTGCGGGTCAGGAACCAGCCCTGGGTGGCCGCGGTAAACGCAAGGATGCCCGCCAGCGAGCCGAGGAATACCAGCGTCAGCTGGAACACGTTGTCCACGCCGATCAGCAGCAACTGGCTGTTAAAGATGAAGAAGAACGGCAGTGCGATGGTGCGCAGGCTGTAGGCAAAGGCCTGGATCCCGGTGCGGATCGGGTCGGCCTTCGCGATCGCCGCGCCGGCGAACGAGGCCAGACCCACCGGCGGCGTCACGTCGGCCATGATGCCGAAATAGAACACGAACAGGTGGGCCGCGATCAGCGGGATCAGGATGTCGTGCTGGGCGCCCAGGTCGACGATGATCGGGGCCATCAGGGTCGCCACGATGATGTAGTTCGCGGTGGTCGGCAGGCCCAGCCCCAGGATCAGGCTGATCAGGGCCGTCAGCACCAGCACCAGCAGCAGGTTGCCGCCGGACAGGGTGTCCACCAGGTCGGTCAGCACCAGCCCGACGCCGGTCATTGCCACGGTGCCGACGATGATCCCGGCCGCGGCGGTGGCCAGGCCGATACCGATCATGTTGCGCGCGCCGGTCTCGAAGCCCTGAAACAGCTCCCATACCCCGACCCAGGTCGCCTGCAGCAGCCGGCCCTGGCGCCGGAACAGCGCGACCAGCGGGCGCTGGGTCAGGACGATGAAGATCATGAAGGCCACCGCCCAGAACGCCGCCAGCCCCGGCGACAGGCGCTCCACTACCAGGGCCCAGACCAGCACCACCAGCGGCAGCACATAGTGCAGACCGCCCAGTACCGTGGGTAGCACGCGCGGCAGGGGTTGCTCGGTGTCCAGGGGTTCCGGCTCGGGTTCGCGGGCGACGATCCACAGCAGGATCAGGTAGGCGGCGAACAGCAGGCCGGCGATGATCCAGGCGGCGGCGTCGCCGGCCACCTCCTTGATCCAGCCAAGCCCCCAGTACACCGCGGCGGCCAGGATGATCAGGCTGGAGACGGTGATTCCGAAGCTGATCAGGCGCCCGCGCCAGGTGGTCACGGTGGCGCGCTGGAGCCCCTCCATGCCGTTCTTGCAGGCCTCCAGATGCACGATATAGATCAGCGCGATATAGGCGATCAGCGCCGGCAGAATCGCGTGTTTGAGCACCTCCACGTAGGGGATGCCGACGTACTCGACCATCAGGAAGGCGGCGGCCCCCATCACCGGCGGCATCAACTGGCCGTTGACCGAGCTGGCCACCTCCACCGCGCCGGCCTTGTGCGGGGCGAAACCGACCCGGCGCATCAGCGGCACGGTGAAGGTGCCGGTGGTGACCACATTGGCGATGGATGAACCGGAGACCACCCCGGTCATCCCCGAGGCCATCACCGCGGCCTTGGCCGGCCCCCCGCGCAGGTGCCCGAGCAGGGAGAAGGCGACACGGATGAAGTAGTCGCCGGCGCCGGCGCGTTCCAGCAGCGCGCCGAACAGCACGAACAGGAACACGAAGCTGGTGGAGACCCCGAGCGCGATCCCGAACACGCCCTCGTTGGACAGCCACTGCTGCGCCATCGCGCGCGGGTAGCTGGCGCCGCGATGGGCGATCAGGTCCGGCATCAGCGGTCCGGCGAAGGTGTAGAACAGGAAGATCGCCGCGATGATGGTCAGCGCCGGGCCGAGCACGCGACGGGTCGCCTCCAGCAGCAGGATCAGGCCGATCCCGGCCATCACCAGGTCCAGCTCGGTGGGGGCGCCGGGGCGCGCCGCCAGGGCCCCGTGGAACAGGTAGAGGTAGAGCGCACTGAAGGCCGCGACCGCGGCGAATACCCAGTCGCCCAGGGGCACACGATGCACGGGGTCGTTCCCGCGCAGCAGGGGCCAGGCCACTACTACCAAAGCAATGCCCAGGGCCAGATAGACCTCGCCGAGGCGTTCAAGGCCCAGCAGCTGCCATAGCCCTAGTGCGATCAGGGCCAGGCCGCCGAGGGCATAGAGGATGCCGATCGCGTGCTGCCAGCCCTTGCCGCGGGCGGTGGGACGTACCGCGGGGAAGAGCAGGTAGCCGAGGAAGATCGCGAAGGCCAGATGGATGGAGCGGGCCTCGGTCTCGGAGACCACGAAGACATCCACCCAGTCGGCCATCGGCGCGGCGATCCAGATCTGGAACAGCGACCACGCGACGGCCGTGATCCAGATGAGACTGCGGGTCGCGCGGCCGGGGTGGCGGCCGCCGGTCTCCAGCTCGGCGACCTGACGGTCTTCCGGGCTGGCGGCATCCTGGGCTCGGGTATCAGTCATCGATCAGTCCTGCCTCGCGAAAGTAGCGTCGGGCGCCGGGGTGCATGGGCGCGGACAGGCCCTCGTCCACCATGCCCTCGCGTTCGAGCCCGCTGAAGGCTGGGTGCAGGCCGCGGAAGGTCTCGAAGTTCTCGAACACGGCGCGGGTCAGTTCAAAGGCGGCGGTATTCGACGTGCGGTCCGAGGTGACCAGGGTGGCACCCACGCCGTAGGTGCGGATGTCCTGGTCCTGCCCTGGGTAGGTATCGGCGGGGATCACGGCGGTGAGGTAGTAGGGGGTCGAGCGGATCAGCTCCTCGATGGCCGGGCCCTCGATGGAGACCAGGCGCGCATCGCAGGTGGCGATGGGCTCCTGGATCGCCGCCGAGGGGTGGCCGACGGAGAACACGAAGGCGTCGATGCGATTGTCGCACAGGGCCTGGGCCTGCTCGCGCGAGGGCAGCTCGCTGACCCGGCGGAAGGTATCGTGATCCCAGCCGAGCTTCTCCATCAGCTCTTCCATCAGGGTGCGCTGGCCGGATCCGGGGTTGCCGATGTTCACGCGCTTGTCCGGCAGATCATCCAGTCCGGCAATCTCCGCGTCGGGACGCACCACCAGGGTCAGGGGCTCCGGGTGCAGGCTGAACATGGCCCGCAGGTGCGTGGCCGGCCCGAAGGCCTCGAAGCGGCCGCTGCCGTGGTAGGCGTGGTATTGCAGATCCGACTGGGCCACGCCGAAATCCATGTCGCCGGAGCGCACCATGTTCAGATTGAACACCGAGCCCCCGGTGCTTTCCGCGGTGCAGCGCATCCCGTGTTCGTCGCGGCGGGTGTTGAACAGGCGGCACAGGTGCTGGCCGGCCGGGTAGTAGACCCCGGTGACACCGCCGGTACCGATATTGATGAAGCGCTGCTCGGCCGCCGCCAGGGGCGCGAGCAGCAGCAAAGCCAGGCTCAGGCCCAGGGCCGGCAGCCCGCGGGTCAGGTGACGTGTCGGGGTGCGGTGCACGGGGGATCCTCGCATGTGTTCTCCCGGGAACAGGCGGTATCGCGAGTGTAGGGAATCGGGCCGCAATGTACACGCTCGCCAGTCCGAGGCACGCGACAAGGTTTTTCTGGTTCTGCGGCCAAGCGGCGCGTAGGGTGGGGCCTCCATCCGACGCAGGCATTGCCCCATGTGGCTTGAAACCCGCTGTGACTTCGAATTCGAGATCCCGGTCCCGACCCCGTTCGTGCTGATGCTGCGCCCGCGCAGCGGCCCGCTGCAGTGGATCGCGCGCGAGGAGTATCGCCTGGTGCCGAACGCCCCGGTGACCGAGTTCGTGGATATATACGGCAATCTCTGCCAGCGTCTGGTCGCGCCGCCGGGGCCGTTCTCGATCCACACAGCGGCCGAGGTGCAGACGGCCGATGCCCTGGATCGCGCGCCTGGCGCCCCGTTTGTCGAGGTGCAGGCCCTGCCGGACGCGACCCTTGGCTACCTGCTGCCCAGCCGCTTCTGCGAATCGGACCGCTTCAATCTGATGGCCACCGAGATCACCGCTGGCCAGTGGCTGGGCTACGACCAGGTGGCCGCGATCGAGCAGTGGCTGCGCGAGCGCATCGAGTACCTGCCGGGCACCAGCGACGTCCCGGTGTCCGCGGTGGAGGTGAACCAGCGCGGGAGCGGGGTGTGCCGCGACCTGGCGCATCTCGGCATTGCGCTTTGCCGCAGTCTCAGCATCCCGGCGCGCATGGTGGTCGGGTATCTGCACGGCCTGCAGCCGATGGACATGCACGCCTGGTTCGAGGCCTTCGTCGGCGGTCGCTGGTACAGCTTCGATGCGACCCAGACGGAATTGCGGGGCGGCTACGTGGTGGTGGGCTACGGCCGCGACGCGGCGGACGTGGCGATCTACAACCAGTTCGGGCTCCCGGTCTACCCGATCCGCCACGAGGTGGGTGTCGAGCGGATCGACGGACCCGCCTGACGCGCGCCGGGCGCGGTATTCCACGGTCGCTGGAAGGGGCTTGAGCCGGCCCCGTCCGCGCCGAAGGGACCGGCATCAAAGTACTTGATCGGGCTTGCGAAACCCGCAATTTCGGGGCGTTCGCGAGGCGTCGTGGTGGGCGCCCCGGGAGCCGCCCGGTCTGAAAAGAGGGGCCGGATGACGTATGATAAGCGGCCTTTTTGACGGCAGTGCCGCCTTCCGGCGGGCGCGCCGCAATCCACCGAATCCGAAGCCTTGAACGGGAGAACCGAATGTTTTCGATCGACATGAGTATCCACGGTTACGACGACGAACTCTGGGGCGCCATCAGCAAGGAGGCGCAGCGCCAGGAAGAGCACATCGAGCTGATCGCCTCCGAGAACTACACCAGCCCGCGCGTGATGGAGGCCCAGGGCTCCGTGCTGACCAACAAGTACGCCGAGGGCTACCCGGGCAAGCGCTACTACGGTGGCTGCGAGTACGTGGATATCGTCGAACAGCTCGCGATCGACCGTCTCAAGGAACTCTACGGCGCCGACTACGCCAACGTGCAGCCGCATTCCGGCTCGCAGGCCAACGCGGCCGTGTACATGGCCCTGCTGCAGCCGCATGACACCGTGCTGGGCATGAGCCTGGACGCCGGCGGCCACCTGACCCACGGCGCCAAGCCGAACTTCTCCGGCAAGATCTACAACGCGGTGCAGTACGGCATCACCGACGAGGGCCTGATCGACTACGACGAGGTCCAGCGCCTGGCCACCGAGCACCAGCCGAAGATGATCGTCGCCGGCTTCTCCGCCTACTCGCGTGTGGTCGACTGGAAGCGCTTCCGCGAGATCGCCGATTCCGTGGGCGCCTACCTGATGGTGGACATGGCCCACGTCTCCGGCCTGATCGCGGCTGGTGAATACCCGAATCCGATCGACCACGCCCACGTGGTCACCTCCACCACGCACAAGTCCCTGCGCGGGCCGCGTGGCGGCTTCATCATCACCAAGGGTCAGCCGGAGCTGAACAAGAAGTTCCAGTCGCTGATCTTCCCGGGTACCCAGGGTGGCCCGCTGATGCACGTGATCGCCGGCAAGGCGGTGGCGTTCAAGGAGGCCCTGGAACCGGAATTCAAGACCTACCAGAAGCAGGTGATCGCCAACGCCCGCGCGATGGCCGAGGTCTTGGTCGAGCGCGGCTATGACATCGTCTCCGGCGGCACCGACAACCACCTGTTCCTGCTGAGCCTGGTGTCTAAGGGCATGACCGGCAAGGCCGCGGATGCCGCGCTGGGCCGCGCCAACATCACGGTCAACAAGAATGCGGTGCCGAACGACCCGCAGTCGCCGTTCGTGACCTCCGGCATCCGCATCGGCACCGCCGCGCTGACCACGCGTGGCTTTACCGAGGCCGAGTCGCGCGAACTGGCCGGCTGGATCGCCGACGTGCTGGACGACCACGACAACGAGCAGGTGATCGACGCGACCCGCGACAAGGTCGTCGAGATCTGCCGCCGCTTCCCGGTCTACGGCGCGCCCGAATAATCTCGGCGAGTCACGGGTCGCGGGCGCGGGATGCGCTGTCCGTCCTGTCATGATCAGGATACCCGCGTGGTCGATTCGCGGGTGGCCGGCCCGGAGCAGGAACAGATCCGGCGCCGGCGCCAGTGCCGCGCCTGTGGGGCACGCTTTACCACCTTCGAGCGGGCGGAGTTCAGCCTGCCGCGGGTGGTCAAGCGCTCCGGCGAACGCGTCGCCTTCGACGAGGAGAAGCTGCGCAGCGGTCTGCGTCGGGCCCTGCACAAGCGCCCGGTGAAGACCGACGATGTCGAGCGGGTCATTGACGACATCAAGCGCCAGCTGTCCGCGCTCACCGCCCCCGAAGTGAAATCCGACCGTATCGGCGAAATGGTCCTGGCCGCCTTGCACGGGCTCGACCATGTGGCCTATATCCGGTTTGCCTCCATTTATCTCAGCTTCGCCAGTGTGCAGTCCTTCCGCGAGGCCATCGAACGGCTGGAGGAAGACCTCAGCCCGGAGATGCGCCGCTCGCAGCTGCGCCTGATCGACGAGGAGGCGCCCGGTCCTGCCCCGGAATCGGCGGCGGGTGGCCCGCAGGAGCCACCGGGGAGTGGTGACTCGTCCAGGGGGGAGTGATGGAAGCACCCACGACCGAGCAGGCGATCACGGACCGCCGTTACATGGCGCGGGCCCTGGAGCTGGCCGACTACGGCCGCTTCACCGCGGACCCGAACCCGCGGGTCGGGTGCGTGATCGTGCGCGACGGACACGAAGTCGGCGCGGGACTGCACTGGAAGGCCGGCGAGGCCCATGCCGAGGTGAACGCACTGCGGGCGGCCGGCGAGGCCGCGCGCGGCGCAACCGCCTACGTCACCCTGGAACCCTGCAGCCATCACGGCCGGACCCCGCCCTGCACCGATGCCCTGATCGGCGCCGGGGTAGCCCGGGTCGTGATCGCCATGCAGGACCCCAACCCGCAGGTCTGTGGCGGCGGGATCGAGGCCCTGCGGGCAGCAGGTATCCCGGTCGACAGCGGCGTGCTGGAGGCCGAGGCGCGTGCCCTGAACCCCGGATTCGTGCGGCGCATGGAGCAGGGACGCCCCTGGGTGCGCGTCAAGCTTGCCGCGAGCCTCGACGGGCGTACCGCTATGGCCTCCGGCGAGTCGCAGTGGATCACCGGCGAGGCGGCGCGCCGCGACGTCCAGCAGTGGCGGGCCCGCGCGGGCGCGATCCTGACCGGCAGCGGCACCGTGGTCGCCGACGACCCGCGCCTGAACGTGCGCATGAAGCCGTTCGATCTGGCCGCCCATGCCGGGTTTCCGGATGACCCCCGCTATTACGACCTGCCGGGACGCCAGCCCCTGCGGGTGATCCTGGACGCCCGCCTGCGGACGCCGCCGGGCGCGCAGATCCTGCGCGAGGGACCGGTCTGGATCCTCACGGTGCCCGATGCCGCGGACTCGCCGGCCGCGGACACCCTGCGCGGCCGAGGGGCGGAGGTCCGGCCCGTGCCGTTGGCGGAGGAATCCGCCGAGGGCGGGCTGGATCTGGGCGCGGTGCTGGCGGAGCTGGGCCGCGCCGAGGTCAACGAGCTGCATGTGGAATCCGGGCCGGGGCTGGCCGGGGCGCTTGCGCGCGGTGGCTGGGTGGACGAATGGCTGATCTACCAGGCCCCCCTGCTGATGGGCTCCAATGCTCGCCCCCTGGTCGAGTGGCCGCTGGCCCGCATGTCCGAGCGCGCCGAACTCGAGATCGTCGATTCCCGCTGGGTCGGCGAAACCCTGCGCCTGCGCGCCCACCCGCGTTCGTGAAGGCCGATTTCACCACGAAGCACACGAAGGCACGAAGAAGGGAAAGGTCAAGGGCGGTCTACAGGAAGACGGAAAGAGTGGAAGGATGACTGGGTTTGAAACGGGGTGCGCAACCGCATCGCATGGGCAGACCATGACCATCCGCTATTGTGCTTTACCGAAAAACCCTTCCAATCTTCCCATCTTCCTGTGAACCGCCTTTGACCTTCTTCGTGTCTTCGTGTGCTTCGTGGTGAACAAGGGTTTTCCGGGCAGGAACCGGGTAAAAGGGCGGGGCGTGGTGCGAACTCATTAGGGTTTCCCTATGATGGGCGGCGAGCAGCCCGGCGCGGTCCGTGCGGGCACCCCGGAACGAGTGGACGTCCATGTTTACCGGAATCATCGAGACCCTAGGCAGCCTGGAGCGCCTGACCCCCAGCGGTGGCGACGTGCGGCTGCACGTGAACGCGACCGGGATGGACCTGTCGGACACCCGGCTGGGGGACTCGATCGCGGTGAACGGGGTCTGCCTGACGGTGACCGACCTGGCGGGCAGCGGCTTTGCCGCCGATGTCTCGCGCGAGTCGCTGGAGGTGACCACGCTGGGCCATCTCGAACCGGGGGACCGGGTGAATCTCGAACGGGCGCTGGCCCTGGGCGACCGCCTGGGCGGGCACATGGTGTCCGGGCACGTCGACGGCGTCGGCGAGGTGGTGGCGATGGAGCCCGATGCGCGCTCGACCCGCGTGCGCTTTCGCGCGCCACCGGCACTGGCCCGCTACATCGCGGCCAAGGGCTCGATCACCATTGATGGCACCAGCCTGACCGTGAACCGCGTGGACGGCGCCGAGTTCGAGGTCAACATCATCCCGCATACCTGGTCCCTGACCCGCTTCGCCGTCTATACGGTGGGCACCCCGGTCAACCTCGAGGTCGACCTGATCGCCCGCTACCTGGAGCGTCTGATGCTGGGCGAGCGGGCGGCCGAGCCCGGCGCGCAGGCGGGCGACCTGTCGGAGGCCTGGCTGGCTGAACAGGGCTTTCCCAATCAATCCGGGCCGCGCGACTGAACGCACGGCCCCCGACCGAAGGCACGCATGGAATTTTCCAGTACCGAAACCATCCTCGAGGAACTGCAGGCCGGACGCATGGTGGTCATCGTCGACGACGAGGACCGCGAGAACGAGGGCGACCTCTTGATGCTGGCCTCGCACGCGCGGCCCGAGGACATCAACTTCATGGCCAAGTACGGCCGCGGCCTGATCTGCCTGACGCTGACCCGCGAGCGCTGCAAGCAGCTCGCGCTGCCGCTGATGGTGACCGACACCAATGACGTGCATGGCACCAACTTTACTCTGTCGATCGAGGCCGCCGAGGGCGTGACCACCGGCATCTCGGCCTACGATCGCGCACACACCATCCGGACCGCGGTCGCGCCCAACGCGAAGCCCGAGGATATCGTCCAGCCGGGGCACGTGTTCCCGCTGATGGCACAGCCCGGCGGGGTCATCGTGCGCGCCGGCCATACCGAGGCCGGGTGCGATCTGGCGCGCCTGGCCGGGGCCGAACCGGCGGCGGTGATTGTCGAGATCCTGAACGAGGACGGCAGCATGGCGCGGCGTTCGGATCTCGAGCGCTTCTGCGCCGAGCATGACCTCAAGATGGGCACCATCGAGGACCTGATCCGCTATCGCATCGAGAACGAGAAAACCGTGCGTCGGGTTTCGGAGCGTCCGTTCCCGACCGAGCACGGCGAATTCCGCCTGCTGGCGTTCGAGGACGAGGTGGATCACGAGCTGCATTTCGCGCTGGTGCGCGGGGAGCCGAAGCCGGACCAGGAGACCCTGGTGCGTGTCCATCTGGAGAGCACGCTGTACGACACGCTGGGCTATGCCGGCCCGGACCGTGGCTGGCCGCTGGATGATGCCCTGCGCCGGATCGACGCGGCCGGCGAGGGCGTGGTGGTGGTGCTGCGCAAGCACGAGAGCCCGGAGGCCCTGGCCCAGCGTCTGGAGCATATCGGCCAGCCGGCGCCGGAGGAGCGCAGTGGGCGCGAGAACTCCGCCGAGTGGCGCATGTATGGCATTGGTGCCCAGATCCTGGCTGACTGCGGGGTGGGGCGCATGAAGCTGATGTCGGCGCCCAAGCGCTTTCATGGCCTCGGTGGCTTCGGCCTGGAGGTCGTGGACTACGTCCACGAGTAGCCCCCGGCCGGCACGCGCCTGGCCGCCTGCCTCGTGGTGGCTGGCCCTGGTTCGACATCCGGTGTTTACGTGCTTTCGGTCTACATACTGCCGTGCGCTGACTCGCCAGCGCGCCCCGAGTGACTTCTTTGCTCGTGCAAAGAAGTCACCAAGAAACACGCCCGACTGCCGCGACCCCGGCCCGCTTCGCGGGCCGGGGTTTCCCTCGCTCCGAGGCTTTTCGCGGGCGGCGCTGAACTCGCTGCGCCTTCGGCTCCGCTCAGACATCCAGCGCCTTTTTCCCCGCGAAAACCCTCTACACTCGGCGCGACGACAACGGGGAGGCAGGTCCAAACAACGGCGATCCCAGCGATATAGCTAATGGATGATGGCTAGGCTTTCGGACATCTGGGCACGCTCGGCCTTTGGCCGTTGCGTGCCGCGCCCGCGCAGCGGGCGCCGGGGGCTTTCAGGCGGCAGGGCCGTTGTGGTGTCGCGGGGTCGGAATACCTTCTGTCTTGACCTTCGCCTCCCGTATGGAGCCCCTTGCGGAAGGGTTCTCGGGGCGGGAGAAGGCGCTGGATGTCTGAGCGGAGCGCAGCGTAGCGAGTTCAGCGCCGCCGGCCCGAGGGCCCTGGAGCAAGGTTCCTGGGCGAAATCCGGGTGCCCTTCTTTGGGTACTTTCTTGGGCAAGCAAGAAAGTGCCTCGGGGCGCGCTGGCGAGTCAGCGCACGGCAGTATGTAGACCGAAAGCACGTAAACACCGGATGCCGAACCCAGACCAGCCACCACGAGGCAGGCGACCTAACGAAGGGACCGTCAACCACCGAGCGATGAACAAGGGTCCGCCATGATCGGGCAGGACGCCGGGCCGACGCCACTGAGCATACCGGCGCCAAATGCAGGTCCAGTCAGCGCCATGGCAGGCGGGCGGCTGCGCGATTCGGGCGGGCGCGCTCTACCGCGCGGGTTCGCGGTGCTACACTAGGCGGCCTTTGCAACTCGGCCCCGCGGGTCGGCCCCGAACGGCCGCCTCGTCTCCGTCTCAATCGGAATGAAACCATGCACGACATCAAGACCCTGGAAGGCGTATTCACCGACGCCGCCGACCATCGCTATGGCCTGCTGCTGGCGCGTTTCAACAGCCTGATCGTCGAGCGCCTGCTGGAAGGCGCGGTGGATACTCTGAAGCGCCATGGCGTGCAGGAAAAGAATCTGACCATCGCCCGCGTGCCGGGGGCCTATGAACTGCCGCTGGCGGCCCAGGCGATGGCGCGTTCCGGGCAGTATGACGGGGTCATTGCCCTGGGCTGCGTGATCCGCGGCTCCACCCCGCATTTCGACTACGTCGCCGGCGAGGCGGCCAAGGGCCTGGCCCAGGTGCAGATGGCCGAGGACCTGCCGATCAGCTTCGGTGTTCTGACGACGGACTCCATTGAGCAGGCGATTGAACGCGCCGGCACCAAGGCCGGCAACAAGGGCGCGGATGCCGCGATGGGCGCGATCGAGATGGTCAGCCTGATGCGGCAGCTGCGCGGCGGCGCCTGAGCGAGCACGAAACCGACGTGACCGAACCTGGCAATCCCTCCCAACCCGACCGTCCCGCCGCCAAGGGCGCGGGCGGCGCACGCGGCAAGCGCCCGCGCAGCACGCCCGAACAGCGGGCGCGCCACGCGCGCTCGTTCGCGCGGCGTCGCGCCATGCAGGCGCTGTACTCCTGGCAGATGACCGGCGCCCACCCCAAGGACATCCTGGCCGAGTTCCGTGACGACGAGGAACACGCGAAGGCGGATGCCGAGTATTTCCGCGAGCTGCTGATCGGTGTGACCCGCGATCGCGAGGCCCTGGATGCCCGCATGGAGCCGTACCTCGGCCGCCCGCTGGACCAGCTCGACCCGGTGGAGCATGCCCTGCTGTGGCTGGGTCAGTGGGAGCTGGCCGAGCGGATCGAGGTGCCCTATCGCGTGGTGATCAACGAGGCCGTGGACCTGGCCAAACGCTACGGTGCGGAGCAGTCGCATCGCTACATCAACGGTGTGCTGGACCGGCTCTCGGCCGAGCTGCGCGGTCCCGAGCGCGCCACGCCGCGCTGACCCCGCGCAACGCCGCAGCACGGCAATGGCCGGCCCCGACTCCGAGTTCGACCTGATTCAGCGTTATTTCGGCGCGCCGTCGGCGGACGTGAACGCCGAGGGCGTTCGGCTTGGCATCGGGGACGATGCCGCCCTGTTGGCTGTGGCGAGCGGCCACGAGCTGGCCGTCACTGTCGACACCCTGATTGAGGGTACCCATTTTTTCCCCGATCACCCGCCGGCGAGCGTTGGGCACAAGGCCTTGGCTTCCAACCTCAGTGACCTGGCCGCGATGGGGGCCGAGCCGCTGGGCGCGCTGCTGTCGCTGACCCTGCCACGGGTCGATCATGACTGGCTGGCGGGTTTCAGCGAGGGCTTCCTGGCGCTGGCCGAAGAGGTTGGTATCCCGCTGGTAGGCGGGGATACCAACCGGGGCCCTCTGGCAATCAGCGTGACCGTGCTGGGTACCGCGCCCGCGGGCCAGGCCCTGCGCCGGGCCGGGGCCCGGCCCGGCGACCGACTGGTGGTATCCGGTGCGTTGGGCGGGGCGGCCTTCGGGCTTGCCCACGAGACCGCCCGGCGGGCGCGGGGCGCCGCGGGCGCGGCTCTGCCCGCCGATGCCCGGGAGCCGGCCTGCGACCGGCTGTTCTGGCCCCGGGCGCGGCTGGCCCTGGGGCGCGGCCTGCGGAACCGTGCCCGGGCGGCTATCGATATTTCCGACGGCCTGCTGGCGGATCTCGGGCACCTGTGTGCCGCGTCGGGCTGTGGCGCGCGGGTCGACTGGCCCGCCGTCCCCCGCGATCCGTTGCTGGCACAGATCCCGGACGATCAGGCCCGCGAGTATGCGCTCGGCGGAGGCGAGGACTACGAACTGCTGTTCGCACTGCCGGCCGGGGAATCGCTGGATCTGCTGGCCTTCAGCGTGGATGTGCCGCTGACCGTGATCGGGGAATGCAAGGAGGGTGAAGCGGTGGTCGTCGAGGACGCGGACGGGCGGCGACTGGACGTGACGCGGGCGGGGCACGATCATTTCGCGGACACCGAAGAACACTAGGGACAGGGTAGCCATGACGGAGCAGAAGAGCCGCAAGCCGCAGATGCCATCGGCGAAGACCGTATTCGGCGATCCGATCCACCTGCTGGCCTTCGGCTTCGGCAGCGGCCTGTCGCGCTGGGCCCCGGGCACCACCGGCTCGCTGGGCGCGCTGGTGCTGTACTTCGCGATCATGAATTTCCCGGAATGGGCCTACATCGCCGTGACCGTGATCGTGGTCATGGCCGGCTTCCACATCTGTGGCGAGAGTGCCCGCAAACTCGGTGTGCACGATCACCCGGGCATCGTCTGGGACGAATGGGCGGGCATGCTGATTACCCTGGCCTTTGCCCCCGCGGGGCTGATGTGGGTGGTGGTCGGCTTTCTGCTGTTCCGGATTTTCGACATCCTCAAGCCCTGGCCGGCGAACTATTTCGACCACAAGTGGCAGGACGGCCACGGGATCATGATGGACGATGTGGTCGCCGGCCTGTACGCAGGCTTCGCCCTGGTGATCCTGGGCGGGTTGTTCCAGCAACTGGTGGTCGAGGCGTAGGACAGCGCTGGGGTGGGCCCGGGTGTGAACGGGTCGGCAGAGTCGCGCGATGACGGGAACTCGTGCGGATACGGCAACGCCTCAGGGTCAGATATCCACCAAAGGAGTGTGTGGCATGAAGATCTCCATGCGTCATTGGCTTCAAGTCTTGTTCGTGAGTGCCCTCCTGGCGTCTGGCGGCGCCCAGGCGCAGCCGGCGGGCGGGCCGCCTTCGGGCGCCCCGGGCGCCAGTGGCGACACGCCGGCCGCTGGCGACCTGCCACCCGGACACGGCGGTACTCCGCCCGGGCAGCGCCGCGGCGACCCGCGCCCCGATCGGGGGCCCGACCTTCCGCGGGCGCCGGATCCGTCCTCGCCGCCGTCCCCGGACGACGCGCCGCTGCCGGACCCGTCCGATCTCCCCGAGCCGCCCACCCCGCCGAGCCCGGATCTCCCGGGGCTCTGACCGAGCGCGGCGGATCCGCCCTGCGCACGTGTTCCCGGGGTGGGGCGGTCTCCGTTTGACCGTGTAGTGGTCAATTCATTTCGGACGTCCCGATCGGTGCTCCCGTCCTTCGCTCAGTGGGAGGTCGTTGGGGTACACACAGGCCGGCTGGATGGGAATGGTCCCCAAGTGCACCGACTGGTCGGTTACTTCGCCTGGCGGCCGAGCGTGCGCAGCTGCTGCAGCCAGCGCTCGCGCGCAGCCGCGTTGCCGCCGTTCTGGCCGATCAGGGTGTGGCGGACGGGGCCGAAGCCACAGAAGCGCAGGATGTTCCGCTCCAGGCTCTTCAGGCTGTGGGCGCCGAACCACCAGCGGTAGGCGAGGGCCGGCATGCCCATGGTGACCACGATGCGTACGGAACGGCCCTTCAGCCGCGTGTGGCGCAGACGGTTCATGTCGCCATCGGCGACAAAGGCTGGCCTGAGGGTCTGTTCCAGGAAGGCCTTCACCCCGGCCGGCATGTCGCCCAGCCACAGCGGGTAGATCAGCACGATGTGGTGGGCGGCCTCGATCAGGGCCTGGGCCTCGAGGATCGCGGGCGGGACGCTTGCGTCGAGGAACTCGGCCTTGCTCCTGAGCAGCGGGACATCACGATGGGCGATGGTGTAGGTGTCCACCGCGAAGCCGCCCTGTTCGGCCCCCTCGCGGTAGGCGTCGGCGAGCGCGTGGTCGAGATGGCCGCCGGCCGGGTCCGGGTGCCCCTGGAGGATCAGGATTCGCGTCATGCGTTGGCCCTCGTGATGGCTGAGCCCGTTTCCCAAGCGTAGCCCAGCCGGCGGACGCGGTGGTTCCGGTACGGGCCGTGGTGTGAGGGGGCGGTTGGTTGGCCGCCAAAAACGCCTCCGGAAACCGGTTCCCTGGCACGAGGGTCTTGCCTACCATAACGGGGTGCGCTGCGGTGGCTTGTAGCGTCGGGACGCGGAGGCGAAATGGCATTCGATCCGGTTGTGCTGTTCTTCCTGCTGGGGGCGATCGCGGGTCTGGCGAAGTCGGACCTCAAGATCCCGATGGCGATCTACGAGGCGCTGTCGATCTACCTGCTGCTGGCCATCGGCCTGATGGGCGGGGTCAAGCTGGCGGAAAGCGAGTTGCTTCCGTTGCTGCTGCCGGGCCTGGCGGTGCTCGCCGTGGGTTCGCTGATCCCGCTGATCGCGTTTCCGGTGCTGTACCTTCTCGGGCGGATGCCGCGGGCGGATTCGGCTTCCATTGCGGCCCACTACGGTTCGGTGTCGGTCGTGACCTTCTCGGTCGCGGTCGCGTTTCTGGCGTCCCGGGGTCTGGACTACGAGGGGCACATGGTGGTGTTCCTCGTACTCCTGGAGATGCCGGCGCTGGTCATCGGGATCCTGCTGGCGCGCATGGGCAGCCGGGGCCCCACTCGCTGGGGCAAGACCCTGCACGAGGTCATCTTTGGCAAGAGCATCTTCCTGCTGGCCGGTGGGCTGGTGATCGGGTTCATTGCCGGCCCGGATCACATCGAGCCGCTGGAGCCGATGTTCTTTGATCTGTTCAAGGGGGTGCTGGCGTTGTTCCTGCTGGAGATGGGGCTGGTGGCCTCCAGCCGCATCGCGGATGTCCGCCAGTACGGGCTGTTCCTCATCGTCTTTGCGATCGTCATGCCGATCGTCTCCGCGATCCTCGGGATCCTGCTCGGATGGGGCCTGGGCATGAGCCTGGGGGGCACGCTGCTGCTGGCCACCTTGTATGCCAGTGCGTCGTACATCGCGGCGCCGGCCGCGATGCGCATTGCCGTGCCCAAGGCCAACCCCGCGTTGTCGATCGGGGCCTCGCTGGGTGTGACGTTCCCGTTCAATATCTTCCTGGGCGTTCCGCTGTATTTCTGGATGGCCCAGACCCTTTATTCGCTCGGAGGCTAGCTCGATGCAAGGCGATGACATGTACCTGCTGACGGTGGTGGCCGAGGCGATCCTGGAGGAGATGCTGATCGACGAGGTACGCGCCATGGGGGCGGCCGGCTACACGGTGACCGACGCACGCGGCTGGGGCCGGCACGGCAAGCGCCGGGGCAACTGGCGGGCCGGCGGCAACATCAAGCTGGAGGTCGTGGCCTCGTCGGAGCTGTGCGAGCGGATCGCGGCCCGGTTCAAGGAACAGTACGAGTCGGACTACGGATTGCTGATGTTTACTGTGCCCGTCGCCTTGAAGAATTGATCCGGCGGGGCAGTCAGGCAGCCTCCATGCAGTGAAGTACTTCACGAAATGCCCGGGAACTCGCCCCTGCGCCTTGGGGGGCGCGGGGCTCGGCTGCTATCACCGGGGGCCTGAACCAATGGCTTCACGGCCGCAAGGAGTTTCCCATGACCCGGTTTCGCAGTACCGCATTGATCATTGCCCTTGGCTCGCTCTTCGCCGTGGGAACGGCCCATGCCCAGGCGCAGCAAGGCGGCCAGCAAGGTGGCATGGGCCAGGGTACACCCCCCGCCGAGCGGGGTGCCCCTCCGGCGGGCGGGCAGGACACCCCGGGGCACGGCGGCATGCCGCGCGGCCAGGGCCAGGAGCACGGTCAGGGTATGCCGCGCGGCCAGGGCCAGGAGCGTGGTCAGGGCATGCCCCCGGGGCAGCCACAGCCGGCCCCCGGCCAGCCGCCGGGCCAGGGGCAGCAGGCCCCGGGCCAGATGGAGCGCGGTGGTCAGCCGGCCCCCGGTCAGGGCGGCGCGCCGACCGCGCCTCAGGGGCAGGGCCAGCCGCCCGGTGGCCAGGGGCAGCCGCAAGGACAGGGGCAGCCCCAGGACGCGCCGCCGCTGGGCCAGCAGCGTCAGCCCCGAGGCGCGGATGCGCCTCCGCTGGGGGACCAGACCCCGACGCGGCCGGACACCGGTAACCGCCCGGCCGAACCCGCCGATCCGTCAGAGCCGGCGGACCCGGCAGAAACGGGCAATCTCCCGCCGGTGGACTGATCGCGGCGGCCCGGGGTATCGCGCTTCGTCCGGGGGGGCGCGAAGCGGGCCCGCCTTACGTCCGGGCGAGGATGCGGTAGGGCCCGGGATGCCCGTCGCGGCCGGACTCGATCAGGACAATCGTGTCCGTCGCCCAGTGCAGCGGCGTTTCGATCCGCTCCCGGGCGGGCGGCGCCGCGTGGCGGCGCAGCGAAACGTGAGGCCGGAACGGACGGGGCGGGCCGGTGTCGATGCCGCACTCCCGGCAGAGGGCATGGGCCCGATCCGCGAGGTCCAGGAGGGCCGCCGGCGGATCGCCGGGGCCGACCCAGGTGATGCGCGGCCGCGCGAAGTGCCCCAGTCGGTCCAGAGTCAGTTCCAGTGGGTCTCTGGCGAGGCTCCCGAGGTGACCGGCCAGGCAATCGGCCTGCCCGGCGGGAACTGTGCCGGCGAAGGCCAGCGTCAGATGCAGATGTTCGGGCGGGATCGGACGGCCGGGACCATCCAGGGTGCGTCCCAGCCGATCCAGTCGTTCGCGTGTGGCCGTGTCGGGCCACAGGGCGAGGAAGACTCGTCGGAACTCGGGGGCCTCGGCCACAGCGGCGGGTTCAGGTGCGTGGTCGCGGCAGATTTTCGCGCTGACGGCGTTCCCACAGTGTCTTGCGGCTGATGCCCAGCGCCCGCGCGAGTTCCGTTTCGGTCATGCGGTCCTGGTTCTCCTGTACGAACTGGCGGAAGTACTCGTTCAGGCTCGAGCCCCGGGGCTTGCGGCGCGTCGGGAAGGCCGGGTTGGGGTGTTCCTCGGCCGCGCCGGCGTCCGGGGCCTCCAGGCCCATGTGCTCCGGCGCGATGTGTCCATCGGGGCAGAGGACCCATCCGCGCTCCAGGGCATTGGCCAGTTCGCGCACGTTGCCCGGCCAGTCCTGGGCCTCCAGGGCATCCCGGGCCGCTTGCGTCAGGCGGGGGACCGTTCCCGATCCGGCCAGCCCCTCGAGGAAATGCTGCGCTAGCGGCAGGATGTCCTCGCGCCGCTCGCGCAGGGGCGGGATCGCCAGCTCCAGTACCCGCAGGCGGTAGTAGAGATCGGCCCGAAAGGCCTGATCCTCGATCATGCCCTCCAGATCGCGATGGGTCGCGGCCAGCAGGCGCACGTCGACCTTCTGATTCTCGTTGGCGCCCACCGGACGGATCTCGCCGTCCTGCAGTACGCGCAGCAGGCGCGCCTGGGCCGCCGGCGCGAGTTCGCCGATCTCGTCCAGGAACAGGGTGCCGCCATGGGCGCTCTGGATCAGGCCGGTGCGGGCCTTGACCGCCCCGGTGTAGGCGCCCTGGGCGTGCCCGAACAGCTCGGCCTCCACCAGGCCCTCCGGGATGGTGGCGCAGTTGACGGCCACGAAGGGCCCCCCGGCGCGCGGGCTCAGTTCATGCAGGGCGCGTGCGGCGAGCTCCTTGCCGGTGCCGGATTCCCCCCGCAGCAGCACGGTGGAGTGCGTGGCCGCCACGCGCCGGATCTGGTCGCGCAGCCGCTGCATCGCGGGGCTGTCGCCGATCAGGCCCAGGCCCGGGTGACTGAGGGTTTCGGTCCCGGCGTCGGGCGGCTCGGGCGGGAGGCGGTCGCGCGCCTCGCGTTCGCGCAGGGCGGCGCGCAGGGTCAGCAACAGGGCGTCGTGGTCGAAGGGCTTGGCGATGTAGTCGGCCGCGCCCTCTTTCATCGCGTTCACCGCCGAGGGGACCGATGCGTAGCTGGTCATGATGACCGTGGGCGAGCGGGTGAACTCGGGCAGCAGCTCGATGCCCTCGCCGTCCGGCAGGCGCAGATCCACCAGCTGGAGGTCGTAGGGGTCGGCCGCGGCCAGGGCGCGCGCCTCGGCCAGGTTCTCGGCTACGCCGACCTCGAAGCCGTGATGCTCCAGGAACCGGCGCACGGCGCGGCGGATCGGGGCTTCGTCGTCTACGAGCAGGATGCGGGTCATCGGTCTTGGTGCGGCAGCATGAGCAGGAATCGGGCCCCACCCTCGGGGCGGTTGGCGGCCATCAGGGTACCACCGTGGTCGCGCACGATGCTGTAAGCCACCGGCAGGCCCAGGCCGGTGCCCTGACCGGCCGGCTTGGTGGTGAAGAAGGGCTCGAACAGGCGTTCCAGGCTGGATTCGTCGATCCCGGGGCCGGCATCGTCGATGGTGATCTGGATGTGGCGGCCATGGACGCGCGCGGCGATCACGACCGTGGAGCCCTCGGGCGAGGCCTGCTCGGCGTTGGTCAGCAGGTTGATGAAGACCTGCAGCAGCGTGGCATGCGACCCGCGGACATGCAGCCCCTCCAGGCCGGTGGTGGAGAACTGCAGGTCCTTGCGCCCGGCCAGGCGCGTCAGGCGAATGGCCTCGGCCAGGAGTTCGTCCAGCGCGATGGTCTCGAAGTGCCCCGCGGACGGCCCCTCGTCGGCGTGGGCGAAGGTGATCAGGGACTGCACGATCGCATTGATGCGCCGGGTCTGCGCGAGGATGTCGTCGGCGATGCCGCGGATCTCGTCGGGATCATCCTCCAGCGGCAGGGTCTGGGCCAGCGAGGCGATCCCGGTCAGCGGATTGCCGATCTCGTGGGCGACCCCGGCGGCAAAGCGGCCGATGGAGGCCAGGCGGTCGCCGTGGGCGATCTCGGACTCGAGCTGGGCGCGCTCGGTCACGTCCTCGATCAGGACCACGCGCCCCTCCACCTGGCCATGGGCATCCTGCAGCTCCGAACGGTGCAGGTTCAGGCGGCGATTGCCGGCGGGCAGGTCCACGTTCAGCTTGTACCACTGCCGGTCCGGGCTCTCGAGGAAGGCCGTCAGCAGGCCGCTCCAGGGGCTGTCGAGCCGGCCGATGTTCTGGCCCACGGCGTCCTCTGTGGCCACACCGGTGAGTTGCGCCAGCGCCTGGTTCCAGCCGGTAATCTCGCCGCTGTTGGTCAGGCTGGCCACCCCCAGCGGCAGCTCGTGCAGGATCTGGCGATGAAAGCGGCGCAGGGCATCCAGTTCGGCGGCCAGGCCGGACAGTGGTAGGGAACGGGTCTCCAGCTGCTCCTCGATGCGCCGCAGGCTCTCGCTGAGGGTCTGGCGGCCGGCGGCATCCAGGCGCAGGTGCTGGTCGACGATCATGCGCGCGAGGACCGGCCCGAGCAGACCGGACAGGTTGCGCTCGATGCGTTCGCGCAGGTGGCGCAGGTCGCTGCGCGAGCGCGTGTGCCGCGGCAGGCCGAGATCGTCGAGCGCGCGCTGGACCTCGTGATGCGCGGCACCCGGCCCCAGAGTGGCCGCCAGGGCGGTTTCCATCTCGGTCACGTCGCCAGCCAGGGGCAGGCCGGCCCCGGCCCCGGTGGACTCGTTGGGGCAGCAGGCTCGGCCGGCTTCGATCTCCTCGCGGTTGGGGCGGGTCAGCAGCGACCCGATCACGAACAGCAGGGCGTTGATGCCCAGGCTCAGCATCAGGGCGAAGGTCCATGGGTCCAGCATCCCGGCCAGCAGCCACTGTTGCGGGTCCGGCAGTCCGGTGGCGATGCCGGCATCCGACAATAGCGGCATCACCAGGGTGAAGGCCCAGCCGGCGATGCCCGCGGCCAGTCCGAGCAGGAAGCCGACCCGAGTCGCCTGTTTCCACAGCATCAGACCGATCAGGCCCGGCAGGAGCTGGGCCACCGCGGCGAACGAGATCAGCCCCAGCTGCGCCAGCCCCTCGACCACCTGCAACAGGCCGTAAAAGGCATAGCCCAGTCCGATGATGAAAACGATCCAGATGCGCCGCCCCCAGAGCAGGCGGGTATAGATGTTGGCGCTGCGTTCTTCTTCGTTCAGCCGGGTCAGCGGCGAGAGGTAGTTGGTCCCCATGTGGGCCAGCGCAAGGGTGGTCACGATCATCATGGCGCTGGCGGCGGACAGCCCGCCGATAAAGACCAGCAGCGCCAGGCTGGGCGACTCCAGCAGTCCGGCGATCCCGATGGCGTAGTAGTTCGGCGAGATGCCGAGGCCGGCCGCCTCGCCGGCCCAGTAGAGGATCGGCATCGGCAGGTTCAGCAGCAGCAGGAACGCCGGGAAGGCCCAGGCGGCGGTGGTCAGGGCCTGGGGGTTGATGTTCTCGGTAAACAGCATGTGGAACTGCCGCGGCAGCAGGAAGGCCGCGGCAAAGGCGAGAATCATCATCGCGAACCAGCCACCCTCGCGCACCGGGGCGTACAGCGCATCGACCGCCTCGGGATGCGCGGCCAGCCAGTCGTCGAGGCCGGCGAAACCGCCGAACACCGCGTACAGGGCCACCGCCGCGATGCCGAGGATGGCGATCAGCTTGACGATGGATTCGAAGGCGATGGCCAGCACCAGGCCGGCGTGCTTCTCGCGCGGGGCGATGTGGCGGGCCCCGAACAGGATCGCGAACAGTGCGATGGTGGCGCTGAAGGTCAGGGCGAGGAGGTGGGGCGGGGTTTCCGCGGTCAGGACCGCGGCGGACTCGGCCACCGCCTTGATCTGCAGGGCGATGTACGGAAGCACACCGGCCAGCATGAACAGGGCCACCACCGGTCCGGTCAGGCGACTGCGGTAGCGAAAGGCGAACAGGTCGGCCAGCGAGGTCAGTTGCTGTTCGCGGGTCACGCGCAGGATGGGGCGCAGCAGCCAGGGCGTGGCGGCGAAGGCCAGGGTTACGCCCAGATAGATCGTCAGGTACAGATAGCCCTGGTCGGCCAGAAAGCCGAGGTTGCCGTAGAAGGTCCAGGAGGTCGCGTAGACCCCCAGCGACAGGCTGAAGACCCAGCTGTTTGCCGCCAGCCGGCCGACCCGGGGGACGCGGTCGGCCAGGAAGGCGATGCCGAACAGCAGGGCCAGGTAGGCCACGCCCACGGCATAGAGCAGGCCGAGGCTAAGGGTCACGGCGACCGCCCCGGCTCAGGGCCGCGATGGCCAGGATGAAGACTGCCCAGGCGGCGAATGGCCACCACCAGGCGGGGCTCAGATGGGCGACCCAGATCACCAGCGGACTCAGGAACAGTAGGGCCCCGAGGAGGGCGATCAGGATGGCGCGCGGGGCGTCCATGGTCAGATCTCCGCCCGGGCCGGGCCGCGGCTGACGGGTTCCTGCGGGGCCTTCCGGGTTGGCGCGCGGCGGGACAGCATGCGGCGAGTCTACACCGCGGCGGGGGCTCCGGGCAGCGTGGTGCGCAGCGGCAGGTATGCCGCGAGCGGCCGGCGCCGTAGCGGTTCCAGGGCCTCCGCCAGCTGGGCACCGGGCGCGTCCGGGGCCTGTCGGTCGGAAGGCGCGAGTCCGATCTGCCCCAGGGTGTCGGCGAGGTGGCGCCGCGCCGCATCCGCTCGAATCCCCGTGGCACCCGTGGCCTTGGCGAGTTTGTCGCCGCCGGGCGCGACCAGCACCGGATGGTGGGCATAGGCCGGCGGGGGGTGTCCCAGGGCCCGGTAAAGCTGCATCTGGCGCGGTGTAGAGCCCAGCAGGTCGATCCCGCGGACTACATGCGTGACGCCCAGGTCGAGGTCATCGACCACGGTGGCGAGCTGGTAGGCCACGATGCCGTCCGCGCGGCGGATGACGAAGTCACCGCCCAGGGCCTCCAGATCGAAGGCGACCGCACCGAGAAAACGGTCCTCGATGGCCCAGTAGCGGGTCGTTGCGCGGGCGCGCAGGGCGCGGGGCTCGCGTCCGGGCGGCAGGCCGTGGCGGCAGGTGCCCGGATAGACGGGGCCTTCCCAGCCAGGGCGGCCGTGGGTAGCCAGGTCCTTGCGGGTGCACCCGCAGGGAAAGGCCCGGTCGGTGTCCATCAGGGTATCCAGGGCCCGCTGGTAGGCGGGGCCGCGCTGGCCTTGCCAGACAATCGGTCCGTCCCAGCCGAGGTCGAAGGCCTCGAGGGTGCGCAGAATGGCATCGGCCGCCCCCGGGCGAACCCGGGGGGCGTCGATGTCGTCGATACGCAGGTGCCACTCGCCATCGGCACTCCGGGCGTCCAGCCAGGAGATGACGGCGGCCAGCAGGGAGCCCGCGTGCAGCGGGCCGGAAGGGGTCGGGGCAAACCGGCCGACGTAGCCGTCGACCGGGGACTGCGGTTCGGGCGTGGGGGTCACGGCCCGGCCGGGATCAGGCGCGCTGCTTTTCCTTGATCTCGTCGAGCTGCTTGCAGTCGATGCACATGGTGGCCGTCGGGCGGGCCTCCAGGCGACGAATGCCGATCTCCACGCCGCAGGTCTCGCAGTAGCCGTAGTCGTGGGTCTCGATCTTGCGCAGGGCCTCGTCGATCTTCTTCGACAGCTTGCGCTCGCGGTCGCGGGCCCGCAGTTCCAGGCCGAATTCTTCTTCCTGGGTGGCGCGGTCGGCCGGATCGGCGAAGTTGGCCGCGTCCTGGCGCATGTGCCCCACGGTGCGATCGACTTCCTCCGCCAGTTCCTGGCGCCATGCCCGCAGCAGGCTGCGGAAATGGTCCAGCTGATCCGGATTCATGTACTCTTCGTCCGGCTTCGGCTCGTAGGGCGCAATGCCCCCGGCGACCATGTGCTGGGTGGAGGGCTTGTCGGTCTTTTCGTCTGCAGCCATGCGGGCTTTCTCCGGCTGGAAAAATGAGGCGCACTTAGTACCAGAGTCGGACGGGGCGGGCAAGTCCCGTGCCATGACGGTTTGCGCCCGGTCGCCTCCGGACCTGCAGGGGCTGCGAGCGGCGGGGCACTGTTTTCAGCGAGATACGGGAAGGGACCGGGAATCACGATGGCGGAATTGCAGGCACTGATCTTTGACGTCGACGGCACGCTGGCGGACACCGAGCGGGACGGTCATCGGGTGGCGTTCAACAAGGCGTTCGCGGACGCGGGCCTGGACTGGGACTGGAGTGTGGCGCGCTACGGCGAACTGCTGCGGGTCACCGGCGGCAAGGAGCGCATACGCCAGTACCTGTCGGAAGATCACCCCGAAGCCCTCGAGGAGCCGGGGATCGATGCCCGCATCCGCGAGCTGCATGCGGCCAAGACGCGTCACTACGTGGCCATGCTCGAGTCCGGCGCGATCCCGTTGCGCCCGGGCGTTCGCCGCCTGCTGGACGAGGCGGAGGCCGAGGGACTGCGCCTGGCCATCGCGACCACCACCACCCCCGAGAACGTGACCGCGCTGCTGGAGGCCACGCTGGGAAACGCGGGGCCGTACCGCTTCGAGGTGATCTCCGCCGGGGACGTGGTGCCGGCCAAGAAACCCGCGCCGGATATCTTCACCCATGCGCTGGAGGCGATGAACCTGCCCGCCAGCGCCTGCCTCGCCCTGGAGGATTCCGACAACGGGGTCCGGTCCGCGTGCGGCGCCGGGCTGGAGGTGGTGGTCACCACCAACGACTACACCCGGGAACAGGACTTCGAGGGCGCGCTGGCGGTGCTGGACGGGTTCGGCGAGCCGGACGCACCGGCGAGGGTTCTGGCCGGTCCCGCGTTGCCGGGCCCGGCGGTGGACGTGGCCACGCTGCGGGCCTGGCACGCCAGCGCCCAGTCGTAGCGGGACGGGTTACGGGTCAGTCGAGCTCGCGCGTCGGAACGCGCGGATCCTCGACCTCGTTCTCGTCGAGCATCTGCGTGTCCAGCATGAACCCGATCGCGGCGTCGCTGATGCCGTTGATCACGAACTGCACGGCCAGCACTGCGAGGATCAGGCCGAAGACCTTGGTCAGGATGTCCTTCCCGGTGTCGCCCAGGTACTGGACGATATAACGCGAGTAGACCATCGCGTAGTAGCAGGCGACCATGCAGGCCAGCACGCCGAGGAACACGAGTCCCGTGTGGTAGACGGTCGGGGCCTCGCTGGTCAGGATCATCACCGTGGCGATCGCACCCGGGCCGCTCATGAACGGGATCGCCAGCGGGATCACCGAGATGTCCTCGGTCACGTGCCCCTTGTCGGCCTTCACCTCTTCGGCGGTCTCCTTCTCGGTCGCCCCCTTCTGCCGGATCATGCCGATCGCGATGCCGAACAGGATGATCCCGCCGGCGATACGAAACGCCGCCAGGGTGATCCCGAACAGCTGGAAGATCACCCCGCCCAGCAGGGCGAAGGCGAACAGCAGGGAGGTGGCCACCTTGACCGAGCGCAGCGCGATCGCCCGGCGCTTCTCCTCCGATGCGCGCGGCAGCATCGCCGTGAAGATGAACGCCGTGGTCAGCGGGTTCACGATCACGAACACCGCCAGGAAGGTAACGACCAGGTATTCGAGTAACACAAGCATGTGTTCGAGCTTAGGCCGGAACCCGCAAGGTTGCGAGGCAGGCTCGCGCAGGTGGTCGGGTCATACCGCTCGCCACGACGCTGCGCGCCTCGCGATGACGGTGCCCCCTTCGCGTCATTGCGAGGAACAACGCGACGAAGCAATCTCCATGGGAAGCCCCGACGCCGGATCGTCGCGAGCGTGGGCAGGGACGGGGCCCGGTCGTTATACTCTGCGCGCATGAAGAAACGCCTGCACCCTGAATCCTTCCCGACCCTTGAGCACTTTGTCGGCAACACGCCGCTGGTGCGCCTGCAGCGCATGGCGGCCGACCTGCCGTCCACCGTGCTGGTGAAGCTCGAGGGCAACAATCCCGCCGGTTCGGTCAAGGACCGGCCCGCGCTGAACATGATCCAGGCGGCCGAGCGCCGCGGCGACATCCAGCCCGGCGATACCCTGATCGAGGCGACCAGCGGCAATACCGGCATCGCGCTGGCGATGGTCGCGGCGATGAAGGGCTATCGCATGATCCTGGTGATGCCGGACAACATGTCCGCCGAGCGCCGCGCCTCGATGAAGGCCTTTGGCGCCGAACTGGTGCTGGTCTCGCGCGAGGAGAGTATGGAGGGCGCGCGCGACCTGGCCGACCACATGGAGGCCGAGGGCAAGGGCCGGGTGCTGAACCAGTTCGGCAACCCGGACAACCCCGAGGCCCACTACATCGGCACCGGCCCGGAGATCTGGCGCGACACCGAGGGTACGGTGACCCACTTCGTCTCGGCGATGGGGACCACCGGCACCATCATGGGCGTGTCGCGCTATCTGAAGGAGCGCGACCCGGAGGTGCAGATCGTCGGCGTGCAGCCCACCGAGGGATCGTCCATCCCCGGTATCCGGCGCTGGCCGGAGGCGTACCTGCCCACCATCTTCGAGGCCTCGCGGGTGGACCAGACCGTGGACGTGACCCAGGAGGAGGCCGAGGACACCATGCGCCGGCTGGCCGCCGAGGAGGGCATCTTCGCCGGGGTCTCGTCCGGGGGTTCCGTGGCCGCAGCCCTGAAGCTTGCGGCCGCGACCGAGGGCGGGACCTTCGTCGCGATCATCTGTGACCGCGGCGACCGCTACATCTCCACCGGCGTGTTCCCGTCATGAGTGCCCCGGTCCTGATCTTCGATCTCGAGACCGTCCCCGACATCGACGGCGCCCGGCGCCTGCACGACTTCGAGGGCCTGAGCGATCACGAGGTGGCCGAGGCGCTGTTCGCCCTGCGCCGCGCGCAAGCCGGCACGGAGTTCCTGAAGCACCCGCTGCACCGTATCGTCTCCATCGGCGTGCTCTACCAGGGGGGCGACGCGCTGAAACTCTCCGCCTTCGGGCGCGAGGGCGAGGATGGCCAGGCACCGACCGAGGCCGAGCTCCTGCGCCAGTTCTTCGATGTAATCGACAAGCGCACGCCGCAGCTGGTCAGCTGGAACGGCGGCGGCTTCGACCTGCCGGTGCTGCACTACCGCGCGCTGGTCAACGGTGTGCAGGCCCCGCGCTACTGGGAGCAGGGCGACGACGACCGCGAGTTTCGCTACAACAACTACCTGTCGCGCTTCCACTGGCGCCATGTGGACCTGATGGACGTGCTGGCGGGGTTCCAGGGCCGCGCGGTCACCAGCCTCGACATGATGGCGAGCCTGCTCGGCTTCCCCGGCAAGCTGGGCATGGATGGCTCCCAGGTCTGGCCGGCCTGGCGTGACGGGCGTCAGGCCGAGATCCACGACTATGTGGAGCACGACGTGCTGAACACCTATCTGGTCTGGCTGCGCTTCGAGTACATGCGCGGCAATCTGACCGACGCGGCCCTGGCCAGTCGCCAGCAGCAGCTGGCCGAGTACCTGGAGGCCAGCGGCGCGGCCCACCACCGCGAATTCCTCGACGCCTGGCAGCCGGCCGGACGCGCGGACTGATGGCACGCATCGACAAGACCCCGTTCGAGGCCACCATCGAGGAGGTCACGCTGGACGGCCAGGGGGTAATCCGCCGCGATAGCAAGGCCTGTTTCATCCACGGTGCCCTGAAGGGCGAGCGGGTGATGGCCCAGCAGACCGGGCGCAAGCGCCGTTTCGACAGCGCCGAGGTGGTCGAGGTGCTGGAGCCGGCCCCGGGCCGAGTCGATCCGCCCTGCGAGTTTTTCGGCCTGTGCGGCGGCTGCAAGCTGCAGCATGCCTCCATCGAGACCCAGCGTGCGATCAAGGAGCAGGCCCTGTTCGATGCCCTGGAGCGTATCGGCCACGTGACCCCGGAGGCCCGTTTCGAGCCGCTGACCGACACCACCCTCGGCTACCGCCGCACCGCGCGGCTGGGGGCGAAGTACGTGCCGAAGAAGGGCGGGGTGCTGGTTGGCTTTCGCGAGCGCGGCAGCCCGTATCTGGCCGAGATGGACCACTGCGAGGTGCTGCACCCGGCCGTGGGGCAGCGCATTCGGGCCCTGCGCGAGCTGATCGGCGGCCTCGAGGCGCGCGACCGCCTGCCGCAGATCGAGGTGGCGGTGGATGACGACGAGCGCGTGGCGCTGATCTTCCGCAACCTCGATCCGCTGTCCGAGGCGGACAGCGCGCGCCTGTCGGCCTGGGCGGAGGCCGAGGGCATTCAGGTGTACCTGCAGCCTGGCGGCCCGGAGACGGTGGAACCGCTGGCCGGGCCGATCGAGCCACTGGTCTATCGCCACCCGGACTACGGCGTGTCGGTCCCGTTCATGCCCACGGACTTCATCCAGGTGCATGCCGGCATCAACCGCAAGATGGTCCCGCAGGCGCTGGCCGCGCTGGACCTGCAGCCGGGCCAGCGGGTGCTGGATCTGTTCTGCGGGCTGGGCAACTTTACCCTGCCGCTGGCGCGCAGCGTGACGAACGGCGAGGTGGCTGGCGAAGTAGTTGGTGTCGAGGTGGACGACGCGATGCTGGCACGGGCGCGTGCCAATGCCCGCGACCAGGGCATCGCCAACACCCGCTACGAACGCGCCGACCTCGACGACGTCGAGGCCCTGAAGAACGCCGGTTGGCTGGCCGAACGCTATGACCGTGTGCTGCTGGACCCGCCGCGTACCGGCGCGGCCGCGGTGATCGAGGCGCTGGCGCCGCAGCGGATCGAGCGCATGGTGTATGTGTCCTGCAACCCGGCCACGCTCGCCCGTGACGCCGAGCGCCTGGTGCATCATCATGGCTATCGCCTGGAGCGGGCCGGGATCATGGACATGTTCCCGCATACCGCGCACGTGGAATCCATGGCCGTATTCCGGCGCGACTGACGCGCGTCGATATCCGAGGGGAATTGCATGCTGGAGATCGTACAAGCGGGCGGGTGGCTGATGCTGCCGATCCTGCTGTGTTCCGTACTGGCCGTCGCCATCGTGCTGGAGCGGCTGTGGACGCTGCGTCGCTCGCGCGTGGTCCCGCCGCGCCTGCTGACCTCGGTGTGGGAGCAGATGCGCACCCAGGGGCTCAAGCTCGACGACATCCAGCGCCTCCGGGCCGGCTCGCCCCTGGGCGCGATCCTGGCGGCGGGGCTTGCGACCCATGACCGGGCCCGACAGATCACGCAGGAGAGCATCGAGGAGGCCGGCCGGCGCGTTGCGCATGAGCTCGAGCGCTACATGAACACGCTCGGCACCATCGCGATGATCACGCCGCTTCTGGGTCTGCTCGGCACCGTGGTCGGGATGATCGAGGTGTTCACCGTAATCACCGAGATCGGCGTGGGCAGCCCGCGCGATCTGGCTGGGGGGATCTCCCAGGCCCTGATCACCACCGCCGCCGGTATCGGCGTGGCGATCCCGGCACTGGCCTTCCACCGCTACTTCCGCGGGCATATCGACGAGCTGGTGCTGGAGATGGAGCAGGAGGCCACCAAGCTGGTCGAGGTGATCCACGGCGAGCGCGCGGCCGGCACGGCCGAGGGCGAGGCCACGGCGTGAATTTCCGTACCCCGCGACGACAGGAGGAGCCGGGCGTCAATCTGACGCCGCTGATCGACGTCGTCTTCCTGCTGCTGATCTTCTTCATGGTCTCCACGACCTTTGACCAGCACGCGGACATCGAGCTGACCCTGCCCTCGGCCGACCGCGAGGCCGAAGCGGTGGAGCGCGCCTGGATCGACATCGTGGTGGATGCCAACGGCAACTACTTCATCAACGGCCAGGAGCTGATCAATCGCCGCGCCGAGACCCTGGAGCGTGTGCTGTCCGAGACGCGCGAGGGTCGCGAGGATGACCCGGTGCTGATCCGCGCGGACGCCAACGCCAGCCATCAGTCGGTCGTGCGAGCCCTGGACGTGGTGGGCCGCCTGGGCATTACGTCCGTGTCGATCGCCACGCTGGGCGAGGCTGCCGATGACGACTGACGAGCAGCATGCGCAGCACTTCGATTCCGGCTGGACGGTCTACCGTCGCCTGCTGAGCTATGCCTTCGTCTACTGGCCATTGCTGGCGATTGCCACGGTCGCGATGCTGGGCATGGCGGCGACCGAGGCGGGCTTCGCCGCGCTGATGAAGCCGCTGATGGACGAGTCCTTCGCCGAGGGCGAGGGCCATCCCCTGGTGGCGTGGATTCCGCTGGCCCTGATCGGCCTGTTTCTGGTCCGCGGTGTGGCCGAATTCGGGTCGGTCTATGCGATGCGCTATGTCGGGCGGCAGGTGGTCAAGCGCCTGCGCGAGGAGCTGTTCGAGCGGCTGCTGCACATGCCGGTGCAGCGCTTTCAGGAGCAGAGCAGCGGCGAGCTGATCTCGCGCGTGACCTACAACGTGGAGCAGGTGGCGACGGCCGCGACCGACGGCTTCAGTACCCTGGTGCGCGACACCCTGACGATCATCGCGCTGCTGGCCTGGATGTTCTGGCTGACGCCGACCCTGACCCTGACCATCCTGATCATCGCCCCGGTGCTGGCCGTGCTGGTGCGCGTCGTCACCAAGCACTTTCGCCGCATCTCGCACCGCCTGCAGTACAACATGGGCGACGTGACCCACGTGACCCAGGAGGTGATCGAGGGCCACCGGGTGGTGCGCATCTTTGGCGGCGAGACCTACGAGCGCGGGCGCTTCGAGGACATCAACGAGCGCAACCGCCGGCTGCATATGCGCATGGAGGGCATCAAGGCCGCCTATACCCCGACCATCCAGTTCCTGGTCGCGGCAGTGCTGGCCTTCGTGATCTGGGTCGCGACCTCGGATTTCGGCGACGACACGGTCACGGCCGGCACGTTCGTCTCCTTCCTGACCGCGATGCTGCTGCTGTTGAGCCCGATCCGCCGGCTGTCGATGATCAACGCGACCCTGCAGCGGGGTATCGCGGCCGGGCAGAACATCTTCGCGGTGCTGGACGAGACGCCGGAGCGCGACACCGGCCACGTGCCGCTGGACCGCGCCGAGGGTCAGCTGGCATTCGAGGACGTGGCGTTTCGCTACAGCGCGGACGGCCCGGATGTGCTGAAGGCCATCTCCTTCGCGGTGGAGCCAGGCGAGAACGTGGCCCTGGTCGGGCGCTCGGGCAGCGGCAAGACCACGCTGGTCAATCTGCTGCCGCGTTTCTATCACCCGACCGAGGGGCGCATCCTGCTGGACGGCCACGACCTCGAGACCATCCGCCTGCGCGACCTGCGTCGGCAGATTGCCTATGTCGGCCAGAACGTCACCCTGTTCGCGGACACCGTCGCCGCCAATATCGCCTATGGGCGCCCCGAGGCGACCGAGGCGGAGATCCGCGAGGCGGCGCGCGCCGCGCATGCACTGGAATTCATCGAGCGCCTGCCCGACGGGATGCAGACCCTGGTGGGGGAAAACGGTACCCGTCTCTCCGGGGGGCAGCGCCAGCGTCTGGCGATCGCCCGCGCCCTGCTGCGGGACGCCCCGATCCTGATCCTGGACGAGGCCACCTCCGCCCTGGACAACGAATCCGAGCGCCAGGTGCAGGCCGCGCTGGATGCGCTGGTGAGCACGCGCACCACGCTGGTCATCGCCCACCGCCTTTCCACGGTTGAGGGCGCCGACCGCATCCTGGTGATGGACAACGGCCGCATCGTGGAGAGCGGGCGGCACGAGGAGCTGATCGCCCGAGGCGGGGTCTACACCCACCTGCACCGCCTGCAGTTCCGCGAGGAGGCGGGGGATGGGGGCTGATGCCGGGGGCTACGGGGATCGTCCGCTCCCGGTCTGGCGCGCGACCTGGCGGGATTACCGCCGCGGCGATGGCAGCCGGGCACGCGCCCGGCGGGGTTTCCTCACCCCGCCCGTGGATCGCGGTCGGCTGATCTGGATCAAGGCCGGCGGCAGCCCCGAGGACGTGCGCCTGGGGATCGAGCTGCTGGGTGCGGTGCGCGACAAGCGCCAGGACGTGCGCATCGTCCTGACATTCGAGCAGGATTACCCGGAGCTCTTCGAGCGCCACATGCAGCCGTTTCGCAAGGTCGGGGTGGGCTACGGCCCCTGCGACAGGCCGCGGGTGGTGCGCCGGGTGCTGCGGCGCTTTCAGCCCCACGGCATCCTGCTGGCCGGTGGCCGGGCGCCGGTCCATCTGTTGCAGGAGACCGAGGCGCCGGTGATCGCGGTGAACACCGCGCCGGCTACCGGGGCCATGTCCCCGGTGGCCTGCCACTGGCCCGTCGATCCTGTCGCCGCCGATGGCTGGCCGGCCGCCCGCGTTCGGGCGCTGGACCCGGCCGACCCCCAGGCCCGGTTCGTCGAGGCGCAGGCCGATGTGGTGCTGCGCTCGCTGGTTGGGGGCGGGGTGGAACGCCTGTGGTGGTGGCATGGCACGCCGGCGCAGTGGCCGGCCTGGCGGGCGGCCTGGGAGGCCTCCGGCTGGGGTCAGACCGACATCCTGCTGGCCAGCCTGCGCGGGGAGACGGACGCCGCCCCGTTGCCGGGTGCCGATCAGGTGGTCTCGGGCTGGGACCGGTCGGCGTTGCCGCCGGGGACCATCCTGCACCTGGATGATCGGCGCTGGTTCGCGGCCGCGGCCAGTGCCGCCCATGCAGTACATCTGGCCGCGCCGGATCGCCAGGCCCTGTGGCAGGGCCTGGCTGGCGGGGCGGCCGTGAGCCTGGGCGAGGCGCCGGCCGCGGAGGTGCCCTGCCCGGTGCTGGGCGAGCCGGCCGCGGTGCTGGCGGCCTGGCAGGCACTGCGGGACGACCCGGCTGCGCGGCGCCAGCAGGGTGATGCGGCCCGCCGACGCTTCTGGGAGGAGCGACGCCAGGTGGATGCAAATTTCGACGCCGTACTGCAGCAGGTCTGGGACTGGTAGCCATGGGCTCGCTGCAGGCATGGTTTGGTGCCCGGCTGTGGGATCAGTGGAGCCAGCGCGGGCCGTTCGCGGCGGCGATGTTTCCGCTGTCGCTGGTGTATGCCGGGCTGGCCGAGTGGAACCGTCAGCGCCAGGAACAATTGCGGCGCGACATCACCATCCCGGCCAAGGCAGTGATCGTGGTGGGGAATCTCACGCTGGGTGGCAGTGGCAAGACGCCGATGACCGTCTGGCTGGCCAAGCGTCTGCGTGCCGCCGGGTATCGGCCGGGTATTGTCAGCCGTGGCTACGGCGGGCGCGGGGACGTCGCCGGGATTGCGGTGACCCCCGATTCCGATCCGGTGGTGGTGGGGGATGAACCCCTGCTGATCGCGCGCCGCACCGGGGTGCCGGTGCAGGTGGACCGCGACCGGGTTCGCGGCGCGCGGGCCCTGACCGAGCAGGGGGTGGACGTGGTCATCGCCGATGACGGCATGCAGCATCACCGCCTGCCGCGCGACATCACCATCCTGATGGTCGACGGCAAGCGCCGCTTCGGTAACGGGCTGTGCCTGCCGGCGGGGCCGCTGCGCGAGCCCAGGCGGGCGCGCGAGCGGGCGGATTTCGTGATCGTGACCGGGGGCGAAGCCGGCCCCGGCGAGATTCCGATGGAACTGGTCCCGGCCAGCCGGCTGCTGCGGGTGGATGGGGCCGACGAGTCGCGCAAGCCCCACCGGTTTGCCCGGCGCGATGCCCACGCGATCGCCGGTATTGCCGATCCGGAGCGCTTCTTCCGTACCCTGGAGGCGGCGAAGATCGGTATCATTCGACATCCGTTTCCCGACCATCATCGCTTCCTGCCGCACCAGATCCGCTTCGATGACGAGTTGCCGGTTCTGATGACCGAGAAGGATGCCGTAAAATGCCGGTCGTTTGCGCAGGACAATCACTGGTACTGGCCGATCGCGGCCCGGTTGCCAACCACTTTCGAGCCGGCGCTGCTCGCGCGTCTGGAGACCGTCAGTCGGCTCAAACACCTGGGGTAATGCATGGACAAGCGTCTGCTCGATATTCTGGTCTGCCCGGTCACCAAGGGTCCGCTGAAATATGACCGCGAGAACCAGGAGCTGATCTCGGTCTCCGCCGGGCTCGCCTATCCGATCCGCGACGACATCCCGGTGATGCTGGAGGACGAGGCCCGCGTGCTCTCCGAGGACGAGAAGGGACGCTGGCGCGAGGCCTGAGTCGCCGCATGACGGGCTTCGTCGTGGTGATCCCGGCCCGCATGGCCTCCAGCCGGCTGCCGGACAAGCCGCTCGCGGCGGTCGCCGGGCGCCCGCTGATCGCGCATGTGATCAGCCGGGCGCAGGAGAGTGCAGCGGGCCGCGTGATCGTGGCCGGGGATGACGAGCGCATCCTCGCGGTCGCGCGCCAGTGCGGGGCCGAAGCCTTCCTGACCGATCCCGCGCTGCCCTCGGGCACCGACCGCATCGCCGCGGTCGCGGCCGCCGAGGGCTGGGGGGACGAGTCCATCGTGGTCAACCTGCAGGGCGATGAACCGCTGACCCCGGGACCATTGCTGGATGACCTGGCGGCCCTGCTGGCGCAGACCCCGCAGGCGGACATGGCCACCCTCGGCGTGCCCATCCGCTGCGCACAGGACCTGGCGGACCCCAACCAGGTCAAGCTGGTGACCGACCGCAGCGGCCGGGCGCTGTACTTCTCCCGTGCCCCGATCCCCTGGGATCGCGAGGCCCACCGCGCCGGGCAGGTACCGGCAGTAGAGCAGGCCACCCGTCATCTGGGGCTGTACGCCTACCGTGCCGGGTTCCTGCGGCGTATGAGCGCCGAACCGCCGGCCCCGCTGGAACAACTGGAGCAGCTGGAGCAGCTGCGCGCCCTCGACATGGGCGCGTGGATCCAGGTCGGCCGCCGCACCGAGGCCCATCCCCCCGGCGTCGACACCCCGGAAGACCTGGACCGCGTCGACGCCTTCCTGTCCGGGCGTGCCCGCGCCTGATCCCCGCCCGCGGACTCAGTTCGAGCGCAGGCCCGCCTGCAGACTGCGCGCCAGGGCCTGGCCGTCGCGGGTCGCGGCGTCCGGGGAGGGGCTGAAGGGTTGCAGTGTGGCGATCACCCGGTGCTCGAGGGTGGTGTCGCTGTTGGTCGGTTCCGGGTCGATGTAGCCGTGCTCGCCGAGCCATGCCTCCAGGCGCTCGCGCGTCGCGCTCTGGAAGCGCTTGACCGCGCCCTGCTCCAGTTCCCGGACCAGGGCCTCGGCGTCTCCGTCCACCTGCGCGGCCAGTTCACTGACCGCTTCGATAAAGGTATCGCTGATCAGGCCGGAGACCTCCAGCGCGGCACGGTCCACGGGGCGCCCGCGGCCCTGGCGCCAGGCGCGTAGCCAGGCGCGCGCGCCCTCGACCCGGGCCGCAAGCTGCTCGCGCCGCGCCGGGTCCCCCAGGAGTTCGGCATCGGGCCCGCGCAGGACGGTCTCCAGCGTGCCGATGCTGTCCACCCCCAGGGTGAGCAGCCGGTGCAGGGCGTCAAGGTCGTCGCGCAGCAGATGGAACGGGTGGATCCGCGCCGCATCCTGCCACGGGTCGATCGCGGGCACGCCGAGCGTGGTGGCGTAGTCCTCGGGGCGGGCGTCGCCCGGGCTCGGGATCGCCAGGCGTTCGGGCAGGGCCAGGTCACCGGCATCGGTGATGGCGTGCTGGGCGCCGCGCACGGCCGGCAGGTCGATGATCCGCACCGTGGCGTCCCGGGCGGACCAGTAGCGCGCATCCTCGGGCTGGGCCGTAAGATAGAAGACCTGCCGATCATCCTCCTGTGCCAGTAGCTGGAGGCTTTCGGCGACCGCGCGGAAGCGCTCGGGGTCGGCGGTGCCCAGGGCCTCGTCCAGGAACAGTGGCAGGGGCGTGCGCCCGCGTTCGGCCTCCAGCGCGAAGGCGATGCGCACGGCCAGCACGAGCTGCATGCGCGTGCCGCTGGAGAGTTCCGACAGGCCGCGGGTGTCGCCACTGGCGGTCTCGCGCGCGCCAAATGGCGTGGCCGTCTCGCCGGGGCTGAACAGCAGCTCGTATTGATGGCGCGTAAAACGCTGAAACCAGTCACGTGCCCGGCGCAGGGCAGCGGGCTGCGCGGTCTCTTCGTGCTCGATGGTGACCTGGTCCAGCAGAAACTGGCCCGCGGTGGCGAACAGGGCCTCGTCCAGACGCGTGTCCAGGGCGTCGCGGGCCTGGGCCCACCGGGCGCGCGCGGTCTCCAGTGCGCGATCCCGTCCGGCGCGGTCGATCTCGGTCTCGATGCGGGTGATTTCGCGGGTGAGCTCGTCGCGCTGCTGCGCCTGGTGTTCGCATTCGGCCAGCGCTTCGCGCAGCGCCGCCTCGGCGTCCTGATCGACCAGCGCCAGCAGGTCCGGTTGTGCCTCAAGGTGACGGCTGCGATCGCCTTCGCGGGCGCGGACGTCGCGCAGCTCATCCTGCAGGCGCTGCCATTCCGGCCGCAGCCGCAGGTGTTCGCGCAGTCCCGCTTCGTCATCCTCTTCCAGCCCGGCCCGGGCGTACAGTTCGGTGACGCGTGCGCGCGTGGTGTCGGCCTCGACTTCCAGGCGCTCGAGCTCGCGCTGCGCCTCGTGCTGTTCGCGGCGTGCCTCGTCCCGATCCTGCAGGCGGCGGGCCAGCCGTTCCAGACGCTGCGCCAGGGCGTCGGCCGTGGGCTGCGCGTCCTCCGGGGCGGCCGCGTACGCGTCCAGGAACCGCACCAGGGCCGTGCGCAGTTCGTCCATACGGGCCGTCAGTTGCTCCTGCTCGCCCCGGGCCGTGGCCTCGTCGCGACGGGCGCGGTCCAGTTCCGCGCTCAGGTGGATCCAGCGCTGCAACGAGGCATCCAGACACTCGGGGTCGAAGCCGACCGCCGCGGCCGTCTGGCGCAGTTGTTCCCGAGCAGCTGCCAGCGCGTCGTGCTTCTCCTCCAGTTCACGCTCCAGCCGGGTGCGGCGTTCGGCCGCGTGGCGGTCGGCCTCGGCTGCGCGCAGTTCCCGTTCCACGGCCTCCAGGCGTTCACGCACCGCCTCCGGCGTCCAGGCCGAGGGTGGCTCGATGCCGGTATCGCGGTAACGCGCCTCGGCCGCCTGGCGCGGGACGGCGTCGTGGTTCGGTCGTGCCAGTATCCAGCCCGACCAGGCCACGGGGAGCGCCAGGACGAGGAAGCCCCAGTGGACCCACAGGGCCGCACTCCCGATGGCCGCCGCAGCTGCGGCCAGGGCCGTGATCCGCGCCGCTCGGTGCAGGACGGAGTTCGCCGGCGGGCGCGGGGCGCCGAGCCAGTGCAGCAGTTCGTCCCGTGCGCGGCGCAGCGCCTCCGGGTCGGGCCGGTCGGGGTCGGCCGCGGGCAGGCCGGCCAGTTCGTCCTCGCGGCGGCGGATCGCGGCCTGCAGCTGGCGCTGGGTTTCGAGGGCCTGTTCCGTCGTGTGGACCGCGGTCGGGTCCAGCGTCGGGACGGCAGCCGGGTCGGCGCCCAGAGCGTCAGCTGCCGAGGCGACGGCCGAACGGGCGGACTGCAGCTCGCGTGCGGCCTGGTCGGCGCGGCTCTCCAGTCCCTGCAGTTCGCGTACGCGGGCGCGCGGGTCGTCGAACGCGGCGGCTTCCAGGGGGCTTTCGGACAGTCCACTGGTATCCAGCTGGTCGCGGGCCGCATCGAGCCGGGCCTGGGCCTGCTGGCGCTCGTGGTCGAGGCGGCGCAGCGTCTTGCGCAGCTGTTCCAGGCTGTCCAGTTCGTCGCCGCGCAGCCGGGCCAGGCCCTCCGGGAAGGCCGCCAGCCGGGTCTCCAGGGACTGGCGTTCGCGGCGGGCCTCCAGCAGCTCCAGGGCGCGTTCGTACTGGGCGGCCGCGTCGCTGGCCCGCTGTGCGTCCTGGCGCTGCGCCTCCAGTTCGGCGAGACGTTGTTCGTCCTCCTGCAGGGCGCGCTGTTCGCGCGTGCGCTGGCGCAGCTCCTGCTCGGCGGTGGCCAGGGCCTGTGCTTCGTTGCGGGCATGAGTGGTCTTCAGGGCCAGGGCGGGGTCCGCGCGCAGGGCGGGGAGGTCGTAGCCGCCGGCCAGTTCGCGCGCCAGCCAGTCGCCGATCGCCCGTTCGGTCGCGTGGTCCGCGGCCAGCAGGTCCTCGATGTGCAGGGTGTAGCAGTCGATGAAACGATGATCCGGCAGCGGCGGCGGGTCGTTGCGCTGCCCGTCACGCAGCCAGTACAGGTCGGTGCCGACGCGCTGCGCCTCGAGCCGGCCCTGTGCGTCGTTGAAACGGGCCGCGACCTGCACGCCCCTGTTGCGCTGTTCCTGTGGATAGAGGGCGGCGCGCAGGCCGCGCAGCAGGCTGGACTTGCCCGAGGCGTTGGGGCCGACCACGACGTTCACGCCCGGTCCCAGGGCCTCCAGCCGGAAGCCCGGATGGATGCCGGGGAGGCGGTGGATGTCCAGGGATTCCAGCTTCACTGGTCGCCCTCGCGCTGCAGCAGCAGGCGGTCCAGTGCGTGCAGGGCCGCGGCCTCCAGGGTCGCCGCGAGCGCGGTGTCATCCGGGGCCTCGCGCCCCAGCGCGCGGTAGTGCGGGGCGCGGGTTACCTCGGCGAGGGGCTCGCGCGCGGCGTCCAGCAGGGCGCGGCGCGCCTCGCTGTCCGCCCCCTGCAGCAGCAGAAGCTTGCGCGCGAGCAGGGCGGCCGGGTCATTCCCCGCGGCCAGCGCCTCGAGATCCACGGCCGGCTGGGCCTCCAGGCGCCAGTCGTGGACGAAGTACAGGCGATCGCCCAGGGTCTGCACCGTGACGCGCGGATCGTCCGCATGCAAGACACGCTCCAGTGCCGCGCGCTGGTCGCTGCGGCCGGTGAATCGCAGCCGGCAGCCGACCGCCCGTGGCCGCTGCGGCCATTGCTCGATTTCGGTGTGCAGGCGTTCCAGGGCCTCGGTTACGCGGTGATGGATGTCCGCGGCGACGTCCAGGCCGTCGACCGGGATCTCCAGGGTGTCCCAGTACAGCGGTGCCAGCGGGACCTGCTGGATGGAGAGCGTGCCGTTCGCGGCCAGTTCCAGCTGCCAGGGGCCGTGGCGCCCGGGCTCGCCCGGGTCCATGCCGGTCAGGGAGCCGAGGTAGCCCATCGGGCGTGGCGCGGCGAGGGCGTCGGGGCGGTGAATATGGCCGAGCAGCCAGGCCTCCGCCGGGGCCGCCTCCAGCGCGCTGCTGCGCACCGGTGCATGCGGGCTGCGCATCTGGTCACGATCGCAGTGCAGCAGACCGAGGGTGGGGCAGTCGACGGGCTCGGGAAAGCCGGCCTCCAGTGGGCTTTCGCTGACACGCGCCTGCGGGAATGACCAGCCCGCGATGCGCGCGCGGCCGCCCTCGCGGCCCTGAAGCTCGCGGGTCTCCCACTGACCACCGGCGCCCAGCAGCTCGAACGCCGGCAGGGCCTTTGCGAGGCGCGGGAGGACCTGGACATCATGGTTGCCGGCGACCCCGAGGACGCGGATGCCGGCAGCGGTCAGGCGCTGAACGCCTTCGCGCAGGTCGCGGTAGGCCTCGAAGAAGTCGTCCTCCTGTTCCACCACGTCGCCGGCCAGCAGGACGGCGTCGACCGGCTGTTCCAAGGCGTAGTCGACGCTGCGCCGCCAGGCCGCCGCGGGGCCGAGCGCCGCAATGCCGACCGCGTCATCGACCGCGGGCGGGATGCGCGAGGGCTGGCGGCCCAGGTGGATATCGCCCACGCACAGGAGCTTCATGGGCGCAGGGAGGCAGTCGGGATCATGGCGGCAGTTTGGAAGAATCGCGGGGCAAAGCCAATCCCGGATCGCTGGATGGGCCCGCATCCCATGGGTCTCCCCCCCTGTAGGAGGCCAGCCCCCTGGCCGATGGGGAGCTGATGAACACCGAATCGGCCAGGGGGCTGGCCTCCTACGGAAGGCGGTGCAGGGTCAGGTGGGGATGCCGAGTTGGCGGGGCAGCTGGCCGAGACGCCCGAGGGTCAGGCAGGGGCGCGGCTGGCCGTGCTCCCAGGGCAGGGACGCCGGGTTGAACCAGGCGGCGCGAAAGCCGGCCTGCAGGGCACCGAGGACATCCGCGGTGCTGTCGTCGCCAACGTGTAGGATGGCGTCGGGTTCGACTCCGGCCTGCTCGCGGGCCTGGTGGAAGATGCGCGGGTCGGGCTTCGCCGCACCCGCTTCGCCTGCGGCGATGGCGAAGTCGAAGTGCCGCCCGAGGGGGGTGCGGAATACGTCGGCATTGCCGTTGCTGATTGCGCCCAGACGGAAGTGGCGGGCCAGGGTAGTCAGCATGCCCGCGGCCTCGGGGTAGGGCGTGACCTCGTTGCGCGCCTCCCAGAACACCTGGAAGCCTTCACCCGACAGACGCTCCGGGCAGCAGCCACAGGTCTCGGCCAGTTCGCGCAGCCAGCGCTTGCGCAGGCGGGTCAGGTCGTGGCGCTCGTGGTCGGGGGCCGCGCGCATGAAGGCCGTGCGGGACTGGATCAGGGCGTCTGGATCAAAGCGTTCGCAGACCGCGGGGGCCTGTTCCCGCAGCCAGGCGTAGAAGCGCGCCTCGGCGTGGTGGATGACCGGCATCACCGGCCACAGGGTGTCGTCGAGGTCGAACGTCAGGCAGCGGATGCGGGTCGGGTCGAGTGGATGTGACCGGGACGGTCCGCTGATGGGGGAACGGTTCATCCACGCAAGGGTAGCGCGGGCACCGCACGCAGCGGTTATATGGCCGATGTCGTTGGGGATACTTCGGGCGTGGCGGACTGATAGGGTGTTTCCTTCGGACAGCAAAGCCGACTCGAGGAGGTGGTTCGGGATGCGACAGCAAGGGGATGCGGCCGTCTGGCCGCGCTACAGCCTCGCGCAGCGGGTGTTGCACTGGCTGGTGGCCGTGCTGGTGCTGGGGGCGCTGGGGCTGGGCGGGACCATTGGCTGGTTCGGCTTCGAGGGTCTGCAGGCGCGCTTTGGCGAGGCGGCGACCAACACGCTCTATACCTGGCACAAGAGTTTCGGGGTGCTGATTCTGGTCTTGATGCTGGTGCGGATCGGACTGCGCCTGCGGCGCGGCAAGCCGGAGTATGCGGTCGCGCTGGCTCGCTGGCAGCGGATGGGTTCCGAGGCCGTGCACGGGCTGTTGTACGTCTTGCTGATCCTGATGCCGGTGATCGGGTGGTGGGCGACCGCGGCCGGTGGCTACCCAGTGCAACTGGGGCCGCTGATCCTGCCGGGCCTGTTCCCGGAGAACGAGGCGTTGTCGGAGACGCTGTTCGCCTGGCATCAGGCCCTGGGCCGGGTGACCCTGATCCTGGTGGCGGGACATGTGGTTGCCGCGTTCTACCACTGGCGCATTCGCCGCGACGGGGTGATGCAGCGCATGACCTTCGGGCGAGGCCGATCCTGATCCCGGCATACCGATGACGCGGTGGCTGCTGACGCTGGTGGCGCTGAACGCGGTCCTTCTGGGGCTGGAGATTCCGCGTCATGCGGGGCTCGCGCCGTACGGGCTGGCCTGGGAGGCCTTCGTGCTGGTCGGCCTGTTCGCACTGTTGCCGGCGGGCCGGCTTGCGCGGGGGCTGGCCTGGCTCGTTGCTTCGGTGCTCCTGATCCTGGTGGTGCTGGCGTTGTTCGATGCCCTGACCCGCGCGAGCCTGTCCCGACCGTTGAACGTGGTGCAGGACTGGGTGCTGCTGGACGCCGCCTACCGCCTGGTGACCGGCAACTTGGGCGCGCTGGCGACCGGGCTGCTGGGGATTTTACTGGTGACCCTGCTGGTGGCGGTCATCTGGGGAGCCGGGCGGGGGCTCGGTGCCCTCGCGGCGCCTGCGGGGGGCGGTCGTCGTGTTCCGCTGGCCATCGCCATCGGGGCGTTTGGCGTCGGTCTGGGGGGCGTGCTGGCAGCCGAGCGCGGAGCAGCACCCCCGGGAACGGCTGCGCCGGGTATGGCGATGATCCAGCAGCAGGTCGCGGCGGGGCGGTCGGCCCTTGCCGAGAACCAGCGCTTTCGTGCCCGTCTGGAGGCGACCCGCGAAGAGGCCGCTGCGGCAGCCCTTCCGGGGCTCGCGGGGGTCGACGTGATCCTCGGGCTGGTGGAGTC
Organism: Thioalkalivibrio sp. ALE9; assembly: GCF_000377445.1. Taxonomy (NCBI): domain Bacteria; kingdom Pseudomonadati; phylum Pseudomonadota; class Gammaproteobacteria; order Chromatiales; family Ectothiorhodospiraceae; genus Thioalkalivibrio; species Thioalkalivibrio sp. ALE9. The sequence goes on from NZ_KB898122.1 coordinate 117,120, forward strand.
CTATGGCGTCTCCGCCGTTTTCGACGCGCGCTACGCGCCGGTCATCGTGCCCGCGCTCGACCGGCTGGAAGAGGACCTGGAGGCCGCGGACCTGCACGTGGTGAGCGGCGTACTGGAGGCGCCGATCGCCGGCGGCCAGTCCTGGCTGGCCCATGCCTCCCTGCTCTCCGGCCTGCAGGTGCGCTACGCCGGGCATTACGAGGCGCTGCAGGACGCGCCGCGGGACACCCTGGTGCAGGACTTCGTGGCGACTGGCCATCACACGGCGATGTTGTCCCCGGCCATCCAGCTCGACTGGCCCGAGGGACGCTGGTTCGGCTGGGATCGGATCGTGGACAAGCATGGCTTTGACTACGCCGGCCCGCCGTTCTTCTGGGTGACCATGCCGGACCAGTACACCTGGTCGTTTTTCGAGCAGCAGGTTCGGTCGCCTTCCGATGCGCCGGTGTTCGCGATGCTCGCGCTGGTCAGTTCGCATGCGCCGTGGACCCCCATCCTGCCGGTCCTGGAGGACTGGGAGGGCATCGGGGATGGTGAACGGTTCCACGAGTGGGCGGGGAAGGGGCCGGAGCCGGAGGTGCTCTGGCGCGACTTCGACCGGGTGCGCGATTTCTACGCGGAGTCGGTGCGCTATTCGCTGGAGGTGACTGGGGACTATGCGGCACGCTATGCGGACGAGGAGACGCTGTTTTTCCTGCTGGGGGATCATCAGCCGGCGGCGTTGATCACCGGGCAGGACGCCAGTTGGGCGGTGCCGGTGCATGTGATCTCGGGCGATCCAGAGTTGCTGGAGCCGTTCCGCGCGCGCGGGTTTGTGTCGGGGATGCAGCCGCCGTCCGAGTCTGCCGAAGAAGGGTTTGATGCCCTGCGAGGCTGGCTGCGCGACGCGTTCGGTGCGTCATCCAAAGTGGACCGATGATCTGGCCTCCCTGTCGCAGGTGGAGCGCTCTTGTTGCCTCGCCCCATCAGGACCCTGGTTCTTATCGGGTGTTTACGGTGCCTTTGGTCTGCTGCCTGCCTCGTGGCGGCTGGCCCTGGTTCGGCATCCGGTGTTTACGGTGCCTTCGGTCCGCATACTGCCAGGCGCTGACTCGCCAGCGCGCCCCGAGTGACTTCTTTGCTCGTGCAAAGAAGTCACCAAGAAACACGCCCGACTGCCGCGACCCCGGCCCGCTGCGCGGGCCGGGGTTTCCCTCGCTCCGAGGCTTTTCGCGGGCGGCGCTGAACTCGCTGCGCCTTCGGCTCCGCTCAGACATCCAGCGCCCCCGTTTCTATTTTGAATCGTCCCGCGAAAACCCTCTCCACTCGGCGCGACGACAACGGGGAGTCAAGGTCAAGACAACGGCGATCCACAGGTTCGTGGTGATGGATGAAGGCTAGGTTTTCCGGCATATGGGCACGCTCGGCCTACGGCCATAGCGTGCCGCGCCCGCGTAGCGGGCGCCGGGGATCTTTCGGACGGCAATGCCCGTTGTGGTGTCGTGGCGTTTGAATACCTGCTGTTTTGACCTTCGCCTCCCGTATGGAGCCCCTCGTGGAGGGCGTGATGGGCCGGCCCGTTTTCCATAAATTCGAGGCGCTGGATGTCTGAGCGGAGCCGAAGGCGTAGCGAGTTCAGCGCCGCCGGCCCAGCGCGTCCGGAGCGAGGTTCCCGGGCGTAATCCGGGTGCCCTTCTTTGGGTCCTTTCTTGGGCAAGCAAGAAAGGACCTCGGGGCGCGCTGGCGAGTCGGCGCCTGGCAGTATGCGGACCGGAGGCACCGTAAACACCGGAGGACGAACCAGGACCAGCCACCACGAGGCAGGCGGCGGGTAGAAAGCAAGGAAAGGTAGGAACCCGAAGAAAACCGGCTCCCGCGCTAGCGATGGCGGAAGCCGGTGGGCCTAGAAGTTTTCGGTGGAGGTGAACAGGCCGACGCGGAGGTCGTGGGCCTCGTAGATCGGGCGGCCGTCGACCTTGACGATGCCGTCGCCGATGCCGAGGACCAGCTTGCGCGAGATCACCCGCTTCATGTCGATGTGGTAGGTGACCTTCTTGGCCGTCGGCAGGACCTGCCCGGTGAACTTGACCTCGCCCACCCCCAGGGCGCGCCCGCGTCCCGGATTGCCGAGCCATGCGAGGTAGAAGCCGACCAGCTGCCACATGGCGTCGAGGCCGAGGCAGCCGGGCATCACCGGGTCGCCGGGGAAGTGGCAGGCGAAGAACCAGAGGTCGGGATTGATATCCAGCTCGGCGATCATCTCGCCCTTGCCGTACTGGCCGCCGTCGCTGTTGATCTCCAGGACCCTGTCCATCATCAGCATGTTGGGGACCGGCAACTGGGCGTTGCCCGGACCGAACATGTTGCCGTAGCCACAGGCCAGGAGTTCGTCGCGATCGTACTGATTCTTCTGCATGGGAGCGCCGCTCGGGGAAAAGGCCGGTATTGGACCGAAACCCGCGCCCAAAAGCAATTACGGCGGGATTCGGCGGTGCGCCGATGGTCCCGGGGGTGGGGCTGATTAGGTTGTCCTCGGAACGTCCTGGGACAACCTGTCGAGAGCTCTGCGTGCCCCGGATCAGGCGTCGGAGGGATACCGTAGCAGTTCCGCGAGGGTGAAGAAGCGGTCGCCGCGCAGGTAGCCGGCCTGGATTTCGGCGATCAGGGCGCCGGGGCGGCCCTGATCGTCGAGCTCGGCCACCCACGCGGTCGGGACCGTATCCAGGATGTGGGTACAGGCCAGGCGCCCGTCTTCCAGGTGGCTGGCGCGAACCTCGCCGGTGCGTCGGTTGCGGAAGGCCGGGAGCCAGCCGGCGGTGAAGCCGGCGTCGAGCCAGGCGGGGTTCTCGGTGCGGGCCGGTTCGGGTGCCGGCATGAGGTCGAGGCTGAGCATCGCGAGGTCTCCGGGGATTTAATCCGGGTATCGGCGCGGGCGCGGCAAACTTGAGCGTGATTGGCCCGGCGTGGAGACGGGAACCGGAACGATTCGACATAATCAGGCAACCGGTTGGTGGGGCCCGGAGTTGCGCCCGAGGTGGCGGGCGCGGACCATGCCTGAAAGAACAACAAGCGAGGGGGAGTCGTGGCCGTCACTGTAATGCTGTGGGTGCTGGGGATCGTGGTCGCAATCGTGGTGCTGGACCTGGCACGGCGGCCCTTGCGCCGCCTGCTGGTGGGGCTGACCGGCGGCGTGACACGCCTGACGTGTGCCCTCCGGCGGCAGGTGCTGCATCTGCGCGACGCCGCCCAGCGCTGGCACCACGCCCACCTTGCCCGGCTGGAGGCCGAACGCGTTCATGTGGCGGTCCATGCCCTGGAGCGGCGTTACGCTCGCCTGGTGGGCCACGATCTGGCCGAGATCCCCGATCTGCGCCAGCAGGTTCACGAGACCCTGCGCCAGCTGGAGGATGCCTATGCCCGCGACGAGGGGCGTCTTTCCGCCGAGCCCGGCTGGGTCAGCCGCCTGGAGGCCCTGGCGAGCACGCCGGTGGGCGACAGCGCGCAGAGTCAGCGCCTGGCGCAGGACATGCAGGAAACGGTGTTGCGGATTGCACGGCTCGGCATGGAGGAGCACCGACAGATGGCGCGTGGCCTGCTGTCGGCGCGGCGACGCCTGGAAGCCCCGTTGCACGAATTGACCGGGCGTCTGGAGCAGGTACACCGGCGCCTGGCCGACCTGCAACGCCAGGGCGAGCGCCTGGATAACGGTCTGGCGAACTGCGAGAACCGGGACCATCCGGCGCAGCGGCACCTGCCCGCGTATGCCCAGGCCGGCAGTCAGTGGCTGCTGGGCGCGGCCGGACTGGTACTGACCGCGGTGGCCGTGGTGGTGTACCAGCGGCTGTTCGATCCGGCCCTGGGGACGCAGTTTCCGGCCTCGCTGGAGGCCGGCGGGGTGGCCTTCCCGAATCTGGTGGTGGCGACCCTGCTGGGGGCCGCGGCAGTCTCCGGCTGGCTGCTGGCCGAGGCCCGCGGCGTGTCCCGTCTGCTGCCGCAGGCGATGATGGACGGCAGTGAGGGCGTGCGCCGGGCACTGGTGGTGGTGGCAGGCCTTGCGCTGGCCGTGCTCGCGCTGATCTCCGCGCTGGGCGGCTTTCATCTGGAGTGGGTGGCGTATCGTCAGGAGTTGATGGATACCCTGCTGGCCGGGGGCGACGCGTTGCCGCCGACCCTGAACCTGTTCGAGCAGTCGGTGGGCGCGGTTCTGGGCCTTCTGGTACCCCTGATCGTTGCGCTGGCGCCGATCTGGCTGGTGGGGGTGCTACAGGCGACCCGGGTTATTCTGGGCGGCCTGCTGACGCTCGTGCTGGCGGTGCTGGCGGGTATCCTGTACCTGCTGGCGGTCGCGGCGGCGCAAGTGCGGCGTCTGCTTCCGGTGGCATTTGATCTGATCACGTTCCCCTCGCGGGCCGTGCGCGAGCGGTTCGTGTAAGTGTCAGGAAGCCGGAATGTGAACTCGATCAACCCCCGGTACGGCTTTGCGTGCGCGGCTTTCTGCCCCCTGTAGAATGCGGCGCCGGAGATCCCGGGCGAATCAAGAGATGGCAGCGGAAATGACGATGAAACGGTGGTCGATGCGCGTGATGGCGCTGGTTCTGGGGAGCGTGATGCTGGTGGCCTGGAGCGGGGCGGCCGCGCAGCAGACGCGCTATGTCAGTGAGGAACTCGAGGTCGGCGTGCGCGGCGGCCCCTCGAACCAGAACCGCATTGTCAGTGCGGTGCGCGCCGGGCAGCCGGTCACGGTGATGGAACAGTCCGGTGACGGCTGGAGCCGAGTGCGGCTGCCCAGTGGCAACGAGGCGTGGATCCTGACCCGCTATTTGCAGGACGAGCCGCACTCCCGCGAGCGCCTGGCCGAGGTCGAGGCCGAGCTGGCCGAGATCCGTTCCGGTGCGGATGATCAGGAGGGCCGGATCGCGGAGTTGCTGGACCGGCGCAACGAACTGACGACCGAGCGAGATGAACTCCAGGCCCGGATCGCGGATATGGAGTCGGAACTGGAAGAGCTGCGGGATATCGCGGAGCGGCCGCAGGAGATTCAACGCGAGAACCGCCGGCTGGAGCAGGAACTGATCGAGTCCCGCGATTCGGCCGACGAGTATCGGCGTCAGGTCGAGGTGATGCAGGCCGACAGCCAGCGCAAGTGGTTCATGACCGGGGCCCTGGTCACCGTGGGTTCGGTGATCCTGGGCATTATCCTGACGCGCATCCCCACGCGCAGGCGGCGCAGCGACTGGGTCTGACCGGCAGCGCGTTTCCCGGAACGGTCCGCGCGAGGAACATCACGTTTCTTGCGCGGTCCCACCCAAGTCAGTAGGCTTCCGCGACCGTTCGAGACGGGCATGCGCCGGTCGGTGCCGGCCTGTCTCGGTTGCGACGGAACGATTTGTACGCGTGGCCGCGGGCCGCGTCCTTGGCCCGGAACCAAAAGGACTGAGCTGGCCGGATGCTCTACGCAATTATCTCAACGTTCCTGCTGGCGGCAGCCGCCCCCGCGGTGCACCGCCTGACCGGCCGTGCCAGCGGCTGGGTGCTGGGTCTGTTGCCGGCCGCGTTGTTCGTCTATTTCCTGAGCTTTCTGCCGGCGGTCTCCAGTGGCGAGTCCATCGTGCTGGCCTGGCCCTGGCTGCCGGGGCTGGATATCCAGCTCTCGTTCCTGGTGGACGGGCTGTCGCTGCTGTTCGCGCTGCTGATCTCGGGCATCGGCTTCTTCATCGTCACCTACGCCGGGCGCTACCTCGAGGGGGACCGTGACCTCGGGCGCTTCTACGTGATCATCCTGGCCTTCATGGGCTCCATGCTGGGGCTGGTGCTGGCGGACAACCTGGTCGCGATGTTCGTGTTCTGGGAGCTGACCAGCATCACGTCCTATCTGCTGATCGGTTACAACCACGAGAACGCGGACGCCCGGAAGTACGCCCTGCAGGGCCTGTTCGTCACCGTGGGCGGCGGCCTGGCGCTGCTGGCCGGGATCATCATGCTGGCGATGGCCGGCGGTTCCTGGGAGCTGTCCGAGATCCTCAACAACGGCGACGTGGTGCGCGAGCATGCGCTGTACCTGCCGTTGTTGCTGCTGATCCTGATCGGGGCCTTCACCAAATCGGCGCAGGTCCCGTTCCATTTCTGGCTGCCGCGCGCGATGGCTGCGCCGACCCCGGTCTCCGCCTACCTGCACTCCGCGACCATGGTGAAGGCCGGCGTATACCTGCTGGCGCGCCTGAACCCGTCGCTGGGTGGCACCGACATCTGGTTCACCACGCTGGCGTTGTTCGGTGCGGTGACCATGTTCACCGGTGTGTTCCTGGCCTTCCGCTCGACCGGGGTGAAGAAGGTGCTGGCGTACTCCACGGTGATGGCCCTGGGTACGCTGACCATGCTGATCGGGATCGGCACCGAAACCGCATTGATGGCGGCGATGGCCTTCCTGCTGGCGCACTCGCTGTACAAGGGCGCGCTGTTCATGGTCGCCGGTATCCTGGATCACGAGGCCGGTGCCAAGGATTTCCTGCAGACCGGGGGGCTGCGCAGCGCGCTGCCGGTCACGGCCGCGTTCGCGATTCTCGCGGCGCTGTCGTTGGGGGGTGTGATCCCGCTGTTCGGGTTCGTCGCCAAGGAGCTGATGCTGGAGGCCGTACTCGATGCCCCGAGCCTGGGCGGCATCCTCGCCCTGCTGGCGGTACTGACCGCGATCCTGGGGGTTGCGGTGGCCGCGATCGTCGGTATTCGCCCGTGGTTTGGACCCAAGGTGGATACGCCGAAGACGCCGCACCATGATGCCCCGGTGGCCATGCTCGCCGGCCCGGCGGTGCTTGCGAGTCTGGGGCTGATCTTCGGTCTCGGCCCGGGACTGGCGGACGAAGGCCTGATCAATGCCGCGGCGGCCAGCGTGCAGGGCGCGCCGGTGGATGGCTACCTGGCGCTGTGGCACGGGATCAACTGGCCGCTGGCGATCTCCGCGTTCAGCCTGGTGGCCGGTGGGGTGCTGTACTGGCGCTGGGAGCAGGCGCGCCGCGCGCTGGCGTGGGTGGATCGCGCGGCCGAATACGGCCCGGAGAAGGGCTACTTCAAGATGATGGACGGCCTGGTGGCACTGTCGGAGTGGCAGACCCGCGTGCTGCAGAACGGCTATCTGCGCTATTACGTGATCGTGATCGTCGCGATGACCGCGGGCCTGGTCGGGGTGACGGCGCAGCTGTTCGACGTCGGCGTGGGCGGCCTCGACTGGGCCGCGCTGAAGATCCACGAGGTCGCGATCCTGGCGATCCTGGTGGCCTCGATGCTGTTCGCGGTGCTGACGCGCTCGCGTCTGGGGGCGGTGGCGGCGCTGGGGTCGCTGGGCTTTACCGTGGCCCTGGTCTACGTGCTTTACAGCGCGGCGGATGTCGGTATTACCCAGGTGCTCGTCGAGACCCTGACCGTGATCCTGCTGGTGCTGGTGCTGTTCCGCCTGCCGGGTTTCTTGAACCTGTCGTCCACCGCGCTGCGGGTGCGCGATGCCGGGATCGCGCTGGTGATGGGCGGCATGATCACGCTGCTGATCCTGAGCACCCTGGATGCGCGCCTGTTCCCGTCGATCTCGCAGTACTTCATTGACGAGTCGGTGCCCTCCGGCTATGGCCGCAATATCGTCAACGTGGTCCTGGTGGACTTCCGTGCGCTGGATACGCTGGGCGAGATCTTCGTGCTGGCGCTGGCGGCGATCGGGGTGTACGCGATGCTGCGTTTCCGCGCGGAGGACCGCCGATGAACATGCATTCCCTGATCCTGCGCACTGCGGGGCATTTCCTGCTGCCGCTGCTGCTGCTGTTCTCCGTGTTCCTGCTGCTGCGCGGTCATGACGAACCGGGCGGCGGCTTCATCGGCGGCCTGGTCGCGGCCGCGGCGATCGTGCTTTACCTGTTCTCGATGGATATCCAGTCGGCGCGCAAGGTGCTGCGCGTGGACCCGCGCGACGTGCTGGGCGTTGGCATGGTGCTGGCCGTGATCAGCGCGATCCCCGGGGTGTTCCGCGGGGAGGCCTTCTTCACCGCCCAGTGGTGGGAGTTCACCGCGCCGCTGTTCGGCGAGATGAAGCTCTCCACCGTGCTGATCTTCGATATCGGGGTGTACCTGGTGGTAATCGGGTCCGTGCTGACCATCATGCTGAACCTCGCGGAGGCGGAAGACTGATGGAAGTCGTCATGGCCTTTGTGGTGGGCGGCCTGTATGCCGCGGCCATCTACATGATGCTGCGCCGCTCGATCGTGAAGCTGGTGATCGGGCTGGTACTGCTGTCGAATGCCGCCAACCTGCTGATCTTCACCGTGGCCGGCATGACCTCCGGTGCGCCGCCGCTGATCGCGCCGGGCGACACGGTGCCCGAGGGCGTATCCGCCGATCCGCTGGCCCAGGCCGTGGTGCTGACCGCGATCGTGATCGGGTTCGGGGTGCTGGCGTTCGCCGTGGTGCTGATTCACCGCGCCTACGAGGTGGTGCAGGCCGATGACATGGATCAGATGAAGGACACCGATCGATGATGATGTCGGTAGCCCTTCCGGTCGTGCTGCCGCTGCTGTTCGGCGCACTGTCCGTAATGTTCTGGCGCTCGCACTTCGCGCAGCGCTCGCTTGGCGTGCTCGGCACCGGCGCAATGCTGGCGGTCTCCGTCTGGCTGCTGGCGGATACCTGGGAGCACGGCCATGTGGTGATGGAGATGGGCTCCTGGCCCGCTCCGTTCGGGATCGTGCTGGTGTCCGACATGCTGGCCGCGATCATGGTGGTGCTGACCGGGATCATCGGCTTCGCCACCGCGCTGTATTCGCTCTCCGGCATCGGCAAGATGTCGGAGAAGTTCGGCTACTACCCGCTGCTGCACCTGCTGCTGGCGGGGGTAAACGGCGCCTTCCTGACCGGCGACATCTTCAACCTCTACGTGTGGTTCGAGGTGATGCTGGTCGCGTCCTTCGCCCTGCTGATCCTGGGCGGGGAACGCGCGCAGATGGAGGGGGCGATCAAGTACGTCACCCTGAACCTGCTGTCGTCGATGATCTTCCTGACCGCGATCGGCCTGACCTATGGTCTGACCGGCACGCTGAACATGGCCGACATCGCGGACAAGCTGGCCACGGTGGAGGACACCGGGCTGATCACCGTGATCGCGATGCTGTACCTGGTCGCGTTCGGGGTGAAGGCGGCGGCGTTCCCGTTCTTCTTCTGGCTGCCGGCCTCCTATCACACGCCCAAGGTCGCGGTCTCCGCGCTGTTCGCGGGTCTGCTGACCAAGGTCGGGGTATATGCGCTGTTCCGCGTGTTCACGCTGATCTTCAATCAGGACGTGGACTACACCCACGAGATCCTGCTGTGGGTCGCGGCCGCGACCATGCTGACCGGCGTGCTCGGGGCGGCGGCGCATTACGAGTTCCGGCGCATCCTCTCGTTCCACATCATCAGCCAGATCGGCTACATGATCATGGGGCTGGCGCTGTTTACGCCGCTGGCGCTGGTCGGCGGGGTGTTCTACATCATGCACCACATCATCGTGAAGGCGAATCTGTTCCTGATCAGCGGGATCACCTTCGTGATGAAGGGCACCCACGAGCTGAAGCAGATGGGCGGGATCTACCGCACGAATCCGATGCTGGGTGTGCTGTTCCTGATCCCGGCGTTGTCGCTGGCAGGGCTGCCGCCGCTGTCCGGGTTCTTCGCGAAGTTCATCATCATCCGCGCGGGCATCGAGGCCGAGGCCTACTGGGTGGTGGCGGTCGCGCTGGTGGTGGGGCTGCTGACGCTCTACTCGATGATCAAGATCTGGGCCGAGGTATTCTGGAAGGCGCAGCCGGAAGGCGTGGAGACCGATGACGTGACCTCCGGTCCGATGATCTGGATGTGGCTCCCGGTGATCATGCTGGCGCTGATGACCGTGGCCATTGGCCTGTACGGCGAGCCGATCTACCAGATGGCCCTGATGTCGGCCGAACAGCTGCTGGATCCGTCGCAGTACATCGAGGCGGTACTGGGGGCACAGCCATGATCGCGCTGACCTGGAATATCGCGCTGGCCCTGATCTGGGTCTTCCTGACCGGCACGTTCAGCACCGGCAACCTGCTCGTGGGGTTCTTCCTCGGCTATGTGCTGCTGGCCTTCGCGCTGCGCGACAAGCCGGGTTTCTCGAGCTACGCGCGGCGGGTGCCCAAGTTCATCGCGTTCATTGGCTACTTCGTCTGGGAGCTGTTCCTGTCCAATCTGAAGGTGGCGTATGACGTGATGACGCCGACCCACCACATGGTGCCGGGCGTGATCGCCTTCCCCCTGGATGCCAGGACCGATGGCGAGATCACCATCGTCGCCAACCTGATCTCGCTGACCCCGGGAACACTGAGCCTCGACGTGTCCACCGACAAGAAGGTGCTGTACATCCACGTGATGTACATCGAGGATCGGGACGAGGTGATCCGCTCCATCAAGTACCTGGAACACCGCGCGCTGGAGGTCCTGCGCTAGGCGCAGGGGATGCAGATGTTCGATATCGCCATCATCGCTTCCAATGTGCTGCTGAGTATCGCCCTGCTGCTGGGGTTCTGGCGGCTGTATCTGGGGCCGACCCTGCCCGATCGCGTGGTCGCGCTGGAACTGATCGCATCGCTGACGATCGGCTTTATCGCGGTGTATGTAATCTCCAGCGGCCGCACCCCGTTCATCGACGTGGCTATGGTGCTGGCGCTGACCGCGTTCCTCGCGGCGGTCGGCTTTGCCCGTTACCTGGAGAAAGGGGGGCATCGCGACGATGACTGAGTTCTTCACGGGGCTGTTTCTGGTGGTGGGTGCGGCGTTCATGGTCGTGGCGGCGCTGGGCCTGGTGCGCATGCCCGACCTGCCGATGCGCCTGCACGCGACCACCAAGGCGGGCGTGCTGGGGGCTGGCCTGATGATGGTCGGGGTCGCGGTGTACTTCGGTGACGGCGGCGTGACCACGCGCGCGGTGGCGGTGATCGGCTTCCTGCTGCTGACCGCGCCGGTGGCCGCCCATGCGATCGGGCGCGCGGGTTATTTCGTCGGTGTCCCGCTGTGGGAAAACAGCAAGACCGACGAGCTGAAGGGACGCTACGACGAGAAGACTCACACCCTGTCTTCGCCGCCGGAGATGCACGAGCCCGAGGATCGGGACGACGCATCGCGCTGAGACCGATGCTTTTCGGCATACCCAGCGAGCCCCGTGGCCATGCCGCGGGGTTCGTTCGTTTGGGGCCGGCGCGGCCGGGGCGAGAGGACACCCGTCTGCGTTCGGAGGCCATGCGGTCACCCGGCCGGGGTGAAGCGCAGAGCCGGGATCTCCGGCGTCAGCAAGAGCCCGGATGCTTGAGATGACCCCCGGTTCAGCACACCCCGAAAATCGCAGGAGCCTGCTCGCAGGCGAAGCCCCTGCCAAAGTCAGACGTGGTCAGGGGAATTCGCCTGCAAGCAGGCTCCTGCAGGGGGCTATGGAGGCGCGACCAGGGCGGCCGACAAAAAAGCCGGGGCGTTAGGCCCCGGCAATGGGTACAGTCGTTGGAGAGACGACAGTTCCTTGGTCCGGGATCGCTCCCGGCATGCGGCCGTCAGGCCGCGTGGGTTTCCTTGGCCTCGCGGGCGGCCTTGGCCTGTTCCGGGTCGTAGGCCGCGCCGGACCAGAGCATCTCGTAGGCGATCTCCTCGTTCCCGTTCTCGCACAGTTCCAGGACCTGCTGGAACAGGGGCTGGAAGGTCTCGCTCTGATGCGACGCCTCGTGTTCCTCGAAGCTGTTCCAGAAGGTAATGATCAGCGCTTCCTTGTCCTTCATCGGGCTCTCGACCGCCTGGCCGATCGTCGAGCCCTCGTTCGAGACCGCGCCGGAGTTCAGGGCGACAAAGCCGCCGACAAAGCCGGTATCCGAGTGGTAGGTCTTCACGTTCTCGCAGAGGACCGCGACACGCTCCTGCAGGTCGTCGATGGTGTACTCCGGCTTCAGGATCACGCGGTTGATGGTGACCACGCCGTCGGCCGGGAAGTTGTTGATCAGCTGGCTCATGACGTCCTCCTTTTGCAGGGGAAGGGTGCCCGTGGGCACGGGATAGTCATTCAGTTAGTAAGCAACTTCTAATTGAAGTTCCCGAGTACCGTACTCAGGAATTACTGCGTTCGCCAGAATGCCCCAAAAACCGGAGGGTCCGGTCCCGCGCGGGTGCGCAAGCAGGGCTTGCGTTGGCGGCGCGCGTTGGTTAGCTTATATTCCAACGAATATTGGAATGTGTGCGGTGTCCGGACGCGAACTCAAAGACCTCCTGTACGAACAGGTGGCCCGCATTGCCCGCGCGGCCGCCAGTCCCAAGCGGTTGGAGCTGATCGAGATCCTCGTGCAGGGGGAGAAGAGCGTCGAACAACTGGCGTCGGACGCGGAGATCAGTGTGAAGCTGGCCAGTGCCCACCTGAAGGAGCTGCGCCTTGCGCGGCTGGTGGAGGCCCGGCGCGAAGGCCGGTACATGTTCTACCGCCTGGTCGATCGGCATGTCGCCGATTTCTGGGTGATGCTGCGAACACTTGCCGAAGAACGGCTGCTGGAGCTGCAGGCCGCCACTCGAGAGATCGCCGAGGGTGCGGGCGATCTGGCCCCCATGGCGGGCGAACAGCTACTCGAGCGGGCGCGGCGCGGCGAGGTGATCGTGCTCGACGTACGTCCGGGCATGGAATACGCCAGCGCCCATCTCCCCTATGCCCGATCCATCCCCGTCAGCGAGTTGCGCGACCGGCTGGGCGAATTGCCGACTGACCGCCCCGTGGTGGCGTACTGCCGAGGACCGTACTGCCTGATGGCGAGCGAGGCCGTCCAGATTCTGGGTCGGCACGGCATCCGGGCCAGCCGGCTCGAGGACGGCATCGCGGAGTGGCGCTACCAGGGCCTTCCGCTGACAAAAAAAGATCAAGACGCATCGGAGCAGACGACGTGACGGACCATCACAAGGCCGCGGAAGCCTACGCCCATCTGACGCACGGGATTCGGGAGAACCTCGGGCAGTTCGGGCAGCAACTGATCCAGGTCTTCTTCGTTGGCCTGACCATCGGGATGATGCGCACGGTCGTGCCGGCGCTGGCGGAGAGCGAGTTCGGTGTGGCCGAGGGCTCGTTCATGCTGCTGACCGCGTTCGTGGTCGCCTTTGGGGTCGTGAAGGGGGCGCTCAACTTCGTTGCCGGGCGCCTGTCCGAGCGGCTGGGGCGCAAGACGGTCCTGATGCTGGGCTGGGTGGCGGCCATCCCGATCCCGTTCATGATCCTTTACGCACCGTCCTGGAGCTGGATCGTCGCGGCGACCGTCCTGCTGGGCGTGAACCAGGGGCTGGCGTGGTCGATGACGCAGACCGCCAAGATGGATATCACCCGCGCCGACGAGCGCGGCTTCACCATGGGCATGAACGAGTTCTCCGGGTATGTCGGGGTTGCCGTGGCGGGGATCGTGACCGGCTATATGGCGGCCGCGTTCGGGCCACGCTGGGGCCTGCTGATCTTCGGCCTGGTGGTGATCGCCCTGGCGATCGTGATGACCGCCGTGTTCGTGCGCGAGACCCTCGACTGGGCAAAGGCCGAGGGTGCCCGGCATGCGGCCGGTCAGTCCACCGGCCCGGTGCCGCGTTACCCGACGAATATCCCCGACACGCCGACGACCTGGCAGGTGTTCACCCTGATGTCCTGGCGTGACCGGCGCATGGCGGCGTTCAGCCAGGCCGGGCTGGTGGAGAAGTTCGTGGATGCGCTGGTCTGGGTGTTCTACCCGGTGTTCCTGTATCAGCAGGGGCTCAGTCTGGCGGCGATCGGCTGGGTCGTCGGGATCTACGGCTTCGTCTGGGGCGGTTCGCAGTTCCTTACCGGGCGTCTGTCCGATCACGTGGGGCGACGCCAGCCGATCATCTGGGGAATGTGGATCTGTGGCGGCGGGGTCGCCCTGACCCTGCTCGGCGAGGGCGTACTGTGGTGGTCCTTCGCGGCGGCGGTGACCGGGTTCGGCATGGCGCTGCTGTACCCGAACCTCAGTGCGGCGGTGGCGGACATTGCGCACCCGAACTGGCGCGGCTCGGCCATCGGTACCTACCGGTTCTGGCGCGATCTCGGGTACGGCGTTGGGGCCCTGGGCCTGGGCATCGTGGCCCACCTGGGCGGCTCGGTGATCTGGGGCTTCTGGTTCGTGGTGATCGCGATGTTTGCATCCGGTGCGCTGGTCTGGTGGTGGGGTGACGAGACGCATCCGCGCCTGAACCCCCGCGACGAGTAGTCCCCGCGTCGCGATTCGCCCGGCACAGCGTTACCAGCGGGCCTTGTCCCACATCTCGGGGTTCGCCCAGAACCGGGCGTTCAGCCAGTCGGGAGTGAGCTTGTAGTCGTACAGGCTGGTGCGATAGACCGCGTGATCCGGCGCGGCGGTCTCGGCTTCGGGGTCGCGCCGGAATCCGAGCGCCAGGAAGTCGTTCAGGTCCCAGCGTTGGTCGTCCAGCCGATGCAGAATCAGCACCTCGTCGGCCCAGCGGTCGCGCAGGCCGCCCAGCAGTTGTTGTCCGGTGGTCACATCCAGCGCGCTGAGGGTGTCCGGGAGCAGGACCAGCGGCACTCGTGGCTCGGGCGGATGCTCGAGAAACGCTGCCACCGTTTCCTGCTCCACATCCGGTGGACTGTCCGTGGTCTCCGGGGCGGCGACCAGCAGGAGGGTGCGCCCCTCGCGCAGGCGTCGCGGCAGGTTGCGGCGCAGGACGTCGATGTCGATCAAGGGCTACCTCCCCGGCGTTCCGTGGCGTGTCGGCCCCGTCCCGGGGCCGTGTTCGTTATACTCTAAAGCACTCTCACTTCTACCGCGGACCCGTCAGAAGGAACCCTCTCCATGTCCAAGGAACTGCTGACCGAATTCCTCTCCAAGCACCCGATCTCGGCGTCCCTGACGCCGGCCGAGGTCGAAGTCCTGCTCGAGTACCTGGAAGTGGTGGAGACCCATCACAAGCAGGTGATCGCGGATATCGGCGAGGTCGGGGAGTCGCTGTTCTTCGTGGTCAGCGGGACCGCCGCGCTGTACCACGATGACGGCAGCCAGGAGATCGAGGTCGGTCGCATGCAGACCGGCGAGCTGGCCGGGTCCATGTCGTTCTTCGACCGCGTGCCGCGCGGCGTGCGCATGCGTGCCTTGAGCGACAATACCCGCCTGTTGCGCCTGTCGCGCTCCATGTACGACCGCCTGCGTGTCGAACAGCCGTACATCGCGGTGAACCTGCTCGAGTTCGCCATCATCAGCCTGGATCACCTGATCCGCCGGGTCTCCGAGGACGTGGCCACCTACGCCCACTATCTCTACTCCCCGGGCAAGAAGTAACCCCGGTCGCGGGCGGAGACTCTCGTGCTCGCCACCCTGCAGACGATCGCCGAGCACCTGCTGCTGCCGCCCGGTCTGGGCATCACGCTGACCCTTGTGGGCGTGGCCTTGTGGTGGGCCGACTGGCGGGGCGGGCGGGCGTTGCTCGCCCTGGGCCTGCTGGCGCTGGTGCTGCCGAGCCTGAACATCGTGGCCCAGCCGCTGGCCCACAGCATCGAGCGTGACCTGCGCGACGGCGTGATCGCGGTGGGCCGGGCCGATGTCATCGTGGTGCTGGGGGGTGGCCGCTGGCCCGGGCGCGCCGAGGACGGCGGGCGTGACGCCCTGAACCCGCGGACCCACGAGCGCCTGCGACATGCGGCGCGGCTGCACCGCGATACCGGGTTGCCGATCCTGGTCTCCGGCGGGCGTCCGGGTGCCTTGCCGGGCCGGCGCTCCGAGGCCGAGCTGATGGCGGCGAGCCTGCAGGGCGATCTGGGGGTGCCGGTGCGCTGGCTGGAGAACACCTCGCGCAACACCTGCGAGAACGCCTCCCACACCCGCCAGCGACTCCAGAACAGTGATGTGCAGCGGGTACTGGTGGTGACCCAGGCGCTGCATCTGCCGCGTGCACTGGCCTGCTTCGAGCGCGCGGGACTGGCCGCCGACCCGGCCCCGGCCGGCTTTCGCGGCCCGACCGGCGACCCGATGCGGGTCGAGGACTTCCTGCCGCGACTGGACGCCCTGGAGACCTCCCGCTTCGCCCTGCGCGAGTGGGTGGCGCGTCTGGCGCGCCCGCTGCGCGATCGCCTGCCGGAGCGGGGCGACCCGGCCTGATGCACGCGCGGCGCGGTGCACCGGGCGCAGTGGCCGCGGCGGCCGGGCTGGTGCTTTTCCTGCTGGCGGGGTCGGTGACGGCCGCCGAATCCCCATCGGCTGCCGGCGGTGTCCAGCTCGACCTGCAGATCGAATCCCTGCTGCGCGAGGATCTCGATGCCCGCGGCCTGAGTACGCGGGTGCAATGGACGCGCGAAGGCCTGTCGCTGGAAATCCGCGCGGAACGTGTCGAGCTTCCCGCCCCGATCGGGACCCTGCGACGACTGCGGGTGGAATGTGGCGACCTGCGGCTCGGCCGTACCGAGGTCCGCTGCGAGGCCGCCCGACTCTGGGGGGATGCCGGGGATCTGGACCTGCGCGGCGCGCGGGTGCGCCTGGTCTGGGGCCGCGAGAGCGGTCAGCTGACCCTGGCGGGCGCCTGGCCGGGCTGGTTCGGGGCCAGCGGGGATGTTCGTGTGCACCGCGACCCGGCGCGCGGCTGGGATGTGCGGGCCGATCTCGACGGCATTGATCTGGCGGCGCTGGCCGCCTCCCCGCGCCTGCCGATGGAGCTGCCCGTGCACCTTGGCCAGGGCCGGGCGGATGTCGCGCTGCGCTGGCGTGAACGCGGCCGTTCGGAAGGCACCCTGCGGGTCCATGACCTCGCCTTCAGCGATGACCTCGGGCTCCAGGCGGGCGAGGAGCTGGATGCGCGACTGTGGGTCGCGGGGGACGCGAACGGCTGGGATGTGGAGGCGGCCGTGACGGCAGGCGTGGTGTTCGTGGATCCCTGGTTCGTGGATCTCGACGCCGAGGGGCCGGTCGTGCTGGAGGCCCGTGGCCTGGTGGCGGACGCCGACAACGGCTCGGCGCGCACGGATTTGCTCTCGCTGGACTATGGGGCGGCGGCGGCCCTGCAGGGGCAGGACCTGGCGTTCGCGCCCGGGCGCGGGCTGGAGGGCCGGGTCCAGGCGGAGATCGCGGCGCTGGGGGTGATCTACGACACCCTGCTGTCGCCCTGGCTGGTGGGGACCCCGCTGGGCGAGCTGGATGTCGCGGGTCACCTGGCGGGCGAGATCGAACTGCAGGATTCCATGCCGCGTTACATGCGTGCGGAGTGGTCCGGGGTGGAGGCGCAGGATCGCCGGGGACGCTTCGGTCTCAGTGGGGCGCGGGGTGGTCTCGACTGGTCGGACACGGTGCCGGGCGGTCCGGGGCGCATCGAAGTGGATGCCGCCCATCTCTACGGGCTCCCGTTCGATGCCTTCAGCGCGCAGGTGCGGGCGCGGCCACAGGGACTGGAGTTACTGGAGGCGACCGAGATCCCGATCCTCGATGGTGGGCTGCGGGTCGGGGCCTTCAGTCTGCAGCAGACGGAGACCGGGCCGGATGTGCAGTTTCAGGGCGGCATCCGGGCCATCAGCCTGGAGCCGTTGACCGAGGTGCTGGGATGGCCCCGGTTCTCCGGGCAGGTGGCGGGAATGATCCCGCGCGTCCGCCTGGAGGATGGCGACCTGAACGTGGACGGGCGGTTGCTGGTGCAGGTGTTTGACGGCGAGGTGGTGTTGCGCGATGTCTACATCCACGATCTGTTCGGCTACGCCCCGGAGCTGGGGCTGTCGACGCAGATTCAGCGCCTGGATCTGGAACTGGTCACCCGTGCCTTCGATTTCGGGCGTATCCAGGGCCGTCTGTCGGGCCACGTGAACGACCTGGTGATGGTGGACTGGTCGCCGGTGCATATGGATCTGGAGCTGATGACGCCGATGGACGCGCCGGGGCGGCGGCGCATCAGCCAGCGCGCGGTGGAAAACATCACCGAGCTGGGCGGCGGGATCCAGGCGGCGGCGTCGTCGATCTTTCTGCGCTTCTTCGAGAACTTCAGCTATCGCCGCCTGGGTTTCCGTTGCGAGCTGCGCGGGGACGTATGCACCGCCTCTGGCGTCGCCGATCGCCCCGATGACGGGTTCGTACTGGTCCAGGGTGGCGGGCTGCCGCAGATCCAGGTGATCGGGTACAACCGGCGGGTCGACTGGCCGGAGCTGATCAACCGCCTGGCCACGATCCAGGCGGGCGAGGGCCCGGTGGTGCAGTAACCACGCATTCAGCGTTTGGTTGCCATTCAGGATGATGGTGTAGATTGGGCACATGCGGGACGGACCCGCTCGAACAAGGGATGACAGGCATGAAGGCTTTGTGGAGTGTTCCGGGACTGGCGCTGGTGTTTGCCCTGCTGGCCGGCTGCGTGACCATCAATATCTACTTCCCCACCGCCGCGGCGGAGGAGGCGGCGCGCGCCATCGTGCGCGACGCGCTGCAGGTGCCGGACAGCGAGGCCGCGCCGCAGTCCGAGTCCGGCGCGCAGCTTCCGGCCCAGCCGCGTCATGCCGGCGCCGCGACGGGCAGCACGCCGGTGCTGGCCTGGGTGCTGGAGCGTCTGGTCAGCCCGGCCGCGGCGCAGAGCCCGGACCTGCAGATCGAGACCCCGGCGATCAATCGCATCCGGGCCTCGATGCGTGAGCGGGCGCCGCAGCTGGCGCCGCATTTCCGCAGCGGGGCGATCGGGTTCGGCAACAACGGCGACGTGGTGATCCGTGACCTCTCCGAGGTGCCGCTGCGGGACCGCAGCACCGTACAGCGCCAGGTCAGCGAGGAGAACTCCGACCGCGATTCGCTCTACCGCGAGATCGCGCGCGCCAATGACCGCCCGGACTGGGAACGCCAGATCCGCGAGACCTTTGCCCGCGTCTGGGTGGAAGAGGCCCCGGCGGGCTACTGGTACCAGGACCGTAACGGCCAGTGGCGGCAGAAGTAGGGCCTGGTGACGGGGCCACATACCCACGGGAGTAATGCGTGGCGGGCGTAGCCTGGGCCGCACGCCTGGATGCCCGCCGGCGCCAGCTGGTCGAGCTGGTCCAGGACACGGACCTCTCGGCGCTGCCCTGGTGGAAGGCGGTCCCGCTGGGTGTCGTGCGGGGCCTGTTCGGCCTGGCCCGCGAGGTCTCCGAGGGCCAGCTGACGCTGCGGGCGATGAGCCTGGTCTACACCACCCTGCTGTCGATGGTGCCGCTGCTGGCGCTGTCGTTCTCGGTGCTCAAGGCCTTTGGTGCCCACAATGCGGTGGAGCCGTTCCTGCTGGGCGTGCTCGAGCCGCTGGGCGAGCAGGGGGTGGAGATCGCCCACAACGTGCTCGACTTTGTCGACAATATGCGCGTGGGCGTGCTCGGCTTCGTGGGCCTGCTGTTCCTCGTGTACACCGTGATCGCACTGGTGCAGAAGATCGAGCTGGCCTTCAACACCATCTGGCGGGTGGAGAACAGCCGCAGCCTGGCCCAGCGCTTTTCCAACTACCTGTCGGTGATCCTGATTGGTCCGGTGCTGGTGGTCTCGGCGCTGGGGCTGACCGCCACGGTGATGTCATCGGCCGCGATGCAGGCGATTGCCGGGGTCGAACCCTTCGGCATGCTGATTACCGAGATCTCGCGGCTGGTGCCGTACATCCTGATCATCTCCGCGTTCGCGTTCATCTACGTGTTCGTGCCGAACACCCGGGTCAAGATCCTCCCGGCGCTGATCGGCGCGGTGGTGGCCGGTTTCCTGTGGCAGAGCGTGGGCTGGGTATTCGCCAACATGGTGGCGGGTTCAACGCGCTATGCGGCGATCTATTCCAGCTTCGCCATCATGATCATGCTGCTGATCTGGATCTACCTCGCCTGGCTGATCCTGCTGATCGGGGCCAATGTCGCCTTCTTCGTCCAGCACCCGGAGTACATGAACGTGCGCGGCATCCGCCTGCGCCTGTCCGGGGCGGCACGCGAACGCATGGGGCTGCACCTGATGCAGCAGGTCGGCCAGCGCTTTCACGACGGGCGCCCGGCACCCACCCTGGACGAGGTGGCCGCGACCCTGGCGGTGCCGGGCAATGCCCTGGGTGATGCGGCGCGCCGGTTGGAAGAGGCCGGTCTGCTGTTGAAGGCGGGAAGCGAGGGCCAGCATCTGGTACCGGCCCGCGACCTGGACGCGATCCGCGTGGACGAAATCCTGGAGGCGCTGCGCGAGGACAGTGATGACCACGCCATTCGTCGTCTGCGCGGCAGCCTGAGTGTGGAGACGACGCTGAAAGAGGTGGATCAGGCGCGCGAGGAGCGCCTGAACGGGCGCACCCTGCGCGACCTGCTGGCGCGCCCCGATGCCAGTGCCGCGGCGGAGACCGCCTGACACCCGGCCACGCTGGGTTCAGGTTTGGGGTCAGGAACGGGCCGCCTCGGCGTCCAGCCGCTGCTGGGCCCGTGCCATCAGCTGGCCCGACACCCGGTCGACCAGCGACTGGGCCGCGCGCCGCACGGCCGCGTCGAGCAGCGGGTTCAGCTTGTACTCCAGTTCGAACTCCACGCGCGTGCGGTCCTCGCCCTCGGGGCTCAGGCGGTAGCTGCCCCGGTTCTGCACCCCGCGGATGGAGCGCCAGGCAAAGTGCTCCGGCGCGATCGCGGTGCAGACCTCGACATCGAAATCCATGCGCATCCCGGCGGCCCGAATGGTCCAGCGATAGCAGTCGTCACCCAGGCACTCGATATGCTCGACGTGGTCGCACAGGTCGACAAAGTTGGGCACGTGACTCAGCAACTCGAAGACCCGTTCCGGCTCGGCGCGCAGGGAAGTGGCGTGGGAGATGGTTCGCATGGCGCAGTCTTCTTGGCTAAAGGCTTTCCGTTTAAGAGCCTGGCCCCGGTCGGGGGTTCCCTGCAAGCCATGCGGGAACTACACGAGCGTGTACATTCACCGCTGTTTCCCGAGGGAAACACTGATTAATGTGCACGCTCGCGCTCGAGTCGCTTTTGCGTGCGAACAAGGCGCGGTGACTGCCGTGCAGTCATTCTGCACAAGGGAGCCGCAACGCCGTTCCCGCGCCCGTTTTTGTCAACAACGGGCGGCCGAGCCCCTTCGTTCAATAGGTTGTGGGGTTGGCACCCCGGGTTCCCCGATCCTGCGTTGCGCCCCGAATCCATCAAAAACGGGCGGGTAGAACCACTACCCGCCGCACGACGCGCCTGGTCTCGAAGAACCTGGGGTGCCAACGCGAGTGTGTACATTGATCAGTGTTTCCCTAGGATAAGGGTCTTTTCCGGATAAACGGATCTCCGTATGAATCCAGCGTCCCAAGGGCCCGTGCCCGACTTCCTGCAACGTTTCGAGGCCGGTTCCACCGGCATCCTGTACTGGGAGCAGCTGGAGCGGCTGTGGACGCTGCTGCGCGACCGCGCCGATGGCGGCTGGTACGTCTACGCGGTAGGGGATACCGTGCCCGTGGAACCGGTCTCCGCAGAGGATTTCCGGCGTTTCATCGACGAGGTCGACACCCTGTTGCGGCAGGATCACGACGAGGACTACTGCGGGATCGTCTACGTCGATGACCGCGAGGCGCCGGAATTCGTGAAGATCTTCGACCCCAACAACCTCGGCTCCAGCTGCGGCTCCTCGGGGCTGCGGGTGCTGCCGGGCTGGGTGCTGTCGCGCGTGCCGCCGGTGGACCTGGAGGCGGCGATGCCGCCGACCGGGAGCCGCCGGCGCTGGTGGCAGCGTCTGTTCGGCGGGGCGAAATGAGTACCGCCGGTACCCAGCGGAGGCGCGGCGATGGCTGATTCCTGGTGGCAGCGCCTGCGCGGACAGGCGCGCGTGCTGCTCGCGCTGGGCATCCTGCTGCTGGTGATCCTCTGGATCGCCTCGGGGATGTTCGGGCGCGAGGCCGACGAGGCGCCGCGGGCGGCCGAGCCGCAGCCGATGGCCGTGGCCGTGACCACGCTGGAGGCGGAGCCGGTGGAGCGCCTGCTGGTGCTGCAGGGGCGGGTGGAGCCGGATCTGCGCGTGTTGGTGCGTGCCGAGACCGCCGGTCAGGTGGCCGAGTGGGAGGTGGCCCGCGGGGCACGCGTGGCCGCCGACGTACCCCTGGCGCGACTGCGCATGGACGACCGCGAGGCGCGCCGGCGCCAGGCGATCGCGCGGCTGCGCGGCGCCGAGAGCGAATTCGAGGCCGCCCAGCGGCTGCACGATCAGGGCCATGTGTCGCGCACCCAGCTGGAGGCCCGCGAGGCCGAGCGCGAGGCCGCCCGCGCGGAGCTGGAGGCGATCGAGCTGGATATCCGCAACACGCGCATCATCGCGCCGGTGGCCGGGGTGGTGAATCAGCGTCTGGCGGAACGGGGCGACTTCGTGGCCCGTGGCGACCCGGTGGCGGAGATCGTGGACAACGACCCGCTGCTGGCGGTGGTGCATGTACCACAGCATCAGATCGGGCGGGTGGAGTCGGGCCAGGCGGCGCGCATCCGCTTCCTCGACGGGCGTCGTGCGGAGGGCGAGGTGCGGTTCGTCTCGCGGGTGGCCGAGGCTGGCACCCAGACCTTCCGCGTGGAGGTGGAGGTACCGAATGCCGACGAGGCGCTGCCTTCCGGGATCAGCGCCGGGGTCGAGATTCCGACCGAGACGGTCGCGGCGCACAAGCTGTCGCCGGCCTGGATGGGGCTGGACGACAGCGGCCGGGTCGGGGTGAAGACGGTGGATGACGACGACCGGGTGGTCTTCCACGCGGTCGAGGTGATCCGTGCCGCCACCGACGGCGTCTGGGTCACCGGGCTGCCGGAGCGCGCGCGGGTGATCACCATCGGCCACGGCTTCGTGACCCCGGGCGAGACCGTGCGGCCCCGGCCCATGGAGGCATCGACGGGCGCGGCCGCGCCGGAACCGGTGGGCGAGGCCCTGCGGTGAAGGCCCTGATCGCCTGGGCGGTGGAGCACGCCCGGACGGTGCTGCTGTTCCTGCTGCTGATCCTGGTACTGGGCGCGACCGCCTACCAGGTGGTGCCCAAGGAGGCGGCCCCCGAGATCGACATCCCCATCTTCTTCGTGTCCGTGCCCTATCCGGGGGTCAGTCCGGAGGATGCCGAGCGCCTGATGCTGCGCCCGCTGGAGCGCGAATTGCAGACCCTGCCCGGGGTGGACGAGATGCAGTCCTGGGCCGGCGAGGGCTTTGCCCTGGTGCGGCTGGACTTCGAGCCCGGCTGGGACAACCGCCGGGCCCTGTCGGACCTGCGCGAGGAGGTCGACCAGGTGCGCCCGGAACTGCCCGCCGGGGCCGAGGACCCGAGCGTCTCCGAGGTCGACCTGTCGCTGTTCCCGGTGCTCACGCTGAACCTGTCCGGGCCGCTGGACGAGCGCACGCTGGTGCGTCTGGCGCGCGACCTGCGCGACCGCGTGGAGGCGATCCCCGGGGTGCTGGAGGCGGATGTCGGCGGCGATCGCGAGGAGCAGATGGAGGTGCTGGTCGATCCGTTGGTGCTGGAGACCTTCGAGCTGTCGTTCGACGAGCTGACCCGGGCGATCGAACGCAACAACCGTCTGGTTGCGGCCGGGGCGCTGGATACCGGCGCCGGGCGCATCCCGTTGCGGGTGCCGGGCACCATCGATGACGTCGACGACGTGCTGGATACCGCGATCCGGGTGGAGGGCGACGCGGTGGTGCGAGTGCGCGATGTCGCCGAGGTCCGCCAGAGCTATCTGGACCCGGAAGGCTTCACCCGCATCGACGGCCAGCCCTCGGTGTCGCTGGAGATCCGCAAGGCCTCGGAGGCCAACATCCTGGAGGTGGTGGCGGCCGCGCGCGCGACCATCGAGGTGGCGCGGGCCGACTGGCCGGAGACGGTCGAGGTCACCTACCTGCAGGACATGGCGCGCGATGTCGACGACCTGCTGGGCGATCTCGAGAACAGCGTGATCGCTGCGGTGCTGATCGTGGCGCTGGTGATTCTGGCAATGATGGGCGCGCGCGGCCCTGCTGGTGGGGGTGGCCATCCCCGGGGCCTTCCTCGGCGGCATCCTGGCGATCTATCTGATGGGCTTCACGCTCAATGTGGTGGTGCTGTTCGGGCTGATTCTGGTGGTCGGCATGCTGGTGGATGGCGCGGTCGTGGTGGTGGAGCTGGCTGACCGCTATGTGGCCGAGGGCATGCCGCGGCGGGAGGCCTTCCGCGCCGCGGCGCAGCGCATGTCCTGGCCGATCACCACCGCGATCGGGACCACGCTGGCGGTGTTCGCGCCGATGCTGCTGTGGCCCGGCATGGTCGGTGAGTTCATCGTCTACCTGCCGGCCACGGTGATTGTGACCCTGATCGCCTCGCTGGCGATGGCGTTGGTATTTATTCCGGCGCTGGGGTCGGTGATCGGCCAGAGCCACCCGATCAACGCGGCCCAGACGCGCTACGTGCGCGCGGCCGAGGATGGTCGCTATGACGAACTGCAGGGCCTGACCCGCGCCTACATCCGCCTGCTGCAGCCGCTGGTGCGTCGCCCCGGCTGGACGCTCGCGGGCACGCTGGCGCTGGTCGCCGCCGCCTATGCGCTGTATGCCCAGCAGGGGCGCGGGGTGGAGTTCTTCCCGCAGGTGGAGCCCGACTTCGTGCAGGTGCAGGTACAGGCGCGCGGCGACCTGTCGGTGTGGGAGGCGGACGCCCTGGTGAGACAGGTGGAGGGGCGCCTGCAGGGGGTGCCGCAGATCCAGCATGTCTATGCGCGGACCATCGGTACCCAGCTCGGGCGGCTGCAGGGCGACTACCCGGAAGACCTGGTCGGCCTGATCCAGCTGGAACTGATCTCCTGGCGCGAGCGCCCGCCGGCGGCCGCGATCATCGAGGACCTGCGCGAGCGTACCGCCGACCTGCCGGGCATCCGCCTGCAGTTTCGCGCCCAGGAACGCGGGCCGCGCGAGGGCCGGCCGATCGTGGTCGAGGCCTCCAGCCGCCAGGCTGACCGCATCGCGCCGGTGATCCGCGAGATCCGCAGTGCGATGGACGAGCTGGGCGGCTTCGAGGACGTGACCGACGACCTGCCACTGCCCGGGGTGGAGCTGGAGGTGCGCTTCGATCGTGAGCAGGCGGCGCGCTTCGGCGTGGACGTGCCGCTGTTGGGCGAGGGGGTGCAGCTGCTGACCCGCGGCATCCAGCTCGGCAGCTACCGCCCGGACTACAGCGACGAGGAGGTGGATATCCGCCTGCGCCTGCCGGCGGAGCAGCGCCACCTGCAGCAACTGGCCACCCTGAACCTGCCCGGCGCGACCGGGCTGGTGCCGCTGGCGCATTTCGCGGAACTGGTGCCGGTACCGGCCACCGGTCTGATCAAGCGCCGCGACGGCGATCGCGCCTACAGCCTCGAGGCGGATGCGGCCAGTGGCTACCTGGTGGACGAGCGCCAGCGCGCGCTGGAGGCGCGCATCGCCGGCATGGACCTGGACCCGGAGGTGCAGCTGCGGTTTCGCGGCCAGGCCGAGGAGCAGGCCGAGGCGGCGCGCTTCCTGCTCGCGGCCTTTGCGCTGTCGCTGTTCCTGATGCTCGCGATGATGGTTACCCAGTTCAACCGGTTCTCGCAGGCGCTGCTGGTGATGTCGGCGATCGTGTTCTCCACCGCCGGGGTGCTACTGGCCCTGCTGCTGCGCGGGGAGCCATTCGGCATCGTGATGAGCGGGATCGGGGTGCTGGCGCTGGCCGGGATCGTGGTGAACAACAACATCGTGCTGATCGACACCTACAACGAGCAGCGCGGGCGCGGGCTGGATGCCCTGGAGGCGGCCCTGCGCGCGGCGGCCCAGCGCATGCGGCCGGTGCTGCTGACCGCGATCACCACCATCCTCGGCCTGATGCCGATGGTGCTGGCCTGGACCGTGGACTTCGCCGGAAGGGATTTCTACGTCGGGGCGCCGGTGACCGGCTTCTGGGTGCAGCTCGCGACCGCGATCGCCGGGGGGCTGTTCATTGCCACGCCGCTGACGTTGCTGTTCACCCCCGCGATGCTGGTGCTGCTGGATCGGCTGGGACTGGACCGGCAGCCGGCGCCGGCTGAACAGTCGGCTACCGGCTCGCCAGGCGCTTGAGGCACTCGAGGTAGGCGTTCTCGTCCGGTGCGCTGTTGCTGCGCTGGGCCTCCCACAGGGTCTGGCCGAGGCATTCCATCATGCGGTGCTCGGCGTCCATCACGCCAAACCGGGCGCACAGGCCCTGGTGCAGTTCGCGGATGCCCGCGGGCCGGTCGGTCCGCGCCTGGTCGCGCAGGCTCAGGTGCATCGCCATGTGCAGGAACGGATTGGAGGTGCCCAGCTCGGGCGGGAACTCGCCGGTCAGCGCGGTCTCGCGGTCCTTCAGGTATTCGTGGTACTCGGGGTGTTCCGAGATCACGTCCACCAGTTGCTGCTCCAGGTCGGTGACTGGCTCGCCGGCCTGCGCCTTCTGCCAGGCGTCGACGAACTGGGTACGGATCTGGTCGCGGTTGCCGTACATGCGGGTTGTCCTCGGAGTTGGGGGTGTCAGGCGCCCGCGGGCGGCGGGGTCTTGGCCTTGTATTCGCACAGGTCGGCGATCGGGCAGCGCCAGCACTCCGGCTTGCGCGCCTTGCAGACGTAGCGGCCGTGCAGGATCAGCCAGTGATGGGCGTCCTGCAAGTAGGCCTTCGGGGTCAGGCGCATCAGGCGCTTCTCCACCTCGAGCACGGTCTTGCCCCTGGCCAGCCCGGTACGGTTGGCGACCCGGAAGATATGGGTATCCACCGCGATGGTGGGGACGCCGAAGGCGGTGTTGAGGATGACGTTGGCGGTCTTGCGGCCCACACCCGGCAGGGCCTCCAGCGACTTGCGGTCGCGTGGAACCTCGCCGCCGTGCTGGTCGACCAGGATGCGGCAGGTCTTGATCACGTTCTCGGCCTTGGCGTTGTACAGGCCGATGGTCTTGATGTGTTCCTTCAGCCCGTCCAGGCCCAGTTCGAGGATGCCCTCGGGGGTGTTGGCGACGGGGTAGAGGCGGCGGGTGGCCTTGTTGACGCCGACATCCGTGGCCTGGGCCGACAGGATGACCGCGATCAGCAGTTCGAACGGTGTGTCGTACTCGAGCTCGGTGGTCGGCTCGGGATTCGCCGCCTTCAGGCGCTCGAAGATGGCTTCTCGCTTTGCGGCGTTCATGGATGCGGAGGCTCCAAACAAACCGGCCCCGCTTCGCGGGGCCGGCAACTCGCGTAGTGGCGTTGCTCAGACGTGGCGGAACATGCCGACATCCGGCGCGGCGTCGCGCGGGTTGGATTCGGCTTCCTTCTCCAGATCCTTGATCAGCTTGGCGTGCTTCTCTTCCAGATCATGCATCGCCTTCTCGTCCAGCTTCGGGAAGATGACGTCGCGGATGAACGAACCCAGTTCGTCCAGGCAGCTCGGCCAGTACTTGTCGTTCAGGTGGAACGAGTGGTGGGCGTGGGTGCCCATCGGGTAGCTGTCGAACTTGCGGATCATGGTGTAGGACAGGTCGCTGTCCTTCTCGACGAAGTCCTTGGCCCAGTCGTACCACCACTTGTAGTACTTCTCCTGCAGGTCGTCGTTGAACCCGTGGTTCTCGAAAAAGGCGGCGATCGTGCCGCGCGGGGCGAGGCCGTAGCGCGTGCCGCGCTTGCCAGCAAACGGGAAATGTCCAGCCATGCCAATCTCCTGGGACGTTTGAGTGTCCGGGGCGCGCGGCCCCGGTAGAACGGATTCGTGGCGCCGGAAGTTTACCGGCTGACGGCCAGGAATCAAGGCCGGTTCGGTTCAGGCGTTGTCGGGTGCGGCTTCGGATTCGGTGGCGCTCTCGTCGCGGCTGGCGGTCGGCTCCGGCTCGAACTGGCTGTCGATCCAGTTCTTCGCGGCGATCAGCAGGCCCATGGCCATGAAGGCGCCCGGGGGCAGCAGGGCCAGCAGGAAGCCGTGCTCGGAGGGATAGAGCTGCAGGGTCATCCCGTGCCCCCACTCGCCGAACAGCAGGTGGGCATTGGCCATCAGCGTGCCCTGGCCAAGGACCTCGCGCAGCGCACCCAGGGCGATCAGCACGCCGGTGAAGCCCAGTCCCATCATCAGGCCGTCCAGGGCGGCGCGCGGCACCGAGTTGCGCGAGGCGAAGGCCTCGGCGCGACCGATGATGGCGCAGTTGGTGACGATCAGCGGGATAAAGATCCCGAGGATCAGGTACAGCCCGTGGAACCAGGCATTCATCGCCAGCTCGATCGCGGTGACGATGGAGGCAATGATCAGCACGTACACCGGGATGCGGATCTCCGGGCGCGCGTGGTTGCGGATCAGCGAGACCAGCACATTGGACAGCAGCAGGGTCAGGGTGGTCGCGATGCCGAGGCCGATCGCGTTGACCATGGTGCCGGAGATCGCCAGCAGGGGGCACAGCCCCAGCAGCTGCACCAGCCCGGGGTTGTTGTGCCACAGGCCGTCGCGAATGATGTCGGTCAGGGTCGGGTTCATCGGCTTGCCTCGTCGTCCCCGTGGTCCTCGGGCCGCGGGAGCGGTTCCGCCATGGAGCGGGCTTCGTCGGGCCGGGTCGCCAGCAGCTCCTCGCGGTGTTCGTCGAAGTATTGCAGCGTGCGATAAACGGCGCGAACCACCGCACGCGGGGTGATGGTGGCGCCGGTGAACTGGTCGAAGACGCCGCCGTCCTTGCGCACGTGCCAGTCCTCGGCCGGGGGGTTCCCCAGCGAGCGGCCGTCGAAGTCGTGGATCCAGTCGGAGCGCTCGGCCTCGATGGCGTCTCCCAGACCCGGGGTCTCGCGATGCGCGGAGACGCGCACCCCCTGGAGCTCGCCGTCGCGATCTACGCCGATCAGCAGGTGGATGTCGCCACTGTAGCCATCGCGCGCGATCGCGGAAAACACGATGCCGACCACTTCGTCATCGGCATCGCGGGCGAACCAGGCCGGCAGGTGGTCACCGCCCAGGAGGTCATGGCCGAGATCGATGGTGTCGTGCACGGGGTCGTTCCGGTAATCCAGGTCGCCGGTCAGCTCCGCGATGCGGTTGCGGTTGACCGCCATGCGGTTCTCCTCGATGCGGGCCTCGGTCGTGCCCTGGACGAGGGCGACGATCCCCGCCCCGGCGGCCGCAAAGCCGGCGAGCAGGGCGGTGGCCAGCAGGATGTCGCGGGGCTTCAGGTCAAGCATGCCCGTCCCCCGGCGGCGGTCCGCGGCGCGAGCGCCCGAAGATGCGCGGCCGCGTCAGGTGGTCCAGGGTCGGGGCGACCATATTCATCAGCAGCACGGCGAAGGCGACCGCATCCGGGTAGCCGCCCCAGGTGCGGATAATGAAGATCAGCACGCCGATGCCGGCGCCGTAGAGGATGCGACCCAGCGGCGTGGTGGAGGCGGAGACCGGATCGGTGGCGATGAAGAAGGCGCCGATGATGACCGCGCCACTGAAGACGTGGAACGCCGGCGAGGCAAAGGAGTCCGGGTCCAGCATCCAGAAGAAGCCGGCCGGGATGGCCACGCCCAGGATCACCGCCAGCGGGATATGCCAGTGGATGATGCGCCGGAACAGCAGGTACAGGCCGCCGAGCAGGAAGAAGTTGCCGATCCACTCCCAGCTGGTCTCGCTGAAGCTGCCGAACAGCGGGCTCGCGGTGACCTCGCTGACGGTCCGCCCGGCCCCCAGGCCCTCGCGCATTGCGTCCAGGGGCGTGGCGCGCGTGATCGTGTCCCACTCGAGTGCGGCCGGTAGGCTGCCGGTGAGCACGGTCTGCAGCGTCTGGCCCAGGCCCAGCGACAGGTCGGAGAGGGTGTCCGGCGCGGGCCACAGGGCCATCTCCCGCGGGAACGAGACCAGCACGACCACGTAGCCGACCATCGCGGGGTTGAACGGGTTGTAGCCGAGCCCGCCATACAGGTGCTTGGCCACCACGATCGCGAAGGCGATACCGATCAGGGTGACCCAGATCGGCGTCAGCGGCGGTACGGCAAGGGCGAACAGCCAGCCGGTCACGATGGCCGAGTTGTCGCTCAGGGTGGCCATGACCGGGCGCTTGCGGGCCGCCACGATCGCAGCCTCGAAGGCCACGGCGAACAGCACCGCCAGGACCACGTTGACCAGGACGCCCCAGCCGAAGAACCAGGCCATGGCCAGGGTGCCGGGTACCAGGGCCATCTGGACCTGCTGCATAACCCCGCCCACCGAGTGGGCCGGGATCATGTGCGGCGAGGATTCGGTGCGAAAGCGCATCAGCGGCCGCCCGAGTCCGTGGAATCGCGTGGGCCGGATTCGCTGGATGCGCCGGCCTCCCCGGTGCCCGCGTTGTCCTGTCCGTCCCCGGTGGTCTCGGCAGTTTGTCCGGCCTTGGCGGCCTTGCGCGCGCGTGCGCGTTCCAGCGCGGCCTGGATGGCGGCCTGCTTGTCGTCGTCGGCGCCTTCCTCGCCCTCCTTCTTCTTCACCGCTGCCTTCTTCCTGGCCATGCGCTCGGCCTTCTCGCGCTCCTCGCGCTCGATGCGCTCCTGGCGGAACTCATAGCGTTCGCGGGCGATGTCGGACTTCTGCCGTTCCTTCTCGCGCGCCCAGATTTCGTTCTTGGCGTAGCGATAGTACTGCACCAGCGGGATGTTGCTGGGGCAGACATGCGCGCAGCAGCCGCACTCGATGCAGTCGAACAGGCCGTAGTCCTGGATCGCGTCGAAGTCCTTGGCCTTGGCCTGCCAGTAGAGCTGCTGCGGCAGCAACTGGGCGGGGCAGGCGGCCGCACACTCGCCGCAGCGGATGCAGGGCATCACCGGCCCCGGGGGCGGGGTGTCCTGGGGGCGGGTGGCGAGCAGGCAGTTGGTGCCCTTGATCACGGGGATGGCGTCGTCGTGGACCGCGAAACCCATCATCGGGCCGCCCATCACCAGGCGATCCACCCCATCGGCGTAACCGCCGGTCGCGGCGATGACGTCGGCGAACGGGGTCCCCAGCAGGGCCTCGACATTGCGCGGGTGCCGCACGCCCGGCCCGGTAACGGTGACGATGCGCGACAGCAGGGGGCGCCCCTGGATGATCGCGTCGCAGACCGCCTTGAAGGTGCCGGGATTGTTGCAGACCATCCCGACATCGGCCGGAAGACCGCCGCTGGGAACCTCCTGGCCGGTCAGCACCTTGATCAGCTGGCGTTCGCCGCCGGTGGGGTAGAGGGAGGGGACCGAGACCAGCTGGATCAGCTCGCGCAGTTCGCCCGGCAGGTTTTCGGTGAGGGCCCGCATCGCCTCGGGCATGTTGTCTTCCACCGCGAACAGCACCCGTTCGACGTCCAGCAGGTGGGCGACGATGCGAATGCCCTCGAACACCGCCTCCGGGGCGGTGCGCAGCAGCATGTCATCGGCGCTGATGTAGGGCTCGCACTCGGCCCCGTTCACGATCAATGTATGGATGCGCTGACCGGCGCGCGGGTTGAGCTTGACCGCGGTGGGAAAGGCGGCCCCGCCCAGCCCGACGATGCCGGCGTCGCGGATGCGCTGGCGCAGCTTGCGCGGCTCGCGGGTATCCCAGTCCAGCCAGGGTTCCATGCGGGTGTCGCCCCAGTCGTCGCGCCCGTCGGTCTGGATGACCACGCAGGGGGCGTCCAGACCGGAGGGATGGGGCACCGCGTGCGGGGCGATCTCGATCACCTCCCCGGAACTGGGGGCGTGCACGTGGGCGGCGATATATCCCTTGGACTGGCCGATGCGCTGACCCTTGGTCACGTAGTCGCCGACCGCCACGCAGGGCTCCGCGGCCTCGCCAATGTGCTGGCCCAGCGGGACGATCAGCTGCGGAGGCACGCCCATCACCAGCACCGGATCGCGGGTGCTGGCTTCGGTCTCGTCGGCCAGTTTCAGGCCCCCGTGGAAGCGATGCAGCTGCATAAGCGTATTCTAACGGTTTGCGGACATCCGACTCAGTCGGAAGCCCCCGAACCGTCCGCGATGGCGTGGATGGGCCGCTTGATGGGCTGCTCGATGGGCGAGCGTTCCGGTTCCGACCAGCGCCATTCGGTGATGTCGGTGCCGACCGGAACCATGGTGATGCAGTCGACCGGACAGGGCTCGATGCACAGCTCGCATCCGGTGCATTCCTCCTCGATCACGGTGTGCATCTGCTTGGCGGCCCCGAGGATGGCATCGACCGGGCAGGCCTGAATGCACAGGGTGCAGCCGATGCAGATGTTCTCGTCGATGATCGCGACGGCCTTCTCCTGCTCTTCTTCCTCCAGCGGGGTGGGCTCGCGGTCGAGCAGGTCAGCCAGGGCCTGGACCGTGGCCTGACCGCCGGGCGGGCAGCGGTTGATGTCCGCCTCGCCGGCGGCGATGGCCTCGGCATACGGCCGGCAGCCGGGGTAGGAGCACTGGCCGCACTGGGTCTGCGGCAGCAGGGCGTCGATCTGGTCCACCACCGGGTCGGCCTCGACCCGGAAGCGCTGCGCGGCGAACCCCAGGATCAGCCCGAATGCAGCGGCCAGGCCGCCGATCGCGAGGATGGCGTAAAGCACGCTCACAGCCGCACCAGCCCGGAAAAGCCCATGAACGCCAGCGACATCAGCCCGGCGGTGACCATGGCGATGGCGCTGCCGCGGAACATCACCGGCACATCGGCCACGGCGATGCGCTCGCGGATCGCGGAGAACAGGATCAGCACCAGCGAAAACCCGACTGCGGCGCCGAAACCGTACAGGGCCGACTCGACAAAATTGTGTGCCTCCTGGACGTTGAGCAGGGCCACGCCCAGCACCGCGCAGTTGGTGGTGATCAGCGGCAGGAAGATCCCCAGCACGTTGTAGAGCAGGGGCGAGGTCTTGCGCACCACCAGCTCGGTGAACTGCACCACCGCCGCGATTACCAGGATGAAGGCGATGGTGCGCAGGTATTCCAGCCCGAGCGGGGTCAGCAGGTATTCATTGATCACGTAGGAACTGACGGCGGACAACGTCAGGACGAAGGTCGTGGCCAGGCCCATGCCGGTGGCCGTCTCGACCTTGCGCGAGACCCCCATGAACGGGCACAGGCCCAGAAACTTCACCAGTACGAAGTTGTTCACGAGGATCGTACTGATGAGGATCAGGACGTATTCCACGAAAAATCCGAGTCGTCAGGTCAACAACACAGTATCGGCGACGGGCGGTTCCCGCTCAACCCTTCCCGCGGCGGGGCGATTGCCCTTTCCGGGCGCGAAACCTAGGGAGACGCTGATTGAATCGCACGTCCGCGCTCGAGTCGCTTTTGCGTGCGAACAAGGCGCGGTGACTGCCGTGCAGTCATTCTGCACAAGGGAGCCGCAACGCCGTGCGCACGCAAAAGCGGCCGAGCCCCTGCTTTCTATGGCTTGTGGGGTTGGTGCCCCCTGTTCCCCGATCCTGCGTTGCGCCGCTTGCGGGTAGAACCACTACCCGCTACACGACGCGCCTTGTCTCGGAAAACAGGGGGCACCAACGCGGACGTGCGATTCAATCAGCATCTCCCTAGTCCGGCGCGTGGCCGAGGCCGGGAATGTCGAGTCAGATTAGCGCCCGTCGGCGGTGTCGGAGATGAGCGAGGTCAAGGGCCGCACCGGATGGTCGTCCTCGGCCTGGGGGTCCGCGGCCGGGCGAGCGGTCAGCAGCCAGGCCTGGTGGGCGGCGTCCAGCTCGTCACGGCGGGTGGACAGCACCAGCACGGTCTCCGGCGTCAGGCCGATCTCCTCCGCGAGACGACGGTAGCTGCCGGCATCGCGGCGGCCACCGATGCGGGTGTCGAACAGTCCGGTCAGGTGTTGTTCGACCTCCGGGTGCGGGCCGTGGCGCAGCCAGTCGCGCTGTACCGGTGCCGGGGTCGCGCCGAAGCTGTACAG
The DNA here is from genome assembly GCF_000377445.1 of Thioalkalivibrio sp. ALE9. Classification (NCBI taxonomy): domain Bacteria; kingdom Pseudomonadati; phylum Pseudomonadota; class Gammaproteobacteria; order Chromatiales; family Ectothiorhodospiraceae; genus Thioalkalivibrio; species Thioalkalivibrio sp. ALE9. The sequence goes on from NZ_KB898122.1 coordinate 150,887, forward strand.
GGCCACTCCGCTGCGGTGCAGCCGGTCCAGCGTCGCGGCGGTTTCCCGGGAGAGTTGTGGCTGCAGGGCCCCGGCCTCCAGCGCATCGGCCCAGACCATCCCCTGGAGCTGGCGCACCGGCGTGATGTCCTGCCCGCCCCGGATCCACGCGCGGATCTGGGACAGCAGCCCGTCCACGTCCAGCTCGCGCCCGGAGTAGGCGAGGATGTCCGTCAGCGTCCGCTGGACCGCGGTGGACTCGGCGTGACGCTCGAGGAAGTCCGGCAGCGCCTCGAGGGCGTGCGGTTCCAGCGTATCGCGCAGCACGCCGGACGGGGCGAGGACCCCCTCGAAGGCCAGGATGACGGCCTGGGGGGCGGGGTGAGCGGAGGTCGGGGTCATAGGGGTAGCTGGCGGGCCAGCGTTTCGCATTCGAACATGAACTCGAAGGCCTCGGTGCGCTGCATGGCCCGTTCCACCGTCTCGCCCCAGGTGTAGAGCCCGTGACCACCGATCAGGTAACCGGCAAGTGCCGGGTCGCGGTCCATGGCGGCGTCGACCCGGGCGGCCAGCTGCTGCATGTCCGGCTCGTTGGCGAACACCGGGATGCGGATGCCGCGCGCGGGGTGTTCGCAGCCGGGGAGTTCGCGCAGGGCCTCGTAGTCGCGCAGCAGCAGTGAGCCCGTGACCTGCCGCGACAGCACGGTACCCTGCACGCTGTGCGTATGCAGGACGGCGCCGAGCTGCGCGTCGCGGCGGTACATGATGATGTGCAGGAAGGTCTCGGGGCCGGGTTCGCCGCTGCCGGTGACCCGATGCCCTTCGAGATCCACCACCATGAAGTCGTGGGCGTCCAGCAGGTCCTTGCTGCGCCCCGGGGCGGTAATCACGATATGCCGGTCGTCCAGACGCGCGGAGAAGTGCCCGGTGCGCGCGGGGAGCCAGCCGCGGTCCGCGAGTTCGCGTCCGGCTTCGGCCAGCAGGCGAACCTGCGCTTTGAATTCGGGGCTTTGTTCCATGCGTCCGGGTGTCGACAAAAGAGCGGCAGCTTACGCGAGGCTCGGGTGCAAATCCATGGGCCGCGCGCGTTCCATGCCGTTCTCGTCGGTTGCGGTGGGCATCACTTGACGCGCATGCCGGGGCGGGCCCCGTCATCCGGGTTCAGGATGTAGAGCTCCGACCCACCCGGGCCGGCGGCCAGCACCATGCCCTCGGAGACGCCGAAGCGCATCTTGCGCGGGGCCAGGTTGGCGACCATCACGGTATACCGGCCGATCAGGTCCTCCGGGGCGTAGGCGGACTTGATGCCGGCGAATACCTGGCGCGTCTCGGAACCGATATCCAGGGTGAGTTTCAGGAGTTTGTCGGCGCCGTCCACGTGCTCGGCATTGGCGATGCGGGCGATACGCAGATCGACCCGGGCAAAGGTATCGAAGTCGATGGTCTCGGCAATCGGGTCCACGTTCGCCTCCGTGGCCTGTTCAGGGGCCGCGTTGTCGGGGCTGGCGGTCTCGCGGGCGGCCAGAGTGGCCTTCGAGGCCTCCAGCAGCTTTTCGATGGTCTCCGGCTCGATGCGCGTCATCAGCGGCTTGAACTTCTGGATGGAACGTCCGATCAGGGGTTCGCGGTTCGCCCAGCGGGTGTCGTCCAGGTTCAGGAACGCGGCGGCGTCGGCCGCCAGCTTCGGCAGCACCGGGGCGAGATAGACAATCAGGATGCGGAACAGGTCCAGCCCCTGGGTGTTGATGGCCTGCACCTCGGCCTCGCGACCTTCCTGCTTGGCCAGCACCCAGGGCTGGGCCTCGTCGATGTACTGGTTGGCCTGATCCGCCAGCGCCATGATGCGGCGCATCGCCTGGGCGAACTCGCGCCGCTCGAATGCCGCCGCGATCGCCTCGCCCTCGGCGACGAAGGCGTCGTGCAGGTCCGGGCGCGGGAGTTCCGCGGCCAGCTGGCCGTCGAAGCGCTTGTGGATGAAGCCGGCGCAGCGGCTGGCGATGTTGACCACCTTGCCGACCAGGTCCGAGTTCACGCGCTGCACGAAGTCGTCCAGGTTCAGATCCAGGTCGTCGACCCCGTCCCCCAGTTTGGCGGCCAGGTAGTAGCGCAGCGATTCGGGGTTCAGGTGGTCCAGGTAGTCGCGGGCGCGGATGAAGGTCCCGCGCGACTTGGACATCTTCTGGCCGTTGACCGTCAGAAAGCCGTGGCAGAAGACCGCCGACGGGGTGCGAAAGCCCGCGCCATGCAGCATGGCCGGCCAGAACAGGGTGTGGAAGTAGGCGATGTCCTTGCCGATGAAGTGGTACAGCTCGGCGTCGGAGTCCGCGCCCCACCAGGCGTTGAAGTCCAGGCCCTGCTGCTCGGCGAAGGCGCGAAAGCTCGCCATGTAGCCGATCGGGGCGTCCAGCCACACGTAGAAGTACTTGCCCGGGGCGTCGGGGATCTCGAAGCCGAAGTAGGGCTTGTCACGGGAGATGTCCCAGTCGCTCAGGCCGGTCTCGAACCATTCGTCCAGCTTGTTGCGGATCGCGTCCTGCAGACGGCCGGAGCGGGTCCAGTCGCGCAGGAAGGCCTCGAAGTCGCCCAGCTTGAAGAAGTAGTGCTCCGAGGCGCGTGACTCCGGGCGCGCGCCGCTGATGGCCGATACCGCGTCTTTCAGGTCCATCGGGCTATAGGTCGCGCCGCAGGCCTCGCAGGAGTCGCCGTACTGCTCCTGCGCGCCGCATTTGGGGCAGGTGCCCTTGATGAAGCGATCCGGCAGGAACATCCCGGCCTCGGGGTCATAGGCCTGGTCGATGGTGCGGATCTCGATGTGCCCGGCGTCGCGCAGGGCCTTGTAGATCTGGCCGGCCAGCTCGCGGTTCTCGTCGGAGTGCGTCGAGTGGTAGTGATCAAAGCCGATCAGGAATTCGCTGAAGTCGGCCTCGTGTTCCTGGCGCACCCGCGCGATCAGTTCCTCGGGTTCGATGCCCTCGGCACGGGCCTTGAGCATGATCGGCGTGCCGTGGGCGTCGTCCGCGCAGACATAGATCACCTCGTGGCCCCGCGCACGCTGGAACCGCACCCAGATGTCGGTCTGGATGTATTCCACCAGGTGTCCGAGATGGATCGGGCCGTTGGCGTAGGGCAGGGCGCTGGTGACGAGGATCTTGCGCGGGGTGTCGGTCATTGCTTGGCTCGTGATGGGCGGCGCCGGGCCGCGGGTGCAGGGGCGCTATTGTCGGGTGTGTCCGGCGGCTTGTCGAGGCGCAGCGCGGGCTGGGCCCGCTTGTCCACAGAAGCTGTGGATAAGTCTGTGGGAAACCCGGTGGAATCGGTCGCTACCCCTTGCCACACAAGGGCGCATGACAAATTGGTTAAAAATCGACCAACCCAAAAGAAAGCCAATAAAACATGAATTTAAACAACTATTGTGCAGCGTTTTGGACGTTTGTGCGGCTATCTAGGCCTGTCTTCCCCGTATGCGCCATGTTTGTGCATAAAACCGTTGCGAAAGGCTTGACACCCGGCCGGATGAGCATGTTTGGGCCCCGGGAAAGGACTGGCACTGCGTGTTGCCATTGGCGTGCCGTACCGGTGCCAGTAGAATCGCGCGGTCACCCTTCAATTGCTGGATGGAACGAACACCATGGCCGAACTCTCGCGCGAGCAGATCGAAAACGCCCTGAAGACTGTTCAGGACAAGTACCTGGAGCAGGATTTGGTGGCCGCCGGCGCGGTCAAGGACATTCAGGTGGAGGGCGCGCGCGCCTCCATTGCCATCGAGATGGGCTACTCCTCGAACGGCTATCACGACGAGCTCCGCGCAGCCATCCAGGGGGCGCTGGCCGGTGTCGCCGGGCTGGAATCCTCGGAAGTGACCATCAACACCAAGGTCACGACGCACGCGGTGCAAAAGAGCCTCAAGCCGATGGCGGGGATCAAGAACATCATCGCCGTGGCCTCCGGCAAGGGCGGGGTGGGCAAGTCCACCACCGCGGTGAATCTGGCGCTGGGCCTGGCGGCCGAGGGCGCGCAGGTCGGCATCCTGGATGCGGACATCTACGGCCCCAGCCAGCCGCGCATGCTGGGCATCAAGGGCAACCCGGAGTCCAAGGATGGCAAGAGCATGGAGCCGCTGGAGCGCCACGGCGTACAGGCGATGTCCATCGGCTTCCTGATCGAGGAGGACACGCCGATGATCTGGCGTGGCCCGATGGTGACCCAGGCGCTGGAGCAGCTCCTGAACGAGACTAACTGGAAGGATCTGGACTACCTGATCATCGACCTGCCGCCGGGCACCGGCGACATCCAGCTGACGCTGTCGCAGAAGATTCCGGTGTCCGGCGCGGTGATCGTGACCACGCCGCAGGACATCGCGCTGCTGGACGCCCGCAAGGGCCTGCGCATGTTCGAGAAGGTCGAGGTGCCGGTGCTGGGCATCATCGAGAATATGAGCATCCACATCTGCTCGAAGTGCGGCAACGAAGAGTACATCTTCGGCCAGGGCGGGGCGGAGAACATGGCCGAGGAGTACGGCGTGGATATGCTGGGCGCCCTGCCGCTGGACATCCGCATCCGCGAACAGGCCGATGGCGGCGAGCCCACCGTGATCGCCGACCCGGATGGGCGCATTACCGAGATCTATCGCGAGATCGCGCGGCGCACCGGCGCCAAGCTGGCGGAGCAGTCCAAGGACTACAGCAGCAAGTTCCCCAATATCGTGATTCAGAACAACTGATCCGGCGAACCGCCGACCAGGGACAGGGCCAATGAGCATCAAGTCGGACCGCTGGATCCGGGAGATGGCCGAGACGCAGGGCATGATCGAGCCCTTCGAGCCCGGCCAGATCCGCTACCGCGACGAGGAGCGGATCGTGTCCTACGGCACCTCCAGCTACGGCTACGACGTTCGCTGTTCGGATCATTTCAAGATCTTCACGAACATCAATTCCAGCATCGTCGATCCCAAGGGCTTCGACGAGGGCAGCTTCGTGGATGTGCAGTCGGATGTCTGCATCATCCCGCCCAACTCCTTTGCCCTGGCGCACACGGTGGAGTACTTCCGTATCCCGCGCGATGTACTGACCATCTGCCTGGGCAAGTCCACCTATGCCCGCTGCGGCATCATCGTGAACGTGACCCCGCTGGAGCCCGAGTGGGAGGGCCACGTGACGCTGGAGTTCTCCAACACCACGCCGTTGCCGGCCAAGATCTACGCCAACGAGGGTGTGGCGCAGATGCTGTTTCTGCAGTCCGACGAGGTCTGCGAGACGTCCTACAAGGATCGCGGCGGCAAGTACCAGGGGCAGCGCGGCGTCACCCTGCCGCGGACCTGACACCCACCAAATCCCCCGGAGGACCGCCATGCGCATCGTGATCGCGCTGGGCGGCAACGCCCTGTTGCAACGTGGCGAGACCCCCTCGGCCGAGGCCCAGCAGCGCAACGCGCAACAGGCCGCCGAGGCGATCGCCGCCGTGGCGCGCGAGCACGAGGTGGTCGTCACCCACGGGAACGGGCCGCAGGTTGGCTTGCTGGCCAATCAGGCGGAGTGCGATCGCATCGCCTGGCCGCTGGACGTTGTCGGCGCCGAGAGCCACGGCATGATCGGCTACATCCTGGCGCGCGAGCTGCACAACGCACTGGGGCATGACCGGGTGGCGAGCCTGCTGACGCAGACCGAGGTCGACCCCAACGATCCGGCCTTTGGCCATCCGGAGAAATTCATCGGCCCCACCTGGGATGAGGCCCGTGCTCGTGCGCTGGCCGACGAGCGCGGTTGGGATATCGCGCCCGACGGCGAGGGTTGGCGGCGCGTGGTAGCCTCGCCCGAGCCGCAGCGCCTGTTGGGCATGGAGGCAGTACGCTCCCTGGTGGATAGTGGCGCTGTCGCGATCTGCGCCGGTGGCGGGGGTGTGCCAGTCGTGCGCGACGCGGCCGGGCGCCTGCAGGGCATCGAGGCTGTGGTCGACAAGGACCTGACGGCCGCCCGTCTGGCCGCGCATGTCGAGGCCGACTGGCTGCTGATGCTGACCGATGTCGACGGCGTCTATATGGACTGGGGCACGCCGGACGCTAGGCGCTTGAAGGCCCTGCTGGTCACGGCCGTGGAGCCGGCGGCCTACCCCGCGGGTTCCATGGGCCCGAAGATGGAGGCGGCGCGGCGCGCGGCGCAAGGCGGCATCCGGGTCGGGATCGGTGCGCTGGGGCATGCCGCTGATATCCTGGACGGCCAGGCCGGGACCCGCATCCTGCCGGTCGGGACCGTCTGACAGCGAATCCGCAGCCAGGCGGGTCTCAAGGGCGTGTGCCAAGCCCGTGATCTTCACGCCGGCGCTTGCGCGCCGGGCCGCGGGCTTGCACGCTTTGACCTGAAAACACCCGAGAGCGATAGCGATGCGAGAGATTCAGCGAGCGACCCCCCTGGTGATCGGACTGACCGCCGTGGGCCTGCTGGCCCTGGGCTGTGGCAACGGCGCGCCGGAGGAGGAGTCGGTGGGTGCACCCCAGAGTCTGGGGGAGGGGGGACTAACCCCTCAGGATATGTCCAGTGACGAGGCCCGGCGTCCGCAGCAGTCCGGCATGCCGGCCGCGGACGTGAAGCGCACCACGGACTGACGGACCCGCGGGGGCGCCTGCCCATGCGTGCCCCTTGCCCTCACCACATCAGGTCATCGGGGACGACGTAATCCTTGTAGGGGTCGTCCGGGTCGGGCTCGGACGACGCATCATCCTCGGCCGGAATCACCAGCGGCCATTCCGGATCGCGCTCGCGGATGCGGTTCGCTGTCTCCCGCGGGATGACCCGGAAGCCCTTCTCCGGTCGGATATCCAGCCCCGCAATCGCGGCGCGCCCGTCGGCGAGGCGCTTTTGCAGATCCGCTGTCACCGGTAGGTGACGGATCTGCCCCCCCTGCTGAAAGTGATAGTCCAGCGCGGCATCGCCCGTGGGGATCGGCGCCAGGTGGGTGCTGACCAGCTCGCGGATCTGCGCGTGGCGGGCGCGGCGTTCGGCACGCTCCTGCTGTTCGCGGTTCTTCTGCCGCGAGCGTTCGGCCTGCTCGGCCTTGCGCGCCTCGGCCACGCCGGGCTCGGGGCCGGTCTTGCGGTCCTTCTTCTTTTTCGCGTTGCCCTTTTGCGCCTGATGCTTTTGCGCCTTGGCCTTGCGAACCTGTTTTTCGTCCACCAGCCCCGTCTTCAGGAGCTGGGTGCGCAGATCGTCGGACATGAATCCTGCCGTGTAGGGTCTGTATGCCGGGGAGGATAGCCGGAACCGCCAGCGCATGCAGCCGGCATGCCGCTACGTACGTCCCTGCGTGGACACGCTATTGAGAACACCCATCCGGAGTGTGTGGCGCGTCGCGGATCTCGGCCTCCGGCAATGCGGGGAACAGCGTGTGCAGTCGGCGCCGGTGGTTCACGGCGTGGGACCGGCTATCCGGCGTCGAGAGCTGGCGGGCCTGCGCGAGCAGTTGCAGGCCCGCCAGGCGCTCGCTCTGGAGTTCGAGCGCGAGTACCGCGCGGTAGAGCGTGTCGCGCTCGGGGGTGTGCAACTGGCGGCGCAGGGCGCGGATGCGTCCGGTGGCTGAGGTCTGCCAGCGGCGGGCGGTTTGCGCGAGCCGTTGCCACTGAGAGGTCGTCAGCGGTCGGGGGTACCACAGGGCGAACAGCGCCAGCATCACATCCACCCCGAAGTCCTCCTGCCAGCGCAGCAGGCGCGCGCGTGCATCGGGGTTGGCCCAGAGGGTTCCGGCGAAGCGCCAGAAGGCCTCGAAGTCCGTCGACGGCTCCTCCGGGGTGCCTCCGGATTCAGGCACTGCTCGCGGCGGAGGAGGTGAACGTCACCCCGGCGGTGTTCCGCAGACTCTCGGGCTCCAGGATCTCGAGGTCGCGGGTGTGCAGGCTGATTACGCCCTGGTTGCGCAGCTGGGTGAACAGTCGGCTGATGGTCTCCTGGGTCAGGCCCAGGTGGTTGGCGATGTCGGCGCGCGACATCGGCAGGTAGAACCGCTCGGGGGACAGGCCGCGAGTGCGCTGGCGTTCCGACAGCCCCACGAGGAATGTCGCCAGGCGCTGCTCGGCCGTGCGCTGGGCAAGCAGCGCATGCAGGCTTTCGTCCTGCGCGAGCTCCTGGCTCATCACGCTCATCATGTGCTGGCGGAACGTGGGCAGGCGCCCGGCGAGGTCGTCGACATGCCCGTAGGGCACGGCACAGACGCTGGTGGATTCCAGGGCCACGGCACTCACCGGGTGCTTGCCCGAATGGATCGCGTCCAGTCCCAGGAGGTCGCCGGCCAGGGCAAAGCCCGTGATCTGTTCAGTGCCGTCATCGGAGATCAGCACCGTCTTCAGCGCCCCCGTGCGGACCGCATACAGCGCGTCGAACTTGGCCCCCATGGTGAACAGGGCCGCGCCCTTGGCGATCGGCCGGCGCTGCTGGACGATCTCGTCGAGCTGCCAGAGCTCGTCCTGCGGCAGGCCGACCGGCAGGCAGAGCTGGCGCAGGGTGCAGTGCTGACAGGCTTGGGTGGGTCGTAGCGTCATGAGTGCAGGGTAGCCGTTTTTTCGGAATTGGGGAAAGGGATTTTCGGGGTCTGCCATCACGCTCGGGAATGCGCTACTGTCCCTGTGGAATGCAGGTGATTCGGGTCGGGGTTATTACGGGTCTCGAAGCGGCGCCGGCCGCCCACTTCACCGCGCGCGGCATCAGGCATGGACAACGCGAGATAACAATATTTAGACTCAGTTTACATTGGGTGGCGCGGCAACGGCCTGGAACCCACGCGTTGCGCACGGGCCGCCGAGACAAGGACAGGGGTCAAGATGATCGAGCGGTTACTCGAGCAATACATGCGCTACGGGACCTTTGTGCTGCGGCACCCGGATGGCCGCGAGCAGCGTTTCGGTAGCGGTACGCCGGAGATCGCGATGCAGCTGCATGACCGGGCGGCGCTGCGCAAGATCGGTCGCGATCCGGGGTTCCAGCTGGGCGAGACCTACATGAACGGCATGTGGTCGCCTGGCCCCGAGGGCCTGCAGGTGTTCCTGGATGTGGCTATGCGCAACTTCGCGCCGATGTTCCAGCAGCGTGTCAATCCGGCGGTGCGTATGCTCCGGGCGCTGATCGAGCAGGGCAACAAGGTGGCGCGCTGCTATCAGAACATCGCCCATCATTATGATGTCGACGAGTGGCTTTATCGCCAGTTCCTGGACGAGGGCATGTTCTACAGTTGTGCCTACTTCGAGCGGCCCGATATGACGCTGGAGGAAGCGCAGCAGGCCAAGTGCGCGATGCTGCGCAGGAAGCTGCGCCTGGAACCCGGCATGCGGGTCCTTGATATCGGTTGCGGCTGGGGCGGCCTGGCCTTCCATCTGGCCGAGCACGCGGACGTGCAGGTCGACGGCGTGACACTGTCCCGGGAGCAGCTGCGGGTGGCCCGGGAGGAGGCCGGGCGACGCGGGCTGGAGGACCGGGTGCGGTTTCTCTACCAGGACTACCGCGAGCACGAGGACCAGTACGACCGGATTGTCAGCGTCGGCATGTTCGAGCATGTCGGCACACCCAACTACGGTACGTTCTTCCAGCGGGTACACGACCTCCTGACGCCCGACGGCATCGCCGTGCTGCATACCATCGGGCGGCAGGAGCCGCCGGGCACCTCCAACCCGTGGCTCAGCAAGTACATCTTTCCGGGCGGGTACACCCCGGCGCTGTCCGAGGTGATGAGTGCGCTGGAACCCACCCCGCTGTACACCACGGATATCGAGTTCTGGCGGCTGCACTATGCCGAGACACTGGCCGAGTGGTACCGCCGATTCCAGAAGGTCCGGGCCGAGGCCGTGACGCGCTTCGACGAGCGCTTCTGCCGCATGTGGGAGTTCTATCTGGCCAGTTGCGAGGGGACCTTCCGCTGGTGGGGACAGGTGGTCTTCCACGTGCAGATGGCCAAGCAGCAGGACGCGGTGCCGCTTACGCGCGACTACCTCTATCGCGACGATGCCTCCGAGGTGGTCTCGATCCCGCCCGGCGAGGCCCAGGCACGGCGCAGCAACGCGGCCTGAGGGGTGGCCGAATGCGCCGGGAACGGCGCGAAAACGGGGCCCGGAGCGCGCGAACCGAACGTACTTTCCCTACACTAATGGGGACGTTGCGGCCATGCCGGCGGTGACCATCCATTCCGGAGCAGGGGCGCGTGTTCGGTCGCTTTCGTAAACGCAGGGAGGCACCGGGTCAGGAAGACCCGCAGGCCGTCGGGCCGTCGCAGGAGAACGTCCTGATCGAGGCGGCCGGCCGCAGCCGCATCACCGAGGTGGCGGCCACCGCGCGGCGCGTCCCCTGGTCGCTCAATTTCCTCCAGCTGCTGTGGGCGGCGGGACCGGTCACGTTCCTGGCCATGCAGGGCGGGTACTTTCTCGGTTTCGGGCATGCCGCCCCGGCACAGAACTTCATCTTCTTTGCCGTCTACACCCTGCTGTTCGGGGTGATCGGCCTGGTGGCGCGCTTTGTTGCCGATGCCACCCGCGGAAAACGCCAGGAACAGTCGCGCGAGCAGCTGCGCAACACGATCGACCTGCTGCCGGACCTGCTGTTCGTGACCCGTGATCTGGCCATGAGCGAGCTCGCACCGGATATGCGCCGGCGCAAGGCGGCCGAGGTGCTGCTTCACGAGGTGGATATCTCGCCCGAGGGGGTGGCCGTCGCGGTACGCGAGATGACCGGCGATACCAGCCTGGCGGCTGCCGCGGAGCAGATCGAGGTCTATCGCCGCCTGGGCCTGCGCTCGCGCGTGGGCGATCTGGTGGGCGCGACCGAGGATTCCCGGCTCGCGGCCCTGGAGAAGCTGCACCACGAGGCCCCGGAGGTCGCCGACCTGCTGCGCGATCGGCTGCGCGGCGTGGCGCCGACCCAGGACGATGGCGTGCGCCGGGTGGACCAGTTCCTGGACCGCCTGTTTTCCGCCGCCGATGCCGACGACCTGGCCCGGTGCACCCTCGACGATGTGCAGGCGATCTTCGTGCTCGCGTTCGAGCTCGTGAACGGGCGCCAGATCAAGCGCCTGAGCTTCGAATGGTCCGGTGGCTGGCAGCTCGGGGCCGCCCTGGATCGACTGGAGTCCCAGGGCAACCGCTTTCGCGTGGCGCAGGCCGGGGTGGTCAGCCGCCTGCGCTCGCTCGGTATTCTGCTGTCCCAGAGCGATGCCTCGGGGCTGGACCCGCAGGTCCTGCGCGAGCCCGTAACCGACCTGGGGCGCCAGGTCCTGGAGGCACTGCGTACCCTGGAGGATCGGGAACCCGACGAGCATTCGCCGGAAGGCCAGCTCCTGGGGCTGGCACTGCGTCGGGTCGAGGACCTGCGCGAGGCGCGCGACCAGCTGATGCAGGCGCAGAGCCGTTACGCCAATGCGGTGGAGCGCTGGGAGGCCCTGCGCCGCGCCCAGGTGGAGAAGCGGGGCGAGAAGCGCTGGTTCAAGCGCAGTGTGCGCGGTATCCGGGTCAGCGAGGAGCTGATCGAGCTGACCGATGACCAGAAGCTGAAGCTGGCCAACGACTTCTGCAACTTCCTTAAGGAGTTGAAGATCCAGCGCGAAGGCGACCTGTTCTACTTCGGGGGGGCGGCGCTGGACGCCGAGACGGCCAAGCGCATCGGCATCCAACTGGCCCTGATCCTGGAGCCGCTGGTGGACCTCACCAACCCGAGCATCCAGCGCGCCATCTACGCCAACCCGGCCGCGTATCTTGGGGGGCTGTATGTGGGCATGAGCGCGGATGCCAAGGCGGGTCTGGGCTCGGCCATGGTGCGCAAGGTCCGCCAGGATCTCGGGCGCATGGCCGAATGGCTGGCGATGCGCCTCACGCGTATCTATCACCTGCCTTTGAGCGATTCCATGCGCGATTTCCTGGTCGAGCAGTACGGCGCCAACCGCGAGCGCCTGGACATGCTGGCAACGCATGCCGGGGACGAGTCGCATCCCGTGGCACTGCGCGCCGAGCGGTCGCCCGAGTTTGACGCCATGCTGCAGGACAAGACCTGGGGCCTGCTGCTGAAGCGCGGGACCCGCTATCTCCACGCCGAGGAGCGGCGCCGCCGCTGATGATCCGTCGCGACGGGCCTGGTTCGACGGTTCCGGTTGTGCGAGATCGAGTCTCCCCCGGCTGGTAATTTTGCGCCCAATTGTGTAGTGTTCGCCGCGTTCCCCGGTGCCCGGCCAGGCTCGACCTGGCGGGTTAAACGGGAAGTTCGGTGAGTCCAGACGGGTCCTCGGGAGCCGCGGGCGAAACCGACGCTGCCCCCGCAACGGTGATCGAGCGAGGGACCGTCCGACGGTCCCTGATGGTCGCGGCCAGTGCCACTGAACATAAGGTTCGGGAAGGCGCCGCACCGGAACGCTCGTCAGCCCGGAGACCGGCCAGGGAATGATCGCGCGGCATGCGGCGGGCATGCGAGGCGGATGATCGGGCCTGGCCGTTAGCCGGTTGAGGCCGATCCCCCTCGTGTCTGTCTCCCCCTGTTCGCGCGATCCCGACGAATCAACGGCGTGCGGGCGGCTCGCCGGGAGACACGGACGACATGAAACGCACAGCACTTTCCACGGCCATCCTGCTGGCCACCAGTCCCGCTCTGGCGGATACGCCGGATACCAACGACGCGCAGACCCTGGAAACCGTCCAGGTCACCGCCTCTCGCATCGCGCAGACCGTCGACGAGACGCTCGCTTCGGTGACCATCATCGACCGCGAAGAGATCGAGCGCCTGCAGCCCCAGCAGTTCACCGATCTGCTGGAGGGCCGCGCCGGGATCGAAACTTCCCAGAACAGCGCCTTCGGCAAGACAACTTCCGTCTACACCCGCGGGACAAGCTCCGACCACACCCTGCTTCTGATCGACGGCGTGCGCATGGGGTCGGCCACCAGTGGTGGCGCAAGCTGGCAGTTCCTGCCACCGGAGGAGATCGAGCGGGTGGAGATCGTGCGCGGTCCGCGCACCAGCATCTACGGTTCCGATGCGATTGGTGGCGTGGTGCAGACTTTCACTCGCGAAGGCCGCAAAGGGCCTCCGAAAGTCAACGCGTTTGTCGGCGGTGGCAGTTTCAATACCCGCGAGGCCGGGGTTGGTGTCGCGGGTGGTACCGAGAGCACGAACTACAGTTTCTCGCTCAGCCACTTCGCGACCGACGGCATCAATGTGCAGGACGATGTCGGTGACGACGAGCGGGATGGCTACGACAACACCTCGTTGGCAACCAAGGTCTCGCACCGTCTGGATAATGGCGTCGAGTTCTTCGGGAATATTCTTTATTCGGAGGGCACGACCGAATTCGACAGTGGCTCGATCTTCTCGCCGGATGAATCCGACTTCGTCCATGCCGCGCTTCGCGCCGGCGTGAGAATTCCCGTCACTCAGCGTTGGGACACCGAGCTCTCTGCAGGGCACAGTCGCGACGAATCGGACAACTTTCTTGAGGGGGAATTCTTTTCCCAGTTCGATACCCGTCGCGATATGGTCAATTGGCGCAACGACATTGTGGTTGCGGACAATATCCTCGTCATCACCGGTATCGACGCCTACGAGGATCGTGTGGCGAGCGATACCGTTTACGACGAGGATTCGCGCTACAACCTAGGAGCGTATTCCGTTGTTCAGGTCGACATGGGTCGCCACGACCTGGAAGGCAGCCTGCGCTACGACGACAACGAACAGTTTGGTGACAAGGTCACGGGACAAGTGGCCTGGGGCTTTCAGATGACCGACCCGCTGCGTCTGCGGGCGTCCTACGGCACTGCGTTCAAGGCGCCGACTTTCAACGACCTGTACTTCCCCGGGTTTGGTAATACCGACCTCGAGCCGGAGGATTCGCGGAGCCTCGAAATCGGGGCGCGCTACACACGCGAGGCCTACTATGCCGATGCTGCCGTCTTCCGCACGGAACTGGATCAGATGATCAGTTTTGATCCCGTTGCATTTCGGGCTGAGAACATCGATGAAGCACGTATTCAGGGAATCGAGCTGGAAGCGGGTTACGAAAGCCCGCGCTGGGCTTCTCGCGCTTCCCTTACGCTGATGGACGCCGAAGATCGTGAGACTGGCAAGGAACTTCGCCGGCGCTCGCCCGTGACGGCCCGGTTCGATCTCGATCGGAATCTCAACCGTTTTTCGGTTGGGGGCTCAGTGATTGCCAAGAGCCGGTCGTTCGACGATCAGGATAACGATGTTCGACTGTCCGGATACGGCCTGATGAACCTGCGCGCGAGCTATCAGATTGCGCCGGAATGGCAGCTTCAGGCGACGGTCAATAATGTGTTCGACAAGGACTACGAGACCGCCCTTGGCTACAACCAGCCGGGCCGGGCCGCGTTCTTGAAGCTGCGCTACCAGCAGAGGTGATTCATGGGTAATCGACTGTCAAAGATTGCGACCCGTACGGGTGACGAAGGCCGGACCGGCCTCGGTGATGGCTCGCGGGTAGACAAGGACAGCCACCGCGTCGAGGCCTTTGGCGACGTGGACGAGCTGAACAGTGTCGTGGGCCGGGTGCTGGTCCACGACCTGCCCGAAGAGGTCCGTCGTTCGCTGGCTCTGGTGCAGCACGAGTTGTTTGATCTCGGAGCGGAACTGGCCGTGCCGGGGCATCAGGCCCTCCCGGAGGCTTCCGTGGAGCGTCTGGATGTGGAGCTGGAGTCCTTCAACGCCGATTTGCCCGCCCTGAAGGAGTTCATCCTTCCGGGCGGGGGTCCCGCTACGGCCGACTGTCACATTGCGCGTACCGTCTGCCGGCGTGCGGAACGGCGTCTGGTGGCGCTCAATCACCACGAGGCATTGCGTCCGGCGTCGCTGGCCTATGTCAACCGGTTGTCGGATCTCCTGTTCGTGCTCTGCCGTGTGCTGGCTCGTCACGAAAACGGTGCGGAGGTCCTCTGGCAGCCGGCCAACCAGCGCGGCTGACGGGTCTTCTTGGGGGCGCCGCGCTGGCGGCGTCCCATTCCCATTGCAACGGTCGAGGCGTGTCGAGTACACGCCTCGCACCCTGTTGCACCTGTTTATCGGGAAGTTTCCATGCGTTTTCGTTGCACGATCCTGAGCGTTTTCGCGCTTTTCCTTTTCGGAATGGTCCCGGCCCATGCGGGTCCGCTCGTGGTGGGTGTGGTCTCCGATCGCTCGGCGGCGGAGGTGGCCGCAGGCGCGCATCGTTTCCTGGAGGCCTATCCGCAGGCGGAGGTGATCCTGCGGACACCGGAGCAGCTCGCGGACAAGTCGGACGAGGCGGTATCGGCGCTGTGGCGGGAGGCCGACGCCATACTCGTCGCGGCTGTTTTCGGGGACCAGGCCGCGCGCCTCGACCGTCTGTTGCGGGAGACCCCGCCGCCCGAGGGGGCCCCGATTCTGGCCATTAACAGCGTGCGTCACCTGACGGCCCTGTCCCGGATCGGCGGCGAGGCCGTACTCGTGGGTCTCGATGACGAGAAGCGCACCGAACTGGCGGCCAACCCCGACCCGGGCGAAGACCCGCGCGTGCACCTGGCCCAACAGCGGGAGCGTTTCCCCGAACAGGCAGACTGGCTGACCGGGCGCGCGTTCTATCAGGGGCGTACGCCGGAGAACATGGAAGGCCTGATGCGCTGGCTGGCCGCGCGCGGCGGGCACGAGATCGAAGTTCCGGAGCCGGACCCGCGCGAGACCATCCGCTATTACCGGCATGGGAACTCCACTCCCGACCCGGACGATCTCGAGCTGGACGACGGGCCCGCCGTGGCGTTGCTGGACCTGGACACCGGTGACCGACCGGGAGACCGCGCGCTTCTGGACGCAGCCTGCGAAGCCCTGGAGGCGCGAGACATCCAGTGCTTTGCGGTGCTGGCGCGCTGGGGCGGGGCCAGCCGCGAGGCGGTCGAGACGCTGGCCGAGGCGGCCGGGCCGGCGGATCTGGCGGGTATCGTCAGCCTGCAGGACTTCGTGGTCGGTGGGGGCGGCAACCGCCAGGCGGTGGCCGAGGCCTTCGGCGCGCTGGATGTCCCGGTGATCAAGGGGATCCGCCTGGCGGATGTGAGCGCAACCCAGTGGCGGCTCTCGCACGAGGGTATCCCCTGGGACAAGGTCCACTATCACGTGGCCATGCCGGAGTTGCAGGGCATGAGCCAGCCGATGGTGCTCGCGACCGCGGGCGCGCCGGAACAGGACGAACGCACCGGCGTGCGCCTGACCCTGACCGAGCCGGTCGACGAGCGGGTCGAGGCCCTGGCCGATCGGGTGGCGACCTGGCAGCGGCTGCGCCGCCTGGATAACGCGGACAAACGGGTGGCGGTGGTTTACTACAACCATCCGCCGGGTCGCCAGAACATTGGTGCGGACAAGCTGGATGTCCCCGAGTCGCTGCTGGAGATCCTGCAGCGACTCGAAGCCGCCGGGTACGACCTGGGCGACGCGGTGCCGGAGGACGCCGAGACCCTGCTGGAGATGATCCAGGATCGAGCCGTGAACCTGCCGGAACAGGCGGATGCGCTGGACGCGATCGCCGGCCGGGTCGCCTCGCTGGATCGCGACCAGTATCAGGCGTATTTCGATAGCCTACCGGAGCCCGTTCGGGCCGAACTGGTCGACGGCCCGATCGGCTATCTGCAGGCACGCCTGGAGGCCGCCAGGGCCGCCGATAAGGTCGAGATCGCGCAAGCTGCGCTGGAAAGCGGTGTCGGTGATCTGCGCCACATGCTCGAGAGTTATCCGCACGCGGCGCAGGAGCGGGCACTGGACCTGCTGGCCCAGTACGAGGAGGCCTGGGAGGCCACGCTGGCGGGAGAAGATGCCCACGCGACCACCGAGCAGTTGCGCAAGGCGCTGGTGCGCACGGGCATCCCCGGCCTGACCGGCTGGGGCGACCCGCCGGGCGAGGCGATGACCCGCGATGGCGAGATGCTGTTCCCGGGGATCGAGTTCGGCAATGTGTTCATCGGCCCGCAGCCGCCGCGCGGCTGGGAGGTCAGCGAGCGCCTGCTGCACGCGAATACCACGTTCCCGCCGACCCACCAGTATGTCGGCTTCTACCACTGGATCCGCGATCACTTCGAGGCGGACGCGCTGGTCTACGTCGGGCGTCATTCGACCCGCGAATTCCTGCCGCGCCGGCGCGCGGGGCTGGCACCGGATGATTACCCCGAGATCCTTGGCGGGGCCCTGCCGATCATCTATCCCTACATTGTCGATGGCGTGGGTGAGGGCATCCAGGCCAAGCGCCGCGCCATGGGCGTGATGATCAGCCACCTGACCCCGCCGCTGGCGGCCACCGAGCTCTACGACAGCCTGCTGGAACTGCGCCAGCTGGTGGAGACCTACGAGGCCGCCGCACAGCCGGATGCCGCGACGCGCTCGCGGGCCGCCCAGACCCTGCGCGAACGTATCGAGGACCTTGGCCTGACCGAGACCATCGAGCGTGAACTGGCGCGGGGTCACCATCACGATCACGGGCATCACCATGATGGTCACGGTGATCATCACGAGGGGCATCACGACGAGGATGACACTGGCCATGGCGAAGGCCACGGAGACGAACACGGCGATGAACATCGCGACGCGGACCATCACCGGGAACACGGGGATGAAGAGCACGAACACGCCCATGAGCATGACCACGCGGACGAGCATGCGGATGAGGGCCATGATGAACACGCAACGACCGTGCTGGCGGAGATGGACGAGGAGTTGCTGGTCCACGAGATCGGGCATTACCTGACCGACATGCAGGAAGACCAGATGCCGCTGGGGCTGCACGTGTTCGGACGCGACTGGAGCGACGAGGCTGTGGACACGATGCTCGAGTCGATGGCGGGTGACGACGCGGTCGACGACGACTGGGATGCGAAGCTGCGTGGATCCCCGGCCAGCGAGCGCGCGCATCTGCTGGCGGCGCTCGAAGGCCGTTTCGTGCCGCCAGGGCAGGGCAATGACCCGATCCGTACGCCGGAGGTATTGCCGACCGGGCGCAACTTCCACGCGCTGGCGGCGGACCTGGTCCCCACGCGTATCGCCTGGGGTATCGGTCAGGAGCTGGCTGCGGATGCCCGCGAGCACGGCGATCCCGAGGCGGATGGCAGCGAGGCGATCATCCTCTGGGCGTCAGACACTGTGCGCGACGAGGGCGTGATGATCGCCTTTGGCATGGACATGCTGGGCATTCGTCCGGCCTGGAACAGTCGCGGGATCGTCCAGGGGCTGGAGCGCATGGACCTTGATGAAGCTGGGCGCGATCGACGTCGCGATGCCCTGTTTACCACCTCCGGTCTGTTCCGCGACCTCTACGAGGACCAGCTGGTGTGGCTGGACCGGGCCGCGCGCCTCGCGCTGGACGGATCGTCCGAGACCATTCTTGCCGAGTACCCCGAGCTGGAAGAGGCACTGGAAGCGGCCCTGGCCCCGCTGGGGCAAGACCTGCGCGATCCGGGCACCGAGCCCCTGGCGCGCAACGATGTGGCCGCCCAATGGGTGGAGGACACCCAGGCCCTGCGCGCCGCAGGCCTCAATGGCCTCGAGGCGGGTCAGCAGGCCGCGCTGCGGGTGTTCGGTACCGCCCCCGGGGCCTATGGGGCCGGGGTCAATCGTCTCGCGGACCGTTCCGGCGCCTGGGAGGACCGTGCCGAACTGGGGGCGGCCTATATGCGCCGGATGGGCCACGCCTACGGGGCGGACGAATCCGGTGGCTCCGCGCACGAGGCCTTCGAGGCCCGGCTGGGCCAGGTCGGGCGCACCTATCTCGGGCGCGCCTCGCACCTCTACGGCCTGCTGGACAACGACGACGGTTTTGACTTTCAGGGCGGGCTTTCGACCGCGGTCGAAAGTATTCGCGGCGCTGTGCCGGACAACCGCGTGCTGCAGCACGCCGATCCGGACGACCCGCGGGTGGAGACGCTGGGCCGCGCGCTGATGCGCGAGCTGCAGGGGCAGAACCTGAACCCGCAGTGGATCGAGCCGCTGATGGATCACGGCTATGCCGGGGCCCGCACCATGGCCCGCGACTTCGTCGACAACCTGTGGGGCTGGCAGGCCACCAACCCAGAGATCATCCGCTCCTGGGTCTGGGACGAGGTGCATGACGTGTATCTGCAGGACCGCCACGGCCTGGGCGTGGACGAATTCCTCGCCGACGGCCACAACGTGCATGTGAAGACCCACCTGCAGGCCGTGCACCTGGTCGCGGCCAGCCATGGGTTCTGGGAGGCCGACCCCGAGGTGCTGGATGCCTTGTCCGAGCGCTTCGCGGAACTGGTCGCCGAGCACGGCCTGCCGGGCAGTGGCCACACGCGCCCGGATCACCCGATGCTGGACGAGGTGGCCGAGCGCCTGGAGGACCCCGAACTGCGCGAGGCCTTCGAGGCCGTGCGCGCGTCCGCGCAGATCGATCGCGCACAGGCGGAGGCCGACCCCAGCCGTGTCACCGAGATCCAGCCGCTGGAAGACCCGGCGGCGCAAGAAATGCAGGAGATCCCCGAATCGGCCGAGGCCGACGGCGGGCAGGAGGCTGGCGACGAGGCGGGGGGCATGCCCTGGCTCCCGTGGCTGGTCGCCGGTGTGCTGTTCCTGCTTCTGATCGGTGGTATCGCCGCCGGCCGACGGCGATAACCGCCGCTGGAAATGTCTCCTGTAGGAGGCCAGCCCTCTGGCCGATGGGGTATGTCCGGCGGCTCATCGGCCGGAGGGCTGGCCTCCTACATAAGAACGTGGGAAGCGCTGAACAAAGGTTAATGAGGTAAACGCGAATGCCGTTCTCGATCACGATGGAACTGATGGACACCGTGGTGCGCTGGCTGCTGGAGCCGGTGATCGTCGGTCTGCTGGTGCTGGTCGCGGTCGCCGTGTGGGAGCTTGGGCTGGCACTGGGTGAACGTTCCGGCGGAGTGTGCCGGCTGGAGGCCACCGGTGACGCCGAGCGACTGGCCTACCGCGCACGACGCCGCATCGACCGCGCGGATCTGCTGGCACGCATCGGCCCGATGCTCGGGCTGATGGGGACGTTGATTCCGCTGGGTCCCGGGCTGGCCGCGATGGGCCGGGGCGAACTGGAAATCCTGGCCCAGGCCGTTACGGTGGCGTTCAACACCACGGTGCTGGGGCTGCTGGTCGGCATCCTCGGCTTCCTGCTTGGACGCCTCCGGCGGCGCTGGTATGACGCCGCGATGGAGCGCCTGGAGGCGGCGGCATGAGAGTCCCGCACTACCGCGCCAGCCGCTTCGATGCCCCTGACGAAGAGCCGATGGGCCCACTGGCCAATCTGGCCGACATCATGCTCGTGTTCGCTGTCGGCCTGATGGTGGTGATGGCCGCCTCGGGCAGCGGACTGGAACCGGCCAGCGGCGGTGCCGAGATCGAACCCGGGCGCGAGATCCCGGACCCGCCCGAGGGCGCCGGCGAGGTCGGCTCCGGCTTCGAGTCGATGGGCCAGGTCTACCGTGACCCGGAGACCGGACGAATGATCCTGATCGGCGAGTAGGCCCGCCCCCTGCGCACCCCGAACAAGCAATGAACTCAAGGAGTACATCAACATGACCAACGATACCGACGCGGCCAAGGCCGAACGCCACGCGCAGCGTATGGCGCGCAAGAAGGAAGTGGTGGACCGCAAGATCGCCGAGGCCCAAGACGAGAAAGGCGTGTTCCTGATCCTGACCGGAAACGGCAAGGGCAAGAGCTCCTCCGGCTTCGGCATGGTCGCCCGGTCCCTGGGGCACGGCATGCAGGTCGGCATCGTGCAGTTCATCAAGGGCCAGTTCGCCACCGGCGAGGAGGCCTTCTTCCGTGGCCAGGACAAGGTGCAGTACCACGTGATGGGCGAGGGCTACACCTGGGAGACCCAGGACCGCGACAAGGATGTGGCCGCGGCCCGCGAGGCCTGGGCACATGCCCGCGACATGCTGCACGACCCGAACGTCGATCTCGTGCTGCTCGACGAGCTGCATATCGCCCTGAAGTACCAGTACCTGGATGTGGACGAGGTGCTGGAAGACCTGGCGAACCGCCCGCCGATGCAGCACGTGATTAGCACCGGCCGCGCCGCGCCGAAGGCACTGATCGAGGCCGCCGACACGGTAAGTGATATCGGTGTGGTCAAGCACGCCTTCCAGGCCGGCATCAAGGCCCAGAAGGGGATCGAGCTGTGAGCGCCCGGGCGCTGCGGTTGGCCTTCGGGCTGCGCTATGATCGGGAAAGTGATGCGACCGCGAACCGAGGGCACCCGCATGGCCAATCCCCAATCTGCGCACATGGATGCCGAGGCCTTTCTGGCGTGGGAGACCGAGCAGCCGGAGAAGCACCAGTTTGTGGCCGGCGAGGTCTTCGCGATGGGCGGTGCCTCGGACCGGCATGTGACCATCGCCGGGAATGTGTTTTCAGCGCTGCGCGAACACCTGCGCGGGGGCCCCTGTCGCACCTTTATCGCCGACATGAAGCTGCGGGTGGAGGGGGCCGATGCCTTCTTCTATCCCGACGTGATGGTGACCTGCGATTCCGCCGACCGCGGGCGCGAGCAGTACAAGGAGGCGCCGGTGCTGGTGGTGGAGGTGCTGTCGCCGTCGACCGAGGCCTTCGATCGGGGCGCGAAGTTTGCCGCGTATCGTGCCCTGGACTCGCTGCAGGAGTATCTGCTGATCGACCCGGCAAGCGGTGCGGTGGAACTCTACCGGCGCGATCCGGAGAACCACTGGGTGCTGTACACCCACGCCCCGCCGGATGCCGTCGACCTGCGCAGCGTCAGCCTGACGCTGGAGGGAGCAAGCATCTTCGAGGACGCGGCCCCCGGCCCGGAGCACGAGACGCCGGCGGAGGCCTGACCTCGCTGACGAACTGCGCGGGTGGCCGGCAATGACCGGGGCCGCAAGCTGCCCCGCGGCGTTCGTGGCGGCCCCGGCCTCGGGGCAGGGCAAGACCACGATCACCGCCGCCATCGCCCGCTACCACCGCAACCAGGGTCTGCGCGTGCGCGTGTTCAAGACCGGCCCCGACTTCCTCGACCCGATGATCCTGGAGCAGGCCTCCGGGCATCCGGTGGACCCGTTGCACCTTTGGATGGTGGGGGAGGCCGCGTGCAAGGCGAAGCTCTACGAAGCCGCACAGGAGGCCGACCTGATCCTGGTTGAGGGGTCGATGGGTCTGTTCGATGGCGACCCTTCCGGCGCGGATCTGGCCGTGCGTTTTGGACTTCCAGTATTGGCGCTGATCGATGCCGGAGGGATGGCTCAGACGTTCGGGGCGGTCGTTCACGGACTGGCGACCTACCGCTCTGACGTCTCGCTCACGGGCGTGATTGCCAATCGAACGGGTAGTGCTCGCCACGGGCAGATGCTGGCCGAGAGCATGCCGGAGGGCGTGCATTTCTACGGTGCCGTGCCCCGCAACGAGGGACTGAGCGTGCCGGATCGTCACCTCGGTCTCGTGCAGGCCGGCGAGATCGAGGATCTCGACGCACGTCTGCAAGCGGCCGCCGAGGCGATTGCCGAGGCCGGAGTCACGGAACTCCCGGCACCGGTTACCTTCGAGCCCGAGCCAATGCCGGAGATCACGCGTGACCTGCAAGGCATTCGCATCGGTATCGCGCGGGATGCCGCATTTGCGTTTACCTATCCGGGCAACCTGGATCTGCTGCGTACGATGGGTGCCGAACTGGAGTTCTTCTCTCCGGTAGCCGGGGACCGGTTGCCGGAAGTCGATGCCGTGTGGTTGCCCGGCGGGTATCCGGAGCTGCATCTGGACGCCCTGGCGGCCAATGTCGGGCTCAAGCGGGATCTTGCCGAGCATCATGCGGCGGGGCGGCCGTTGCTCGCTGAATGTGGCGGGTTCCTCTATCTGCTGGATAAATTGATCAATCGCGATGGGCATCAGGCATCCATGGCTGGCCTGATTTCAGGCCATGCCCGTCTGGAGCCCAAACTCCAGGGTCTGGGCCTCCAGAGTGCACCGCTGCCCGAAGGCGAGCTACGCGGCCACACTTTCCACCACACCCATGCCGAGGTGGACTGGGAGCCGATGGCACACTGTCGCCGAGCACGCGACGGCGGAACCGCGGCCGAGGGTATCTACCGTGAAGGGCGCCTGACGGCCGGATATTTGCACGCCTACTTCCCGTCCAATCCCGCCGCAGCCGCCGCACTGTTTCGTAGCTGAGCGTCTCGCGTCCGGTCTGATTGATCTGGATCAAAAGAACTTTCGTTTTTGATCGCGACCCGGTTCCCGCGTCTGTAGGGTGGGATTCAGGTGATTTGGACCGAGTCTATATCGGTCCGTGCCGATATCCATTCCTCCGATGTCCATGAACCAAGGGAGACCTGCGATGAAGACGCTTTCCGGATTCCGCATGACAGCACTGGCGGCCTGTGCGGCCGTCGCATTCGGGGCGGCGGCCCCGGCCGTGGCCGATACCGACTATTCCCAGTACCGCGACGTGTTCGAGCCGCTGCCGGCGCTGCCGCCGATCCCGGCGGACAACTCGATGACCAAGGAGAAGATCGAGCTGGGCAAGATGCTGTTCTTCGAGCCGCGCATCTCCAGCTCCGGCGTGATCTCCTGCGCGACCTGCCACAACCCGGCGCTGGGCTGGGCGGACCGCATCCCGCGCGCGGTGGGCCACGATGGCCAGGTCGGCGAGCGCAATACCCCGACCGTGCTGAATTCCGGCTTCTTCACCGCGCAGTTCTGGGATGGCCGAGAGGACGACCTGGAGGGGCAGGCCCTGGGCCCGATCCAGGACGCGATCGAGATGGCGATGCCGCTGGAGGATGCGATCGCCCGCCTGGAGGAGTTCAATGAGTACCAGGAGAAATTCGAGGCCGCCTATCCCGACTATGACGGCGACAACGTGATCAATACCGACCACGTGGCCAAGGCGCTAGCGACGTTCCAGCGTACGCTGAACACCCCGAACTCGCCGCTGGATCGCTGGCTGGCCGGGGATGAGGGCGCGATGAGCGAGCAGCAGATGCGCGGGATGAAGCTGTTCGCCGACAACGGCTGCGTGGCCTGTCACCGTGGGCCGGCGCTGACCGACAGCAACTTCCACCGCATCCAGGTGCCGGGTTCGGAGGACGAGGGCCGCTACCTGGTCACGGGTGAGGAGAGCGACCGGTTTGCGTTCAAGACCCCGACCCTGCGCAACGTAGCCCTGACCTATCCCTACATGAACAACGGGGAGACCGCCACGCTGGAAGAGGCGATCCGCATCATGGGCGAGGAAATGCTGGGGCAGGACTTCAGTGATGACGAGGTCGCGGATATCGAGGCCTTCATGCACGCGCTGACCGGCGAAATGCCGCAGTTCGAGATTCCTGCGCTGCCGTAACCGGCCGCATCGGAATCGAATGTGCCAGCCCCCCTCCGGAAACGGAGGGGGGCTTTTTGATGGGGTGGTACAGATCTATTCCACGGTAATCGTGATCTTCTCGGAGACAACGGGCGGGTCGAAGCTGATGTGACGGTAGTCCATGAACAGCAGTTGCAGGGTGTATTCGCCGGGTTCCAGTTCCAGCTCGCCCTCGGTCTGCCCGCCGCCGAAATGGCGCTTGTGGTCGGAGAAGGGCAGCGAGGCGTCCAGGTCCACCTCGTCGAGCGGCTTGTTCACCAGCAGGTGGTGGTGGCCGGTGTTGTCCATCTCCACACCGGCCGGGGCGACACCCATGCCGCGTAGGCCCATCTGGACCCGCACCGGGCTTTCGAGCGTTTCGCCATCCTGCGGGCTGATGAAATAGACCTTCGCGCCATCCGGCGGCGCGATGCGGTCGCTGCCCATGGCACTTCCGGCTAGCGCGAGGCCTCCCGTCAGCACGAGCAGCGTGGAGAGCCGAGTAAGAGCGGTATTCATGGGTACTCCTTGGGCCCGGGTTCGGCCGGTCTGTGTACTCATTTCGAGTATAGTCGGCGGTCCGCGCGGCAGTGCAGTGGCGTTCTGCTACCCTATGCGCCTTCGTTTTCCACCTCCCGATCGAGACGAGTAGCCCGCATGAGTTTTCGCACCCGTTTTGCCCCCAGTCCGACCGGCTATCTGCATATCGGCGGTGCCCGCACCGCGCTGTTCTCCTGGCTGTACGCCCGCCACCACGGTGGCGAGTTCGTACTGCGGATCGAGGACACCGATCTGGAGCGCAGCACCGCGGAGTCGGTCAACGCGATCCTCGAGGGCATGAACTGGCTGGGGCTGACCTACGATCACGGGCCGTTCTACCAGACGGAACGCTTCGACCGGTACAAGGAAGTGATCGACCAGCTGATGGCCGCAGGCCACGCCTATCGCTGCTACTGCACGAAGGAAGAGCTGGATGCGATGCGCGAGGAGCAGAAGGCGCGCAAGGAAAAGCCGCGCTACGACGGTCGCTGCCGTGCGCGCACCGAGCCGCGCGAGGGCGTGGAGCCGGTCATCCGCTTTCGCACGCCGGACGAGGGCGTGACCGTCGTCGATGACATGGTGCGCGGCAAGGTCGCGTTCCAGAACAGCGAGCTCGACGACCTGATCATCGCCCGCTCCGACGGCTCGCCGACCTACAACCTGACGGTGGTGGTCGACGACATGGACATGGGGATCACCCATGTGGTCCGTGGCGATGACCACCTGAACAATACCCCGCGCCAGATCAACATCCTGAAAGCGCTGGGCGTGGAACCGCCGCGCTACGGCCACCTGCCGATGATCATGGGCCCGGACGGTGCCAAGCTGTCCAAGCGCCACGGGGCGGTCTCGGTGATGCAGTACCGTGACGAGGGCTATCTGCCGGAGGCGCTGCTGAACTACCTGGTGCGCCTGGGCTGGGCCCACGGCGACCAGGAGATCTTCTCGGTGGACGAACTGGTGCGGCTGTTCGATATCGAGGACGTCAACCAGTCCGCCTCGGCGATCAACCCCGACAAGCTCCTTTGGCTCAACCAGCACTACATCAAGTCGCTGGACCCGGATCATGTGGCGCTGGAGTTCGGCTGGCACCTGGGTCAGCTGGGCATCGATCCGGCCAATGGTCCGGCGATGCGCGATGTGGTGATCGCCCAGCGCGAACGCGCGCGCACGCTGCGCGAGATGGCCGAGAACAGCGTGTACTTCTATCGCGAGTTCGAGGACTACGACGAGAAGGCCGCGCGCAAGCAGCTGACCGCCGAAGCAAAGCCCGTGCTGCAGACCCTGCACGACGGGTTTAGTGCCCTGGGCGCCTGGGAGAAGGAGCCGCTGCACGAGGTGGTGGTGCATACCGGCGAGCGCCTGGAGCTGAAGCTCGGCAAGGTCGCGCAGCCGCTGCGCGTGGCCCTCACCGGGGGTACGGTCTCCCCGCCCATCGATGATACGCTGGTGCTCATCGGGCGCGAGCGCGCCCTGGCCCGCATCGACCGCGCGCTGGCGAAAATATCCGCCGAAGCGGGTTGACACATTTCGGGGTGCTGGCTACAGTACGCGCTCGCCTGACACGGGGCCATAGCTCAGCTGGGAGAGCGCCTGCATGGCATGCAGGAGGTCGGCGGTTCGATCCCGCCTGGCTCCACCACTCAGGTGATTTGCGAGTTCATCAATGCATCGTTTCGGGGTCATATCACTCTACGTTGGATTGGTGCTGGCAGTAGTCGGATTGATCGGCGGATTCGGGCTGATGCTCACCGGGGAACAGACCTGGTCCAAGCCCCTCATCGCGCTGGTACCGATCGGGTTTTTGCTGGTATTCAACGGTCTGGTGACGACGCTTCTGCATCGGCCACCGGGTAGCGAAGAAGATCGGCCCAAAGGCCCACCGGAATAGCAACAAGACGTTGCCTCTACGTCCCCATCGTCTAGAGGCCTAGGACACCGCCCTTTCACGGCGGCGACCGGGGTTCGAATCCCCGTGGGGACGCCATATCCCGAGAAGGCCCGAACCGAAAGGTTCGGGCCTTTTCATTTGTGCCTTGGGCATAAAGCCAGTAGAGCGACGAGCACTTCCCTGTGCTCGCCGATCCGCTCGTCCTAGAACTCGAACTGGGCGCGGGCGGCCAGCACGTGGTTGCCATTGGATACGCCACCACGACCCTCGTAGTCGAAGTACATGTAGTTCAGCTTGAACACCATGTCCTGGTTCGGGTACCAGTTCAGACCGAGCGTGTAGTGGTCCATCTTGTTCCCGCGTCCCGGACGCGAGTGCTCCATGGAGTCGGCATGGGCGTAACGCGCGGCCACTTCCCAGGCCCCGGTCCCGCCGCGGCCAAACACGGAATTCGGGCGGACTGCGCCGAAGTCGCCGCTGAAGGCCCGGTAGTTGCGGTGCTCGCCGGTCAGGAAGTAGCTGGCCTGAAGGTAGTAGCCGTCCAGGGTGATGCTGCTTTGGTCGGTGCGTACATCACCCTTTTCCGGGTCGAGGTTGAGGTCCACCCGCAGGTACTCCCCTTGCAGGGAGAACGGTCCCTTGCCCCAGGCCGCTTCCAGCGCATATCGGCTGAAGTCTTCCACGCCCTCGATATCGTTACGGCCGATCAGGCGGATATCCATGGCGCGTGCGCCTTCACGGGAACGCAGGCGCACGCTCTCGCACTCTTCCCCGTCTTCGTCGTCGAAGTCTTTGGAATTTCGACGGTAGTTATAGGACGCACCCAGGTGCGAGAAGGTGTTGTCGTCCATGTACGGAGCAAAGGATCCGCGCAGGGCCACTGCATAGCCCTCTTCGACATCGCGATCTCGGTCCGTACCTTCGCCGCCGAATACACCCGCGGCTAGATAGTAGTTGGGCACCAGGGTCTCGTACATCAGGCCGATGTTCCGGCTGGGACGATAGGCGTCGACCGGCGTGGCGCGCTCCATGAAGGTCAGGCGCCGGGAGCTGGTCGAGCTTTCCAGCGAGAAGGGTTCCTTGAAGTTGCCCACGGCCAGGCGACCGTGATCCGAGAGGTAGGCCAGGTACGCGTTGGCAAAGCGTACGTCGCTGTCGCGAAAATCGACTTCCAGCTGGTATTCCCAGGTGTTGTCATAGACACCAAGTGCGCCCAGGCGCGCGCGCCGCAGAATGGTCCCGCGCTCGGGAAGCGCACCATCGAAGTCCTGGCGATCGGTCTGCGAGGACGCCTCGTTCAGGTTGTCGTCCCAGTTGGCGACGGCGGTATCCACCATAAGGCGCCCGCGAAGGCCGAACCGGTTGGATCCATCCTGGCTTTCGACACGGAATTTGCGTGCCTGGATGCGGTCATCGACGGTTTGCAATGGAAGGGTCGGCTCGTACTCCAGTCCCTGATAGCGATCCTCGGCCTTAATCTGGTCGGCCACGGCTTCGGATTCCCGGGCTTCCGCCTCGCGGAGGTCGCGGAGGTCCTCTTCGGTGAGCACGCCGCGCTCGATCAATTTGTCGATCAGGGCCGATGTGGAGCTCTCGGCATGGGCCGGTGCAGCCAGAATGCCACCACTGATCAGGGCGGCCAGGAGTATGGGAGTCTTGAATGGTCTCATAGTCTTTTCCTGTGAATGTATGCGTATGCACACCCGGCATGAGTCCCGCGAACCGGGTGTGATGGGTACACGCCTTGAGGCGTGATCAGGTGGGAGCGCGGGGGCGGCTCCGAATCTGGAACACGACCAGGACGATCGAGCTCAAGGCGATGGTGATGCTGGCCATGGCCATCGCGACGGCGAGGTCGCCCTGCTCGAACTGGTTGAAGATGAAGGTGGCGGAGGTGTCTACGCCCGGAGGAAGCAGCAAGATGGAGGCCACGAGCTCGCGCATGGTGACGATGAATGTGGTCAGCCAGGCGGCCAGCAGCACAGGCTTGAGCTGAGGCAGAACGACCTGGAAGAACACGCGCCAGCGGCTGGCGCCGAGGATCGAAGCCGCATGTTCAAGCGCCGGATCCATCGACTGCAGGCGGCTGTTGGCGTAGTTCAGGGCGTCGGTGATGTAGATCACCACATAGGCCAGCAGCAGCATCCACACCGTGTTGTAGGGGGAGACGGGCACCCAGAATGCGTTCCAGGCGAGGATCAGGCCGACTGCCAGAACAATCTTGGGGATGACGCGTGGCAGGGTTGCCAGGCCCTCCAGCGCATGGCGCAGCCAGCCATGCGTTCGCGAGATTACATAGGCGATCCACGCGCCGAGAAAGATGCTGATGGTCGCGGCGGCGAAGGCCAGCCACAGGCTGGTGAACAACGCCTCCGACCCCCGCGAACCCGGTATCAGGATGGCGCGGTAATGGTCGAGGGTCAGGCTGGGGAGTGCGCCTTGCCACTGGTCCGCGATGCTGGTGACCAGCATGGCGAAGTAGGGCAGCAGCGTGGACAGAGCGAACAGCCCCGCAAACCAGGCCACTCCGATGATGCGCGCCCCGGGCCCCAGCTGGAATTGATGCGGGGTTTCGGGTTCGTAACGGCCGCCGCCCATGAAGCTGGCCAGCAGGCGCGATCCGTACAGCGCGATCAGGGCGATCAGGCACAGAAGGGAAGACAGGGCCGTGGCCAGCGCGAGGTCGAGCGGCCAGCTGGTCACCAGGTAGAAGATTTCGGCGGGTAACAGCGGCAGGTTGGCGCGTGTGCCCAGGACCGCGGGAACACCAAAATTCGACAGCGCCTCGAGAAACACAAGCAGGCCGGAGTTGAATAGCGCCGGCAACATCAGCGGGATGATGATGGCGCGCAGGGTCTGGCTCCAGCTGGCACCCAACTGTGCCGCTGCGGTTTCGAGGCGACGCGGTATGGAGGCCAGTGCGGCCTCGGTGGCCAGCGCGACGTAGCCAAAGGAGGCCAGCGCCATGACGAGCGTCACTCCCCAGAACGAAAAGAACCAGGCGCGCAGCGCCTCGGGCATCGGTCCCAGTAGCTGGTCGAAGAACCCGCCGTCCTGCATCACCAGGATGTAGGACAGCGCCGCGATGTAGGGCGGGGTCATGATCGGAACCAACAGCGAAAGCCGCGCCCACAGTTTCCCGGGCAGATTGGTCCGTGCGAGCAGGTAGCCGCAGGGCACCCCGAGGATCCAGCTGACAACAGTGGTTGCGCCCGCCCAGGCAAACGAGTTCCACAACATGGAGCTGATGCCGTCGGTTTCGCCGATCCGGCGATAGGCATCGAGAAAGCCCTCGAAGCGCCCTCCCATGATTTCGGGGAAGATGCTGGTCAGGAACAACAGCGCCAGGGGATAGCCCGCACCCAGCAGCAAGAGGGCCGCGACCAGCAGCACCGGGAGCCGGGTGCTGGCCCACGACAGGACGAAAGGGCGCGTGGCCGCGGATGCCACGGTGATCATGGGGCCGGGCTCCGCACCGCCCGCGGGATCTCCGCGCGTTCAACCCGGAGCTGAAACTGGCGCAGCAGCCGGTTCTGAGCCGCGAGTGCCTGGCTCCGGTCCAGCGCCAGGATCGGAGGCATGCCTTCGTAGGCTGCCTGCCGTTCCGGACTGTTCGCGATACCCTCCCGGGCCGGGATCAGGTGCTGTTCGGCCACCGCCTCCTGGGCGAATTCGGAGAAGTAAAAGTCGACAAATGCCTCGGCCAGTCCGGGCGCGTGCGCCTCGTCGAGGATCACGATCGGCCGCCGAACCATGGCCGCGCCACTGGTCGGGTAGCGCATCTCGACTTCGGGATTGCGGACCTGTTGGCGCAGGACAAGGTAGTCCACCACGCCCAGGATCGCGTCGTATGCGCCGGTCACGAGCCCGCCGATGGCCTGGCTGTTGGCCGCCGCGAAGTCGAGTCCATCCGTCCGGGCGTCGATGAACGCGGGCCACAGCTCGTCTCCCTGGACCTGGGCGAAATTCACCAGGAAGTCGCCGGTGGCTCCCGATCGTGACGGCGACGGCATGACTGTCCGCGCGGCATGAGGTGCCCGCATCAGATCGGGCCAGTCGATCGATGCCGCATCGCCCAGCGGGCGATCCTTGCGTACGGCGACGCCCACGAGCGCGGCGGCCGTCGCATGGAAATAGCCGTCCGGGTCGTGCCAGTCGGCGTCGGTTTGCTCGACCCCAGAGGGTCGGTACGGTCTCAGGCGTCCGTCTCGCTTCAGGGCCTCGGCCGCGAGTTCCGAGGCGAAAATCACCACATCCGCGCGGTTGCGATAGCGTTCCGCCTCCAGCTTCGCCATGACCTGCCCGGTGGTGGCGGCGAAGAGGTCGACGCGGACGTCGTGCCGGGCTTCGAACGCCTCAACGATGTGTTCGATCAGAGGCCGGGGCCCCGCGGAATAGACCACCAGCGTGTCGTCATTCGAGGATGATCCCGTGCACCCGCTCAGACTCGGAAGCGCGACCGCAAGACCGGCGAGCAATAGAAGGCTGCGGATGCCCATCAGTTGCGAACGACGTGGGCGCGCTGGAGGTCCAGGCTGATGCCGACGGTTTCGCCGCAGGCGAGTGCCGAACGGTGAAAGGCCCGCAGACGCATGCCCTGGTCCAGATCCAGGAGGATCTCGTGGCGGTCCCCGAGAAAGCGCGAGTGGCGTACGGAACCCGGCAGCACCCCATTGGGGCGCGCATCCGGAGGCGGTGCCTTGCCAGGTGACAGGTCAATATCCTCCCGGCGCACCACAAGGTGCCCATTGGCGGGCAGCCCGTTGGTGGCCGCCAGGCGCAAGGCATTGTCGAGGACGATCTCGTCACCCCGACGCTCGAATGCCAGGATGTTCGCGCTGCCGATGAACTCGGCGACGAAGCGATTGCTGGGGCTCTGGTAGATGGCCTCGGGGGTACTGTTCTGTGCGATGCGGCCATCCGCCATCAGGGCGATGCGGTCGCCGAGTGCGAACGCCTCACCCTGATCGTGGGTGACATACACGACGGTCTGTCCGGTGTCGCGGATGAGCAGTGCGATCTCGGACTTGAGTTCTTCTTTCAGACGGGCATCGAGTGCCGAAAGAGGTTCGTCCATCAACAGCAGGCGCGGACGGACGACCAGCGCGCGGGCGATCGCCACCCGCTGCTGCTGGCCGCCTGATAATGTGGATATGGCCCGGTCCGCAAACTCGGCAATCTGGAGGCGTTCGAGAATCTCCATGACCTGTCGGCGCCGCTGCGAGGATGTGGTCCCCCGCAGTTTCAGTCCGAAGCCCACGTTCTGTTCCACATTCATGTGCGGCCACAGACTGTGATTCTGAAAGACCATCGCCAGCCCGCGCGTCTGCATCGGCTGGTGAATAGAGCGCGCTGGGTCATCCATGACCGTCCCCGCGATCGAGAGGGTCCCGCCATCGGCCGCCAGCGACCCCGCGACCAGATTCAGGAGTGTGGTCTTGCCGCAGCCGGAGGGCCCGAGCAGGACCTGGCATTCGCCGGGATGAACCTGAAGGTCGATGGAATCAAGGGCGGTATGCGACCCGAAGGTCTTGCGAAGTTGCCGACACTCAAGCAGCGGGTCGCTGTTGGGCGTTTGCATGACACATGCCTTGGGGAAAGAGCGAGCGCTCAGACTAGGGCAGTATCGTTACAGCGGTATCGAGGTTTTGTTGCGCGCGAATGAAGCTTTCGTTGCATTGCCCGCGAGTGTGGAACCGGAACCGGTTCAGGCGAGGCGGGGGTCGCGCTGGCGGGGTTCGTCCGGGTGCGGGCGGGGAATGATGCAGTGGTTGATGCGCAGGAGTTCGCGCTCGGCCCAGGACTCTATCTGGGGATCCGTCGCATACCGTGCATGATCCAGCAGGGTCTGGCGCTCGATATTGGGGTTGCCCTGTTCGTGGGCGATACGGCGGGCGCGCTCGAGTTCGTGCCAGCCTTCTTCGTCGCGTCCCTGGCTCTGGTCGAGCAGGGCCACGGCGCGCAGGCGCCGGATCGGCGCTTCGAACGCGAGGTCGCCCCGCTTGCGGCAGCCGGCCAGGGCGACGTCGGCGACGCTCAGGCGCTGGTCCGCCGCGGTGCCGCTGGCCTGCAGGGCGTCCAGCAGGATGTACTGGAAGATGGTGTTGACCCCGTCCATGATGTGACGCATCGCCTCCACCTGCTGCTCGATGGCCTGACAGGCGTCGGCTTGTCCCTGGCGGGCGAGGGCCCAGCTCTCGAGGGTGATGCCGGCGGCGCGCCACAGCGGGTAGTCGTAATCGCGCGCGATGGCGAGCGTTCGGCGTGCCGCCGGCAGGGTGGAGTCCGGATCCCCGCTGTAGAAGCCGAGCACGGCGCGGAAGGCCTGCACGAAGGCCTCGGTGGGCCGATGGCCGAGTGCGTCCGCCTGCTCGCAGGCGGTGTCCATCTCGGCCCAGGCGCGCGCGTGGTTCCCCAGGTGGAGCAGCGTCCAGGCCATGAAGCCGCGCGCGCTGATGGCCGGGTTCTCGGTGTGCCGGGCTACCAGGGCGGCGTGGTCTTCCTCGCGATAGAGCTCCACCGCCCGGGTCTGATGTTCCAGGGCCTCGGCGAAGCGACCGGTCCAGAAGTGGGTGTTGCCCTGTACGTAATGGGCGGCGATCCGCAGCAGGCGGTCGCCGGATCGCTCGGCGAGCTGTTCCATCTCCCCGGCGAGACGGTGGGCCTCGGTGAAGCCATGCCAGGAGCCGGCGCCGTGCCACAAACCCCACAGCACGCGGAAGTACTGCACCGGATCCTGCTCCGGCGCGGTCAGGTGCATGGCCCGTTCGAAGATGTCATTGACCGTGCGCGAACCGTAGCCCAGCAGGGCCAGATTGGACGCGCCGAGCCCGCCGAGGGCCCGCAGCGTGTTGTGTTCCAAATCCGTCGGGTCATGTTCCTTGTGAGCTGCCGGATGGCGCTCCAGGCAGGCCAGGGCATCCTCGAAGTAGTGCGAGGCCTCGGGCAGGAGGCCGCGCGCGAACGCCGCCTCGCCGGCATGCAGCCAGGCGCTGACCGCCTCGGGGTAGCGAGCGGCATGGTAGAGGTGGCTGGCGATGCGGCCCCAGTCCGCGGTCTGCATGCCGTTCTCGCCGTCTTCCTGCATCAGGTCGGCCAGCTGGCCGTGCAGGCGCGTGCGTTCACTCAGCAGCATCGATTCGTAGGCTGCCTGGCGGAACAGGGCGTGGCGGAAGCGATAGCGCACGCCGTCCACCATGCCGGCGGGTTCGATGAACCCCTTTCCGGTCAGCCGGGTCAGCTGCCGCCGGATGGTGTCGGCGGGCTGACCGCGCAGTCGGCTGAGGATGCGGGTATCGAAGTCGCGGCCGATGACCGCGGCCGAATGGGCCAGTTCTCGCGCGCTGCCCAGCTGTTCCAGGCGTGCGACCAGCAGGTTGGAGAGACCGGGTGGCAGGGTGTCCGGGAGCTGACCGCTGCGGGCAGCCTCCAGAGTATACCGCGTAAGTTCCTCGAGGAACAGCGGCACGCCTTCGCCGCGTTCGACCAGCTGGTCGCGCACGCCGCTGGCCAGGCGGCCGTGGGGGTCCAGGCGATCGACCAGGTCGCGGGCGGCGGCATCGTCCAGGCCGTGCAGTCGGATGTGCTGCAGCGAGAGATCGCGCCAGGAGGAGCGGAAGCTCATGCGCGCGGTCAGGATGGCCATCAGGGGCTGGTGCTGCAGGCGCTGGTACAGCCGGCGCAGGAACTCCGCCGTGCCCGAGTCCATCCAGTGGAGATCGTCGCAGATCAGGAGGGTCGGACCGTGGGCGGCGCGCCGCTGCACCAGTTCGACCAGGGTGTCGATGATGCGGTCGCGGTCCAGCCCTTCGTGGGCGAGGCTTTCGGGGCCGTCGGCGTCCGGATGGGTGAGCCAGTGGGCCAGGCGTGGCGCAAGCTCCGGGGCGACCCCGGCATGCTTGAGGGCGCCGGCGAGTCGGCGCTTTCGGGCATCGCGCAGGGTGTCGTGTCCCATCCAGGTGGCGAAGGCCTGGCGTACCGGGGCCAGGAGCTGGCGGGCGCGGTCCTCGCGGCACTTGAGCAGGTAGCGTGAGCGGGCCTGGCCGCGGACCTGGAGATCGAGCCCGCGGGCCAGGCGGCTCTTGCCCAGACCGGCCTCGCCCTGAACCAGCACGAAGCGGACCTCGTCGCGGTCGAGCACCTGATCCCAGTGGCTACGCAGTGCCTGCAGTTCCGGGCTGCGGCCGGTCAGCGGCGTCAGGCCACGCAGGGTCTGGGCATCCACGCGGTCCAGCGGACCGGGATCGCCGGTGACGCGGTAGGCGCCCGTGCCGTCCTCCGCCTCGCGGAAGCTGAAGTAGCCGGACACGCGGGCATGGGTGGGTGCGCTGACGCGCAGGGTGCCGGGGTCGGCGCGCTGGGCGCACTCGTGTACGCGGGCGGTGAGCTGGCCGGCGGGGTCGGGCAGATCCGGGTCGGCGCCGGTGACGATCAGGTCGGTATCCACGGCGAGGCGCAGCTGGCAGTCACCGGGGGCGCTCTCCAGCGCCTGCCAGGCGGCATGCACGGCGTCGACCGTCGCCTCTTCGCGTCCGGCGGGATAGCCGAAATAGGCGAGCAGG
The DNA here is from genome assembly GCF_000377445.1 of Thioalkalivibrio sp. ALE9. NCBI lineage: Bacteria > Pseudomonadati > Pseudomonadota > Gammaproteobacteria > Chromatiales > Ectothiorhodospiraceae > Thioalkalivibrio > Thioalkalivibrio sp. ALE9. The sequence continues at coordinate 186,146 of NZ_KB898122.1, forward strand.
CCATGGCCGGGCGAGGGCACGACATGGCCGTGGTGGCTCAACAGGACGAAGTCGACATGCTCCAGCGTGCGGTTGACCTGTTGCTGCTGGATCTCGATGTCGGCGTCGGCATCGGGCTGTACATGGCAGGCCACGACCGTGACCCGACGGCGCTCGGGGCGCAGGGTGGCGGGCTCGGCATCCTCGGGGCTGGCGTGCTGATGGCTGGCCTCGGCGCGTTCGGCGCCCAGGATTTCCTCACGCGTGCGCGCCAGCAGTTCGCCCGGGGGCTTGCCGGCCTCGGCCTCCAGGTGGGCATAGTGCTCGAGCGCGCGCTTGGGGTGGCCGCTGGCCGCCAGGGCCTTCATCAGGAGGTGGTGCAGGGTCTCGTCGTGGGGCTCCATGGCCAGCAGGCGGTGGAGCTCGGCCAGCAGGGGTTCGCCCTCGTTGGGCTTGGCGAGTTCGGGGAGATTGTGGCCGATGAAGACCAGAAGATTCTGCCAGTGATGGTCGCGCTGGGACTGGGCCCAGGCGGATAGTTCCGGCAGGTCCTGCAGGGCGCGCAGGCCCTCGAGGAAGTGTCCGCGGTACTCGCACACAATGGCCAGGTCCGGCGGGGGTGCCGTGGTCTCCCGCCCCTCGGTCGTGCGGCGCTCGGAGCGCGCACGCTGCAGGGTGAGGAAGTCGATGCGCGAGTCCGGTTGCGGCTGGAAGCGCACATAGCGGGGCGTCGTGTCGAGCAGGGGCGGGTCGCCGGCGGGTAGCTGGCGACGCAGCTGGAACAGGCCCTGGCGCAGGTTGACCCGGGCGCTGTCGGCGTCCAAGTCGGGCCAGAACAGGCGCGCCAGTTCCTCGCGCGGGATACGCCGCGGGCTCTCGGCCGCCACATAGGTGAGGAGCAGGCCGAGTTTCGTCCCGGAGAGAGCGGGTATGTCACGGTCCTCCACGCGCACGCCGACGGTGCCGAAGGTCGTGATTTCCATATGCGCCAAGCAGGTCTCCCGTCTTCTTCGTCAGCGGCCGTTTGTGGCCTTCCGCGATCCGGTCAGGGCGTTCGTGTACCGGGCCGCCGCCGCATTTGCGGTGCAGGGGCGGGCCCCATCTCCGTCCGGGTTGATTGTACCGGCATTCCGCGGCCGGGGTCAGTCAATGCGGATGGTTGCATAGCCCTGGTTTTCGTAGCCCATGATCGAGAGGAACGTGTTGCCGACCAGGTGAATCCCGGGCAGCAGGTCGTCCTGTTCGAGGTCGAAGCGCCGCGTGGCAATGCTGCAGGCCTCCATGTGGATGCCGTCCAGTTCCAGCAGGCCCTCCAGCCGTTCGTGGATATGGCGCACGGCGGAGACGTCCTCGATATCGAGGTGGTCGGTAGAGCGGGCGATCAGCCCCGCCGCGCCGCCCCGGAAGGCAAACACCATCTCCGGCTCCAGGCCCTGGCGCTGCATGTCGTCGTAGGTCTCGCGGATCACGCTCAGGCGGGCGATCAGCCGGTCGGGTTCGCCGATGGTGATGTCCCAGAGGATGCGCCCGGTGTCCATGCCGGCAATGGCACGCTGATCGCCGGGTTTGTCGGCGAGTGCCAGGCCGGGGAGCAGCAGGGCACCAAGCAGGAAAGATGCAAGTAAGCGGTGCATGGCAGTCGTCCCTTTTCGGCGGAGGTCCTGTTACGAGAGTAGCAGTCCCGCGCGCGCTGCGTGCAGCGATGTCGGGTCGACGCCGGGGGAACGGCCGCGCCCGGAGTCGGGCGCGGCCGTCGGCAGCGGCTCAGTGCCCGTGGTGGCCGTTGTGCAGATATTCCACGGCTTCGAGGGTCTGGACCTGGATCTCGCGCACCGGGATGAAGCGCGAGGCGCCCGGGCTGACGACCTCCTCGGTGACGCGGATACGGTAGGGAGCCTCGTGGTTCAGCAGCTGGCCGATGAAGCGCTTGCCCTCGTGGGTGACGCGTACCGGGGTGGTGTCGTCGTAGCGGCTGAAGTTGTAGCTCACGTCCTTGGGGTACTGCAGGTTCTGTTCGGAGAAGCTCATGGTAGGGGCCTGTTTCGATCAGTGGTCTTTGATGGCCTGGAAGGCCTCGAGTGCGGCCTGGCGGCTGGCTTTCAGGTCCACGATGGGGGCCGGATAGCCGCGTGCGCCGCCGGCGCCGGGCGCGTGAATATACCGCGTTTCGACGTCCTTGAGTACGGGGACGAAGCGGCGCACGAAGGCGCCGTCGGGGTCGTGGCGTTCGCCCTGGGTTTGCGGGTTGAACACGCGAAAGTAGGGCGCGGCATCGGCGCCGCAGCCTCCGGCCCACTGCCAGCCCAGGGTGTTGGCGGCGAGGTCGGCATCCACCAGGGTGTCCCAGAACCAGTGCGCGCCATGCTGCCAGTGCAGGCGCAGGTTCTTGGTCAGGAAGGAGCCGACCACCATGCGCAGGCGGTTGTGCATCCAGCCGGTCTCCCACAACTGGTGCATGGCGGCATCGACGATCGGGAGCCCAGTGCGGCCCTGCTGCCAGGCGCGCAGGGCCGCCGCGTCCTCGCGCCAGGGGAAGGCCTCGAAGCGCGGGTTCAGCGGTCGTTCCGGGGTGTGCGGGAAGTGATAGAGCACGTGATGGGCGAAGTCGCGCCAGCCGAGCTCGCGCACGAAGGCCTTGGGTCCTCCGTGGTCCGGGTGCAGGCCGGTCTGGCGCAGGGCGCGCAGGATCTGGCGCGGGGAGATCTCGCCGAAGTGCAGATGCGGTGACAGGCGCGAGGTACCGTCGTGGTCCGGGCGGTCGCGTTCGCTGGCGTAGGCGTGCAGCGCGCCGTCGAGGAATTGCGTCAGCCGCTGGTGGGCCGCGTCCTCCCCGGGCGCCCAGGCGGCGCGCAGGCCCCCGGCCCAGTCGATCTCGGGCAGGAGTCCGAGGTCTTCCGGGTGCAGGCTGGCGGGCCAGGCATCGGGGGGCGGCAGGTCGTTGGGCGCGGGCAGCGGGTCGCGATCAATGCCGCGGTGCAGGCAGGCCTTCCAGAATGGGGTGAAGACCTTGTAGGGCCGGCCCTGGCCGGTCTCGACCTCCCAGGGTTCGACCAGCAGGTGGGCATTGAAGCTGTGGACTTCGAGGTCATCGGCGCGCAGGCCGGCCTTGATCTCCGGGTCGCGCAGGACCCGGGCGGGGTCGTACAGGCGGTTCCAGTAGACGGCGGTGGCGCCGGTCTCGCGTACCAGGGCCCGCAGCGTGTCGAGGGCGGGGCCGGCGCGCAGGATCAGGCGCGAACCGTTCTTGCAAAGGTCCTGGTCCAGGGCCTGCAGGCTGTGGTGCAGCCACCAGCGGGATGCGGCCCCCGGTTGCCAGGGCGCCTCGTCCTCCGGGGCATGGATGAACACCGGGATGACCGGCCCGCCGCGCTCGCTGGCGGCGTGCAGGGCAGGCTGGTCGGTCAGGCGGAGGTCGCGGCGCAGCCAGACGAGGGTGGGGCCGGGGCGCGGCATCAGATACGGTCTCCCTGCGCGAGTGTGTTGCGGATGTGGCGGGCCTGGGCGCGGATGGCCTCGAGGCGTTCGGGGTCCATCTTCTCGAGGTGCTTCCACTGCAGCGCGGTGCGCGGGTGGCGGGCGAAGCGCTCGCGGTGACGGTCGAGGAAGTCCCAGTAGAGCGTGGTGAACGGACAGGCCTTCGCGCCGAGGGCCTCGGCCGGGTCGAACGGGCAGTGCCGGCAGTAGTTGCTCATGCGCTGAATGTAGCGGCCGGTGGCGACGTACGGCTTGGAGGCCATGCGGCCGCCGTCGGCATACTGCGACATGCCGACCACGTTGGGGAGCTCCACCCACTCCACGGCATCGACGTAGATACCCAGATACCAGGCGTGGATCTCGGCCGGGCGCACGCCCAGGAGCTGGGCGAACAGCCCGGTGACCATCAGTCGCTGGATATGGTGCGCGTAGCCGCGTTTCAGGGTCTGGCCCACGGCCTGGTGCAGGCACTGCATGGAGGTGTCGGCATCCCAGTAGAGGGCCGGCAACGGCTGCTCCGCCTCCAGGGCGTTCCATGCGTGCCAGGCCTCGCCAAAGTGGAAGTACAGCCCGCGCACGTATTCGCGCCAGCCTAGGATCTGCCGGATGAACCCCTCGACCGCGGGGAGCGGCGCGTGGCCGTCGCGCCAGGCCTGTTCCGCCGCGTCGATCACCGAGCGCGGATGGATCAGGTGCAGGTTGAGCGCGGCGGACAGGCGGGCGTGATAGAGCCACGGCTGGTCGGTCCACATCGCGTCCTGATAGGTGCCGAACATGGGCAGGCGGTGCTGGATGAAGTCGGCCAGGGCCTGTTGTGCCTGTTCCGGGGTGACCGGCCAGTCGAACGCATCCGTCTGGCCCGCCAGTTCCGGCAGATACCGGGCGACGGCATCCCGGCATTCGCGCGTGATCGTGTCGGGTTCGAAGGCGACGGGGGGCGGCAGCAGGCCCGGCCCGTCCCGGCCGAAATGCCCGCGGTTGTCGGCGTCAAAGTTCCACTGTCCGCCGGCGGGTTCGTCGCCATGCATCAGGATGCCCAGGGCGGCTCGCTGCTGGCGGTAGAAGTACTCCATGCGCAGCTGCCTGCGCCCCTCGGCCCATTGCGCGAAGGCCGCCGGCGTCACCAGGAAGTGTGGATCCTCGCGGACCTCCAGTGGCACGCCCCGGGTGCGGCAGGTGGCCTCAAGCTGACGGCATACACGATGTTCCCCCGGCTGGAGGACGATCACCCGGGTCGGCTGGAGCCGTGCAAGGTCGGTGTCCAGGGCCTCGCCCAGGGTTGGCTCGGGGTGCTCCCCGAGATGGCGATAGTGAACGCTCAGGCCTGCCTTGCGGAGCTGCCGGGCGAAGTGGCGCATCGCCGACAGAAACAGGGTGGTGCGTGCCGCATGCGAGAGGACGTGGCGGGATTCGTGGGCCACCTCGGCCATCCACACGGCATCCCGGTCGGGGTCCAGCTCCTGCAGAACCGGGTGGTCGGGGGCGAGCTGGTCGCCGAGCACAACCAGGAGGGTGCGCACGGACGCGGCGGAGGTGGTCACTGAGCCGGGAGGCGCGCGCGGCGACTACTGGGGCAGGTGCCGGGAGAGTCGTGCGGCGGCCTCCAGCGGCGGCCCGGGCAGGACCTCCACCGTGCGGCCGTGCTTGACCTTTGAAAGCTCCAGCGCGGCCGAGCCGGCGAGGTAGCAGGGCGGCCCGACCTGCTTGAGGATGGCCTCCACCCGGGGCAGTTCGGGGCTGCGCATCAGCTGCGAGGAGCCATGGATGATCAGCGCCGGGGCACGCAGACGGCGCATCAGCGTCTCCAGACCCTCGGGGCTGGTGGCGTCGAACAGGGGCAGGGTCTTCAGGCCGTGGCGGGCGCAGGCAAGCTGCAGCAGCAGTCCGCCGACCTGCTGGTGCCCGCCGCCCAGGACCAGACAGGGGTAGGACGGGTCGTCGCAGGCGCGCGTGGCCGAGCGCAGCTGGTCCGCGAATGCGGCCGTGGCCCAGGCGGCGAACACCGCCAGGCGGACCTCACCCTCGGCATTGTGACGGGATTCCTCGCGCAGGCGGCGGTACACCTCGAGGAAGGCGCTTTCGTGCACGCCATTCCAGCCGTGGCGCATGACCAGCCGGGCGTAGACGCGATCCAGCTCCCCTGCATCCAGATCCGTGACCGAGTCGTACAGTGCCTCGGCGACCGGATCCATGGTGTGGGGTGCGATCCCGGGGCCGGGGCTGTCGCGATGCCGGGGCGTCGTGGTGGTGTCCGGGGCCTCTTCGGTCGCGTCCGAATCCGGGCGGGGAGTGGCGGCTGCGGGTTCGTCGTCCAGAACCCGGTGGACCTGGGAGACCGGGATGCCCTGGTCCAGCAGTTCCATGATTCGCTTGATGCGGGCGATATCGCCGGGGCTGTAGAGCCGGTGGCCCTTGGGCGTGCGCATGGGACGAATGAGCCCGTAGCGACGCTCCCAGGCGCGCAGCGTCACGTCGTTGATGCCCGTTTCCGCACACACGTGGCGGATCGGGTACAGGCCTTCTTCGTCTTGAAGTTCGATGTGCGTTGCGCTCGCCATGGAGAAATTGTACGACATTTATACAGCGCATGTACAAGTGCCGGATCCCGGATGCGATCCGCGGAGACCATTGGGCTGCAGGGATGAACCTTTCCGGTCTTCGCGTCCCAAAGGGTAGCAACCTTTTCTAGATGCTGCTGGAGGGTCACATGTTTGCAACTCCGGAAAATCGCCGGGTCGGTCTGGTCATTTCGCTGCTGGTCGCAGCCCTCGCGATGCCCGGTGCGGCGCAGGCCAACCCCGAGATGGCCGACAGCATCTCGCCCTACCTCCGGCTGCACACGGACGACCCCGTCCAGTGGCGGGCCTGGGATCCGGCCCTGCTGGAACAGGCCAGGGAGGAGCGGCGGCCGCTGCTGATCTCCAGCGGTTACTACTCCTGCTTCTACTGCCACGTCATGCAGGAAGAGAGCTTCCAGGACGAGGGCATTGCCGAGCGGCTGAACGAGAATTTCATCCCGGTGAAGGTCGATCGCGAGGTCGACGGGGCGCTGGACAGCTACCTGCTGGAGTTTCAGCGCGCCACTGCCGGGAGCGCGGGCTGGCCGCTCAACGTGGTGGTTACGCCCCAGGGGCATGCCCTGACCGGCGTGGTCTATGCCCCGCGCGATCAGTTCGCCGAGTTCCTCGACGGCATTACCGAACGCCTGGAGGCGGACTACGACCGGCTGGTCGATCTGGCGCGGCGCGGCAGTGACGAGCTGACCCAGCAACTGCGTGCGGGCGAGGAGCCCTTGTCGGAAAGCCGCGCCGGCCGCCTGCCGCAGGTGTTGTGGAGTCGCCTGGAGCGCGAGTCCGACGACCTGCAGGGCGGGTTCGGCAGCTCCACCAAGTTCCCGCATTCGCCGTATCTGCACGCGATGCTGGAGGCCGAACAGGCGGGCACCGCGCCTCCCTGGGTCGGCGAGTTCCTGGAAATCACGCTCGACGAGATGGCGCACTCCGGTCTGCGTGACGTGCTGGGGGGCGGGTTCTTCCGCTATTCCGAGTCGCCGGACTGGAACGAGCCCCATTTCGAGGTGATGCTGGAGGATCAGGTCCAGCTCGCGCTTTTGTATCTACGGGCCGGTGAGCATTTCGGTCGCGAAGACTGGATCGAGCTGGGGCTGGAGAACCTCGACTTCGTCAAGCGCGACATGGCCCTGCGCGAGGACGAGACCGGCGAGCAGGCGGATACCGCCGAGGGTGGTTTCCGCGGGTTCGCCTCCAGCCTGTCGGCGGTCGACGAGGAAGGGCATGAGGGGGGTGCCTACCTGTGGCCCGAGGCGGATCTGGAGTCCGCGCTGGCGGACCATGACTACCCGGACCTGGTGCGCGCGTGGTTCGGCATGGAGGGCAGTTCCGTGTTCGATCTCGGCTACCTGCCCCGGCGCGGCGCGGGGGTCGAGGCCCTGGTGGAGCGCTTTGACCTGGACGAGGCGGAGGTTCGCGAGCAGGTGAACGCCGGGCGCGAGATGCTGATCCGGGCGCGCGAGGCGCGCGGCCTGCCGCGGGACGAGAAGGTCCTGACCGGGGCGCATGGCCTGCTGCTCTCCGCCCTTGCGGAGGGGGCGCAGCATGACGAGCGCTTCCGCGAGGCGGGTGCGGCGGTGCACGGCTGGCTGCTGGAGGTCGCTTCCGATCCGGACCAATTGCCCACGCTGATGGGGCTGCCCGCGGATCAGGCCGGGACGGCCACGCTGAATGATTACGCCTTTGTCGCGCGCGGCCTGCGGGACTGGAAGGCCGCCACGGGCGAGGGCGAGCAGGGGCCGGCGCTGGCATTGCTGGAGGCGGCCTGGGAACGCTTCCGCGATGACGACGGCTTCCGCTCGGAGCCGGAGCCGCCGCTGCCGGGGATGATCTCGCAGCGCTTCCATCCGGCGGTGCACCGGCCGTCGCCGACGACCCTGATCTTCCGTCTCAGCGCGGAGTGGCGTGATGCCAGCGAGGCGGTGGATGCGGCGTTCGCGGAATACGACCTGCGCCCGGGGCGCGCCATCGAGTCCGACCCGCACCACCACGCCCGCCTGATCCTCTGGCTGCAGCAGCGCGATCGCTGAAGGGCTTGTTGGGTCACCACGAAGCGCACGAAGGCACGAAGCAGGTCAAGGTCAAAGGCGGATAACCACAGAGGACACGGAGTTCACGGAGAAAACCTGGAAGGCTTTCAGGTCGGCGGATGGCTTTGGCTGCCTTTAGCGGCTTCGGCGGACCGCGAGGGTTTTACCCCGATGCGTCGGACATTCTTGACCCGAATTGGGCCTTTCTCCGTGTCCTCTGTGCTCTCTGTGGTGCAACCGCCCTTGACCTTCTTCGTGCCTTCGTGTGCTTCGTGGTGACCCAACAGGCCCTTCAGGTGTCGGAGCGGGCGGAGGCTTCCTTTTCGGCCTTGTGCAGGCGCTGGAGCATTGCCTTGAGGACCTTGGGGTTGCCGGCGACGACGTCGCCGCGGCGCATCACGTCCGGGTTGCCCTGCCAGTCGCTGACCACGCCGCCGGCTTCCTGCACCAGCAGCAGGCCCGCGGCCATGTCCCAGGGCTGGAGGCCCATCTCCCAGAAGCCGTCGAAGCGCCCGCAGGCGACCCAGGCCAGATCCAGCGCGGCCGAGCCCGGGCGGCGCACGCCGGCCGTGCCCGGGATCAGGTGGCGCAGGCTGCTGAGGTAGCGCTCCAGGTCCTGGCCCTCGCGAAACGGGATGCCGGTACCCAGAAGCGCGCCGTTGAGGTCCTTGCGCTCGGAGACCCGGATGCGGCGGCTGTTGAGGAAGGCGCCGGCACCTCGGGTGGCGGTAAAGAGCTCTTCCTTCAGCGGATCGTAGACCACCGCCTGTTCCAGCCGTCCCTTGTGCTTCAGCGCGATGGAGATGCCGTACTGCGGGATCTCACGCAGGTAGTTGGTGGTGCCGTCCAGCGGGTCGATGATCCAGACGAAATCGGCATCGGCACCGCTTTGCTCGCCGCCTTCCTCGGCCATGATCGCGTGATCGGGGTAGGCGCGGCGCAGGGTCTGCACGATCGCCTGTTCCGCCGAGAGGTCGACGTCCGAAACCCAGTCGTTGCGGGCCTTCTCGCGGGTATTCATGCGATCCGGCCGGCCCCAGGCGCGGGTGGTGATGCGTCCGGCCTCGCGGGCCGCCGATACCGCCGTGTTCAGCATGGGGTGCATGGGGGTCTCCTGGTCTTCTGCGGGGTGTCCGGCGGGCGCCTGTGGCGCGCCGCGGGAAGGCCGCGAACAATACACAAGCCGCTCTTTCTTGGGAAGTCGCGGGGTTCCCTGTGTACAATCCCCGGCCTTTGACGAGGGGCTCCACGAATGGAAGAACGCCTGGGGCGGGTGCGGGTCGTGCTGGTGGGCACGACGCACCCCGGCAACATCGGTTCCGCGGCGCGCGCGATGAAGGCCATGGGGGTGACCGATCTGGTGCTGGTGGCGCCGGAGCGATTCCCGCATGCCGACGCGACGGCGCTGGCCTCGGGCGCGGACGATCTGCTGGCGGGTGCGCGCGTGGTCGAGGATCTCGCCGCCGCGATCCGCGACTGTGTCTGGGTGGTGGGGACCAGCGCCCGTCTGCGGACCCACTCGGTACCGGTTCTGGGGCCCGCTGACGCGGCCGGGCAGGCGCTGGGAAACGCCGCCGAGGGGCCGGTGGCCCTGGTCTTTGGCCGCGAACACAGCGGTCTGACCAACGCCGAACTCGATCATTGCAATGCCTTTGTGCAGATACCCACCGTCCCCGATTTCAGCTCCCTGAATCTGGCCGGCAGCGTTCAGGTGATGACCTACGCGCTGCGCATGGCGGCGCTGAATGGCGAAGCACCCGCGTTGTCCGGAGCCGAGCCGACCGGGGTGGAGCGGGACCCGCCCGCGACCCAGGCGGAGATGGAGGGGCTGTTCCGGCATTTCGAGCAGGCCCTGACCACCATCGACGTGCTCGATCCGGACAACCCGCGCCACCTGATGCGGCGCCTGCGCCACCTGTATCTGCGGGCCGGCCTGAGCGCCAGCGAGGTGCGCATGCTGCGCGGTATATTGACGCACACGGAAAGGGGCCGCTGAGGGCGCGTGCGGGGCACGTGATACCTTAGTGCGATACTCAGGAATGAGGCCGGCCGATGTTTGACAGGATGCGCGAGGACATTCGCTGCGTGTTTGACCGCGACCCGGCGGCACGCAACGCCTTCGAGGTGCTGACCGCGTACCCAGGGCTGCATGCCCTGTGGTATCACCGCCTCGCGCACTGGCTGTGGACGCATCGCCTGCGCTGGCTGGGCCGGGTGGTCGGCAACTTCAGCCGCTGGCTCACCGGCATCGAGATCCATCCCGGTGCGACCATTGGCCGGCGCTTCTTCATCGACCACGGCATGGGCGTGGTGATCGGCGAGACCGCCGAGGTGGGCGACGACTGCACGATCTATCACCAGGTCACCCTGGGCGGCACGACCTGGGAGGGGGGCAAGCGCCACCCGACGCTCGGCAACGAGGTGGTCATCGGGGCGGGTGCCAAGCTGTTGGGCCCGATCCACGTTGGCGACCATGCGCGCATCGGCTCCAACGCGGTGGTCCTGAAGGACGTGCCGGCCGATGCGACCGCGGTCGGCATCCCGGCCCGGGTCATCGGGCCACGGCCCGAGCCCGATCCACGATTCCAGCAGATGGCCGACCGCATGGGCTTCGATGCCTACGGCCTGTCGCGCGACATGCCCGACCCGGTGGCCAACGCGATCCACCGTATCGTGCAGCGGGTGCACGACCTGGACGAACGCATGGAGCGGGCCTGCCAGGCGCTCAAGCGCGCCGGGATCGACCCGGGCGAGGCCCTGGGCGAAGACGATTCCGGCCCGCTGGAGGCCTGCGATCTGGAGGGCCTGGAGCCGGACGAATGCGAGGTCCCGGGAGCTGCCACGAGCGAACAAGAACGTAAACAGCAGGGGAATACTTGATCGTTTTTGTCAGGTATTGCTAAGCTTGCCGGCAAATGACCGACAAGTGCACTCAACCATGAAATTGACGACCAAAGGCCGCTACGCCGTGACCGCCATGCTGGATGTGGCGATGCACACCCGCAACGGGCCGGTATCCCTGGCCGAGGTGGCGCGCCGGCAGAAGCTCTCATTGTCCTATCTGGAGCAGCTCTTTTCCAGGCTGCGCCGCAAGGGGCTGGTGAACAGCAGCCGCGGGCCGGGCGGAGGCTATGCCCTGAGCCGGGATCCGGAGGGCATCAGCGTCGCCGATATCGTGGTGGCGGTGGACGAGCCGGTGGACGTGACCCGCTGCGGTGGCAAGGCCAACTGCAATTCCGATTCGCGCTGCCTGACGCACGACCTGTGGACCGATCTGAGCCAGCAGGTCTACGACTTTCTCAGTACCCGCTCGCTGGCGGATGTGCTGCAGCGCCACCGCGAACAAATGGAAAAAGACGGTGTGCAGGAGGTCGTGATGCACGGCGCTTCCCTGCAGGCCTCGACCGACAAAAGCCATGCGGCCGCCGAGGCGGCCGCGGAGAGGAGCTAACGCCCCATGAGTGACCTGAAACTGCCGATCTATCTCGACTATTCCTCCACCACGCCGGTCGACGAGCGCGTGGCGGAAAAGATGGCGGGCTGCCTGACCAAGGACGGCCTGTTCGGGAACCCGGCCTCGCGCAGCCACAGTTTTGGCTGGAACGCGGAGAAGGCGGTCGAGAACGCCCGGGGCCAGGTGGCCCAGCTGGTGGGCGCCGATCCGAAGGAGATCATCTGGACCTCCGGCGCGACCGAGGCCGACAACCTGGCGATCAAGGGCGCGGCGCACTTCTACCAGCGCAAGGGCAAGCACATCATCACGGTGAAGACCGAGCACAAGGCCGTGCTGGACACCACGCGCCAGCTTGAGCGCGAAGGCTTCGAGGTCACCTACCTGGGTGTGAAGGAAAACGGCCTGGTCGACATGCAGGAGCTGGAAGACGCGATCCGTGACGACACCATCGTGGTCTCGGTGATGCACGTGAACAACGAGATCGGAGTCATCCAGGACATCGAGGCGATCGGCAACCTGTGCCGCGAGCGCGGGATCGTGTTCCATGTGGACGCCGCGCAGTCCACCGGCAAGGTCGCGATCGATCTGTCGAAGCTGCCGGTAGACCTGATGAGCTTCTCCGCGCACAAGACCTACGGTCCGAAGGGCATCGGCGCGCTGTTCGTGCGGCGCAAGCCGCGGGTGCGTATCGAGGCCCAGATGCACGGCGGTGGCCACGAGCGCGGCATGCGCTCCGGCACGCTGGCGCCGCACCAGATCGTCGGCATGGGCGAGGCATTCGCGATCGCCGGTGCCGAGATGGGTCCCGAGCTGGAGCGCGTGCGCATGCTGCGCGACCGCCTCTGGGCCGGTCTCGACGGCATGGAAGAGGTCTACCTGAACGGTGACCAGGAACAGCGTGTCGCGCACAACCTGAACGTGTCGTTCAACTTCGTCGAGGGCGAGAGCCTGATCATGGCGCTGCGCGACATCGCGGTGTCCTCCGGCTCGGCCTGCACCTCGGCCAGCCTGGAGCCGTCCTACGTGCTGCGCGCACTGGGCCGCGACGACGAGCTGGCACACAGCTCGATCCGCTTCTCCATCGGTCGCTACACCACCGTGGAGGAGATCGACCATACGGTCGAGATTGTGCGCGCCGCGGTCGCCAAGCTGCGCGAGCTCTCCCCGCTGTGGGAGATGTACCAGGACGGCATCGATCTGAGCACCGTCGAGTGGGCGGCCCACTAGGGGCCCGCTCGACACCACTAACGCAACGCGTACACACGCAACAGGAGAACGGTCATGGCGTACAGTGACAAGGTTCTGGACCACTATGAAAATCCGCGCAACGTCGGCAGCTTCGACAAGAACGACGACACGGTCGGCACCGGCATGGTCGGCGCCCCGGCCTGCGGCGACGTGATGAAGCTGCAGATCAAGGTCAACGACGAGGGCATCATCGAGGACGCCAAGTTCAAGACCTACGGCTGCGGCTCGGCGATCGCCTCCAGCTCGCTGCTCACCGAATGGGTGCGTGGCAAGACCCTGGAAGAGGCGAGCCAGATCAAGAACACCCAGATCGCCGAAGAGCTGGCCCTGCCGCCGGTGAAGATCCACTGCTCCGTGCTGGCCGAGGACGCCATCAAGGCGGCGGTGTCGAACTACCAGGAGCGCCACGGCCAGGCCGCGGAAGCCGAGAAGAAATCTGCCTGAGGGCTCTATGGCGATTACAGTGACCGAACCCGCGGCCGAACGCATCCACAACTTCCTCGAGAAGCGGGGCAAGGGTGTGGGCGTTCGGCTGGGCGTCAGGACGACCGGCTGCTCCGGCATGGCCTACGTGGTGGAGTTCGCCGACGATATCGAGGACACCGATACGGTGTTCGAGGATCGCGGCGTGAAGCTGGTCGTGAACCCGAAGTCCCTTGTGTACCTGGATGGCACCGAGCTGGACTTCGGCAAGGAAGGCCTGAACGAGGGGTTCAAGTTCAACAACCCGAACGAGAAGGCCCGGTGCGGCTGCGGTGAAAGCTTCAGCATCTGACTGAGCCTCGCACGCGGGGTGGTGCATGGCGGTTGCCCGGGGATACGTCCCCGGTGGCTGTCGTACCACCCCTTTTCTTTTGCAAGCCCGTCGCAAGGGACGCAATGAACGACCCATTCGAGCAGTTTGACCTGCCGGTGGCCTTCGAGGTCGACCGGCAACAGCTGGACGAGCGCTTTCGTCGCCTGCAGGCGGAACTGCACCCGGACCGCTTCGTGCGCCAGGGTGACCAGGCGCGCCGCATGGCGGCGGCGGTGGCGGCCGACGTGAACGAGGCCTACGCGATCCTGGGTGACGACTACCGCCGGGCGGTGCACCTGCTGGAACGGACCGGGGTGGCCTTTGACCCCGAACGCGATACCAGTCAGGACATCGAGTTCATCGAGGCGCAGATCGAATGGCGTGAACGCCTGGAGGAGACCGCGGCGAGCGGGGATGCGGCCGGACTGGAAGCGGTCGCGACCGAGCTGGCGCAGGCCCGCGCCGAGGCACGGGCGAAGGTGGCGGATGCCCTGAAGGAGCCGGGGACCCCGGCGCCGGATGCCAAGGACCGGGTGCTGGAGCTGCGCTTCTTCGATCGCCTGCTGGAAGAAACGAAACGAACCCGACAGAACCTGGCGCGCGGCAAGTAGCACCCGCCGCGCCCGTGTGAAGGAGCCGAATACCCGATGGCGTTATTGCAGATCACCGAACCCGGAGCCGAGTCCGCGCCGCACCAGCGCCATCTCGCGGCCGGGATCGACCTCGGCACGACCCACTCGCTGGTCGCGACCGTGCGCAGCGGCGAGGCGGACACGCTGCCCGACGAACAGGGTCGGCATATCCTGCCGTCGGTGGTGCACTATGCCGCGGATGCGGTGAGCGTGGGGCATGCGGCTGCCGAGCACGCCGCGGATGACCCGCACAACACCATCGCCTCGGTCAAAAGGCTCATCGGGCGCGGCGCGGCGGACGTCGCCACGCTGTCCGGCGAGCTGCCGTTCCGGCTGAAGACCGGCGAGTCCAGCGTGCCGCGCATCGAGACCGCCGCGGGCGACAAGACGGCGGTGGAGGTGTCCGCGGAGATCCTGCATACCCTGCGCCAGCGGGCCGAGGAGACCCTGGGCGACGAACTCGAAGGCGTGGTGATCACCGTGCCCGCGTACTTCGACGATGCCCAGCGCCAGGCCACGCGGGACGCCGCACAGCTGGCCGGCCTGAATGTCTTCCGCCTGATCAGCGAGCCGACCGCGGCGGCGGTCGCCTACGGACTGGACCAGGGCGAAGAGAACACCATTGCCGTCTATGACCTGGGCGGCGGTACGTTCGATATCTCTATCCTGCAGCTGCGCCGCGGGGTGTTCGAGGTGCTGGCGACCGGCGGTGATTCCGCCCTAGGCGGCGACGACATCGACCGCGCCATCGCCGACTGGCTGCTGAACCAGGCCGGCATGGCCGGAGAGACCGATCCGCAGCGCCTGCGCCGCGTGCTGCTGGCCGCCCGCCAGGCCAAGGAGGCCCTGACCGATGCCGCGCGTACCCCGGTCGAGGTCGGGCGCGCCGATGGCGCCACCTGGTCCGGCGAGCTGGATCGCGACACCCTGGTGGAGCTGGCGCGGCCGTTGCTGGAGCGCACCATGGCCGCCTGCCGGCAGGTGCTGGAGGATGCCGGGCTGGAGCCCGGCGCCATCGACGAGGTGGTGCTGGTGGGTGGTTCCACCCGCATGCCGGCGGTGCGCGAGGCGGTGGAGGGATTCTTCGGCCGCACCCCGCACGCCGGCATCGACCCGGACCGCGTGGTCGCGATCGGGGCCGCGCAACAGGCGGACATCCTCGCCGGCAACAAGCCGGATACCGAACTGGTGCTGCTGGACGTGATCCCGCTGTCGCTGGGGCTGGAGACGATGGGCGGTCTGGTCGAGTTCATCGTCCCGCGCAACACCACCATCCCGGTCACGCGGGCGCAGGAGTTCACCACCTTCAAGGACGGCCAGACCGCGATGTCGCTGCACGTGGTGCAGGGCGAACGCGATGTGGTCGATGCCAACCGCTCGCTCGCCCGGTTCACATTGTCGGGCATCCCGCCGATGGTCGCGGGCGCGGCGCGCATTCGCGTGACCTTCCAGGTGGACGCCGACGGCCTGCTGAACGTAACGGCACGCGAGCAGACCCAAGGTGTGGAGGCGCATATCGAGGTCAAGCCGAGCTACGGCCTGACCGATTCCGAGATCGAGCAGATGTTGCGCGATTCCGCCTCCTCCGCGCGCGAGGACATGGAGGCGCGGCGCCTGCGCGAGGAACAGGTCGAGGCCGACCGCGTGCTCGAGGCGCTGGACGCCGCGCTGGAGACGGACGGTGACCGCTACCTCGAGGCCGCGGAACGCCAGACCATCGAGCAGGCGCGCGACGCCCTGCGCGCCGAACGCGAGAAGGGGGTCGACCCCGACGCCATCGAGGCGGCGCGCAAGCGCGTGGAGCAGGCTTCCGAGGCCTTTGTCGCGCGGCGCATGAATGACAGCATCCGGCGCGCGCTCGCCGGACACAACGTTAGCGAATACGACGCAGGGAACTGACACCATGCCCCAGGTAATCTTTCTGCCCCACGAGGAAATCTGCCCGGAGGGGGCCTCCATCGAGGCCGAGCCGGGCATCAGCATCTGCGATCTCGCCCTGAAAAACGGGATCGAGATCGAACACGCCTGCGAGAAGTCCTGTGCCTGCACGACCTGCCACGTCTACGTGCGCGAGGGGCTGGACAGTCTGGAGGAGGCCACCGAGGACGAAGAGGACATGCTCGACAAGGCCTGGGGCCTGGAGCCGGACTCGCGGCTGTCCTGCCAGGCGATCGTCGCGGACACGGACCTCGTGGTGGAACTGCCGAAGTACACCATCAATCAGGTCTCCGAGAACCACTGAGCGAGGGAAAGGCGATGAAGTGGACCGATACCCAGGAAATCGCGATGCAGCTGGCCGACGAACACCCGGACGTCGACCCGCGCAACATCAACTTCGTGGACCTGCGCCAGTGGGTGATGAACCTGCCGGACTTCGACGATGACCCCAACCGCTCCGGCGAGCGCATCCTCGAGGCGATCCAGGCCGCCTGGATGGACGAGGCCGACCTCGACGACTGACCGGGCGCTTTGGCGTTCAAGGGCGTTTATTCACCACGAAGCTCACGAAGGCACGAAGAAATTCAAGGGCGAAACCCTTTTCCACCACTGAGAACACAGAGGACACAGAGAAGGGAAGTGCGTTGAAGCACCATCCGCTTTCGGGTTTGGTTGACGCCCCAGCCCAGTACTTTGGTGTTTTTCATCCATTGGCTCCGTGTCCTCCGAGAACTCCGTGGTTCAACCGACCTTGACCTTCTTCGTGCCTTCGTGTGCTTCGTGGTGAAATCGGGGTTTGCGGCGGTGGATTGCCGTGGGCGTGGGAGGTCGCTAGACTACGCGCCGCACGTTGTGTCCGCGTCGTTTTGCGTTGGGAACCCGCCGTACGGCGGGTTCTCGCGTTTACAGACGGGCCCGGCGAATGACATCCATCCAAGTAGCAGGAGAGCCGCCCCATGGCCGTTGAACGCACCCTTTCCATCATCAAGCCCGACGCCGTTGCCAAGAACGCGATCGGCGACATCATCGGCCGCTTCGAGAAGGCCGGCCTGAAGGTCGTTGGCGCGCGCATGATGCACCTGAGCCGCGAACAGGCCGAGGGCTTCTACGACGTGCACAAGGAGCGCCCGTTCTTCAACGATCTGGTTGAGTTCATGATCTCCGGCCCGGTGCTGGTTCAGGTCCTCGAAGGCGAGGACGCCATCGCCAAGAACCGCGACATCATGGGCGCGACCAACCCGAAGGAAGCGGCCCCGGGCACCATCCGCGCCGATTTCGCCGTATCCATCGACGAGAACGCCGTGCACGGCTCCGATGCCCCGGAGACCGCCGAGCGCGAGATCGCCTTCTTCTTCGGTGACGACGGCGTCTGCCCGCGCACCCGCTAAGACGGTCCGCACCGCATGTGCTGCGGGGCCCGGTTGCACCGCGCGCCGGGCCCCGTAGGCAGGCATCCCTTCGGCACAGTACACTAGGGGACTTGAGCCAACCGGTCCCTGATATGGCAAGCGCATCCTCCACCCCCCTGAATCTGCTGGGCTACAGCCACCAACAGCTTGTCGAGCTGCTGGCGCAGTGGGGTGAACCGCGTTTTCGTGCCACCCAGCTCGTCAAGTGGATCCATCAGCGCGGGGTCACCGACTTCGAGCAGATGACCGACGTCTCGCGCAAGCTGCGCGAGCGCCTGGCGCGCGAGACCGAGATCCGCGTCCCCGAGATCGGGCTGGAAAAGGCCTCCGCCGACGGCACCGTCAAGTGGGTGCTGCGGCTCCCCGACGGCAATGCCATCGAGACCGTCTTCATCCCCGAGGGCGGGCGCGGCACGCTGTGCATCTCCTCCCAGGTCGGCTGCGCGCTCGACTGCACCTTCTGTTCCACCGCTCAGCAGGGTTTCAACCGCAACCTCACCAGCGCCGAGATCATCGGCCAGGTGTGGCTGGCCATGCAGCGCCTGCCGGCGCCGGAAGGGCGCAAGCGGGCGGTGAGCAACGTGGTGCTGATGGGGATGGGCGAGCCGCTGGCCAACTTCGACGCGGTCGTGCCGGCCTGCCAGCTCATGACCGACGACAACGCCTACGGCCTGAGCCGGCGGCGCGTGACCCTGTCCACTTCCGGTCTGGTGCCGGCGCTGGATCGTCTGAGCGAACACACGGATGTCGCGCTGGCCGTCAGTCTGCACGCGCCGAATGATGCGCTGCGCGACCGTCTAGTGCCGATCAACCGCAAGTACCCGATCGCCGAGCTGCTGGACAGCTGTCGCCGCTATGTGGAGGCGACCGATGCCCACAGCGGCGTGACCTTCGAATACGTGCTGCTGGCCGGGGTCAACGACCAGCCGGAACATGCCAACGAGCTCGCCGGACTGTTGCGCGGTATTCCCGGCAAGATCAACCTGATCCCGTTCAATCCGTTCCCGGGGGCCCCGTTCGACCGCCCGCGGGAGGCCGATGTGCTGGCCTTTGAACGACGGCTGCAAAAGGCCGGCTACGTCACCACCGTGCGGCGTACCCGCGGGGATGACATCGATGCCGCCTGCGGCCAGCTGGTGGGCCAGGTCGAGGACCGTACCAATCGCGGGATGCGTATGTTCCGCCTGCACGCCGAATTGCCACAGACGGATCGGAGGGCTTCATGACGGGACGCGCGGGTTGGCGCCTCGCCACAGCGTTGACGCTGGCGCTGGTGCTGGGGGGCTGTGCCGCCACGGCCGACCGGCCGGTGTCCGGCGAGCGCGAGGAGGCCGCCGAGGTGCACGCCGAGCTCGGGATCGGGTATCTGCGCGAGGGCGAGTTCGAACAGGCCGAACGCAACCTGCGTCGGGCGCTGGACTATGACCCCGGCGATGCCCTGGCGAATATCGGCATGGCCGCGGTCCTCGAGCGCAAGGGCCAGCTGGATCGCGCCGAGGAACATTACCGCCGGGCCCTGCGCCGTGACGAGGGCAACCCCTTCGCCCAGACCAACCTGGGGGCGTTGTTGTGCAGCCGCGAGGAATTCGACGAGGCGCAGGCCCTGTTCGCGCGCGCCATCGACAATCCGGATTATGACCGCCGCGACATCGCCTACATGAACTCCGGCGTCTGCCACGCCGATGCGGGCGATACCGAGCAGGCGGAGCGCCAGCTCCGTCAGGCGCTGGAGATCAATCCCGGCTATCCCCGCGCGCTGCTGGAGATGGCCCGGCTGACCTACCAGGACGGCCGGCCGATGCAGACCCGCGCCTTCCTGCAGCGGCTGGACAGCCAGGGTATCGAGAGCGCCGAGACCCTTCTGCTGTGCTATCAGGCCGAAACCGCGCTGGGCAACAGCCGCGCGGCCAATGCCTGCGCCGAGCGCCTGAGCCGTCAGCATCCGGACAGCGACGAGATGACCGAGTTGCGGCGTCTGGAGCGTGAAGGATGAGTGATCCGCGCGACAAGGAACCGGACCTGGGGCGGGTCGAGGACGTTGACGATTCGACCACCAACGTCGCCCCCCTGCGTACCGAGGGGAGCGACCCGGACCCCGAGCCGTCGTTCTCGGCCGCGCACGGCCTGACCACGCGCGACCGGCCCGCCGAGGCCGAGGCAGAGACGCCCGGGGGCGAGAACGAGCCCGGTGCGAGTCTGCGCCGAGCCCGCGAGGCCGCGGGGCTCGATACCGCGACCCTGGCCAGTCGGATCCACCTCGGGCGCGGCACACTGGAAGATCTTGAGGCCAATCGCTTTCATCACATGCCGCCGGCCTATGTACGCGGGTACCTGCGCTCCTGTGCCCGCGAGCTGGGGGTGGACGCGGGACCCTGGATCCAGTCGTTCGAACAGCACGGGCTGGTGGATCCCGAGCTGCAGGCGGTTGCGACCCCCTCGGCGCGGGCACGCCGGCGCCGCCGCAGCCGCGGGATCTACTGGCTGGCACTGTTGCTGCTTGTGGCCCTGCTGGGGCTCGGGGTCTATGCCTGGAACGAGCGCACGGACGCGCTCGGCCTGCCGTCCATCAACCTTGGGGACGCCCGGGAAGCTGTACAGGGGCTTGCGGATCCGGCGTTGACGGACGAAGAACCGGCCGGGGTGCCGGATGGTGAAGCCGCGCCCCCGGAAGCGCTCCCGACCGAGGGCGGAGCGGAGGGTAGCGCGGCGGCCGAGGCCGCCGAAGCCGAGCCCATCGAGTCGGGCGAGGGTACCCCTGACACTGGCATTGAGGATGGCCAGACCCTCGCGATCACGCCCGAGTCCCTGACCGAGCGTGTGGCCGTGCCGGAGGAACCGGTCACGCCCGAGGTCGCGTCCGAGATGGCCTCGCTGCCGGAGGCCGAAGCCCCGGCCGAGACGTCGCCGGCCCCGGCGGACACCGCAGGGGGCGCCGAGCTGGTGCTGGAGTTCTCCGAAACCTCCTGGGTGGAGATCCGCGACGCCGCTGACGAGGTCGTCCTGACCGGCGTTCTCAGTTCGGGGGATCGCGAGACGCTGCGCCTGGAATTGCCAGGCCGTGTGATCCTCGGCAACGCCGAGGGGGTCTCGCTGACACTGGATGGCACGCCCGTCGATCTCGAGCCGCATATCCGGAGCGACCGCACCGCGCGCTTCGATCTGGAAGGCTGACGCGGGATCTGCCCGCGCGGCCATCACGTACAAGAAAAGACATCATGAAAGCGATCAAGTCGATCCGCGGGATGCACGACATCCTGCCCGAGTCCATTCACGTCTGGCAGCACCTGGAAGACACGCTGCGCGAGGTCCTGGAGGGCTACGGCTACCATGAAATCCGCATGCCGATCGTCGAGGCGACCGAGCTGTTCAAGCGTTCCATCGGGGATGTCACGGACATCGTCGAGAAGGAGATGTACACCTTCGATGACCGCAACGGCGACAGCCTGAGCCTGCGTCCCGAGGGCACGGCCAGTTGCGTGCGCGCCGGGATCCAGCACGGGCTGCTGCACAATCAGGTGCAGCGGCTGTGGTACCTGGGGCCGATGTTCCGCCACGAGCGGCCGCAGAAGGGGCGGTACCGCCAGTTCCACCAGGTCGGGGTCGAGGTCTTCGGTCTGCCGGGGCCGGATGTGGACGCCGAGATGCTGGCGATGACCGCGCGCCTGTGGCGCATGCTGGGGCTGGCCAACGTGCGCCTGGAGCTGAACACCCTGGGGACGCCGGAAAGCCGCCGCCGGTACCGCGACCATCTGATCGCCTATTTCGAACAGCACCGGGAGGCCCTGGACGAGGAGGCGCAGCGTCGGCTCTACGACAACCCGATGCGCATCCTCGACAGCAAGCACCCGGAAACCCGTGCGATCGTCGTCAACGCCCCCAGCCTGATGGACGACCTCGACGAGGCCTCCCGTGCCCATTTCGATGCCCTGTGCGCGCACCTCGATGCGCTGGGCATCCCCTACGAGCACAATCCGCGACTGGTGCGCGGGCTCGATTACTATACGCACACCGTGTTCGAGTGGATCACCGACGATCTCGGTGCCCAGGGCACGGTCTGCGCCGGGGGCCGGTACGATGGCCTGGTCGAACAGCTGGGCGGGCGCGGGACCCCGGCCATCGGCATGGCCATGGGCCTGGAACGCCTGGTGGCGTTGCTGGAGGCCCGCGAAGAGGCCCCCGCGGCACCCGGGCCGGATGCCTACCTGATCGTCGGGGGCGACGAACTGGTGGGGCCGGCGCTGCAACTGGCCGAGGCGCTGCGTGGCGAGCTGCCCGGCTTGCGCCTGGTCCAGCACTGTGGCGGCGGCAGCTTCAAGTCGCAGATGAAGCGGGCCGATCGCCTCGGCGCCCACTACGCCCTGGTCCTCGGGAGTGACGAGCACGCCGCGGGCACCGTGACGGTGAAGCCGTTAAGATCGCAGGGAGGCGAGCAGGTAGCCGTGGAGCGTACCGCACTGGCCGATCATCTCCGTACAGCGCTGGCGCAGCGGTCGTAACCGCGCCAGCGCGGATCCAGCAAGAACAAGGAACAGCATGAGCGATCTCACCGACGAAGAAAAAGCCGAACGCATCAAACAGTGGTGGGCGGACAACGGCCTTGCGATCGTGGCTGGCCTGGTCCTCGGGGTCGCCGGCCTGTTCGGCTGGAACTGGTGGAGCGATCGGGAAGAAACCCGCGCCCAGGCGGCCTCCGAGATGTATCAGGCCCTGCAGGTGGCCGGCCAGACCGGGCAGACCGATCGCGCCCAGGAACTGGCCGATGCGATCATCGAGCAGGGCCGGGGCACGCCATACCGCGCGCTGGCCTGGGTCTACCGCGCGGATGTCGCCATTGCCCAGGACGATCACGACACGGCGATCAGCGCCCTGCAGGCCGCGCGCGACGCGGCCCCCGATCGGGGCTACCGCGAGGTGCTGACCCTGCGTCTCGCGCGCCAGATGATCCTGGCCGAGCGTCTGGACGACGCCGAGACCACCCTCGCGGATGTGCGCAGTGAGGCCTTCAACGGCCTGAAGCGCGAGCTGCAGGGCGATCTCGCCCGTGCTCGCGGCGATCGCGAGGGCGCCCGGGAACATTACGAGGCGGCCCTGGACGCGGGCCACAGCCCCGAATATCTGCGCCTGAAATACGAAGAGCTTTCCGTTTGAATGAGGGGGGCGGAGTCTGTCGGACTTGGAACGGATCGGCTGCGCGCGTGGGAGAACGGCCCCTTTTTCCGCTCTCTCTCGTTACATAGTGCCCACTATGCGCCTCGAGAGACCGAAAAAATGGACTCGCTCTCCCGCCACGCTCGCGACGATCGCCCGAATCCGACAGACTCCTGGGCCGCCCGTCGTTCGCGCGCACCCGCGACACGAACGCGAGTGCGTACATAAACCTTTGTTTCCTTAGAGGATCTGTCGCCCGATGTCAGTGCCTTACCTTGCAAGTCCGGCCATGAGTCTGCTGATTGCCGGCGCCCTGATCCTGTCCCTCAGCGCCTGCGGGCTGTGGCAGCGTGATACCACCGAGCCCCCGGCCGAACTGCCGGAGTTCGAGGCGGAGGGACAGCCGGAACGGCTGTGGTCGCGCTCGGTGGGCAGCGGCGGCGAGCGTTTCCTGTGGCAGGTCTACCCGGGGATCACCGACGACCTTGTGGTGATGACCGACGCCAGTGGACGTGTCTCCGGGCTGAATCCGGAGAGTGGCAGCCAGCGCTGGCAGGTGCGCCTGGACGACGCCCGAGTCTCGGCCGGTGTCGGGGTTGGCGCAGACCTCGCGGTGGTCGGGACCCTGGACGGCTATGCGATCGGCGTGGACCTGGAAGGGGGCGGGGAACGCTGGCGCGCCGCGCTGTCCAGCGAGGTGCTGGCCGTCTCGGACGTCGCTGGCGGGCTGGTGGTCGTGCGCACCAATGACGGACGTCTGCATGCGCTGGACGCCGCCTCGGGCGCGACCCAGTGGACCGCCCTGCGGACCACGCCCTCGCTGAGCCTGCGCGGCGCCCAGCGCCCGCAGATCACCTCCGGGCGTGTGCTGGCCGGTTTCGACAACGGGCGCCTGCTGATGCTGGGGCTTAATCGCGGCAATGTCCTGTGGGAGACCACGCTGGGCATCCCCAGTGGTCGCACCGAGGTCGAGCGCATGGTAGACGTGGACGGCCATATCCCGCTGTATCGCGGTGCGGCCATTGCCGCGAGCTATCAGGGCCGGCTGGCCGCGCTGGATCTGAATTCCGGCGAGCTCTTCTGGACCCGCGATTTCTCGTCCTACCAGGGCGCGGACGTGGACACCGACTCCGACGTGCTGGTGGTGACCGATGCCGAGAGCCACGTGTGGGGCCTTCAGCCGCGCAGTGGCGGCGACCTGTGGCAGATGGACGGGCTGCGCCTGCGCGGGGTAACGGCGCCGGTCGTGGTGGGACCGCATGCGATCGTCGGCGATTACGAGGGCTACCTGCACTGGATCGATCTCGAGGATGGGCGCATCGTCGCGCGGCTGCGCGCGAGCTCGGGTTCCGTGGTGACTCGCCCGACGCTGGTCAACGGGACGCTGTACGTGGTGACCGACAACGGGCAACTGACCGCGGTGAACCCCGCGATCCGGGGCGCCGAGTGAGCCCGCTTAGGCCAGCCGGCTCTGGGTACCGCGGGGGTCGGGAACACCGATGATCCCGGTGATCGCGCTGGTCGGGCGGCCGAATGTCGGCAAGTCCACCCTGTTCAATCAGCTCACGCGCTCGCGTGATGCCCTGGTGGCCGATGTCGCGGGGCTCACGCGGGATCGCCAGTACGGCATCGGCAAGGTGGGCGACTTCCCCTACCTGGTGGTGGACACCGGCGGCCTGTCGGGCGAGGGCGCGGAGATGGATCGTGCGATGGCCGAGCAGACCCGGCGCGCGGTGGCCGAGGCCGATCACGTGCTGTTCCTGGTGGACGCCCGCGATGGTCTGACGCCGCAGGACCAGGCGATCGCCGATCAGCTGCGCGAGGCGGGCGTGAAGGCCCGCGTGGTGGTGAACAAGACCGACGGCCTGGATGCCGACTCGGTCAGTGCCGAATTCTACGCGCTGGGCCTGGGCTCGATCACGGCCATCGCGGCCGCCCACGGGCGGGGCGTGCAGGGCCTGATGCAGGGCGTGCGCAAGGACGTGGCGGCGGCGCGCCGCGCGGCGCTGGAGGCCGGCGGCGTTGAGGCCAGTGAAGCGGCGTCCAGCGACGGGCTCGACGAGGCCTCACAGCAGGCGGCCCTGGATGACTGGCCGGGCATCCGCGTGGCGATTGTCGGCCGCCCCAACGTCGGCAAGTCGACCCTGGTCAATCGCATCCTCGGGGACGAGCGCGTGGTGGCCACCGATGTCGCCGGGACCACCCGCGACAGCATCTTTGTCCCGTTCGAACGTGACGGCACCGACTACACCCTGATCGATACCGCCGGAGTGCGGCGCCGGGCGCGGGTGCACGAAGTGATCGAGAAATTCAGCGTGATCAAGACGCTGCAGGCGATCGAGGCCGCCCACGTGGTGATCCTGGTGGTCGATGCCCAGTCCGGGCTGTCGGATCAGGATTCGCACCTGCTGGGCATGGTGATCGAGGCCGGGCGCGCGCTGGTGCTGGCGGTCAACAAGTGGGACGGCATGGAGGACCATGCGCGCGAGCGCATCCGGGACGAGCTGGACCGCCGCCTGGGGTTTGTCGACTTCGCCCGCATGCGCCTGATCTCGGCGTTGCACGGCACCAATGTCGGGCACCTGCTGGATGATGTGCGCGAGGCGCATGCCAGCGCCTTTCGCAAGGTCTCCACGCCGGAGCTCACGCGCCTGCTGGAGGCCGCGGTGGCGGAGCATGCGCCGCCCATGGTCGGCGGCCGCCGCATCAAGCTGCGCTACGCCCACCAGGGCGGGCAGAATCCGCCGGTGATCGTGGTCCACGGCAACCAGACCGATTCCCTGCCGGGCAGCTACAAGCGCTACCTGGAAAACTTCTTCCGCAAGCACCTCAAGCTGGTCGGGACGCCCCTGCGCCTGGAGTTCCGTTCCGGCCGCAATCCGTATGCCGGCCGGCGCAACAAGCTGACTCCGCGGCAACAGCAAAAGCGCAAGCGCCTGATGCGGCACGTGCGCCGCTGAGTCGAGGATGACCTCGGCGCCTCTCGCCAGCCCGGCCCATGACCCGGACCTGTCGGCATTCGCCAGGGTGGTCGAGCCGTTCCGCGTGATGGACATCCTCGCCCGGGCCCAGGAGGCCGAGCGCAACGGGCGCGATATCATCCATCTGGAGGTCGGGGAGCCGGATTTCCCGACGCCGCCGCCGGTGATTGCCGCCGGTCGTGCGGCGCTGGCCGCCGGGGATACGCGCTACACCCCCGCCCACGGGACCCGCGCGCTGCGCGAGGCACTGGCCGCCGACTACCGTCGGCGCCACGGTGCCGATGTGGATCCCGAGCGGATCGTGATCACGGCGGGCGCATCGGCGGCGATCCTGCTGGCCCTGGCGGCCGGGGTGAATCCGGGCGAGGAGGTCCTGCTTCCGGACCCGGGCTACGCCTGCAACCGGCAGTTCGTCGCCGCGCGTGGCGCGCTGCCCGTGGGCCTGCCAGTGCACGCCGAGGATGCCTTCCAGCCGACGCCCGAGGCCATCGCCGGGGCATGGGGCGGGAATACCCGGGCGGTGCTGCTGGGCTCCCCGGCGAACCCGACCGGGACCTGCCTGTCGCGCGAACGCCTGACCGCGATCGTCGAGGTCGTGCGCGAACGCGGCGGGCTGGTGATCATGGACGAGATCTACGCCCAGATCGTCTTTGACCACGCCGAGCCCAGTGCCGCGGCCGGTTTCCCGGACGTGGTGGTGATCAACTCCTTCTCCAAGTACTTCGCGATGACCGGCTGGCGCCTGGGCTGGATGGTGGTGCCGGAGACCTGGGTGGACCCGGTGCGTCGCCTGGCGCAGAACCTGTTCGTGGCCCCGGCCACGATGGCCCAGACGGCGGCCCTGGAGGCGTTCACGCCGGAGACCGAGGCCTTGCTGCAGACGCAGGTGCGCGAACTGCAGCGACGCCGCGACGTTCTCCTGGAGGCGCTGCCGGGCCTCGGGCTCAAGGTCCAGGCGCGTCCGCAGGGGGCGTTCTACATCTACGCCGACTGTACCGCCCACGGCCCGGACTCCGAGGCGCTTTGCGCACGCATTCTCGACCGGGCCGGCGTGGCCCTGACGCCGGGTACGGATTTTAGCCCGACCCGCGGGCGGGACTATCTGCGGATCGCCTATACCCAGTCCGAGACCCGACTGCGCGAGGCCGTGGTGCGTTTGGAGACCCTGTTGGGTTAGTTACCCCAGTATTTCCCTAAAGGCGGGGCAGGTGGCTGCCGAAGGACGAGAGCTGCCAGAACAGCAGCAGGAGTGCGGCGGGGGCCACGAAACGCAGGGTCCAGCGCCAGGTCGCCAGGACGATCGGCCGGTGCGGCAACTCCTGCGCCGCGATGTGGGCCGGAACCACCCAGCCTGCGAACACCGCGATCATCAGTCCGGAAAGGGGCAGCAGGATATTGATCGAGGTGTGTTCCAGCAGGTGGTAAAGCGTTGGCAGTTCGCGCCCAAGTAGCGTGATATCGATTTGTGCCCATTCCGCCCCGCTGAAGGAAAAAATGGTGATCAGGCTGCAGGCCCCGATGCTCAGCGTGGCCGTAAGGGACGCCCACCAGTGCCCAAGCCCGAAACGTTCGTGGAGCAGGTGCACGAAGACCTGAACGCCGGTGATCATCGTGCCGAAGGCGGCAAGGCCCAGCATGACGAAGAACAGCACGGTCAGGAGCGCGCCGGCCGGGATCGCGCTGAGCGCCAGGGGCAGGGCTTCGAACATCAGGGCGGGGCCGGCCGTGGGATCGAGATCGAAGGCGAATACAACGGGAAAGATCGCGAGCCCCGCGGTCAGGGCAATCAGTGTGTCCGCGATTGCGATGCCGGTGGCGGTGCCGCCGATCGAGATCTCCTGTGGCAGGTAGGCCCCGAACATCATCAGCACGCCGGCCGCGAGGGTCATGGTAAAGAAGGCATGGCCGACGGCGATCAGCAGGCTGCGCGGCTCCAGTGCCGCGAAATCGGGCCAAAACATGAAGGCGGCCGCGCTGCGGACGTCGCCGATCCACAGGCCGCTGGCCATTGCCAGCAACAACAGCGCGAACAGAAGGGGCATCAGGACGCTGACGCTGCGTTCCAGGCCGCCGCGCAGCCCCAGGCCGAGGATCAGAAAGGTGGCACCGATCCCGAAGGCAGTCCACGACAGCATTCCGCTGGCCGAGGTGGTGGTGGCCATGAAGACCGCCCGTACCTGTTCGCCATCGGCCTGGGAAAAGGCCCCGGCCGCCGCCTGCGGGATGTAGGAAAACACCCACCCCGCCACCACCACATAAAAGCCCATGATCACGAATGACGCTAGGATCCCGATCCAGCCCACCATCTGCCAGCCATCGTGCGCCCGGCTCTCGCGGGCTATGGCCAGCGCTGCATAGCCCGGTGACCGGCGCCCGCGCCGGCCGATCATGACCTCGGCCATCATGACCGGGATACCGATTACGGCAATCGCCGCGAGGTAGACCAGCAGGAACGCACCCCCGCCGTTCTCGCCCAGGATATAGGGGAACTTCCAGATGTTGCCCAGCCCGACGGCCGAGGCAGTGGCGGCCAGCACGAAGGCATAGCCGTGCCGCCAGCGGATGCGGGTGGCGGTGATATCCATGCCGCGCGGGCCCGGTCAGGTGATGACGTCGGGTTTCTCGCGGCGGGTCAGGCCGGGGATGTCGCCGAGCCGGGAGGCGGCCTCGATCAGCGGACGCAGCAGTTCCTGCGGGTCGGCATCGAGGTGTTCCGGATGGGTCTCGTGCTGCTCGATGTACAGGCGCAGCGTGGCGCCCTCGGTGCCGGTGCCGGACAGCCGGAAGACGATGCGGGCACCGCTCTCGAACAGCACGCGCAGGCCCTGGTGCTCGGTCAGGCTGTTGTCCACCGGGTCGCGGTAGGCGAAGTCGTCCGCGCGCGCCACGCGCATGCCGGCCAGGGATTGCCCCGGCAGCACCGAGAGCTGTTCGCGGATGCGTGCCATCACCTGTTCGGCGCGGTCGCTCTCCACGGCCTCGTAGTCGTGCCGGGTGTAGTAATGGCGTCCGTACTGGCGCCAGTGATCGCGCACGATCTCCTCCACCGACTGGCGCCGGGCCGCCAGCAGGTTGAGCCAGAACAGCACGGCCCACAGGCCGTCCTTTTCCCGCACGTGGTCGGAACTGGTGCCGAAACTTTCCTCGCCGCACAGCCGGATGCGTCCGTCGTCCAGCAGGTTGCCGAAGAATTTCCAGCCGGTCGGGGTCTCGAAGCAGGGGAGGTCCAGCTTTTTGGCGACCACGTCTACGGCCTGACTGGTAGGCATGCTGCGCGCCACGCCCTTCAGGCCGTCGGCAAATGCCGGGATGTGGTGGGCGTTGGCCGCCATGATCGCGAGGCTGTCCGAGGGCGTGACGAAGAAATGCCGGCCGAGGATCATATTGCGGTCGCCGTCACCGTCCGAGGCGGCGCCAAAATCCGGGGCATCGCGGCCGTACAGGGCCTCGCGCAGCTCGCGCGCGTGCGACAGGTTCGGGTCCGGGTGGCGGCCGCCAAAGTCGGCCAGCGGCTCGGCGCGCAGGATGGTCTCGGCCGGGGACCCCAGGCGGTTGACCAGGATCTCCTCGGCATACGGGCCGGTCACGGCATGCATGGCATCGAAGCGCATGCGGAAGTGATCGGAGCGCAGGAGTTCGCCGATGCGCTCGAAGTCGAACAGGGTGGCCATGTAATCGGCATAGGTCCCGACCGGGTCGACCACCTCGACGGCCATGTCGCCCAGCTGTCCCGCATGCAGGTGATCGATGTCCACGTGCTCGGTGCCATTGGCGATGCGGTAGTGCTGGATGCGAGTGCTCTGCTCGAAGATGGCGTCGGTCACTGAGGGCGGGGCGGGGCCGCCATTGGCGGTGTTGAGCTTGACCCCGAAATCGCCCTCCGGGCCTCCCGGGTTGTGCGAGGCGGACAGGATCAGGGCGCCCGTGGCCCCGCGCGAGCGGATGAGGTGCGATGCGGCCGGGGTCGACAGCAGTCCGGCGTGCCCCACGGCGACCTTCTTCACACCGTTGGCCAGGGCCATGCGCAGGATCACCTGGATCGCCTCGCGGTTGTGGAAGCGCCCGTCGCCACCCAGGAGCAGTTCGCCGTCCTTCAGGTCGGGACAGGCGTCGAAGATGCTCTGGATGTAGTTCTCGAGGTAGTGCGGCTGGCGGAACTGGCGGACGCGCTTGCGCAGGCCGGAGGTGCCGGGCTTCTGGTCGGAAAAGGGCCGGGTGGTGACGACGCTTATGTCCATGGGGTCGCGGATCCTTGTTGGTCGATTCGAAGGTACCAAAAACCCCGGGGGGTGTCCCGCCTGGCACTACTGGCGCTCGCGGCGAAGCCGCCCTGGCCTGTTAGACTGCGCGACATGTTGCTGGAGCGTCAGACCCCGTCCCACCTGGAACCCAGGCCCGAGAGCTTCGCGGCACTGATGGAGATGTACGAGGAGAACTACCTCGCGCTGCGCCGTCTGTGTCCCGAACTCGAGCGGCAGCCGGTGCGTTCGGTCTCGCGGGTGGCGGGCGCACTGGACCTGTACCTGGAGGTGCTGGAGCGCACCCGCTATACCACCACGCTGCACCTCACCTACCGGTTCGATCATCAGGGCGAACGCCGCGAGCAGCCAGACATGCGCGTGCGCCTGTTCCATGACGCGCGCCAGGCCGAGGTCCTGGAGCTGTACTGCCGGACCATCGGGGACGGTGCCGTCCCGGAGATGCTGAGCGGCCACCCGGGCCTGGTCTGCCGCTGGCGGCACAACCGGTTCCTGTACAAGTGGCTGCGCTACTGCCTGCGCCAGGGGCACCGCTTCCTGGCGGATACCGAGTCGCAGGTGGCCGCGGTCGAGTAGGTCGGGGAGGCGGTTGTGGTTGCGGCCTACTGACAGGCCACGGGCCGGGGCGCGATCGCGTCGTTTTCCAGCAGGCGGTGCAGCGGGGCGGGCTGACCGAACAGGAAGCCCTGCATCATCGGGCACTCCAGCTTGCGCAGGTAATCGCGGTGGGCGTCGGTCTCCACCCCCTCGGCCACGATATTCATGTTCAGTCCGCGCGCCATGGAGATGATCGCGTTGACGATGCAGGCCTCGTCCTCGCGGCAGATGGTCTGCGTGAAGCTGCGATCGATCTTGAGGGTATGGATCGGCAGCTTCTGCAGGTAGCTGAGGGACGAGTAGCCGGTGCCGAAGTCGTCCACCGCGATCTGCACGCCGGCGGCCCCCAGCCGGTTCAGTTTGTGCACCGTGTCCGGGGTGTCGCTCATCAGCAGGTTCTCGGTGATCTCCACCTCCAGCAGATCGGGCGGGAAGCCGGCCTCGCCCAGGATGCCCAGGAAGTCCTCGACGAAATCGTCGCGCTCCACCAGTACGGGGGAGAGGTTCACGGCCAAATGCAGTTCCGGATAGCCCGCCTGCATGTGCTGCTGCACCTCGCGAATGGCGGTGCGCAGGGTCAGGCGGTCGAGATCCACGATCAGGCGGGTGTCCTCGGCGACCGGGATGAACTCGGCCGGGCCCAGCAGCCCCAGTTGCGGGTGGTCCCAGCGGATCAGCGCCTCGACGCCGACCATTTGCCCGGTTTCCGTGTCGACCTGAGGCTGATAGAGGATATGGAACTCGTCGCGCTCCAGGGCGCGGCGCATGTCCTGTTCCAGCTGCAGCCGGCGCGGGGGGTGGCCGCCCATGTCCGGGCTGTACACGCGCACCCCGGTCTTGCCGGTACTCTTTTCGCGGTACATCGCGATGTCCGCGTTCTTGATCAGGGCCTCGAGGTTGTCGCCGGCATCCGGGTAGATTGCGATGCCGATGCTGGCGCCGACGAACAGTTCGTGGTCGCCGATCTGGAACGGGGCCTGCAGGCTCTCCAGGATCTTCTCGGCCACCTGGATCGCGGCCTCGCTGCTGGCCAGGCCCGGGATCAGCAGGGTGAACTCGTCGCCGCCGAAGCGCGACAGCGTGTCCCCCTTGCGGATGCAGCCCTGCAGGCGCTGCGCCACGCCCTGCAGCAGGCGGTCGCCGACCGTGTGCCCGAGCGAGTCGTTGATCACCTTGAAGCGGTTCAGGTCGATAAACAGCACGGCCAGTTGCGTGCCGGAGCGATGGGCGTGGGAAATAGCCACATCCACGCGGTCGCGGAACAGTGCGCGGTTGGGCAGGCGGGTGAGCAGGTCGTGGTAGGCCTGGAAGTTGATGAAGGCCTCGGATTCCTTGCGCTCGGTGATGTCGCGGGCGGTGCCGTAGGTCAGCGCCTCATGCCGGCCATCGGCGTTTTCGTCCCCGGCCCCGTTGGGCCACACCGCGACCTCGAAGAAGTGCCGGGTGTGGGACGGGCGCGCCGGTTTCAGGGCGAGTTCGACGGAGCGGATATGGGCCTGGCGGCGGGTGGCCTGTTCGAAGAAATACGCGGCCTTGTCGCGGTCCTCGGGTTCGACCAGGTCCAGGATGGAGGACTCGAGCAGGTCCTGACGGGCATAGCCCAGCAGTTCGTGGACGCGCGAGTTCACGAAACGGAAGCGGTGTTCCGCATCCAGCACGAACACGATGTCGGGTGAATTGTTCACGATCATGCGGTGCAGGCGCTCGGATTTCTCCAGACGCGCGCGCATGGCGCGGTTGGCGTCTTCCAGCGCCTTGTGCTGCAGCGCGTTGCGTACGGTCGCCAGCAGTTCGGCCGGTTCGTAGGGTTTTTTCAGATAGTCGTGCGCGCCCTCGCGCAGGGCCCCGGCGACGTCCTCCACGGTGCTGTTGCCACTTACCACCACGGTCAGGGTTTCCAGGCCGGCGGCCTGCATGAAGCGCAGAACATCGAGACCGTCGAGTTCCGGCATGGCGAGATCGAGCAGCAGCAGGTCATAGTGCTTTTCGCGCAGGGCCTCGATGGCGGCGCCGCCACCCGGGGCGGTGCGTACGGGATAGCCTTCCAGACTCAGCAGGCCCCGCAGGCTTTCGAGCAGGCCGGGATCGTCATCGGCGATCAGGATGCGGACGGACTGCGGGTCGATCGGCGTGTCGCGGTCGCTCATCAAGGCCTCAGGGCGTCATGGTTGCGTCATCCCTGATGCGTCCGCTGTCCCCTGTGTGACCAGGGGCAGGGTGATTTCGAAGCGCGTCCCGGCGCTTGTGCTGGTAAAGGTGAAGCCCGCACCGATCTCCTCGGTCAGGCGCTTGACGATGCTGAGCCCCAGGCCGGCATGCCCCGGCCCCTTGCTGGACGCCACCGGCGCAAACGCGGCGGCCTGGACCGCCGGTGGCAGGCCGGGTCCCTTGTCGGTGACCGACAAGGGCACTACGCGGCGGCCGTTGACCGTGGTCGGGGCGCGGGTGGCGATACTGATCTCGCCACCGTTCTCCTGCGCCTCCGCGGCGTTCTTCAGCAGGTTCGTCAGGATCTGGCGCAGGTGATCCGCCGACACGGACAGCGGCGGGTCCGAGGGGCTGAGGTCCAGATGGAGCTGGATGCCCCGGGTCCGGCACAGGGATCCGTCGACGATGTCCGCGACCTGGCGCACCAGTGCGTTCAGCGAGCCCGGTCCGGTCTCTCCGGTCGCGGCGGCCTCCGGATCGCGCAGGCGCAGCAGGATGCGCCCGACCCGGTCGATCTCGTCCTTGATGAGGCCCAGCTCGTGGCGGGCCTCGTGCTCCGCGCCCAGCTTGTGGTGCAGCACGCCCAGGTAGTTCTGGATGATGCTGAGCGGGTTGCCGGCCTCGTGCACGGTCTCGCGGATGCGCTGTTCGGTATCGTCGGTGTCTCGGGGCTCGGGGCGGGGCTGCGTCAGGGCGCGCGCGATCTCGCGGGTCAGGGAGCGGATGAAGTCGCTGCGGGGTTCCAGGCCCTCCGCCTGGCCGTGCGTCAGCCCGAGGATCAGCACGCCGGCGGGCTGCTGACCCTCGGCCAGCAGCGGAAAGCTCCACAGGCGTTCCGCCTCGCACAGGCGGAACAGCTGCTGGTCGATCACCGGGAGGCCGGCGGCGTTTTCCTCCTCGTGACGCAGGATCTCGCGGTCCAGCAGGGTGTCGGTGACCAGGCTGCGCCCGGGCAGCAGCGGCAGGGTGAAATCGGGTGTCTCGTCATCCTCCACCCAGGCGGAGACCGACTGCTGGTCTTCGTCGACCAGGAACAGCAGGCTCTGGCTCACGCCCAGGGTCAGAAACAGGGTGCGCCGTGCGGCCAGGCAGCGGTCCTGCAACCGGGTCGCGCGGGCCATCTCTGCGTTGATCCGTTCCAGTTCGGTGAGGTCCCGGACCCGTGAGCCGAGGGCGCGTTCGGCCGCCCGGTCGGCCGATTCCGCCGCGTCTGCTGCCTCGGGACCCGGCACGGGGGCGTCAAGATCAATCTCCAGCGAGCCGGCGATGCGCCGGACATCTTCGGCCACCCGTTCGCGCAGCGCCCGTGCCAGACCCTCGTTCAGGCCGAACAGCGTGTCGGCGGCGGCCAGCGCCGTTTCGTTGCAGGTGGCCTCGGTGCTGGCCGCGAGGGTGGCCGGAAGGCAGGCCATGGCATGTGCCAGGTTCACCAGCTTCACCAGGTGGTGGGCATCACGCACGCGTTCGGCCGGCTCCAGGTGGTAGCGCACGGCATCGGCCACGAAACGGCCGAGGCCCCAGGTCTCCAGGCAGTCGCCGCCCAGCTCGCCGTAGTGGCACCCGAAGCTGTCGCGTTCGAGGGCCACCAGGTGCGGGTCATCCTCCGCCGCCTGCAGCAGGGGCCAGTAGTGGCCCTCGTCTCCGGCCAGCCGGATCAGGCGGCCGATGTCGATCAGCAACCCGGCCAGGTAGGCCTCTTCCGGGCGGGGGTAGCGGGTCAGGGTCGCGAGGACCTGGGCGAGGCTGGCGGTGGTCAGGGCGCGGCGCCAGACTACGCGCAGGTAGCCGCGATGCCGGGGTGCGAATTCGCCGAACAGCTGCTGGATCGCCGCGGTGAGGGCCAGGCTGCGCACCGTGTCCAGGCCCAGGCTGAACAGGGCGCGGTCGATGGTGCGGCAGGGCGAGCCGCGGTAGTAGAAGGGGGAGTTGGCGGCCTGCAGCAGGCGGCCGGACATCCCGGCGTCCTGCAGGATGGCGCGGGCGAGGGACTGGAAATCGGCTTCATCTGCCTGGGTGGCATCGAGAACGGGGATCAGCGCCTGGGGCAGGCTGGGTAATGCGTCCGTTGCCGTGTTGACCCTCGCCATGCTGTTCCCCGGAGACGCTGTAGCCGACCCGCCGTCTCAGTTGCCCGAACCGCGAACCCGGTGTTGGCACCGTGTGGCGCCTGCGCGCCGGGCCGCTCTTGATAACCGACTATACTGTGCGGTATTCGGACACGCTACCGGACGGGGTAGACCGGCCGTGAGTTCGCCGTCATCCTTTACCGATCAGGGTTTCCTCAATCCATGCCGATGAGTGCCATGCAGGGAGCCGCAATGTCCGATCGCAGTGCCTCGGCGGATTCCCGATCCGCAGCGGTGGCGCGGCCACGGGTCCTGGCCGTGGCCAGTGGCAAGGGTGGCGTGGGCAAGTCCAGCCTCGCGGTGAACCTCGGGATTACCCTGGCGCGCCGGGGGCGGCGGGTGTGCATCCTCGACGGCGACACCGGGCTGGCCAACGTCAACATCCTGCTGGGGCTGCGTCCGCAACGGGGGCTGCCCGAGGTGCTGGCCGGGGAATGCGGCATCGAGGAGATCCTCCTGGAAGGGCCCCATGGCCTGCGGATCATCCCGGGCGCCAGTGGCATCCGCGAGTACGCCGAGCTCTCCGAGGCCCACCAGCAGCGCCTGGTCACGGAGCTGGCGCGCATCGAATCGGATTTCGACGACCTGTTGCTGGACACCGCCGCCGGCATCGGCGACACCACGCTGGACTTCCTCGCGGCCAGCCATCAGGTCCTGCTGGTGCTCACCCCGGAGCCGACCTCCCTGACGGACGCCTTCTCCCTGCTGAAACTCGCCTTGCGCCGGCAGGCGCTGGATGTACGGGTGGTCGTCAACATGGTCGCGGACGTTGCCGAGGCGCGCAGCGTGTTCCAGCGCTTCGGCAACGCGGTGGAAAAATACCTGCATACGCGGGTCGATTTCCTGGGTTTCGTCCAGCGCGACGAGAGTCTGCGTACGGCGGTCACCCTGCAGCACCCGGTCGCGCTGTTTGCCGAGGGCGATCCGTCGTTCCGCCCGTTTCAGCGCTTGGCCAACGCGCTGGACGACGACCCGCCGCAGGGGCCCGACGCGGCCTTCAGCCGCTTCTGGCGCGGGCGGCTCGAGGGGTCTCCACCCGCTCCCCGATCCACTGCCGGTTCCGCCGGGGATCACGGATTCGAAGCCACGGCCCCGCCGGCAACGGCGGTCCAGGAACCTGTGGATTCCCCGGCCGGCGAGACGCCCCCGCCGGAGGTGGATGCCGACCAGGGCCTGGCCCCGTTACGCCGGGCCTTCGAGAACGCGCTGGAGGTGGCGGACCCGGAAGCCCTGGCCGAGGTCCTGAACACCCTGCACGAGCAGTACCGGGCGCGCACGGGGCGACCGGCCATCAAGGGGGGTGCGCCTTCGGTCGATGCGCCGTCGGAAGAGGCGGCCAGCCCCGAGGTTGCGGAGGATGTCGCGCTGGGTGAGGCGCTGGGCCCCGCCGATCCGCCGAGGCCGGCGGCCCCTGCGGAGCGGGATGCCGTTCCGGCTGCCGATACGCGGACGTCCGACCCGCCACCGGACTTCGGCTGGCGTGCTGCGGACCCGGACCCGGGTATCCCGGGGCGGCAGCGGACATCCCGTGCCCCGGGCTTTGATCACGAGCGGTTCGGATCCCAGGAAGCGCTGCTTGCGCGGCTACGCGAACTGGAGGGCCGGGACGTAGACCTGGCGGCGTTTCTGCGCCGCCTGTGAAGGGCGCGACGGGCGCCTATCGGGGGCCCAGCAGCAGCCAGGCGATCAGCCCCAGAAGCGGCAGGAACAGCAGGATCAGGATCCACAGCAACTTGACGACCGGGCCGGCGGGGCTTTGCGCGGTGCGCACGATCGCCCAGATGACGATCAGCAGCCAGACGAGGCCCAGAATGCCGGTAACTTCGATGCCCATGGGATGCTCCTTGCGGGTTGGATGCGTGGCCCGACCGGAACGCACGCCCTGTTTGAAGGCAGGAGCAGGTCTCTCCTGTTCGGGTCCCTGATAACACGGGCTTGTGCGGGTGCCAACTCGGGCGGCGAAAAATGTGCCGGGCGCCGCGAACCGATACCCTGTGCCGCAACCGTCATTGAACGCCCCGGAAGGAGGCCCATGAAGATCTGGGTGGATGCGGACGCCTGTCCCGCTGTGATCAAGGAAATCCTGTTTCGCGCGGCGAAGCGGACCGGGACACCGATGACCCTGGTGGCCAACCAGCCGATGCGTACGCCGCCGTCCAAGCTGATCGACTCCATCCAGGTGGGTGCCGGGTTCGACGTGGCCGACAACGAGATTGTCCGGCGCCTCGCGGCGGGCGACCTGGTGATCACCGCCGACATCCCGCTGGCCGCGGAGGTGATCGAGAAGGGCGGCCAGGCGCTCAATCCACGCGGCGAGCTCTATACCCGCGACAACATCCGCGAGCGCCTCAGCATGCGCGATTTCATGGACACCCTGCGCGGGAGCGGCGTGGATACCGGCGGTCCCGCGGCCCTGGGCCCGCGCGACCGCCAGGCCTTCGGCAACGCCCTGGACCGCTGGCTCGCCCAGCACGCCCGCTAACGCCCGGCGCGCCGCAGGGCCTAAACCCGCAGTTGCCGGATCAGTCTGAGGGTCTCCTCCGCCAGCTCCACCCAGTCTTCCGGTGGAGCGAGGTGTCGCCGTTCGCGCGAGTCCAGTGACCCTGTGGTCTCAGGGCCGGCGCTCGGCCGGGACCGGGCCATTCGCGAGGGCGAGCGGGAGCGGTTCTGATATGCCGGATTCATGCGTTTGAGCGTCCCTGTCGGGTGCGTGTGTGGGTCGTCATTCGTTGGTAACGGCAGCCAACCGTCTCGCTTGAGCCTGTTATTCGCGGGTGAATCGGCACGGAGGATGCCCCTTTGGTTAGGCTGTGCGGGTCGGGACGCAATACGCGCTGCGAGTGGAGCCGGGAGAAACGATCGTGTGGAAGGGGATGAAGGCCCTGATTCTGGGGTTGGTAGCGTCAGCCTTGTTGGTAGCCTGCGGTGGCGAGCGCGTGGCGCCGGTAACGCTGGAGCAGCTGGCGGCGTCGGCTCCGGCGTTCGACGGCGAGCTGGTGGAAACCGAGGGAGTGGTGAACCGCTTCGACGATCCCGAGCATTACTGGCTCGAGGACGACGCCATCAACCGGGTGGCGGTCACCCCCGGTTCGGCGGTCCGCGACCACCTGGGCGAGAACCTGCGCGTAGTCGGGCGCTTTTCCTATCACCCGGAAGAAGGGCGGCGGATCGAGATTGACCCGGCCGCCACTGCGGCCCTGCGTGCATCCGCCCGTTGAACGAATCTGCTGCCTGAACCCCGGGTTTTGCCAAGGGAGACGCAATGACACATTGGATTGATGTAGCCCCGGTCGGGACGATCGAGGATGGAGACCATCGCCTGGTGGAGACGGCGGATACCGAGGTCGCCATCTTCAACCTCGGCGGCGAGTATTTCGCGGTGGAGAATCTCTGTACCCACGAGGATGTACCCATCGCCGACGGCGAGATCGACCCCGACGACTGCATTACCTGTCCGATGCACGATGCCCAGTTCTGTCTGCGCACCGGCGAGGTCATGGAGCCGCCGGCGGAAGAGCCGCTGACCCGGTTCCCCGTGCGCATCGAAGGCGACATGGTCCAGGTGGGCGCGCAGCCACTGGACGACTGAATCGGGCTAGGGGAACACTGATCAATGTACACACTCGCGTTGGTACCCCAGGTTTTCCGAGACAAGGCGCGGCGTTGCGGTTCCCTTGTGCAGAGTGACTGCACGGCAGTCACCGCGCTTTAAACGCAGGCAAAAGCGACTCGAGCGCGAGCGTGCACATTGATCAGTGTTTCCCCTCGGGTTGAGTCGGAAGCTGCCCCGGATGCTCTGCTTTTGCCGCGCCTGTACACTATTGGGTGCCTCACGTTGAACTTACGGGGGCAATCGCGCGGCTAGACGAGGGCACCCAAGCAATGGCAGGCACGGAGCAGAAAGGCCGGGAAGGCCCGGGGGCCGATCCAGCGAAGCTTTGGTCGGGACTGGCTGGATTGTCGGATGCGCAGCGCCAGCAACTGGCGCGTGGCATCGTTCCACGAGTGGCGGACCACCTCGACCGCTTCCTGGAGGCGATCGCCCGGGACTGGACCGCCGGCGGCAAGGATTCCGAAAGCAGCGAGTGGGCCAACCAGCTTCAGGGCTATCAGTTCGTGCTGCGCCGCCAGTTCGAGGAGGCCCTGGAACGGGACTTCCTGGCCACGACCTATCCCCCGAAGTACGAATTCTCCGGTTCCAGCTACGCGGGCGACAACTCCGGGTTGCAGATCCTGGACGATTACCAGTCCACCCGCCGCTCCCTGCGGCACAAGCTGGAAGGGCTTGTCCGCGAGCACAATCGCTATTCCTGGTTCGTCTTCCTGCAGGCGGCGCGCGAGGAGGATCGCTTCGAGCACCCCGGCTGGGCGCCGTGGTCGCCGCTGAACTGGTACGAGCGCCTGATCGAGACCGCCGAGGCCCAGTTCGGCCGTACCGACATGACCCTCGATCTGATGCGCGGGTATGTGCGCTGCCTGGGCAGCACCGCCGCGCCGACCCTGGCCTTCGTGGTCGAGACGGTGGAGTCCTGTGGGCTGGTCCGCGAGCCGGTTTCCGAGGAACCGGATGGCGATCTGGACCGGCCGGCGGCTCGCGCGAGCTGGGGCGCCGCCAGCGCCGAACCGGCCCCCGACGGCGCGGCGGCGCCCGCGACCGAGGCGGACGAGGCGGCCACTTCGGAAGCCGGCGCTGGCGTGGGCGTGGCGGCCCGCGCGCCGATGCCCGCGGCGGATGCGGCCCCGGAGGCCTGGCAGCAATGGGCGGCGTCCTCCGGCTGGCTGCTGGCCGCCGGCGGGGCGGGTATGGGCCCGGCGGCGGGCGCCGGTGGCTCGGCGGTCGAGGCCCCCCTGGAGGACGTCATCACGGGTGTGCTGGCGGGCGTGTTCGCCGAGGTGTCGCGCCAGCTCGAGTGCCATCCCGAGTTCCGCGCGATCATGCTGAAGCTGCAACCGCTGCTCGCGCGCGTGGTCAGCCGCGATCTCGAATTCTTCCACGACTCCGCCCACCCGCTGCGTGAATGGGTGGGCAGCCTGATCAACACCGGTGTGCGCATCAGCCCCGACAACGGCGCGGAGGATGCCGCGCTGGTCAAAGGCTATCTCGACGCGATGCGCCAGAGCGTCGAACGCCTGGAAAAGGAGGTCGATGTCCTCGATCGCGCCGGCGCACAGGCCCTGCGCGAGGAATGGGATACGGCCCGGGCGGAGCAGGACGCGCACTGGCAGGCGCAGGCGGACGCACTTGCCGAGCCGATGTGCGAGAAGGAACGCGCCGCCCGCGCCCGACGCACCCTGACTGTATGCGTGCTGGAAACCGGTGCCGAGCTGCCGGAGCGCGCCGCCGAGCAGATCGCCGAGGCCTGGGAAGACCTCCTGGCCGTGGACGAGGCGGCCGTGCAGGTCCTGGACGCCGAGGTTCAGGAGGTGGTGCGGGCGATCTGCAACGGGGTCACCCCGCAGGAAGTCAATCCGCTGGTGCAGAAGATCGTCGCCACCGCCCGCGAGCATGGCGCCGACGAGGCGCGCATCAAGGCGGTGGTGCAGCACCTCGGGCAGGCGCACCTGCAGCGTATCCGTGCCGCGGCCGACGAGCCGCGCTTCGACCCGCAGGCACGCATCCAGGCGCGTCGCGCCACGCGCCTGGAGGACGACGACCCGGATCTGCTGACCGATCTCGACGACCCCTGGGTCTTCGATGCCAGCCGGATGCGCACCGGCGAGTGGTTCGAACTGGTCGACAAGGCCAGCGGGCAGCTGCACCGCATGGGCCTCGTGTGGCGCGGCGAGGCCACGCGCGGCTATCTCTTCCTGTCGCTCGACCAGGGCGCCAGCCGCCGCCATTCCCTGCAGGGCGTCGCGCAGGAGCTGCGCGAGGGCCGCATGCGCCCGCTGCCGACCGACAACCCGCTGGATGCGCTACTGGGCTGATTCGGATCCCGCCTCTCACGAGGTCAAGGGCGTTTGGCACCACGAAGCGCACGAAGGCACGAAGAAGGGCAAGGGCGGTTTACAGGAAGGTTTGAAGGTTGGAAGGGATGATGGGCTGGAGGGCCTGGGGCTCGCAGGGTTTCGGCGAGTCGCCTTGCCCCGGAAGGCTTGCCTCCGAGATGAGTGATGCCGGAAGAATCGATCCGGCCGTTGTTATTCCTTCCAGCGTCCTTCCCTACTTCCTGTAACCCGGCTTTTGCAGTTCTCTGTGCCCTCCGCGCTCTCTGTGGTGAAAAATGCCTTAGGAGACACTGATTGAATCGCACGTCCGCGTTGGTGCCCCCCAGTTGTTCGAGACAAACGTTCCGAGACAAGGCGCGTCGTGCAGCGGGTAGTGGTTCTACCCGCAAGCGGCGCAACGCAGGATCGGGGAACAGGGGGCACCAACCCCACAAGCCATTGAAAGCAGGGGCTCGGCCGCCCGTTGTTATCAAAAACGGGCGCGCGCACAGCGTTGCGGTTCCCTTGTGCAGAATGACTGCACGGCAGTCACCGCGCCTTGTTCGCACGCAAAAGCGACTCGAGCGCGGACGTGCGATTCAATCAGCGTCTCCTTAGGCGTTGCCCCGGGGGTCGGGCAGGCGCACGCGCAGGTGGGTTGCGCCGATTACGGCGGCCGGGACCAGCAGCAGGTTCACCACCGGCACCATCGCCAGCAGCGTGGTGCCGGCCCCGAAGCTGAGCGTCTCCAGCCGGTGGGC
Organism: Thioalkalivibrio sp. ALE9; assembly: GCF_000377445.1. Taxonomy (NCBI): domain Bacteria; kingdom Pseudomonadati; phylum Pseudomonadota; class Gammaproteobacteria; order Chromatiales; family Ectothiorhodospiraceae; genus Thioalkalivibrio; species Thioalkalivibrio sp. ALE9. The sequence continues at coordinate 227,684 of NZ_KB898122.1, forward strand.
GCGCAGGGTCTGGCGGACCGCCGCAAACTCCAGGCCGTCGTTCGCCAGCGGGGCTTCCATGAATTCGACGGCCAGGACCCAGCTGCCGAACAGGAACCACGCCAGTCCGGCCAGCAGGTTCAGCCCGGGGATCACCGTGATCACCAGGACCGGGATGAACAGCAGGGCGTAGTACCCGGTTTTGCGCAGCGCGGTGATGCTCGCGTGACCCATCTCGCCGAGAAACGAGCGCGCCGGCTGGCGCGGTTCGTGGCCCAGGCCGCGGGCGGTACGGTAGGCCAGCGGGCCGGAGAACGGGCTGGCGATGATCGCGGCCAGGGCTACTGCCGATACCGCAAAGGCCACCAGCAGCGCCAGGGCGAACAACGGCCATAGCAGCCAGGCCAGCCAGTCCCAGCCACTCGGGAGCCACGCGGCCAGCAGCGCCTCGAAGCCAAGTGCGGCCGCCGCCGCAAGCCCGATCACCACCACGATGTTGATGATCAGGGGCCCGATCACCAGGCCCCGCAGGCCCGGCTCGAATACGCGCGAAAGCCCGCGAAAGGGTGCCAGGAACGCGAACAGCGGGGTCAGGCGGAGCGAACGGGCCGGCACGGTGGGCTCAGCGGCGCACCCCGAAGATCGCCAGCACCAGCCCAACGACGGACATCACGCCGCCCGCGATCAGGTACCAGCGCGTCTCGTCCGTGTAGCGACCCATGAATTCCTGGTGCAGCTCCTCGCCCAGGCTTTCGGTCGCGTTATAGCCCATCACCAGCAGAATGATCCCGCCCACCAGCAAGGCAATCCCGAGAACTCGCGTCCAGTGCATGTCGTATCCCTTTGTTGTGGTGTTCCCTTCGGAATGTAGCATCGATCACCACCATTAGGCCCTGCCCCTGGATTTCCTGTAGGAGGCCAGCCCTCTGGCCGATGGGATGCTGGTGATGCCCCCCATCGGCCAGAGGGCTGGCCTCCTACATGGGTCTTGTCGGCACAGGAGACGGTCAGTCCGTGAAGCCGGGCTCCAGACCCACGCCGATGCGCGCGAGGCGGGCGGCTCCGCGCGCCGCGTCGTCATCCGCGGCCGGGGTGACCGGGCATTCGAGGATGCGGTTGCGGATGCGGGTCCATACGGGGTTTCGGGCGCCGCCGCCGAGCGAGACCACGTGCTCCACGCGCGGGGCGCCCAGTTCGGTCAGGCGGCGGTAGCCGTCGCGCTCGATGCGGGCGATCCCCTCGAACAGCCCTTGCAAGAAGCGCGCGTCGTCATCGGGGCGGGGGGCGAGACGCGGCTCCAGTTCGGGATCGTTGACCGGGAAGCGCTCGCCGGTTCGGGGCAGGGGCCGGTAGTCCAGCCCGCTGTCGCTCTCCGGGTCGATGGTATCGCTCAGTCGGCCCAGCGCCGCGTCGTCGAAGTACTGGCGCAGTACGGCGCCGCCGCTGTTGGAGGCGCCGCCGACCAGCCAGCGTCCCAGCAAGCGGTGGCTGTAGATGCCCAGTTCCGGGGCGTAGATCGGCTCCGGCGCCAACTGCTTGAGCACCAGCGTAGAGCCCAGGCTGGTGACCCCGGTGGTGTCATCGGCGACACCGGAGGCGAGAAATCCGGCGATGCTGTCGGTGGTGCCGGCCACCACCCGGCAGGCCGGGTTCAGGTGCAGTGCCTCCGCCACCTGCGGGTCCACTGGGCCCAGCACGGTGCCGGCGGGGACCACCTCCGGCAGCAGGGTGGCGTCGGTCCCGAGGGTCTCCTGCAGCCAGTTCGGCCATCCCCCCCACAGGGCGTCGTAGCCCAGTTTCAGGGCGTTGTTTTCGTCCATGTGGTCGAAGCGCCCGCGCAGGCGCCCGGCGATCCAGTCGGCCTGATGCAGGACGCGGCGCACGCCCGAGAGCCCCTCGTGGCGACGCAACCACAGCAGCTTCGCGGCCGAGGAACTGGGGCTGTGCACGGCGGAAGCGGCCGGGGCCACCCCGGCCAGCACGGGCAGCATGTCGGTGGCCCGGGCATCGTTGTACATAAGAGCCGGGTGGGTCGGGCGTCCATCGGCGTCCAGGCGCAGCAGGGTCGCCGAGGTCCCGTCCACCGCGATCGCCGCCGGCTGGCCGTTCAGATGCGTAGCGGCCTCGCGCAGCAGCTCGCGCACATGGGACCACCAAAGGGCCGGGTTCTGCTCCGCCCGCTGCTCCTCGCCACCGACCGAGGCCGGCAGCGCCCGCTGCGCGGCATGGATCCGCTCGCCCGCCGGGTCCAGCAGCACGAGCCGGATCCCGGAGGTGCCGAGGTCGATGCCGATGGCGTGCATCGCGCGCGAGCTCAGCCGTTCATGTCGAGCGGGCTGCGCGTGGGCGAGGGCAGTTGCACCGGCTCCGGCGGGGTCCAGCCGGGCTTGCGGTGTTCCGCCACCACGGTGGTATAGACGCCACCGCGCACGTTGAAGTACGAGGTCAGGCGCATGTAGCGCGGGTCGGTCGCCGCCACCAGATCGGCCAGGATGCGGTTGGTCACGGCCTCGTGGAAGGCCCCCTCATCCCGGTAGGACCACATGTAGTTCTTCAGCGACTTCAGCTCCACGCATTTCTGGTCCGCCACATACTGGATGTGCAGCTCGGCGAAGTCCGGTTGTCCGGTCGCGGGGCACAGGCAGGTGAATTCCGGTACGCGGATATAGATCGCAAAGTCGTTCTCCGGCGCCGGATTGTCGAAGGTCTCCAGGGTCTTGCTCGGCTGGCTGGGCATCTACGTCTCTCGTCGTTGAATGGATGGCCCCTGCGTGTGACAGCCCCCTGTGGGAGCCTGCTCGCAGGCGAAGCCCCTGCCAAAGCCGGGCACGTGCAGGGCTTCGCCTGCAAGCAGGCTCCTACAGCGGGACAGGTGCCAGGTGCTCGGGGGCGGGTCACTCTGAGGGTGTAAGCGTGTACCATTCTAACCCCGAGTTCCCTGACCGCGGATAGCGCCGAACGTGCGACTCGCCCGAATCAAGCTGGCCGGCTTCAAGTCGTTCGTGGACCCGACCACCCTCGTCCTGCCCGGCAATCGGGTGGGCGTGGTCGGGCCGAACGGCTGTGGCAAGTCCAACACCATCGACGCGGTGCGCTGGGTGATGGGAGAATCCTCGGCCAAGCACCTGCGCGGGGACTCCAGCGAGGACGTGATCTTCAACGGCTCCTCCAGCCGCAAGCCGGTGGGGCAGGCCTCCATCGAGCTCGTCTTCGACAACTCCGACGGCCGCCTGGGCGGCGAGTACAGCGGCTATGGCGAGATCGCCGTCAAACGCGCGCTGACCCGCGACGGCCAGTCCAAGTACTTCCTCAACGGCCAGCGTGCGCGCAAGCGCGACGTGGTAGACCTGTTCCTAGGCACGGGCCTGGGGCCGCGCAGCTACGCCATCATCGAGCAGGGCATGATCGCGCGCCTGATCGAGGCGCGGCCGGAGGAGCTGCGCGTGTACCTGGAGGAGGCGGCCGGCATCTCCAAATACAAGGAGCGCCGGCGCGAGACCGAGAACCGCGTACGCCACACCCGCGAGAACCTCGAGCGCCTGGACGACGTGCGCGACGAGGTGGCCAAGCAGGCCGAGCGCCTGAATCGCCAGGCCGCCACCGCCGAGCGCTACCAGGCCCTGGCGGCCGAACGCCGGCAAAAGCGCGCCGAGGCCATCCTCCTGCGCCTGCAGGCGCAGGAACGCGAGATGGAGGCCAGCCGCACCCGGCTCAACGATGCCGAGACCGCACTGGCCCAGGCCCAGGCCGAGGCTCAGAAGGCGCAGACCGGCACCGAACAGGCGCGCCAGGAGCGCCTCGAGCTGGAGGCCGCCACCACCCAGGCGCAGAGTGCCTACTACGATCGCGCCGCCGAGGTCTCGCGGCTGGAGCAGTCCATTCGCCATGCCGAGGACGAACTAGCGCGCGAACAGGCCGAGCTGCGCCAGCTGGACAGCCGCATCGAGGCCGCCGCCGGCGAGCATCAGGCGGTGCAGGCGCGCATCGCGCAGGCCGAGCAGGAGAGCGCGCAACGCCAGGCGGCTACCGCCAGCGCCGAGGCCGAGCGCGAGCGTCTGGAGGCGGCCGCGGAACAGGCCGAGACCGAATACCAGGCCGCGCGCGAGGCCCTCACCGAATGGGAACGCTCGCTGGCGGAGCCGCGCCAGAACGCGCAGCTCGCGCGTTCGCGCATGGACAACGCCGAGCACCTGCTCAAGCGCGTCGCCCAGCGGCGGGAACGCCTTGAGGCAGAGCGTTCGGCCCTGCCACAAACCCACCCGGGTACCGAGGCCGATCGCCTGGATACGGAACTGGGCGGCCTGCGCGAGCGGCTGCAGGCCCTGCAGGGCGATCGCGAACAGCAGCAGAGTGCGCTGACCGAACTGGAACAGGCCCAGCGCGAGGAGCAGGACCGCCTGCACGCCACCGAACGCGAGGCGCGCGAGGTCGCCGGGCGTCTGGCGGGGCTGGAGCACTTTGCCGGCGAGGACGACCCGCAGGAGACCCGCGCCCGGCGCGACGCCTGGGCGCGCGAACACGGGCTGGATCTGTCGCGCCCGCTGGTGCGGCAGCTGGAGGTGGCCGAGGGCTGGGATACAGCCGTGGAGATGGTCCTGGGGGCCTGGCTGGAGGCCGCCGTGACCGCCACTCCGGAAGCCGCGCCGGACCTGCCCGACGCCATGCTGCGCCTGGTCGGTACCGACGTGCCGCAGGGCGCGCAGGCGCCGGCCGGCAGCCTGGCCGCCCGCGTGCAGGGCTCGCCGGTGGTCACCGCCTGGCTGGCCGCGGTGCACTGCGCGGACGATCTCGCAACCGCCCGCGCCCGGGTGGCGACGCTGGGTCCGGGCGAGAGCGTGATCACCCCGGATGGAACCTGGCTGGGGCCGGGCTGGGTCGCGCATCGCACGCTGGAGGGCGGGGCCAGCGGCGCGGTCGCGCGGGTGCGTCTGGCGCGCGAGCTGCAGGAGCGTCAGGAGGAGCTCGCGACCGATGTGAACCGCCTGCAGGCTGCGCTGGAAGAGCGCAACGAGACCATCACAACCACCCGCGCCCGGCGCGAGGCGCTGGACGGGCAGATCCGCGAGCAGCAGGCCCAGATCGACGACCGCGAGCGCCGCGTGCAGCGCCTGCGCGACCAGGCCCGGCAGCTCGAGCAGCAGCAGGAACGCATCGACCGCGAGGCGGGCGAGCTGGACGAGGAGGCCGCGCGTGCCCGCGAGCAGTTCACGGCCGCGGAGGCCGAGCGCAACGAGGCGCTGGCGCGCATCGAGACCCTGGAGGCCGACCGCGCCGCGCTGGAGGCACGCGTCGAGGCCGCCCGCGGCGCACAGTCCGAGGCCCGGGATGCGCTGCGCGCGGCGCGCGACGCGGCCAACCAGGCGCGCATGTCCGAACAGGAGGCGCGCCACCGCCTGGAGCGCGAACACAACGAGCGCGACCGCCTGGAGCGCCAGCGCGAGGACGATGCCCAGCGCCGCGAGCGCCTCGCACAGGGGCTGCACGAGCGCCAGGGCCCGCTGGAGCAGTGGCGCGCGGACCTGCAGACCGCCGCGGAGCAGCGCCAGGAGGCCGAGGCACGCCTGACCCGGGCGCGCGCCGACCTGGAGGCCTGCGACGCGCGGCTGCGCGAACTGGCCGGTGCCAGCACCGAGCTCGGCAATCGCGTGGAGGCGCAGCGCTCGACCTGCGAGGAACTGCGCCTGGACCTGCGCGAGCGCTCGGTGCAGATCGAGCAACTGAAGACCCAGTTCCAGGAATCCGGCTTTGCCGCCGAGGCCCTTGCGCCCGAGCTACCGGAGGACGCCACCGTCCCGGCCTGGGAGCAGGCGATTGGCGAACTGGACCGCAAGATCGAAAAGCTGGGGCCGATCAACCTGGCAGCCATCGACGAGGCACGCAGCCTGGAGGAACGCTCGCGCTACCTGGAAGAACAGCACGCCGACCTGATCGAGGCACTGGAGACCCTGGAGGCGGCGATGCACCGCATCGACCGCGAGACGCGCGCGCTGTTCAAGCAGACCTTCGACCAGGTGAATGCCGGGTTGGGGCACAAGTTCCAGCGCCTGTTCGGCGGCGGCGAGGCGCGCCTGGAGATGACCGGGGACGACCTGCTGGATACCGGCGTGACCATCATGGCGCGCCCGCCTGGCAAGCGGCTGTCCACTATCCATCTGATGTCCGGAGGTGAGAAGGCGCTCACGGCTTCGGCATTGGTGTTCGCGATTTTCGAGCTGAATCCGGCGCCCTTCTGCATGCTGGACGAGGTGGACGCCCCGCTGGACGAGGCCAACGTCGGTCGGTTCTGTGATCTGCTGCGCGAGATGTCGGAGCAGATCCAGTTCATCTTCATCACGCACAACAAGGCGACCATGGCCATGGCCGAGCAGCTGATTGGCGTTACCATGCACGAGCCGGGCGTGTCGCGCCTGGTCAGCGTCGATATCGACGAGGCCGTGGAGCTGGCGGAGGCCTGAACGAACCGCCCCGTCATTGCGAGCGAAGCGAAGCAATCTCCGGGGGCTTCGCAGCGTGTTCTAGCGGGCTTTGGGCCCCGGTAGCCCACGGCACAAAACAGCAACACAACGAGGTACTGCGTGGATTGGATGCGCATCAGTCTGGTCATACTGGGGATTGTCCTGATCGCGGGGATCTGGCTTGGCCATCGCCTGCGCACGCGCGCGGCAGCGCGCGACGAGGAGGACGATGCCGCAGACTGGGGCGACGAGGCCGTGCATATCCGCGCCAGTGAGCAGCCGGGGCAGAAGCGCTGGTTCGAGCCGGCTGAGCCCGGCGGCGTTTCCGAGCCGGAGGCGGGCTGGGGGGATCCGTTGGATACCGGCAGCGTTCGCACCGGCGGGGCGCGCGAGCCCGCATTCGAGGAACCGCGCATCCCCGGCGCGTCCCGCGAGGATCGCCACGAGCCCCACCTGGGCGTGACCGCCAGCGACGACGAACCCGACCTGGAGCCCGATTACGGACGCCGGGGCGACCGCGCCCAGGATATCTACGGCGTGCTGGACAGCGACGAGGAGCCCACGCCGCCCCCGCCGCACGGTGCCTTCGAGCCGTCGCCGGAGGACCGCCCGTTGCACACCCGGCGCAAGGGCCGCGCGAGCGCGCCGGTGGAGCGTGTGCGGGCGGCGCTCGGCGGCATGGGCGCCCGCCTGCGCGCCGGCATGGAGCGTGTGCGGCCGGAACGGCTCAAGCCCGCACGCGCCGACGACACCCTGGGCGAGCACCTGCACCCGGACCACGAGGTGGACCCGGACCTGATCGAGAAGCCGGCACCGGATATGGAGACCCTGGGCGAGTATGTCTCCGAGCCGCGCGTGGTCGGGCGCAATCCGAAGGCCGAGCGCCGCGCGACCGACGAGAAGATCCTGCTGCTGCACGTGGTGGCCCCGCGCAACAAGCCGTTCACCGGCGTGGCCCTGGGCGCGGCCATGCAGCGCGCCGGCATGACCCCCGGCGAGATGGACATCTACCACTTCCAGGAACCGGAGACGGACAACCGTGTGCCGCTGTTCTCCGCCGCCAATATGGTGCCGCCGGGCACCCTGCGCGAGGAGGACCTGGCGGACATGATGACACCCGGCGTCACGCTGTTCACCCAGGTGCATCGCAGTGCCGAGCCGCAGCGGGCCTTCGAGGCGCTGCTGGAGCATGCCCACGTGCTGGCGCGCGACCTGGGCGGCAGCATCCTGGACGCGCAGCAGTCCACCGCGACCAACCAGACCCTGGCCTACATGCGCGAGGACCTGAACGACTGGTTGCGCCGCCATCGCCCGGACGTGCTGCGCCGGCGCAGCACGCGATGAGCCCGTCGGGTACGCCGGCCGGGCAGAATTCGGCGGCTGCCGCGGCGCGCGTGGACGCGCTGCGCCGGCAGATCGAGCACCACAACTACCGCTACTACGTACTCGACGATCCCGAAGTCTCGGACGCCGAGTTCGACACGCTGATGCGCGAACTCGAGCAGCTCGAGGCGGAGCACCCCGAGCTCGTGACCCCCGACTCGCCTACCCAGCGCGTCGGGGCCGCGCCGGCCGAGGGCTTCGCCACGGTGCGGCACCGTCTGCCGATGCTGTCGCTGGCCAATGGCTTCGAGGCGGAAGAGATCCGCGACTTCGACCGCCGCGTGCGCGAACGCCTGGCAAAGCAGACCGGCGACCCGGCACGCCTTGAGGCCGCCGTCACCTATATGGCCGAGCCCAAACTGGACGGGCTCGCCATCAGCCTGATCTACGAGAATGGGCGTCTGGTCCAGGCCGCCACCCGCGGAGACGGCGAGACCGGCGAGGACGTGACCGCCAACGTGCGCACCGTTCGTCCGATCCCGCTGCACCTGGGCGACCGCTTCACCGACGACGCCCCGCAGGTGCTGGAGGTGCGCGGCGAGGTGTTCATGCGCCGCGCCGACTTCGAACGCCTGAACGCCGGCCTGGAGGCCGACGGCCAGCGCGGATTCATGAACCCGCGTAACGCCGCCGCCGGCAGCCTGCGCCAGCTGGACCCGCAGGTGACCGCGCGCCGGCCGCTCAGCTTTTTCGCCTACTCCGTGGGATTCGTCGAGGGCGGGACCCTGCCGGACACCCAGTCCGGCACGCTGGACTGGCTGCGGGAGCTCGGCTTCCCGGCCTGCCCGGAGCGGGAGGTGCTGGAGGGTGTGGAGGCCTGTCTCGACTACTACGAACGGCTCGCCGCCCGGCGCGCGGGGCTGGACTACGAGATTGACGGCATCGTGTACAAGGTGGATGCCCTGGCCGACCAGCAGGCGCTGGGCTTCGTCTCGCGCGCGCCGCGCTGGGCCATCGCCCACAAGTTCCCGGCGGAGGAACGCACCACCACGCTGCGCAATGTCGAGTTCCGCGTGGGTCGCACCGGCGCGCTGACGCCGGTGGCGCGCCTGGAGCCGGTGCTGGTGGGCGGCGTGATGGTCAGTAACGCCACCCTGCACAACATGGACGAGATCGCGCGCAAGGATGTGCGTATCGGCGACCGCGTGATCGTGCGCCGCGCCGGCGACGTGATCCCCGAGGTGGTCGGCCGCGCCGGCGGCGAACGGCCGGCGGACACACGCGCGATCGAGATGCCGGCAACCTGCCCGGAGTGCGACTCGCACATCGAACGCCCGGAGGGCGAGGCCGTGGCCCGCTGCACCGGCGGGCTGGTCTGCCCCGCACAGCGGCGCGAGGCGCTGAAGCACTTCGTCTCGCGCCGCGCGATGGACATCGAAGGCTTCGGCGAAAAGATCATCGAGCAACTTGCCGACGGCGGCATCGTGCAAAGCCCGGCGGATCTGTTCGCGCTGGATGCCGAGCGCTTGGAGGCGCTGGAGCGGGTAGGGCCCAAGCTCGCGGCCAACCTCGTCAACGCCCTGGAACAGGCGCGCGAGACGACGCTTGCGCGCTTCATCTTCGCCCTCGGCATCCGCGAGGTGGGCGAGGTCACCGCCCGCAACCTGGCCACGTACTACGGCAATCTCGACGCCCTCAAGCAGGCCGATGCCGAGGCCCTGCAGGAGGTCCCGGACGTCGGCCCCATCGTCGCCGAGCACATCGCCAACTTCTTCGCCGAGCCGCACAACCGCGACGTGATCCAGGCCCTGCGCGACGCCGGCGTCCACTGGCCCGATCCGCCCCGGCCACAAGCGGCAGAGTCGGGCGACGCGGCCCCGCTGGCCGGCAACACCTACGTCCTCACCGGCAGCTTCGACACCATGACCCGCGACGAAGCCAAGGCCGCCCTCGAGGCCCGCGGCGCCAAGGTCACCGGCTCCGTCTCCAAAAAGACCACCGCCGTCATCGCCGGCGCCGACCCCGGCTCCAAGGTCACCAAGGCCGAATCCCTCGACATCCCCATCCTCGGCCCCGACGACCTCGCCCAGCTCCTCGCTTGATGAGATCTCGTGTGGGGTTGGGTTTGACGCGCGGTTTTGTGGGAGCGGGCTTGCCCGCGAAGCCCCTGCCAGCGAGGGTTATCGCGCGCTTGGGCAGCTTCTGTAGGAGCCGCCTTGGCGGCGAAGCTTTTGCCCGGAGGTAAGTTCCAGCGTGGGCGGGGGCTTCGCCTGCGAGCAGGCTCCCACAGTGTGTATCACGCAGTCGGGGTGTATTTTTATCAGGGGTTGCTTATGCTTCGCGGGCCGTGACGGATCGCGGTGGCCCTCGGGTTGTGCGCTTGATGTACTGTATCCGGGTGGTTTTGGTGGACATCGAACTCGGGCGGCCAATGCGTAAAGGGTGTTGCAGCTCATGCTGAGCCGGAGCCTGGAAAGGCTGCTCAATCTGCCGCGCTCGCGGAAGCGCTGGCTGATGGTGCTGGCGGATGTCGTGATGCTGCCGCTGGCGCTGTGGTCCGGCTTCGCCATCCGCCTGGCGGAGCCGTTCCCGCCGATCATGCTGGAGACCTGGTGGCTGTTCCCGCTGGTGGTGCTGGTGGGCATCCCGGTATTCGCACGATTGGGTCTTTACCGGGCTGTTATCCGATTCATGGGATCGCGGACGATCTGGGCGGTAGGATCCGGCGTAGCCGTGCTCGCGCTCGTGCTCTGGGCTGCAGTGGCAATCGGTCGCGTAGACAGCTTTCCGCGTTCGGTCCCGATCAACTTCGCGATCGTGGCCTTCCTATACGTCGGTGGCAGCCGGTTCCTGGTGCGCACCTGGTATCGCTCCATCATCGAGGCGGCCGCGGGTGCCGAGCCGGTGATCGTGTTCGGGGCCGGCGAGGCCGGTGTGCAGTTGCTGTCCGGGCTCAAGGCCGGGGGGCGCTTCCGTGTGGTCGCGTTCGTGGACGAGGACCGCAGCCTGCAGGGCAGCTCGATCGACGGGATTCCGGTTCATAAGCCGGCCCAGCTCGCGCGCCTGATCGATCGCTTTCGGGTCGGACGCGTGCTGCTGGCCATCCCGTCTGCCACGCGCCATGAGCGCCGCCGCATCCTCGAGCAGCTGGAACCGCTGCCGGTGTACGTGCAGACCGTGCCGTCGATGGAGGCGGTGGTCTCCGGACACGCGAGCCTCGAGCAGCTGGAGGACGTCGACATCGCCGATCTGCTGGGCCGCGATCCGGTTCCGCCGGATCCGGAGCTGCTCACTCGCAGCGTGCGCGGCCGGGTGGTGATGGTGACGGGGGCGGGCGGCTCCATCGGGTCGGAGCTTTGCCGGCGCATTATCCGCCTGGAGCCGGCCGCGCTGATCCTGTTCGAGCGCAACGAGTTCGCGCTCTACAGCATCGAGCGCGAGATGCAGGAGGTTGCGGCACAGCTGGAACAGTACCCGGCGATCCACGCCGTCCTGGGCTCCGTGGCCAATGCGCGGCGCGTGGCCGCGGTGCTGGAAGAACACGGCGTGCAGACGCTCTATCACGCGGCGGCCTACAAGCACGTGCCGATCGTCGAGTCCAACCTGATCGAGGGCGTGCGCAACAACGTCTTTGGCACCGCCGTTCTGGCGGAAGCCGCGCTGAACGCGGGTGTGGAACGCTTCATCCTGATCTCCACCGACAAGGCCGTGCGTCCCACCAACGTGATGGGGGCCACCAAGCGCCTGGCCGAGATGGTCCTGCAGGATCGCGCCCGCGAGCGGCGCGGTACGATCTTCAGCATGGTGCGCTTTGGCAATGTGCTGGGATCGTCCGGTTCCGTGGTGCCGTTGTTCCACCAGCAGATCCGCGATGGCGGGCCGGTCACGGTGACCCACCCGGAGATCACGCGCTATTTCATGTCGATCCCCGAGGCGGCCGAGCTGGTCATCCAGGCCGGTGCCATGGCGGAAGGTGGCGAGGTCTACGTGCTGGATATGGGCGAGCCGATCAGGATCATCGACCTCGCGCGGCGCATGATCCGCCTGCACGGGCGCCAGGTGAAGGAAGACGGCATGCTCGAGGACGGGGTCGAGGTCGTCTTCACCGGCCTGCGCCCGGGCGAGAAGCTCTACGAGGAACTGCTGATTGGCGACAACGTCGAGCCCACCGCGCATGCCCGGATCATGCGCGCACGCGAGGACTGCGTCGCGCCACAGGATCTGCAGGCGGCCCTGAGCCAGCTGGACCAGGCCGACCGCGAGATGGATACCGAGCGCGCCTGCCACACGATCCGCGCAGTGGTGCACGAATACGCCCCAGCCGACCACCCGCCGCAAGAACGGTTCGCGGGGTAAGGGCAGCGTTAGCCTTTCGTGCCTCCGATCGCATCATTGTTCATGGCGCCCCAGTATCCTCGGTCTCTGAATAATCGCGGTCGGTGGGCCAGCCCCCCGTAGGAGCCCGCTCGCAGGCGAAGCCCCTGCCAAACCCGGAACCTGGCAGGGGCTTCGCCGCCAAGGCGGCTCCTACGGGTTCGGGGCGACCGCAAACGCGGACACACAGATCAAGACAGAAAGGAAGCAAGGGATGAAAATCGCAGTCGCCGGAACCGGGTACGTCGGACTTTCCAACGCCGTCCTGCTCGCGCAGCACCACGAGGTGGTCGCGCTGGACGTGGTGCCGGAGAAGGTCGAACAGATCAACCGCCGGCAGTCGCCAATCATCGACGCCGAGATCCAGGACTTCCTCGAGAACCGCGCGCTGAACCTCAAGGCGACGCTGGACAAGCAGGAGGCCTACGCAGGCGCGGACTTCATCATCATCGCCACGCCTACGGACTACGACCCGCAGACCAACTACTTCAATACCAGCACCGTCGAATCCGTCATCCGAGACGTGCTGGCGATCAACCCGCACGCCACGATGGTCATCAAGTCTACCGTGCCGGTGGGCTACACGCGCGAGATCCGCGCGCAGATGGAGAACGACAACATTTTGTTCTCGCCGGAGTTCCTGCGCGAGGGCCGGGCACTGTACGACAACCTGCACCCTTCCCGCATCATCGTCGGCGAGCGGTCCGACCGGGCCCAGGCATTCGCCAACCTCCTGGCGGAAGGCGCGGTCGACGACGCTATCCCCATGGTCTTCACCGACTCCACCGAGGCCGAGGCGATCAAGCTGTTCGCCAACACCTATCTGGCCATGCGTGTCGCGTATTTCAACGAGCTGGATAGCTACGCCGAGGCCAACGGTCTGGACACCCGCCAGATCATCGATGGCGTTTGTCTGGACCCGCGCATAGGAAGCCACTACAACAACCCGTCGTTCGGGTTTGGCGGCTACTGCCTGCCGAAGGATACAAAGCAGCTTCTGGCCAACTACGACGAGGTGCCCAACAACATCATCAAGGCCATTGTGGACGCCAACCGGACGCGCAAGGACTTCATCGCGGATGCGATCATCAAGCGCCAGCCCCGGGTGGTCGGGGTCTACCGTCTGGTGATGAAGAGCGGCTCCGACAACTTCCGTGCCTCGGCCGTCCAGGGCGTGATGAAGCGCATCAAGGCCAAGGGTATCGAGGTCGTCGTCTACGAGCCGGAACTCCCGGACGACGACTTCTACCGCTCCCGCGTCATCCGCGACCTCGACGAGTTCAAACGCATCAGCGACGTCATCGTCGCCAACCGCATCACCGATGACATCCGCGACCACACCGACAAGATCTACACGCGCGACCTTTTCAACAGCGATTGAACGAAAGGTGCGTTTCGAAATAGCGGAGCGATTTCGTGGTGGTCAAGTGATCTCGGACATATTGACAGGCGTTTCGGCAGTCCATTCTGCTCGTGGGTGTCGGGCGGCAGCAAGTTCAGGGTCAAATGCCTGCGGAGCAGAACAAGGTGGGTGTCGTGGGCCTGCATTGGAGGGATCCCACCTGCCGGCTCGTGGTGACCCCAAGGGCTGCGGTGTGTAGTTCACGACCGACTCGCGGAGAAGTGCCATCCTTTCCGCGTCCGAGGTGTACTTGGAACCCTCGGACGTTTCCGCGATGCCGGACCGAATCGGTTTGAGGTCGACATATGTCATGGCGGTCAAGACGGCTTGTTGATCGAACAGGGCTTGGCTCTTGAAGCGGTCTTCCGAAAAACGTCCTGTCACCCCGTCCTCGGCGTTGGCTTGCCGTGCGATCGACTCGTTCAGTACGCGCATGAACCACGAAAGATCAGCCAGACGCGAGCGATATGTCTCCGCCCAGGCGTCCACGAGCTCGAGTTCCGCTTGACCGAGCCGTTCCGCATCCGCCAGATACCGCTGCACCAGGGTCGGTCCGGCAAAGAGTTGAGTCCATCGACTCAGGACTTCGTCCCGCCCCAGGCCCTGGGCCCGCGTGTCGTCCACCCGGACGACGATGTGAAAGTGGTTGCTCATCACCGCGTAGGCCGCGATGTCGATGGCGAATACCGAAGCGAGTTGCTTGATGCGGTCGGCGATCCAGCCTCGCCGGTGTTCGAAGGAGCGGCCGGTGTGCGCATCGTGGCCGCACAGAAAGGCGCGCCGCACGCAGCGCGAGACCACGTGGTACCAGGGCGTATCGTCCAGAGAGACGAGGGTCGAGCGGGGTTGGGTCATGATGGACTCCTTCCGTGGAGTAGGCCTGCCTGAACGCATGTCCGTTGCGCTCCTGCCGATAGCATAGCCATTGTCCTGAAGGTTTTCAGGAGCACGGCAAGCAATCTGGGTGTGCCTGCGGTTCCGGTATGCCCTCGCAGGGACCGGCCGAGGAAGTTGGGCGGCCGAGGAAAGTGGGTGTCCCAGAAGGCCCGTTCCAGAAGGCCCGGCTCCAGAAGGCCCGGCCCCTGCCGCAGAGCCGAGCACTAACGATTATTAGAAGTCGGGCTATGGTCCTTGAGCCAGTCTTTCAAAGCCGAGTCCATTCGCGTCTGCCAACCCTTTCCGGTGGCGCGGAATGCTTCCACGACATCTGGCGACAGACGGATCGTGATGCGCTCTTTAGTCACAGGCAGAGGTGGGCGACCGACGCGTCGCAGGGCTTTCGTCTCGTCTTCGGAAGGCTCCCGGGTCTCTGAATCGGCATCGATTCCGGCCTGAATGGACGATTCCTCGTCGGAGTCGTTCAAGATGACCCGACGACCGCTGCGTAGCGTTAGTGATTTCGACATAACGCGCAATCTCCCGGTTGTTGGCTTTGCGCAGGCTGATGATTCTCCGCACGGACGATCGACCGGTGAATACGACGCAATACAAGCGGTTGCCCATCAATGCATATCCGAGCATTCGGCACTCGCCGTAGCTCCTCCGACGGTCTTCCATGGCCAGGAGCGTATCCCATTCGAGGCTCAGGGCATCGCCAAGTGAGACCCTGTGTTTCGCGAGGTTCGCAGCGTCCTTGTCTGCGTCAAACTCGATCTCCACTGATTTATTGTATGCACAAGAATCGGTGCGCGCAATCGGGAGAGCCGGATCCACTCGGAAGGGAACGGAATTCGTGTCTCCTGGCGGTCGGTCCTGGACACGCCACGGCGGCGACCCAGGTGAATCCTGGTCGATTTGGGGGGGGTGAGGGAGTGCGGGATGTAGCAGCGGAGTCTGAGCCAGGCGGCTTCGGCGAATGCGGCTTATGACAAAGTGGGTGTCCTAGAGAATTGGGTGTCCTAGAGAATTGCTTTAACGAAAAAGCCCCGGCACGATGGCCGGGGCTCCAGTACTAGGTGGGCGTCCTTACCCGTTGGTACTTCCTTACCCGTTGTTACGTGGGGGGCTTACCCTACACCCGCGACACGTTACGGACGGCATGCCGATGGCAAGTACTTGTCTTCGAGGCCAGCGCAAGTCCAACCTGAAATTTGAGCCGGGTTGCCAGCAGCGTTGTTTTCCACGTCTGGGGTAAGCGTCATGGTTTCACCGCTGTGGACACCAGAGGTGAAGTCAACGGAGATGACGCCAGCGGCGAGATCAACGTCGCCGGCAGCGAAGTAGTTGCCCGCCAGCGCAGCCGCAGCATTATCGATGTCGGCATCGTCTGGAAGTGCAGCCTCTTCAGACACGTAAACAGCGACTTCAGAGCGGATGCCTGCCGTTGCGCTCAAGCCCTCAGAAGCCTGCGCCCGCGCGGTGTAATCCTGATAAGCAGGCAACGCAATCGCCGCCAGAATCCCGATGATCGCCACAACGATCATCAGTTCGATAAGCGTAAAGCCCTGCTGGGCGGTTTTCTTCTGCATGTTCGTACTCCCTTGATGTGATGAAAGCTGGGCCGGAGGCCCGGCCACCCCGTGGGCAGCTGTCTGAGTAGAAGCAATGGGTGTGCCAGGAACATCAGAACCCGGATAAACGGCGCTGTGTGGCCATTCGGTTTTGGGTTTGGGTCATGACATACGGCGGTCCAGATGTGTCACGTGACAAAAATGGTCACCCCAAGTGACGCGGGTGGTCAGTTTCTTTGGGGGTTTTGTCACTGGAGGCGACCCCGGCTCTTCGCAGCGCGGTGGCCGGTGGGCCGGGGGTGCGACGGGGTGGATTACGCGCTGGCGGGGGCTTCGCCGCCAAGGCGGCTCCTACAGCGTGGGCAACGCTCTGCCCGACAAGAGGATTTGGTGCGGGTGCGGTTCAGCGCTGGGTGAGGAGATCGGCGGGGCGGAGGATGCGGATGCCGTGGAAGGGATCGAGCTCGAGCAGGTCGCCGTCTCCGGTAACGATGGCATGGGCCTCGCCGTGGACGGCGACTTCGAGGAACTTGTCGTCTTTCGGGTCACGACAGGCCGTGATCGGGGTGGTGATCGTAACGAACCGTGCAATGCCACCCAGCAGGCGGATGAACTGCTGTCGCTCCGCCTGGCTGATGTAGGGATCGAATTTGGGGCGCGAGAGAACCTGGACGAGCTCGTCGAGGGTGGCCTCCGAGACCAGGAGGATGCCCCGGTCGAGTGCGTGGTCAACGGCCCGGGCCGCGGGGCCGGATGGAACCAGGAGGCGACTGACGAGCAGGTTGGTGTCCAGTACCCATCGGCCCTGCCGCTTGGACTCAGTCATCCGCGAGCAGTTGGTCGAGCTTTTCCTGGGTCAGGCCGGCTGCTTCGGCCTTGCCGCCGATCTGGTCGCAGAACCGGCGGAACTCATTCACGTTCAGGTGGACCAGGCGCTCGTATTCTTCGGGCGAAAGGACCACGGCCACATCGCGTTTCTGGCGCTGGATGATGACGGGCTCCTTGCGCGCGGATTCGATGACGGCTGCCAGGCCCTGCTTGGCTTCGCTTGCGCTGACGGTACGCATGTCGGTTCCCTTCTGTCTATTAGGTACAGATTGTACAAAATAGCTAGGGGTGGCGCTATCGCCGGCGTATCGGGTTCAGGCGGTCGGCTCGTGGATTGGACCGGTGATGTTTGCCAAGGGGGCTGTTGCCGATTTCGTCGTTGTTCCGGGTGGTCCTCGGTGGTCGTCCGGGATGTGGTGGGTTTCGCTCATCGGTGGAGATCCCGGCTCTTCGGGTTACTGGGCGCGGGTCTACGAGAAGCGCTCCGGGATCTCAGGCCGATTGCTTCGTCGCTCTGCTCCTCGCAATGACGGGTTTCTTTTGGCAGGGGTTTCGCGGGCAAGCCCGCTCCCACGAAGGACGCTGCCAGAAGGGGGGCGCCCGCGGGGAGGGTGGTGTTTCGGTGCCGGCCTGGCGTTGGCAGGGGCTTCGCGTGCGAGCACGCTCCTACAGGGAGGACGGGGGCTGCGGAGCTAGAGGCCGAGGATGGCGACGGCGGTGGCGAAGTAGATGGTGATGCCGACGACGTCGACGACGGAGGTGATCAGCGGGGCGCTGGCGACGGCCGGGTCGACGCCGAAGCGGGTGAGGGTGAAGGGGAGTAGCAGGCCGAACATGGAGCCGAACAGGACGACCAGGAACATGCCCAGCGCGATGGCGTTGGCGACCTCGAGGCTGCCGAGCCAGTTGCCGGAGAGCCAGATGGCGCCGGCGAGGGTGGCACCCAGGGCGGAGGAGACGAGGATTTCCTTGCCGCCCAGGCGCCACCAGTCCTGGAGCTTGATGTCGTTGGTGGCGAGTGAGCGCACCACGAGCGTGGAGGCCTGGGCGCCGGCGTTGCCCCCGGTGGCGATTACCATGGGCAGGAAGAAGATCAGCGCGACGACGGTTTCGATGGCGGCCTCGAAGTGGGCGATGGCCATGCCGGAGAGGATGTTCACGGCAACGAGGATCACCAGCCAGCCGATGCGCTTGCGGTAGAGGAGCTGCATGCTGGCGTCGCGCAGAGAGAGCACGACGTCGCCGACCGCGGCCATGCGGTGGAAGTCCTCGGTGGTCTCCGCGCGCAGCACGTCCATTACGTCGTCGACGGTGATGATGCCGAGCAGGTGTCCGTCGTCGTCCACGACCGGGAGCACGTCCAGGTCGTAGTGGGAGATGCGGTGGGCGGCCTCTTCGCGGTCTTCCTCCGCCGCGATGCTGACGACATCCGTGTGCATGCGTTCGCGCACGCTGGTGGAGGGGCGCGAAAGCAGCAGTTCCTTCAGGCGCACCCAACCGAGCAGTTCGCCGTTGGGTGTGATCACGAAGATGGTGTTGACGGTCTCGGCCAGATCGCTGTGTTCCCGCAGGTGATCCATGGCCTCGGCCACGGACCAGTCCGGCTGGACGGTGGCGAACTCGGGCGTCATCAGGCGCCCGGCGCTCTCCTCCGGGTAGCCGAGCAGGGTCTCCAGGGCCTCCTGGTCGTCGTCCGGGAGGGTCTCGAGCAGGGATTCGGCCTGGTCGTCCTCCAGGCCGTCGATGACGGAGACCGCGTCGTCGTAGGACAGCGCGGCGACCAGGCGGCTGGCGTGCTCGTCGTCCAGTGCCTGGAACACCCGGGACTGGTGGTCCGGTTCCAGGTGGGCGTAGATATCCGCCGTGCACTCGACGTCCAGGCGCTGGAAGAAGGTCTCCATCTGCTCGGCCGGCAGGGCCTCAAGCGCGTCGGAGAGGTCCGGCGCGGCGTAGGAGCCGCAGATCGCCTGCAGGACGTCCGCCTCCGGTTCGTCCAGGGCGTCGGCGATCACCTGCGGCAGGGTCTCGAGATCGGGTTCGGTGGCGCTCATGCGCGAGGTCTCTTACGGAGTCGCCAGGCCGAGCAGGGCTACGGCCAGCGAGAAGTAGATCAGGATACCGCCGATGTCGGCGAGCGAGGTGACCAGCGGGACGCTGGCCGTGGCCGGATCGAGGCGGAGCTTGTTCAGGACCACCGGCAGGAGCATGCCGAGGATGCTGGCCACGGTGACGATGACGGTCATGGCCAGGGCGACCAGCAGTGCGATCTCCGGACCGCCGCGCCACAGGCCGACCAGCGAGACCGCCACGCCCATGCTGACGCCCAGGGTCACGGAGACGCCCATCTCCTTGGCCCACAGCTTGAGCCAGTCGCGGGCGGTGACCTCGCCAGTGGCCATGGCACGCACCATCAGCGTGGAGCTTTGCGCGCCTGCGTTACCACCGGAGGCGATCAGCAGCGGGAGGAAGAACACGAGTACCACCACCGCTTCGATGATCTCTTCGTACTGGGAGATCATCATGGCGCCGATGGTATTGAAGGCCACCAGGCCCAGCAGCCAGCCGATCCGCTTGCGATAGAGCAGGAACGGGCTCGCCTCCTGCGGCGACAGGGGCAGGGTGCCCACCGAGCCCAGCTTGTGGAAGTCCTCGGTGGATTCGGCCTCGATCAGGTCCATTACGTCGTCCACCGTGACCACGCCCAGCAGCTCGCCGGTCTCGCCGACGACGGGAAGGGTCTCCAGGTCGTAGTGCTGGATGCGGCGGGCGGCCTCCACCGCGTCCTCGGACACGGCGATGGTGATCGGCTCGCCCTCGCCCAGCAGGTCGCGCACCGGGCTGTCGGCACCGGCGCGCAGGAAGTGGCGGATGGGCACGGCGGCCAGGAGGACGCGGTCCTGGTCGACCACGAAGATCACGTTGTTGGAGTGCTCGTCGGCGTTGCGGCGGATGAACGCCAGGGCGCGCTTGAGGGTCCAGTCGGGGTCCACCGCGACCACGTCCGGCGACATCACGCGGCCGACCGAGTCTTCCGGGTAGTTGAGCTGCTTGAGCGCCCGGCGGATGGCGCGGAACGGCAGCAGGCGCAGGTAGCCGCGCAGGGTGTCCGGGTCCAGGGTCTGCAGCAGGGCGGTGAGGTCGTCCGCCTCCATCTCGGAGAGGATGAAGCGGGCATCCTCGCGCGGGGAGGCCTCCAGCAGGCGGATCTGGTGCGCGGTGTCGAGGTAGGCGAAGACATCCGCCTTGCGCCCGGGCGGGAGCAGGTTGAACACGGCGCAGAGGTCGTCATCGCCCAGCTCCATCAGCGCGTGGGCGATATCCTGCACGCGCATGTAGTCGAGCAACTCGTGGAGCCCGTCGCGGTCGTCCAGACGCAACA
Organism: Thioalkalivibrio sp. ALE9; assembly: GCF_000377445.1. Taxonomy (NCBI): domain Bacteria; kingdom Pseudomonadati; phylum Pseudomonadota; class Gammaproteobacteria; order Chromatiales; family Ectothiorhodospiraceae; genus Thioalkalivibrio; species Thioalkalivibrio sp. ALE9. The sequence goes on from NZ_KB898122.1 coordinate 247,874, forward strand.
ACTCCTTCAGCTCGATGATGGACTGTTCGAGGTGAAGCTCCATGCCCTTCTCCCGGCGGCATCGGGGCGCTCGGACTGGACTGTGCTCGGGCACAGACCGGCGAGGCGCCGCACGGATGCGGTGGATGGTCCAGGTTCGGGTCGGGCTGGGCCCGGCCGCTCCCGGCTCTTTGATCAAAGAGGCCTGACGGAAGCGACCGGTCGGGGAACGGGCGCTTGCCGCTAGGCGCGGATAGATCGACTTCGTGATCGACGTTTCAAGGCGTGTTCCCGCGTGTGGAGATGCTGCTTATTCTAACGGATGACGGGCCTCAATCAACCGCTTGTGCGGGGTTTTGAAACATTCATCTACTCTTCATGGTCTGCAGGGGGGCAGAGGGTGTGGGGTGTTCAATGAGGATTGTTCGCCTGCGAGCAGGCTCCTACGGGGGGCTTCCCCTGCCGGGTAGGAGCCTGCTCGCAGGCGAAGATTCGTGTGATTGAGAAGGTGTGCGATGGAGCAACAAGGCTCGGTAGAAGGCGCGGTGCTGTCGCTGACCGATGTGGCGTTTGCCTACCCCGGCGAGGGGGAGGTGCTGCATGGGGTGGATTTCGCGCTTCGCGCCGGGGAGCGGGTGGCGATCGTCGGCGAAAGCGGCAGCGGCAAGTCCACCCTGCTGCATCTCGCGGCCGGGCTGGAGGCGGCGGCGCGCGGCCAGGTGTACCTGACGGGGCAGGCGCTGGCGGGGCTGGACGAGGCGGCGCGCACGCGCCTGCGGCGGGGCCGCGTGGGGATCGTGTTCCAGTCGTTTCACCTGATTCCGACGCTGACCGTGCTGGAGAATGTGATGCTGCCACTGGAGCTGGCGACAGACTTGTCTGCCGGCGAACGCCGCGAGCGCGCCGCGGTGCAGCTGGAGGCGGTGGGGCTGGGTGACAAGAGCGGGCGGTATCCGGAGACCCTGTCCGGGGGCGAGCAACAACGCGTCGCGATCGCGCGGGCGCTGGTGCACGAACCCGCGCTGATCCTGGCGGACGAGCCCACCGGCAACCTCGACTCGCGCACTGGCGAGACGGTGTTTGCCCTGTTGCTGGAGCAGGTTCGGGCCACCGGTTGTTCGTTGCTGCTGGTGACCCACAGTCATGAGCTGGCGGGTCGGCTGGACCGGATCCTGACCATGCGCGACGGGCTCCTGCAGTCGGCCGGTTCCACGGAAGCCGCTCCCGCATGAGCCTTCTGGTCCTGCGAGCCTGGCTGCGCGACTGGCGCCGGCGGCCGCTACAGCGGTTGCTGACGCTGGTGGGGGTGATCATTGGCGTGGCCGTGGTGCTCGCGGTGGACCTGGCGAACCAGTCGGCCCAGCGGGCGTTTGACCGCTCGATGGACGAGGTTGCAGGCGCTGCGACGCACCAGGTACTCGGGCCGGCCAGCGGGTTCGACGAGGCCTTCTACCGCGAGCTTCGTGTGGCCGGATGGCGTGATACCGCTCCGATCGTGGAGGGGCCGGCCCGTCTGCCGGACGGCAGCACGATCTATGTGCTGGGTGTCGATCCTCTGGCCGAGGGGCCGTTTCGCGGCGCGGCTTCCGACATCGGGGATGCCCCGGTGCAGCGGCTGGTGACCGAGCCGGGGACGATTCTGCCGCCGGTGGGCTGGTTCCGCGATTCGGGCCGGGCTCACGAGTCGCGTGTGACGCTGGAGGCGGCGGGGGGTGCGCGCGAGGTGACGGTCATTGATCGCGCGGCCGAGCGCGACCAGGCGGACGCCGCGACCGATGAGGGTGGTGGCTCGCTGTGGGTGACGGATATCGCCACGGCGCAGGGGCTGCTCGACCGGCTGGGGCGTCTGGACCGGATCGATGTGCGGCTGACGGATGCCGAGGTCGATGTGCTGGCCGAGGCTCTGCCCGCCGAACTGGAGCTGGTGCCGGTAGAGAGCCGTGGGCAGGCCGCGCGCGAGCTGGCCCAGGCATTTCGCACCAACCTGACGGCGATGAGCCTGCTGGCACTGCTGATCGCGGCGTTCTTGATCTACAACACGCAGACCTTTGCCGTGCTCCGGCGCCGCGAGGTGATCGCGAGTCTGCGCCTGGTCGGTGTGGGCCGGCGGGCGATCTTCGGCGTGGTGTTGCTGGAGGCGTTGCTGGTCGGCGTGATCGGGACGCTGCTGGGCGCGCTACTGGGCATTGCGCTGGCGCAGGTGCTGGTCGCGCAGGTGGCGCAGACCGTCACGGATCACTTCTTCGCGGTGGCGGTTACCGGGGTGACGCCACGCCCGTTGGCCCTGGGGGCGGTATTCCTGCTGGGAGTGGGGCTCTCGCTGTTGGCGGCGCTGGCCCCTGCCTGGGAGGCAGCGCGTGCGGGCGGCACGGGGCGCGGGGGTCTGGAGGGCCTCGCCCGTCGCTGGGCGGCATGGCTGGCTGTGCTGTCCATCGCGCTGCTGCTCGCGGGGGGGGGGTTGATCGTCACTGGCGCGGGAGCGCTGGTGGGCGGCTTCGTGGCGTTGTTCCTGTTGATTGCCGGAGTGGTGTTGCTGCTGCCCTGGGTACTGGTGTGGACGCTGCGCGGGCTGGCGGCGCTGGTTCGCGGGGTGACCCTGCCGCGCATTGCGGTGCGCAGCCTGGAGCGCAGCCTGTCGCGCAGCGCGCCTGCTACGTCGGCGCTGACCCTGGCGCTGGCGGCAGCGATCGGCGTGGCGGTGATGGTCGGCAGCTTTCGCGGCAGCGTGGAGCAGTGGCTGGGCCAGGCGCTGACGTCGGATCTTTACGTGGTGCCCGCGGCGCCGGCTTCGGCGCGCGGTGGTGCGCGTCTGCCCGAGGACTGGATGGCCGACCTGGTGGCGCGCTCGGGGGCCGTGTCGGTCAGTACCGGGTCCAGTCAGGAGGTCGTCAGCGAGCGCGGCCTGGTGGATCTCTTTGTGGTGCGACCGCATGCCGACTGGCTGGATTATCTGCCGCTTTTGGAGAGCACGGTGGCGCGCGAAGCGCTGGGGGAGCGGCTCGCGACGGAGGATGCGGTGCTGGTGACCGAGCCGTTTGCGGCGCACCACGACGTTCGGCCGGGGGATCGGCTGTCGCTGGCGGTGCCCGGCGGCCAGCGCCCCTTCGAAGTCCTCGGGATCTACCGTGATTACGGCAATCCGAGCGGTACTGTGCTGATGACCCAGGCGGCCTTTGTCCGGGCGGGCATGCCACCCGACGGAGTGGGGTCGTTCGGGCTGCGGCTGCCGGCGGGAGTGGATGTGGAAGCGGTCGTGGAACGGCTGGAGGCCTGGCTGGCAGAGCAGGACCGCCCAGCCCTGGTGACGCGCCCGGGCGATATCGAGCAGGAGTCGATGGCGATCTTCGACCGGACGTTTGCCATTACCCATTTGCTGCGGGTGATCACGCTGGTGGTGGCCTTCATCGCGATCCTGGGCGCGCTCATGGCATTGCAGATGGAGCGGGCGCGCGAGTTCGCCACGCTGCGCAGCCTCGGGCTGTTGCCCGGGGGCGTGCGTAGTCTTGTCGTGCTGCAGGGCGGGGTACTCGGCACGTTTGCCGCGCTGGCGGCGATCCCGCTGGGGCTGGGCATGGGCTGGCTGCTGATCGAGGTGATCAACCGCGAGGCCTTCGGCTGGGGGATGGACCTGCGTCTGCCCTGGGACGAGGTGGTCGAGACCGTGCTGCTGGGGATCGGAGCGGCATTGCTGGCCTCGGCCATCCCGGCGTGGCGGATGGCGCGCATGCGGCTGGTGCCGGCCCTTAGAGAGGTGCCGTGATGGACTGGATGAGGCGTTGGTTGGGACATGTGGGAGCGGGCTTGCCCGCGAATGGGGTTTGGCAGGGTCCAGCGCGGGCAGGGGCTTCGCCTGCAAGCAGGCTCCCACTGGGGCTGCGCCTGCGGGTGGTTATGGTGCTGATGATGGTGGGGGTGTTGGGCGCCTGCGGGGGTGTGGATCCGCCCGAGGCCGATGCTCCGGGGGTGACCGGATTGCGGGTGGGCGAGGCCCTGGGCGGGGAGGAGACGGACGGGTTCCGGCGTGCGGATGCGCCGCGGGTGTTCGAGTTTCCGCGTGATCACGGGCCACACCCGGGGTTTCGCAACGAGTGGTGGTATGTGACCGGCAATCTCGACGGGCCGGAGGGCGAGCGGCTGGGCTTTCACATCACCTTCTTCCGCGTCGGGCTGGCGCCGGAGCTGGCGGGGGATGCGCGCTGGCACGACTCGGCCTGGGCCAGCCCGGATATCTGGATGGCGCATACGGCGGTGATCGACCGCGAGGCCGGGCACCATGCCTCCGAGGAGCGCTTCGTGCGCGACGGGGCGGGGCTGGCGGGGGCGTCCGATCCGGTCGGACGGGTTTGGGCCGAGGACTGGCAGCTCGCGGATCTGGACCAGGACCGCTGGACGCTCGACTTCAGCGTGGACGACTACCGGCTGGCGCTGGAACTGGAGCCCCGGCGTGGCCCGGTGCTCCAGGGCGAGGCGGGGCTCAGCCAGAAGGGCCCGGAGCCGGGCAATGCCTCCTACTACTACTCCATGCCACGCATCGCGGTGCGCGGGGAGGTCGAGCGCGCGGAGCGCGGGCCCCTGGCGGTGACCGGTCAGGCGTGGATGGACCGCGAGTGGAGCACCAGTGCGCTGTCCGAGGATCAGGTGGGCTGGGACTGGTTCGCGCTGCAGTTCGACGACGGGCTGGACGTCATGTACTACCAGCTGCGCAAGGAGGACGGGGAGCCGCATCCGCTGTCCAAGGGCAGCTGGATGCCGGCGGATGGCGACGACCGGCTGCTGGAGCCCGACCAGGTCGAACTGAAGCCCCGGCGCTGGGCCACGCAGCCCTCCGGTAACCGCTATCCGGTGGAGTGGGCTATGCGCATCGCGCCGCAGGATGGCGCGGCGTCACGCGAATTCACCGTGCGCGCCATCCGCGACGAACAGGAGATGGATACCGTGATCCGCTACTGGGAGGGCGCCGTGGATATCCTCGATCCGGACGGAGAGGCGATCGGGCGAGGCTTTGTGGAGCTGACGGGGTACGAGGACGATTAAGGCGTTTTCACCACAGAGGGCACGGAGAACAGCCAGGTCAAAAGCGAAAAGCTTTCACAGGAAGATTGGAAGATCGGAAGGTTTTTTGGGTCCGGCAGTGCTGCGTCGGAGGCAGGATCAGCCCTCGCGCGCTGGGGGCGCCCGGGCGCCCCACAACAACCCTTCCTACCTTCCAATCTTCCTGTTAAATCGCTTTTGACCTGGCTGTTCTCCGTGTTCTCTGTGCCCTCTGTGGTGCAACAGGGCTGCCTGCAGGAGAGGGGTGGCGCGAGCCACCCCGGGGGGTTACCAGTCCATCGCCTCGTGCGGGATGTCGAGGTCGAAGTCGTCCTGAAGATGGGCGCGCAGGGCGCGTTCCTCCATCAGGCGTTCCAGGGTGCGGCGGGCGGCGTGACGCGCCGGGCCGCGGTCGTTCACGAGCTGAGTGTCGAACAGGCTGGCGATCTCGTCGGCGCCATCGGCCGCATCATCGATCGTCGGGTCCATTGTCGGGTCTCCTGACAAGCCGGCCGGGCCACCCCGGACTGCGGTATCAGAAAAGCCTTATATATCGTTTCGGCCGGCCCGCAAGCAGAAAATTCTTATTGTTCCTCGTTTTCCCTTATGGAGTACGCGATCCGAACTCGAGCGGGCGCTGCTGGTCCATGGTGCACGAGTGGCGGCGTTTCCCGTCGCCGCCGAACAGTTGCGAGGGCAGGCCATGCTGATCCGCACCCGACGTCGTTCCGAGTGTTCCCGTAGCGAAATTACGCCGCCGGAGATCTACGCGCGGCGGCGCGATTTCCTGCGAAAGGGAATCGGGCTGGGCGCCGGTCTGGCGCTCGGTGGGTTGGGCGCGGCGCTGCCGGCATCCGCCGCTCTGCGGGGGTATCCGCTGGAATTCGAATCCAGCGATTTCTCCACCGACGAGTCGAAGACCTCGTACGACGAGATCACCAGTTACAACAACTTCTTCGAGATGGGCCCGGGGAAGGGGGATCCGAAGACCTACGCCGATCAGCTGAAGACCGATCCCTGGACGATCACGGTGGACGGGCTGTGCGACAACCCGGGTGAGTACGCGGTGGAGGACTTCATCAGCCCCTGGTCGCTGGAGGAGCGCATCTATCGCATGCGCTGTGTGGAAGGCTGGTCGATGGTGATCCCCTGGATCGGCTTCGAGTTGAACCGCATCATCGAGCAGGCGCAGCCGCGCGGGGGTGCGCGCTACGTGGCGTTCGAGAGTATTCACGACCCCGAAAACCTGCGGGGGCAGCGGCCCCGGCGCCGGGCCAGTTCCGGTGGGCTGCAGTGGCCCTATACCGAGGGCCTGCGCCTGGACGAGGCGATGCACCCGCTGACCATCCTCGCTGTGGGTCTGTACGACGAGGTGCTGCCCAACCAGAACGGGGCGCCGATCCGGCTGGTGGTACCGTGGAAGTACGGCTTCAAGAGCATCAAGTCCATTCAGCACATCCGCTTCGTCGAGGACCAGCCACCGACCCTGTGGAACCAGGCGCAGCCTGACGAGTACGGCTTTTACAGCAACGTGAATCCGGACGTGGATCATCCGCGCTGGTCGCAGCGCACCGAGCGCCGCATCGGCGAGTTCCGGCGCCGGCGCACGGAGATGTTCAACGGTTACGGGGACGAGGTGGCGTCGCTGTACGAGGGCATGGACCTGCGCGAGCACTTCTGACGGGATGGGGGCATGACCGCCACAACCCGTCGAGCCCGGTCCCGTCCGCCCACCGGGGTGTGGTGGGCCGTCCTGCTGGTGGCGCTTCTGCCGGCGATGTGGATCGGCTTGCGTACGCTTGGCTGGTTCGGCGGGTTGGGTGTGAACCCGATCGAGAAGCTGCTGGAGCTATCCGGCACGCACGCGATGATCGCGCTGCTGGTGGCGCTGGCGGTGACCCCGCTGCGGCAGATGACCGGGCTGGCGTGGCTCGCCCGGTTGCGGCGGATGCTGGGGCTGGTCGCGTTCGGTTACGTGACCGCGCACGCCCTGATCTGGCTTGGGGTGGATCTGTTCTTCGACTGGGAACTGGTGCTCTACGACCTGACCGAGCGCCCGTTCGTGATGGTCGGCTTCGCCGCCTGGGTGATCCTGCTGGCGCTGGCGGTCACCTCCACCGATGGTGCCCAGCGCTGGCTCAAGAAAGGGTGGGTCTGGCTGCACCGCGGGGTGTACGTGGCCGGCGTACTGGCTATCCTGCATTTCCTGTGGCTCGCGCGGGCTGACTACGCCGAGGTGGCCCTGTACGCGGCCATCCTGGCCTTCCTGCTCGGCTGGCGCGCCGTCTACCGCTGGCAGACCCGCCGGCGTCTCCATGCCCGCCGCCGCGCGCCCGCCTGAAGGTTCAGGTCAAGGGCGTTTCACAGGAAGATGGGAAGACAGGAAGGTTTTGATTGTGGGGGCCGAGATTTCGCCCACCGCGCGATGCTAGCCGCCGCGCCGGGGATGCCACCTCACCAATAACCCTTCCTAACTTCCCATCTTCCTGTTAACGCTTTTCGCCCTTACGACGTGCGCTGGTCGGCGTTGAGGGTGATGAGGAATTCGAGCAGGGCCTTCTGGGCGTGGAGGCGGTTTTCGGCCTCGTCCCAGACGACGCTCTGCGGGCCTTCCAGGACCTCGGTGGAGACCTCTTCCTCGCGGTGGGCGGGGAGACAGTGCATGAACAGGGCGTCGTCGTTGGCGAGCCGCATCAGGTCGGCATCGACGAAGAATCCGGAGAAGGCCCGGCGGCGGGCGCTCTTTTCCTGTTCCTGCCCCATGCTGGCCCAGACGTCGGTGACGACCAGATCCGCACCCTCGGCGGCGGCGCGGGCATCGCGGGTCAGCTCGAAGTGTTCGCGCGTGGTATCGACCACACTGGGCTCCGGGTCGTAGCCCTCGGGGCAGGCGGCCACCAGCTGGAAGCCCAGCAGGCGCGCGGCGTACATGTAGCTGTGGCACATGTTGTTGCCGTCGCCGATCCAGGCGACGCGCTTGCCGCGGATGTCGCCGCGATGCTCGAAGTAGGTCTGCAGGTCGGCCAGCAGCTGGGCCGGATGCTCGAGATCGGTCAGGCCGTTGATCACCGGCACCGTGGCGTGCTTGGCGAACAGCTCGATCTTTTCGTGTTCGTAGGTGCGGATCATCACGCAGTCGACCATGCGCGAGAGCACGCGGGCGGTGTCCTCGATCGGCTCGCCGCGCCCCAGCTGGGTGTCGCGCGGGGACAGGAACAGGGCGTTGCCGCCCAGCTGCTGCATGCCCACTTCGAACGACACGCGGGTGCGGGTGGAGGACTTCTCGAAGATCATGCCGAGCGTCTTGCCGCGCAGCAGGTCATCGTGGTGCTCGCCGGCCTTCAGTTGCTGCTTGAGCTCGATGGCGCGCTGCAGCAGGGCCCGGGTTTCGTCGCCGGAGAGATCCAGGAACGAGAGGTAGTGGCGTGGGTTCATGCGGAGACCTCGTTGGCTTGGGGCGACGCCAGGAACGCGTCCACCAGGTCGGCTACGGTTACGGCGATCTGTTCCACCTGGTCGTCGTCGATGATCAGCGGCGGCAACAGGCGAATGACCCGATCCGCGGTCACGTTCAGGATCAGCCCCCGCTCCAGCGCCGCCATGACCAGCTCGCCGGCCGGGCGGTCCAGTTCGACCCCGATCATCAGACCGCGGCCACGCACGGCGACGACGCCCGCATGGTCCGCGAGGCGGTCGCGCAGTCGGTTCAGCAGGAGCTCGCCCTGACGGGACGCCTGTTCGCACAGGGCCTCGTCCTGCATCACATCGAGTACGGCCAGCGCCGCCCGGCACACCAGCGGGTTGCCGCCAAACGTGGTGCCGTGCATGCCCGGGCTGAAGAGCTCGCGGGCGGCACCGGCCACCAGATTGGCGCCAATGGGGATGCCGTTGCCGAGACCCTTGGCCAGGCTGACCACATCCGGGGTGATGCCCTCGTGCTGGAAGGCGAACCAGTGCCCGGTACGGCCGATGCCGGCCTGGATCTCGTCCAGCATCAGCAGCCAGCCGTGCTGGTCGGCCAGTTCGCGCAGGCGGCGCAGGTAGCCGGGCGGCGGGACATGGATGCCGCCCTCGCCGGTGACCGGCTCCACCAGGATCGCGACGACGTCCGGGTCGGCCGCCAGGGCTTCGACGGCCTCGGCGTCGCCGTGGGGCACATGCACAAAGCCCGATACCAGCGGCTCGAATCCGGCCCGGACCTTCGCGTTGCCGGTGGCGGACAGGGTGGCCATGGTGCGGCCATGGAAGCTGCCCTCCATCACCACGATCTTCGGCTCGGCGATCCCGCGGGCACGGCCATGCAGGCGGGCGAGCTTGATCGCCGCCTCGTTGGCCTCGGCCCCCGAGTTGCAGAAGAAGGCGCGATCCATGCCGGACAGCGCGCACAGGCGCCGCGCCAGCTGTTCCTGCAGCGGGATGCGGTAGAGGTTGGAGGTGTGCACCAGGGTGCTGGCCTGGTCGCAGACGGCCTGGGCGACCTTGGGATGGGCGTGGCCAAGGCCACACACCGCGATCCCCGACAGGGCGTCGAGATAGCGCTTGCCGTCGGTATCCCACAGCCAGGCGCCTTCGCCGCGCTCGAAGGCAACGGGCAGGCGCTTGTAGGTGTTCTGCAGGGCGTCGCTCATGGGGTTCTCCGAAACCAAAGAGCCGGCGGAGGGCCGCCGGCTCGATGAAAGGCGCGGCCGCGTCATGCGGCCAAAGGCGCCTAGTTTAGTCCGCTTGGGACTTTACTTCATCTGCTGGGCCACAAAGTCCCAGTTCACCACGGCCCAGAAGTTCTCGAGGTACTTCGGGCGGGCGTTGCGGTAGTCGATGTAGTAGGCGTGTTCCCAGACGTCGCAGGTCAGCAGCGGGGTCTTGCCGTCGCGCAGCGGGTTCGCGGCGTTGGAGGTGTTGACGATCTCCACCGAGCCATCACTGTTCTGCACCAGCCAGGTCCAGCCGGAGCCGAAGTTGCCAACGGCGGACTCGTTGAACTTCTCCTTGAAGGCGTCGAAGGAGCCGAAGGCGCTGTTGATGGCATCGGCCAGCTTGCCCGAGGGCTCGCCGCCGGCGTTCGGGGCCATGCAGTTGAAGTAGAAGGTGTGGTTCCAGACCTGGGCGCCGTTGTTGAAGATGCCGCCGGCCGGGGCCTTCTTGATGATGTCTTCCAGCGTGGCGTTTTCGAACTCGGAGCCCGGCAGCAGGCCGTTCAGCTTGGTCACGTAGGTCGCGTGGTGCTTGTCGTGATGGTATTCCAGCGTCTCGGCGGAGATGTGCGGCTCCAGCGCGTTCTTGGCGTAGGGCAGATCGGGCAGTTCGTAGGCCATGAAAGACTCCTTGGACAGTGTCGTGAGAAACTGCTGTGGCAGCGTCCCGAAACGGGCACGCCGCATAACGGGACAACGATAGTCACGTTGCCCGGACGATGCAATTTCCGATGGTACGGGTTGGTTTTGGCCCGGGCCGTATACCCTGATGTTTGACCGACGAAAGAGGCCCATGGCAGCGACCGAGGACACGGCAGGGCAACGCGACACCCAACCGGAAAAGACCCCTCCGGTGAACTGGCGCGGGCGCATCGGTCTGTTGCTGGGGCCGGCGATCTTCGCCATCTTCCTGCTGGTACCGGCCCCGGCGGGGTTCGATCCGGCGGCCTGGCGGGTGCTGGGCCTGACGTTGTTCATGGCGACCTGGTGGATCAGCGAGGCCCTGCCGCTGCCGGTGACGGCGCTGCTGCCGATCGCGGTCCTGCCGGTGCTCGACATCGTGCCCATGGACGAGGCCACCGCGCCGTACGCGAATCCGATCATTTTCCTGTTCATGGGCGGCTTCGCCATTGCCCTGGCCGTGCAGCGCTGGGATCTCCACCGGCGCATGGCGCTGGCGATCGTGGCGCGCGCCGGCAATCGCCTGCATGTGCTCGTGGGGGCCTTCATGCTGGCCACGGCGGGGTTGTCCATGTGGGTCAGCAATACCGCGACGGCGGCCCTGATGCTGCCGATCGCGCTCTCGGTGCTTGGACTGATCGAGCGCGGCGCGTCTCCACAGGGGCCGGACATGGAATCGCGACGCCCGGCCCTGGCGCTCCTGCTGGGCATCGCGTTCGCCGCGAACATCGGGGGCATGGCGACCATCATCGGTTCGCCGCCGAATGCCCTGACGGCCGCGTACCTCGGGGATCGCCACGGGATGGAGATCGGGTTCCTGGAATGGATGACCCTGGGGCTGCCGCTGGCGGCGGTGCTGCTGGCCCTTGCGTGGTGGTCGCTGACTCGCTGGGTGTTTCCGGTGCACCGGGTGGAGCTGAACGGTCTGCGCGCGCTGCTGGACGAACAGCGCGCGACCGTGGGCCCCTGGTCGGTCGCGGAAAAGCGGGTGGCCGGGGTGTTTCTGCTGGTTGCGCTGGCCTGGCTGACACGGCCGCTGCTCGAGGGCTGGCTACCGATCTCGCTGACCGATGCCGGCATCGCGATCCTCGGGGCCGGGTTGCTGTTCCTGGTGCCGTCGGGGTCGCGCGAACAGCGCCGGCTGCTGAGCTGGGACAATACGCGCGAGCTCCCCTGGGGCGTGCTGTTGCTGGTAGGCGGGGGCTTGAGCCTGGGTGCGGCGATAGAGTCCAGCGGGCTGGCGGAGCTGGCGGCGGATGCCCTGGTGATCGCCCAGGCCTGGCCGCTGATCCTGATCATGGCCGGGGTGGCGCTCCTGACCATGACCCTGAGTCATGTGACGAGCAATACCGCCACGGCGGCCACGCTGTTGCCGCTGGTGACCGCGTTCGCGCTGAGCATGGAGGTGCCCGTACTGCTGTTGGCCCTGCCGGTGGCGTTTGCGGCATCGGTGGCCTTCATGCTGCCGGTGGCGACGCCACCCAACGCCATCGTGTTCGCCAGCAACCGGCTGCGGGTGCTGGACATGGTGCGTGGCGGGGCATTGCTCTCGGTGCTGGCGCTGGTGCTGATCAGCCTGGTGGTCTACGCGTTTGCCGAGATTCTGTTGTTGTAGCCCGTCTGAGCGCGGAGCTCGGAAGCGGCCCACCGAAGCAATCTTGTCCCCTGAGAACCTGTGGGGAAGAAAGTACCTTCGTATTCAAGTTTTAGGATTCGCCGCCGCTAGGTAGGACGACTGACCTGAATCTTGATTCTGAAGCCGGCCGTGACCGGTGCAGGAAAGGACGCGCAGACATGTTTGACAATATCCGGATTGGCGTGCGGCTCATGGTGGGCATCATCGGCGTGGTCGTACTTGCCGTGGTGCTGACGCTGGTGGTGGTGATGAACGCCCTGGGCACGATGGCGGATCGCGCCGAACAGCGCGAGCTGAACGACCTGGCCGGACAGTTGCTGGATCGGCTCGACCAGGAGGCGGCGCGAGCCACGGCGATGGCCGAGACGGTCGCCCGCATCCCGGATATCCAGGAGGCAATGGCCACGGGCGATCGCGAGCGGCTGGCCGCGATGACGGTGCCGACCTTCGAGTCGCTGAGCACGGACTACGGGGTGCGCCAGTACCAGTTCCATACGCCGCCGGCGACGTCCTTCCTGCGCGTGCATCGTCCGGACCGCTTCGATGACGACCTGTCCGGATTCCGCCAGACCGTGGTCGATACCAACAATAACCAGGCGCCGATCTCCGGTCTGGAAGAGGGTGTGGCGGGCCTCGGGATTCGAGGTGTCGTGCCGATCGCCCGTAACGGTGAGCACGTGGGCTCGGTGGAGTTTGGCCTGTCCTTCGGTGATCCCTTCTTCGAGCAGTTTACCGAGGAGCTGGGGGCGCCGGTCGCGCTGTACCTGCGGGACGACGGACGTTTCAGCCGCTTTGGCGGCACCATCGATGGCGAGGCCACCTTCAGCGCCGCCGAGATGCGCGAGGTGCTCGGTGGCGAGCGACACGTGCGCAACGTGACCTACCAGGGCAAGCCGATGGCGGTGATCGCGCGGCCGGTGATGGACTTCTCCGGGGACGCGGTGGGCGTCCTCGAGCTGATGGTCGATCGCAGTGCCTATGTCGACATGGCGCGCAATGCCACAGGTACCGTGGTGATGGTCGGCGTGATTGCTGTGGTCCTGGGCGCGCTGCTGGCCTGGTTCCTGACGCGCAGCATCGTGCGGCCGTTGTGCCAGACCGTGGACCGTCTGAACGACATCGCTAGTGGCGAAGGGGACCTGACGCGTCAGCTGAAGGTATCCGGCAAGAACGAGCTGGGGGATCTCTCCATCGCTTTCAATAACTTCGTGGAGAAGATCCGGGTGCTGATCCAGCAGGTGGCGGCCGGTTCCGACCAGGTAGCGGCCGCGGCCAACGAGCTGTCCGCGACCAGCGAGGAGACCAACGAGCAGGTCCGCCGCCAGAAGGCGGAGACCGACCAGGTCGCCACCGCGATGAACGAGATGACGGCCACCGTGCAGGAAGTGGCCCGGAATGCGGCGGACGCCGCCGCCGCCGCGCAGACCACCGATCAGGATGCGAACGCCGGCCAGCAGGTGGTGCAGAAGACGGTCACCGCGATCAATGGCCTGTCCACTCAGGTGGACAGCGCCGCCGAGGTGGTCAGTCGTCTGTCGCAGGACGCCGAGGAGATCAACAAGGTCCTAGAGGTGATCGGCGACATTGCCGATCAGACCAACCTGCTGGCGCTGAACGCGGCGATCGAGGCCGCCCGCGCCGGCGAGCAGGGCCGCGGCTTCGCGGTGGTCGCGGACGAGGTGCGCACGCTGGCCAGCCGCACTCAGGACTCGACCCACGAGATCCAGCAGATGATCGAGCGGGTCCAGACCGGCACGCGCGAGGCGGTGCAGGCGATGGAAGACGGTCGTGCCAAGGCCCACGAGAGCGTGGAGCAGGTGAACCTGGCCGGCGAGTCGCTGGTCGCGATCACGCAATCCGTCACCCGCATCAGCGACATGAACACGCAGATCGCCAGCGCCGCCGAGGAGCAGTCCACGGTGGCCGAGGAGATCAACCGCAACGTGGCCAACATCACCGAGGTGCTGGATCAGACCGCGTCGGGTTCGGAGCAGATCCGCAATGCGTCCGAGGAGCTGTCCAAGCTGGCCTCCGAGCAGCAGCAACGCGTGGGTCAGTTCAAGGTCTGATCACGATCAGGTGCCGGGAGCCGAGCCCGCCATCCTTTTGGGGTGGCGGGCTTTTTCATGCGTGTGTGGTTGAACGGCTTGATTCACCACGAAGTGCACGAAGGCACGAAGAAGGGCTGGTTCGATGGCGAAAACCGGTCTACAGGAAGCGGGGAAGATTGGAAGAGAGGTTGATGGGGTAGTGGATCGGGCACGGTCTGACGGGGAGGGCTGGTGCTCGAGCGGACGCGGGCGGGGGCTTCGCGGGCGAGCCCGCTCCCACAGGGGGCTCGGCCGGCGGGCTGGACGGGTCACGGCGTCGGCCAGGCCCCGGGCGGTTTTAGCCGATTCATCCTTCGAATCTTTCGGCCTTCCTGTGAACCGCCCTTGTCCTGGCCTTTCTTCGTGCCTTCGTGCGCTTCGTGGTGAATCCAGGGCTTTACGGAGCGGGGAAGAGCCGTTCGCCGTTTTCGAAGGCGATCGCGCGGGCGACGTCCTCGGGGAGTTGTTCCAGCCAGGCGCGGGTCTCGTCCTTTAGGCGCGTGTACTGTTCCCAGCGGGTGCGCGTGAAGGTGTCCACGCCGATCATGAAGCGGTCGGGGTGGGCCAGGAAGAGCTCGAACCAGGCGTCGTCGATCTGGCCGCCGGGATTGATGCGCGGGTTGCGCATGGACAGGTCCATGTTCATGCGCGGGTGGCGTTCGAGGTAGTCCTGCACCAGCGGCGGGTACGCGTAGCTGCCGGCATGGGCCCAGAGGATGCGGACCTCGGGATGGGTCGCGTAGGCGTGGTCGATTACGGCGGGGTCGCCGTGGATCATGATGGTGAGGTCGCGCGCCACGGCCAGGTCCAGCAGCTGCTCGAAACCGGGGGCGAAGCGGTCATCCGCCAGGATATGGAACTCGCCCAGGCCGCGCCATTTCACGTCGGATTCATCGAGCATGCGGGCGACGCGGTCGCCGAGATCCTTGACATGCATCCAGTCCATCTTCTTGCCCAGCCGCTGCGAAACCTCCAGGAACGGCACGATGCGCGTATCGGACCCGGCCTTGAGGCGGCGGATCAGATCGTCTTCGGGGGCCATGACGATGGCGCTGCGCACCTCGTTGGCGGCCAGGGTGCGCGCGACGTCGCTAATGCCGAAGTGTGCGGCCTCGGCCGGCCGGTAGTGCAGGTGGGCGTCAAAGATCGGCGAAGCGGCGCTGGCCGCCGCGAATGGCAGGGTCAGCAGGAGCGCGAGCAGGGAACGACGGATGGAGTGATACATGGTCTTCGGCTGTCGCTCCGGGTCAGGAACGCGGCGGGGCGTCGGTGGCGGCGGCCGGCGCGGCCTGTTGCGGATCGAAGCGCTCGCGCAGGTAACGGATGATCGCGTCGGATTCGTACAGCCAGCGCACCGAGTGGTCGTCTTCCTCGATGCGCAGGCAGGGTACCTGAAGGCGCCCGCCCTCGTTCTGCAGCTCCTCGCGCCAGGGCCCGGCGGCCTGGGCGTTGCGCAGTTCGATGTCCAGCGAAAGCCGCTGCATGGCGCGTCGGGCCTTGATGCAGAACGGGCAGGCCGGGAAGTGATAGAGGGCCAGATGGCGGGTTTGCTCGTCGACCCGGGCCTGTTCGGCCGGGTCGCGCTCGATGCCGCGCGGGCGCGAGACGCGCTCCCCGATCAGCATGAACGGGGTCAGGATCAGGCGCACGCCACGGAAGAAGGTTCGGATCAGGAATCGCATGCGGAAAGCATGCCACAGGAGCCCGACGGCGTTACAGCATCCCGACGGCCAGAGTGTTAGTCATGCTGCTGCAAGGGCGGTTTAAGGGCGGATTCACCACGAAGCGCACGAAGGCACGAAGAAGGGGCGGGTCAAGGGCGGAGAATCGATTTACAGGAAGAGGGGAAGATTGGAAGAGATATGGATCGGGTAATGGGTCTGGCAGGGCCCGGCGGGGAGGGGTGTTTTGAAGGCCGGTGGCTGAGTGGGCGCGGGCGGGGGCTTCGCGGGCAAGCCCGCTGCCACAGGGGGTTGCCCGGTGCGTTTGCCGGGTTCCGGCCGGTTCTGGCCGATCCATCCTTCGCATCTTCCAGCCTTCCTGTGAACTGCCTTTGACTTTGACCTGGCCCTTCTTCGTGCCTTCGTGCGCTTCGTGGTGAAAAAGGTCTTTCAATCAGTAGGTCAGGGATTGCCGAAGTCGAACTGCCAGGGGTCCTGTTCGGGGGCGTCGAGCAGGGAGGGGCGCAGGCGGATGACTTCGAAGCCGAGCGCGCGGTAGTCGTCGAGGCGATCCGGGGCCAGATCGGCGACCTCCACGAAGTCGGCGAAGGCGTCGGCCTCGATGCCGCGCCAGTCTGCGAAGGTGCCACAGACGGCGACGCTTACGTCTTCGTCGCGCACCAGTGCCTCGACCTCGGCGTGCAGGCCGGGGTGCTGGCCGGCCTCGCGGCGGGTGAGGGTGAACTGCTCCGCGCCGTGGGCGACGATGGCCACCGGGAAATCCGGGTCGTCTTCGCGCAGCCGGGCGATGTTCGCGCGGATCTCGGGAAGCAGCGCGGCGAGTGCTGCGCGGTCATTCTCGATGATCTCGAAGACCACGCCGGCGGGGCGTTCGTCGCGCTCCAGCAGCTCGAGTACGGCGGCCGAGGGTTCTCCCGCGGGCGCCACTTCGGGTGCGCCGGGCGGGTTCGCGGCCAGCGCCGGCATCGCGCTCAGGATGCACAGGCACAGGGCGACAAGCCCCCCGGAGCGGGGCGCGAACGACTTGAGGAGGCTGTAGCTGCGCATGCCCCCATTGAAGCGGGCACCGGACCGGGACGCAAACGACCGTGTCCCGGGTGCGAGGGGACCTGGCTCAGTGGCGGTCGCCGGTGGCCTCTTCGGCCATCTGGTCGTAGCTGGTGTGGCGCACGTCCTTGCCCTTCACGAAATAGACGACGTATTCGCAGATGTTGCGGGCGCGGTCGCCGATGCGTTCCAGCGAGCGGGTGGCCCAGATGATGTCCATCAGGCGCGGGACCGAGTCCGGCGAGGCGGTCATCTGTTTCATCAGCTTCTGGGTGATGATCTCGTACAGGCTGTCGATCTGGATGTCCTGCTGCGCCACACGCACGGCCTGTTCAACATCCATACGGGCGAAGGCATCGAGAGCGCCGCGCGTCATCTCGCGGGCGTGTTCGCCCATGCTGGCGATGTCCGCCATCGGGGCGCTGTTGCGGTCCGCGTCCAGCAGGTGCAGGCCCATGCGGCCGACGCGCTCGGCCTCGTCGCCCATGCGTTCCAGGTCGGTGATGGTCTTGATCACCGCGATCACCAGGCGCAGGTCCGAGGCGGTCGGCTGGCGCCGCGCGAGGATGTGGGTGCATTCCTCGTCGATCTCGACCTCCTTGGCGTTGATCTGGTAGTCCGAGGTCATCACCTTTTCGGCGAGTTCGACATCCCCCTCGACCATCGCGTGGACAGCATCGGCGAGCTGCTGTTCGACCAGGCCGCCCATGGCCATCACCTGCTTGATGATGTCCTCCAGCTCGGCGTTGAACTGCTGCGAGATGTGCTGTTTGAAGAAGCTCTTGTCCATTGTGGTATCCCCTTGCGGTCGCGACGTCAGCCGAAGCGGCCGGTGATGTAGTCCTCGGTCTGCTTTTTCGCGGGCGAGGTGAACAGGGTGTCGGTGTCAGCGTATTCGATCAGCTCGCCCATATACATGAAGGCGGTGTAGTCGGATACGCGCGCGGCCTGCTGCATGTTGTGGGTGACGATGACCAGCGTGTAGTCCTTCTTCAGCTCGATCATCAGCTCCTCGATCTTCAGCGTGGCCAGCGGGTCCAGCGCGGAGCAGGGCTCGTCCAGCAGCAGAACCTCGGGGTCGATCGCGATCGCGCGGGCGATCACCAGGCGCTGCTGCTGGCCGCCGGACAGGCCGAAGGCGTTCTCGTGCAGGCGATCCTTGACCTCGTCCCACAGCGCCGCGCGCTTGAGCGATTTCTCGACTACCTCGTCCAGCCGGCGCCGGTTCTTGACCCCCTGCAGGCGCAGGCCGTAGGCCACGTTCTCGTAGATCGACTTGGGGAACGGGTTCGGCTTCTGGAACACCATGCCAACGCGCCGGCGCAGCTCGGGGATGTCCACGGTCTTGTCGTAGATGTCCGCGCCGTCGAGCCGGATGGTGCCCTCGATGCGCACGGAATCGATCAGGTCGTTCATGCGGTTGAAGCAGCGCAGGAACGTGGACTTGCCGCAGCCGGACGGCCCGATGAACGCGGTGATGTGGTTCTTCGGGATGCGGATGTCGAGGCCCTTGAGTGCCTGGTCCTCGCCGTAATAGAGACTGAGGTCCTCCGCGGTCAGGCAGATGTCCTCGCGGTCGAGGTTCAGGCCGCGCGGGGCCTGGTTGTTCTGGGCCACGTTGACGGCGTGGGTCTGGGCGTCACTCATTTCGGGTACTCCGTGGGGAATAGGGTTCGACACATCGCGTCGGCGCGAAGCGTGTGGCGCCGGTCCGGAAAAGCACCGTCGTCGCGAGCGCCGCAGGCGCGTGGCGATCGGCGTGGTCGGCGCCGACGCGGCCCGGGGCAGGCATCGGGGTTACGTCGGGAGATAACTCGCTGCGCTCGCCCTTCGGGCCGGCCTGCGGCCGTTCAACGCGCTTCGCGCTTTTGTGCCACGGGTCCTGCGGACCCTCGCAATGACGGGAGAAGCCAGGCGTCATGGGGAGGCGCGCAGCGCCGTGGCGATCTCTGTGACGGACGCCGCAGGCGACTGGAGCGAACGTCGGGGTTGCGTCGCGAGGTTGCCGCGGCCCCTGCGGGGCCTCGCAATGACCGTGCCTGAGAGAGACGTTGTGCATGGCGCGTCTCAGTCGCTGTCGGCGCGGTACTTTTCGCGCAGGTGGTTGCGGATGGAGATCGCCGTGAGGTTGAGAACGATGATCAGCAGCACCAGGACCAGCGCGGTCGCGTAGACCAGCGGCCGGCCGGCCTCGACATTCGGACTTTTGAAGCCGACGTCGTAGATGTGGTAGCCGAGGTGCATGAAGGCGCGGTCCAGGTGGAGATACGGGAAGTTGCCGTCCACCGGGAGGTTGGGCGCCAGCTTGACCACGCCAACCAGCATCAGGGGGGCCACCTCGCCGGCTGCGCGCGCCACCGCCAGGATCAGGCCGGTCATCATGGCCGGGGCGGACAGCGGCACGATCAACCGCCATAGCGTCTCGGCCTTGGTGGCCCCGAGGGCCAGCGAGCCATGGCGAATGCTGCTGCCGATGCGGGTCAGGCCTTCCTCGGTGGACACGATCACCACGGGCAAGGTCAGCAGGGCGAGGGTCAGCGAGGCCCAGATGATCGCCGGCGAGCCGAAGGTCGGCGAGGGCAGGGCGTCCTGGAAGAAGACCTGGTCGATGTTGCCGCCGATCAGGTAGACGAAGAAGCCCAGGCCAAACACGCCGAACACGATGGAGGGGACCCCGGCGAGGTTGTTCACCGAGATGCGGATGGTGCGCACCAGCGGCCCCTGCTTGGCGTATTCGCGCAGGTAGATGGCGGCCAGCACGCCGAACGGGGTCACCACGATGGACATCAGCAGCACCATCAGCACGGTGCCGAAGATCGCCGGCAGGATGCCGCCCTCGGTGTTGGCCTCGCGCGGGAAGCCGGTCATGAAGTCCCAGAAGTTGACCACGTAGTGGCCGAGCTTCTGCACGGTGCCCATGTCGTTCGGCCACCAGGCGTTCACGATCTGGGACAGGCTGATGCTGGAACGCTGGCCATCGGCGGTCTGCAGGGTGAGCGCGTAGCGGGCGACCTCCTGGCGTAGGCGGTTGCGCTCGGCCTCAAGTTCGCTGTACTCCGCATCCAGTGCCTCGCGCTCGGCCTTGAGTGCCTCATGGCGTTCGGAACGTTCCGCGTCGGAAAGCGCGGTGTCGCGCTCCAGGCCGCGTTCGGCCAGGCGGACCTGTTCCAGCGCGTGGTTGATACGGCCGATCTCGATGCGCTCGATGCGCTCGATCTGCTGCACCAGGGAGCGGGTTTCCGGGATGCGCGCCTCGAAGGCCTCGCGGGCCGCGCTGCCCTCGGCCACCACCTCGTCGTCCACTCGGAACTCGCGGATGTAGCCGTAGAAGTTGCCCCATTGCAGGCGTTCCAGGGCCACGGCATCGCGCGGGCGTTCCCATTCGGACATGAAGTCTTCGATGTACCAGCGGAAGTCGCGCGAATCGAGGTCGCGGTTGCCGCGCTTGATCAGGTGGCGGACCACGATCTCCTGGCCTTCCGGGACATCGAAGCCGGTCTCGCGCATGGCCTGGGCGGTCATGGTCTCGGAGCGTGAAAGCTCGCCCATCACCCGGACGGACTCGCTCTGTTCGGTGGTCTGGTACTCGAACTCGATGATATTCGAGGGCCAGAAGAACGACAGGCCGTTGACCGCGATCATCATGATCAGCCCGAAGACCATCGTCAGCGACACCGCCACGGCGCCCGCGTTGAGCCAGATCCAGGGGGTGCCCGTTTTGAACCATTTATTCATCGGATCGGAGCCTGTCGTCGGTGCGGTTTAGAGGGAGCTGTACTTGTTGCGCAGGCGCTGGCGCACGATCTCGGCGACCGTGTTCACGAAGAAGGTCAGCGCGAACAGCACCAGGGCGGCGAGGAACAGGATGCGGTAGTGCGTGCCGCCCACCGCGGTCTCGGGCATCTCTACCGCGATGTTGGCGGAGAGCGTGCGCATGCCCTCGAAGATGTTGAAGTTCACGACCGGCGAGTTGCCGGTGGCCATCAGCACGATCATGGTCTCGCCCACGGCGCGGCCGAAGCCGATCATCACCGCCGAGAAGATCCCCGGGCTGGCGGTCAGCAGCACCACGCGTACCACCGTCTGCCACGGGGTCGCCCCCAGCGCCAGCGAGCCCTGGGTCAGGTGCTTGGGCACGTTGAAGACCGCGTCCTCGGAGATCGAGTAGATGGTCGGGATCACTGCGAAGCCCATGGCGATACCGATGACCAGGGCGTTGCGCTGGTCGTAGGTGTAGCCAGCATCGGTCAGCCACTGGCGGGCGTCGCCGTTGAACAGCCAGACCTCGATCAGGGGGCTCATCGACGCGGAGAACCAGCCCACCAGGATCACCACCGGGATCAGCACGGCGGCCTCCCAGCCGGCCGGGATCACGCGGCGCACGCCCTCCGGCAGCAGCTGCGTCCAGACGAAGGCGACCACCAGCATCATCAGGGGCATCAGGATCAGGATGCTGGCGACCGCCGGCAGGTTGGATTCGATGTACGGGGCCAGCCAGAGCCCGGCGAGGAAGCCGAGGATGACGGTCGGCAGGGCCTCCATCAGCTCGATGCTGGGCTTGGTCAGGCTGCGCATGCGGCTGGACATGAAGTAGGCGCTGTAGATCGCCCCCATGATCGCCAGCGGGGTGGCGAACAGCATCGCGTAGAAGGCGGCCTTGACCGTGCCCAGGGTCAGCGGCACCAGCGAGAACTTCGGTTCGAACTCGTCGGTTGCGGAGGACGACTGCCAGACGTAGTCACCGCTGGAGCGGCCCTCGTACCAGACCTTCTGCCACAGCACGTGGAGCGAGACCTCCGGGTGCGGGTTCGACAGGCGGTGCAGGGTCCAGGTCTCGTCGGTGTCGATCGCGATCAGGAGCCGGTTGCGCGGGTCCATGTACACCCGGTGCAGGGGCGTGTTGCCGACCTGATACTGGACCAGCGTGCGCTGCGAGGTGGGGTAGTGCACGGCCAGGGCGCCACTGGCGTCCGCGGTGGCAAAGCCCTTGCGGATATATTCCGGCTGGGTGTTGGTCACGGCAGCCGCGTGACGGGGAAACTCGCGTACCCGGGTAATCCGGTTCACGTTGTCGTCGTCGCGCACCAGCATGTACTGCGTCACGGAGCCGTCCGACCCGCCAACCATCACCGAGACCGTACCCAGCAGATACTCCAGCGAGGTGACCTCGGCGTCCTCGCCCTCGACCACGCGACGGGTATCGATACGCTGGGCATTGCGGGGGTTGGAGATGTCGTAGTAGTGGAGTCGGCCCTGATTGTCACCCACCAGCATGTTGCGCCCGGTGATGTCCAGCAGGATGCGCGACGGGGTGGCGCCATCCGGCAGGGACGGCAGGTCGTGGGCGGAGCGGCGAACTTCGACCTCGCCGGTCATCATCGAGGTGCGTTCCTCGAAGTTCACCAGGCGCAGGAGGCCATCGGCTGTGGCCGCGGCGACGCGGACGCCGCTGGAGCCGCGCTGAATGCCGACGACCTCGATGGCCTGGCCTTCGCCATCGACATCGAGCAGGGAGGAACTCTCGTCCCCCAGCGGGTAGACCAGGCCGGGATCATAGGCGCGGCCTTCGGGCGTGAAGCGTTCGTTGTATTCGTACTCGATGGCGAGGACCTGACCGTTGTCCAGTCCGATCGCGACCAGACGGGTGCGCGGTTCGGCGGCGGTGAAGCTGGTGACCCGGGCATCGTCGGGGATCGGCAGTGACTGCTCCTGCACGATCTCGCCGCTTTCCGGGCGGAAGAAGATGGCCCGCCGGTCGTCGGTCAGGCGCACGGCCATCTCCCGGTGGCGGTTGACGGCCAGGTGGACGGTCCCCGTGTCGGCGCCGCCGGGGGCGCTGTACTGGGTCTGTTCCTCGAGCTCCGCGCCCAGGAACATGGGCAGCGTCTCGCTCAGCAGGTAGACGAACATCAGGGTCAGCGCACCGACCACCGCGACGCCGAAAAAGCCGATCAGGTAGCGCGCCGAGGTGTCCTTGGCGCGGCGCCAGCGCTGGAAGCGGCCAAGGGTGGAGATCGCATGAGGTCCGGACATTCGGGATTCCCCTGAGGGTCGGCAGGCGGAAGGCTTGAGATGGCGTGCATGCTACGGGCGCTTCGTGACAGAACGGTGACAGCTGCGTGACAGCCGTTTGAACGCCAATGGGAAAGCTTGGCAGCACAAAAAAAGGCCCGGACGGTGTCCGGGCCTTGTGCGGTCTCGGCCGCGGCCGATGATCGCGTTGGAGCGGCCATGGGGGTGAAGCCCCGCCGGCAGACTCCTGTGGCAGTGTTTACTCGAGGCCGAGTGCTTCGCGCTGGCGCTGGGCGACGGTCTCGGGCAGCGGCACGAAGCCGTCACGCACGACCACTTCCTGGCCTTCCTTGGACAGCACCATCTTCAGGAACTCGGCCTGGCGCGGGGCGAGACCGTCTTCCGGGTGCTTGTTGACCGCGACGTACAGGAAGCGGGACAGCGGGTAGTCGCCAGACGCGGCGTTCTCGGCGGTCGGCTCGAAGTATTCGCCTTCGTTCTCGCCCAGGGCAACGGTGCGCACGCCGGAGGTCAGGTAGCCGATGCCGGAGTAGCCGATGCCGTTCAGGGACTCGGCGACCCCCTGGACCACGGAGGCGGAACCGGGCTGCTCGTTCACGGCGTTCTTGAAGTCGCCGTCACACAGGGCGTGCTGACGGAAGTAGCCGTAGGTACCGGAGACCGCGTTACGACCGTAGATGGTGATGTCGCGGTTGGCCCAGGAGCCTTCCAGACCCAGCTGGCCCCAGCGGGTGATGTCCTCGGCACCGCCGCAGCGGCGAGTCGAGGAGAACACCGCATCCACGTCGGCGATGGACATGCCCTCGATCGGGTTGTCACGGTTGACGTAGACCGCGATGGAGTCGATGGCGACCGGCACCAGGGTCATCTCGTAGCCGTGACGCTCTTCGAACGCGGCCTGCTCGCTGTCGCGCGGCTGGCGGGACATCGGGCCGAAGTCTGCGGTGCCTTCGGTCAGGGCGGGCGGGGCGGTGGAGGTGCCGGCGCCCTGGATCTGGATGTTGACGTTCGGGTAGAAGTCCTGGAACTCCTCGGCCCACAGCGCCATCAGGTTGTTCAGGGTGTCCGAGCCTTCGCTGGACAGGTTGCCGGAGATCCCGCTGACAGCCTGATAGGCCGGCAGGTTGGGGTCGACATCGGCCATCGCCGGGGTGATGGCGAGGGCGGCGGCCGCGGCGGCGGCGAGAATCGTGCGCTTGAACAGCATGGGTGTACTCCCTGGTGCTTGCTTTGAGGTTTGTTCGGAGCCGATCGGTCGGTCCTTGATGCGGGATTATCGGGAGGCTTGCTTGCAGTTGCGTGACGGCCACATGACAGCGGTGTGACATGTGGCGGACGGCGCGGCTGCGCAGCGATCCGGGACAGGGGTTCGGCCAGACCCGGGCTATGCCCGGCAGATTGCTTCGCTGCGCACGCAATGACGGGTCGCTGTATCGGTCATTGCGAGGAGCGCAGCGACGCGGCAATCGGTCCGGATGGCCCGGGACCGGGAACCTTGTGGATGCTCTTCAGGCCCCCGCCGGGTCTTCCTGGCTGGATCGGTCGGCGGCTTCGGCGTGGCGAATGCGGCTCAGGGGGAACAGGCAGGTGAAGCGGCTGCCCTGGCCGACCTGGCTCTCGATCGCGAGGTGGCCGTCGTGGCGGGCAAGGACGTGCTTGACGATGGCAAGCCCCAGTCCGGTGCCGCCGCGGGACTGAGTGCGTCCGGCGTCGACCCGGTAGAAGCGTTCGGTCAGCCGACCGAGGTGATGGCTGGCAATGCCGGGGCCGGTGTCGTCGACGATCAGGCGCGCACCGTCAGGATCGGCTCGCCATTTCAGGGTGATTGTGGTCCCGCCGGGGGTGTACTTGACCGCATTGAACATCAGGTTCGCGCAGGCGGAACGCAGCTCGTCCGAATTCCCCCGAAATTCCAGCGTGGGGTCGGCGTCAAGGACGATCCGATGGGCCTCCGTGCCCGACAGCAGCCGCGCCTCCTCGGTCAGTTTCTGCAGCATCGGTAGCGGGTTGAACCAGTCCTGCGGGCCGGTGGTTTCGCCGGTTTCCAGGCGCGAGAGCAGTAGCAGGTCGTCCACCAGCAGCTTCATGCGTTCCGACTGTTCGCGCAGCATCTGCACCGAGCGGGTCAGTTCGGGCTGGTCCTCCAGCGCGTCTTCCAGTGTCTCGGTAACGCCGTAGAGCACGGTCAGCGGCGTGCGCAGCTCGTGCGAGACATTCGCGATGAAGTCGCGGCGCATTACCTCCAGCCGGTGCAGGTGAGTGGTGTCGCGCGCCAGCAGGAGGTACTGCGCATCGCCGTAGGGGAGCATGCGCATCTCCAGCTGGCGCTCGTCATCCAGCGGCGACGGTACGGTGACCCGCGCCAGCGACTCGCGGGCGCGTTCCATAAAGGTGAGGAATTCCGGGTGGCGCAGCAGGTGGGTGATGCGCTGGCCCTCGTCACGCGGCCACTCGAGCCCGAGCAGCTGGCAGGCCATGTCGTTGATCCACTCGATGCGCAGGTCGTCGTTGAGCACCACGACCGCGTCGGGCATCGCGCGGGCCGAGTCGCGGTAGCGTTCCAGGAGCTGGCGCAGCCGATGCACCCGATTCTCGTGGCGTTTGCGGCGGCGGTAGAGCTGATCGAAGATCACGCCCCAGAGCCCACGCACATCGGGGGGCTCGGCGCGCCCGCCACGGCGCAGCCAGGTCTCCAGCCACAGCAGGTTGGCGATATTCCAGGCCAGGGCCGCGCCCAGCAGGAAGGCCACCGTGGGCCAGAACTGGCCGGTTGCCCAGCCAAGCGCCAGGATCGGCAGCGCGATCAGCAGGCTGGTAATGAGGATGTCGGGCCAGGTCTTGCGGGGCTGCACGGGGACCGCCGAAGGTCAGGGGTGTTGCGAGAAACGGTACCCCGAACCGCGCACGGTCTGCACCAGGTGATCATGGCCGGTGTCGGCCAGCGCCTTGCGCAGGCGGCGGATGTGTACGTCTACCGTGCGTTCCTCGACGTACACGTTGGTGCCCCAGACCTTGTCCAGAAGCTGTTCGCGGCTGAACACGCGGTCCTGGTGGGTCATGAAGAAGTGCAGAAGGTTGTATTCCGTGGGGCCCATGCTGATGGGTTCGCCATTGCCGGTGATGCGGTGCGAGACCGGATCCAGGCGCAGGCCCTCGATCTCGACCGGTTCCTCGCTGGTAGTGGGCGAGGTGCGTCGCAGCACCGCCTTCATGCGCGCGACCAGCTCGCGCGGCGAGAACGGCTTGGTCACGTAGTCGTCGGCGCCGACATCCAGGCCGCGCACGCGGTCTTCCTCTTCGCCGCGCGCGGTCAGCATGATCAGCGGGATGTCCTTGGTGACCGGGCTTGCCTTCAGGGTGCGTGCCCAGTCGATGCCGCTGATGTCGGGCAGCATCCAGTCCAGCAGGATCAGGTCCGGCGGGTCCTCCAGCAGCAGGGACTTGGCGCTGCGCACGTCGCCGGCCTCGCGTACCTCGTAGCCCGCCTTCTGGAACGGCAGCTGCAGCATTTCGCGAATGGCGGTGTCATCCTCCACCAGCAGGATTCGAGTGGCCATGGCCCCGTCTCGTGATTGCCTGGTCGGCATTAGATAACAGCCATGTTACAGACATGTGAACCTGCGGATCGTGAATGGTCCCGAAGGTGCAGGTTTGGAGGCCCGTTGGCCTGCGCGCTGGCGGCCACGCTTTCAGGTGCCGAGTACGAAGCGCTCGTCGCCGTGCAGGAAGATCATGCCGTCGTGGTGAGGGGAGCGGGCCAGTTGCTGGCGGATCGCCTGCTCATGGCCGGGCTTGAGGTGGGTGATGGCGATACGCGGGCGGTGTTCCAGCATGGCCAGATCCTCGCCCAGATGCTGCGGGGTGTAGTGCTTGGCCAGGTCGGCCATGCCCTCCATCTCGTCCGGGAGACCGGTCTCGATCATCAGCAGGTCGAGGTTGGGCAGGGCGTTGAGCGCCGGCCATAGCTGATGCGAGGAGGTGGTGTCGCCGCTGAAGGCGAAGGCCGCGCCGTCGTGATTGGTGACGCTGTAGCCAACCGCGGGAACGGTGTGACGCGCCGGCAGCACGCAAATCTCGCGCTGTTCCACCGCGACGGTTTGCCCCGGCTGCACGGTCTCCAGCCGGATCAGGGGCTGGTCGGGCCGGGGCAGTCGGGTGAAGTCCGGCCAGATCACCCAGTTGAACACGTGGTCGCACAGGGCCTTCAGCGTGGCGGGCAGTCCATGCACATGAATGGGTGCGGCATCCGGGCCGTAGACCATGTCGGCCAGCATCGGGAGGAAGGCGATGTGGTCCAGATGCGAGTGGGTCAGGAAAACGTGGCGAATGCGGCGGAGTTCGTCCAGGCTCAGGTCCCCGACGCCGCTGCCGGCATCGATCAGGACATCGTCATCGATAAGGATCGACGTGGTGCGCCGGCCCGGGCCGATCCCGCCACTGGCGCCCAGGATGCGAACGGTCAAGCTCATGCGGGGTAGTATATCCAGCCGGCGGCGGGCCGTCCCGCGGCTGGATTGGGGGAGCGCGAGCCGAGGCCGGACGCCCCTAGGGAAACACGGATCCATGTACACGCTCGCGCTCGAGTCGCTTTTGCGTGCGAACAAGGCGCGGTGACTGCGGTGCAGTCATTCTGCACAAGGGAGCCGCAACGCCGTGCGCGCGCCCGTTTTTGGTCACTACGGGCGGCCGAGCCCCTTCGGGGGTGGCACCCCAGGTTCCCCGATCCTGCGTTGCGGCCCGCATCCATCAAAAACGGGCCGGTAGAACCTCTACCGGCTGCGCACCGCGCCTTGTCTCGGAAAACCTGGGGTGCCGACGCGAGCGTGTACATGGATCCGTGTTTCCCTGGGTGCTGGAGGTGGCTGACGGACATGCCTCAATGCTAGACCCAGTCCAGCCCCGGCTTCCGTGACGTGTCGCTCGAAAAGGCGATTTCGCGGGCGATATGCGCAAACGAAAGTTGCACCGACGGGTCTTCCCGCCACCCGGTGGAGTTGCTAGAATGCGCGTCCTGTTTGGGGCGGTAGCTCAGCTGGGAGAGCGTCGCGTTCGCAATGCGAAGGTCGGGAGTTCGATCCTCCTCCGCTCCACCAATATCCCTTTAGAAGCAGGCACCTGCGGGTGCCTTTTTCTTGTGCCCCATCACCTACCCAACAACGGAAAAACAGGGTAGAACGGCTGCGGGGCGGTCTTCGGCAAACTATGCTTGTGGCGAATTGCCGCTAACGTCTATGGCTGTGGAATCTGCTATGACTGGAACTACGGCTAAGCACGGGAGGGCATCATGAGCAATCAGTTCGTCAAATACTGCAAGGTTTGCCGGCAGGATACCGTTCATTTTCAACCCTCGACGTCTCACGTCCTCCACTTGCTCCTGAGCATCGTCACCTTCGGTGTCTGGCTGATCGTGTGGGTGCTTATAGGCATGAACAACGCTTCGCAGGCTCAGTGCTCCAAATGCGGCAGTTTGCAGGGCGTCTTGGGAACCACGCGCAAATCTAGAACCGCAGCGGCTCCACCCTCGGAGTCTAAGGCGAAACGCGAAGAGATCCGCTGTCCTGCGTGCGCAGAGGACATCAAGGCTGAAGCTAAGGTGTGTAAGCACTGCGGTTACAAGCTGAAAGAAGACTAAAGGAACCCTTAGAGTCCGGCCCCTGCGGTCGGACCTCTCATGCCCACGCACAAAAAACCCCGCCGAAGCGGGGTGCGGGCTTGTGGCCACCGGCGCCGCAACCGGCCCGAGAGGCGCGGGCCTAGCTCTGAACGACAGTCTCGAACGCCTGGCGGGCTTCGTCGGCTTGCGCCTTGGCCTTCTCGATCTCGGAAACGAAAGCCGGGTTCTGCGCTGCGTTGGCGGCGCCCTTGGCCTGGTTGGCGGCAATGGCGGCGGTGCTGTAGTGCCCCATCAGCGTTTCCAGGGCCTGCGTCTCCTGCGGGGCGTGCTTCGCGAGGAACTGGTGCCGGAAGCGGTCCCGCGCCTCGGCATCCAGACCCGTGACCACGGTCGGTGCGGCGGTCAGGGCGGCCACGGTCGCGCCGTCTCCGTCCTCCAGGGCCTTGTTCAGCACCCCGTGTCGCGACTTCGCGGGCATCTCCCGCACCGCCTGGCGGATCTCGCTGGCATACGGGGATTCCCGGAGCCCGGCGGTTTCCTCGGCCTGCGCGGACAGGCGGCGGGTCGCCTCCCGTACCTCGCGCTCGATGTCGGCGGTCACGCTCTCCACGCGGCTCGCCAGTTTGCGCCCGGCCTCGGCCAGCCGCTCCGCGTGCCGGGCTTCGGTCTCGGTGGGGTCGTTGCGCTGGGACATGACTTCCAGTTGCTCGGTGGCGGCGGACAGTACTTTCAGCCGCCCGGCGATCCAGCGGTGCGAATCGTGGTGCGTGTCGTCCGGCACTTCGGCCAGGCGGTCGGTCATTGCTTGCAGGGGTTCGCTGTACTTCATCGTATACCTCTCTCGGTTTACATGGCGGAGGGAATGCCGGTCGCGATCACGAATTCAGCCGGCTCAAAGCGGATGGATGCCAGAACGCCAGCGGCGGCGTTGGCGCGGTCATCGTGGCCACCGGGCGGGTGGTCCACCGTGTCGCGTCCTGCGCGGCTTGTACGCCGCACCAGGGCGGTCAGTTGGCTGGCCAGGCGGTCATCGGGCGGCAGCTCCACCGCGCCGCTGTGCAGGCTCGGCAGGGCGTCCACATAGAGCTCGGACTTGTTGCGCGGTGATGGCTCCAGGGTGATGCCGTGCTTGGCGAATTCATCGGATGGCCAGGAACCGGCATAGCGGTCTGACAGGGCGTGTTTGATTCCGTAGTCGCGCAGAATGCCCGCGTACTCCTTGGTGATCTCGGCCGGAACACCACGGCGGGCGTGGATCGCGTCCATCACCGTGCGTTCCCCGTCCATGTGGCCGATGGCGAGGCAATATTCATCCTGCCCACCACCAGCGGGGTCCACGAACGCGAAGTAACGGGTGTTGCGCATCGGCGGCAGCACCAGCGGCTCGCTGCGGGTCACGGCCTCCACGGTCTCGCGGGTCAGGAACGCTTCCAGGTCACTGCGGAACTCCGCGCCGTATTCCGCGCGGGCGGCTTCCGGATCGCGCTCCATGGCGTCGGACACCACCCGCTCAGGCAAGGTCGGGTTCATCGTCCGGCTGGCGGCCTGTGCCACCAGCACCGGCGAGTCAGCGCCGTAGTTGCGGCGGTAGGCATCCCACAACGCGCCCCGGCGGGCGTAAGGGCTCGACAGGGCAACCAGCTTGCCGTCCAGCGTCGCCATTGCGGGCCGGATGGCGGCGATGATCTCGTGATCGGGGTTCGCGCTGTCCTCGCTGCGCCAAAAGGCGATTTCGTCCGAGATGCAACACGCCACCGAGTAGCCACGCACCGCCCGGAAGCTCGCCGTATGCACCTCGATAGCCGTCCGGTTGTTCAGTTCGATGGCCTCGCGATCTTCACGCACCACCATGCGGGCAAGCATCGGATTGGACTCGAACAGGCCGCTTATGTAGCGAAACACGCTGCGCGCCTGTTTCCGGTCGGCAGCCAGGACCATGATGGTCGCGACTTCGCCCGGTGCCAGCCGGTCGCGATAGTCCCGGAACGCCGCCTCGAACACCGCCAGCAGCGCCGCTGCCTGCGATTTTCCGCCACGGCGGCCCACCACTAGCCAGAGTTCGTCATGGGGCGTCTGTGGCGCGCTCTCGCGGCCTGTCAGGGCGTTCCAGTGTTCGGCCTCGGCATCGGTCAGGGGCAGCCCGTAGAAGGCCGCCAGCAGCGCCCTCCAGGCTTCCCAGCTATCTCCGCCGAACTGGTCGCCGAACAGGGCGGGATCGGTCATGGCCTCGCGGATAGTGACGGTCACTGCGCGGCCTCGCTGCGCTGTTGCAGGTACGTCGCCAGGTCGGGCACGTCCTTTGCCTTGCGGTCCAGCCCCACCGATTTCAGCAGGCCCACCAGCGTGTTCACGTTGTTCGTGTGCCGCGCTTCGTCGATTTCCTCGCCACGGGCAAGCGCCGCCTCCCGTTGCTCGATTTGCACCTCAAGCCAAACGATCCGCTTGGCAAGGCTGCGGCGCTGATAGCTCAGGGCATCCGAACCGCCTAGATCGGCCTGCAATGCGTCCAGGCGAGCGCGGGCGGCCTGTGCCAGCCGGGTGCGCCCGTCCAGCGATTCGATCCAGTCGGATGAATACCGCGCGGGTATCTCTGCCTGTTTTGTGTTCATCGCGCGCCTTTTGGTGGGCTAGTTTGTTGGGTACGGCTTCCATTCTATGGCTCAGGCGCATCACAGCAATGGAGCGGGGCGGAGCAATTGGGAATCGAACTCGATTTTTTCGACCATTGGCGGCGGTGCGAGGGATTCAAGGCCCTCCCGGGGGTCGGAAAGGCCCTGATTTAAGTGCGGACAATCTCCAGGGGAACAGCCTCAGACATCCACGCCTGCTTTTGCCATCGCCTCGATCTCGTCGTGCAGGATCGCCCCCTTCAGCCAGCGCCGATCCACCGACCACGCATAGGCGCGCAGCTCTTCCAGGGTCATCAGGCCGGCTTCCAGGTCCTGGCGGTCATCTGGCGACAGCAAGGCCTCCAGCAGATCCGGGCGTAGAACCCGCAGATCCGCGCAGACGCGTTCCAGCTTCGCCTCAACGCCCATGGCGCCCTCCTTTCCCGGTGCCCTTCCGAAGCCAGGCATTCGCCGCCCGTCGCGCCGCGTTGTCCCGCCGGATCTCGGACGGCTCCGCATCAGCAGCCGCCAGCCACTCGCGACGATACCCCGCCAGCAGGTCGTGGCGATCCGCCCGCCCGACCACGCACCGTTCGATGAACATCCGGTCTTCGCGCAGCAGGGGGAGACCGTTCAGCGGGTCGCGACGGATGCGCTCAGCAGCCGCAAGCTCGGCTTCGTCTTCCATGATGCGGCCCTCCCGCCAGCGCCTGGCGACGGACCGCGCGAACGCTGTGAGCTCGTCCGGGATCATCGCTCCGGAATCCAGCGCTTCGCGGTCCTCGTCACTCAGCAGGTTCGCCAGGGTGTCGGGGGCCAGGTCGGCAGCTTCGGCGGCCTGGTTCAGCGCTCCGACCCGTGCAACGAAGCGGCCTCCAGAAACCCCCTCTCGTTGCACGCGTTGCGCCCCCTTCGTTGCGGACTCGTTGCGCTCGTTGTTGCGGCTCAAAACGCGCTGTGCTGCGCCTTTCAGGCAACCCCGTTGCGGACTCGTTGCATGGCTTGTTGCGTCTTCGGGGGTCTCTCGTTGCATTGTTGCGCCCCCGGGGTGTGCAACCGTGCAACGAACGCTGCCCCGGCTCATTTCGCACCCCCTTTGTTCGGGGTCAGCCCCAGGGCTTTCAGGTGTCGGGAGACGGTGGAGCGGTTGATATCCAGCTCGCTGGCGATGTCCACCGGCCTGAGCCCGGTCTCGTGCAGATCCTGGATGCGCTCGCGGGTGGAGTCTTCGACCGTGCGGCAGCTCCATTCCAGGCGGTCGCCTCGCTGTTCCAGGCGGGCCTCGAACGGCTCCACGTCCTCGCCATGGATGCCGCGCGCTTTCTCGAAGTGAACCTCGAACGCGGCCCCCTGGTCGGGCGAGTACTCGGCAGGCCGGCGCAGATTGATTACCGTATCCAGCACGTCCTCGCGGCGGCTGGTGCCTCTCTGCGCACCGCCTTTGCCCGCATGGTGGATGAACAGCACAGACCGGCCGGCGGCGCGGTGTCGTAGTGCCCAGGTCTGAACCGGCAGCCAGGATTCCGCCTCGTTCTCCTTGCCGCCATGGGCAAGGGTGCTGAGGTTGTCCACTACGATCAGGCTGGTGTCATCGGGCAGGGCGGCGTCCACCGCAGCCTGGCCTTCCTGGCTTGCCAGATTCGGCATGCCGTCTCGGTGCAGGTCGGGTGTCAGCAGGTGGAATGCATCAGCGGTTGCCTCCGCATCGCTGGCGGCCACGATCCCGGCAAGGCGCTCCTGCATTGCTGCGGCTGGCATTTCGCCGTCCAGGTACACCACAGTGGCCGGTGCCGTCGCATGCCAGCGACCGAACAGACTTCCACCGCTGGCGACGGCGTAGGCGACGTGCAGCGCGACAAAGGTCTTGCCGACTCCACGCGGCGCAAACAGCATCGCCAGCCCTTGCCGGGGCAGCCAGGGAGACAGCAGGTTCTCGCGCGGAGGGAATGGCATTGCCAGGAAGTCGCCCAATGCCACCGGGTGCAGTTTGGGACCCGATTCGAGTTCGGCCGCGCGTTCGTCCAGGTAGGCCAGTCCACGATCAGACATTGGCGCCCACCTCCCGGGCCGCCGCCCGAATCCGGCCTGCGGCCTGTGCGAGACGATGCATATCCTGTTCGGTGGGGGTGCGCCCCTGGTGTACATCGTCCGCCACGACCACGACCAGCAGGGCTTCATGCGCCACGGCCTCGAGCGCATCGCGTGGCACCCAGCGTTGCCCTGGCCGCAGCGGACTGCGCGCGTCGGGGGCTTTCGGCGGGAACAGGTCGCGCAGCTCGAGCCCTACCGCCTGCATGACCTCGGCAGCGCCGCAGCCGGCGAAGCAATGGACCAGGACAGTGCCGTCATCGGTCTCGCGAATGGACAGGCTCGGGCTGCGGTCTCCATGTGCCGGGCAACAGGCCAGCCACCGGCCGGCGCCGGTGCGCTTCACCTTCTCCAGGCGTGCCAGCAGACGTTCGGCCGGCGGCTCGGTGCTATACTCCCTGTCGGGTGCTTCGCCGCGCCCTTCCCCCGCGCCCCGCGCCGTCCCAGCGGCCGGGGCGTTTCCATGTGTATTAAGCATCGGCACCCCCTCCGCGCTCTGCTTCCCATTTCTCAATGTCGGCCACGCGCCAGCGCGTCACGCCGGGGGTCAGCTTTATCGGTTTCGGGAAAGTGCCTTCACGCGCCCAGCGCCACGGCGTTTTAGGGTGAACGCCGAGCCGGGCAGCGAGTTGCTTATCGGAAAGGTGGGTCGGTTTTGTTTGGTTCATTTGTCTGCACTCCGTCGTTTGCAGTAGCGACGGGTGCAGGATTCCAAGGCGGAACCTGGCAAGCCTTGGATGCTTGCCAACTTTCTACAAGCGTTTGCGGATCGTGTCCTCCGATTCGGCCAGGTTCAGGTTCCGCTTGACCCGGCGCGCCAGCTCGGACCTGTTGCCTGCAAACTTAGGGATTTCTTGAGCGATCCGTTTGGCCTCCTGCCGCCAGCGTTCCCACTGCGCTTCACGAATCGGCTTCAGCTCCTGGTTGCGCTTCTCTGCGGCATGGGCATATTGCCTTTCGACGCCGTCAACCCAGCGGTCATGCTCCGCGTTGTTCCAGTTCTCGGCTAGCTGAAGCATGTAGAACTTCGCTTCATCAATATCGCCCTCGGCCAGGCGCGCCGCCGCGATCTCGGCATGGCGAAGCATTACGGGCCTCTGCGGCAGATGCTCCGGTAGCTTCTCGGCATAATCTCTGTGGTCCGCGATCCATTGCTCCGGGGCTTCCGGCAAGGGTGAGCGGGCGGCTACGTTTTTCTTGTGCTTCCGCTGGGCTGCCGCAAACTCAAAGCCTTCGACCATTTGTTGCCATTCGTCCCGGGTCACGCCTGCGCCTCCCGCATCGGCACCACGTCGCCCGTGGTGGTGGGTTCGTTCAGGAACCGCGCCCAGTCCGCCATCATCCGCGTGCGCTGCGGCAACAGTTCGTCGCGGGCGTAGGCCGCTCGGGTGGCGTCGCTGTTCACGTGGGCAAGGGCCAGCTCGGACACTTCGTCCGGGTACGCGGTGCGGTTCCGGGCCCAGTCTTTGAAGGTGGACCGGAACCCGTGGGGCACCACCACACGCCCGGTGCTGGGCTCGGTGTAGCCCATGCGCTTGCATAGGGCGCTGATACTCATGTCGGAAAGCTCGCCGCCGCGCGGGGCCGTGAACACGTGGCCGCTGGCGCTGCGGGGCAGGGACTCCAGCAGGGCCACGGCATCATCCGACAGGGGCACGCGGTGGGCCTTGCCCGCTTTCATCCGTTCGGCGGGGATCGTCCAGACCCCGGCGGTCAGGTCGATTTCATCCCATGTCGCCTTGCGCACCTCGCCGGAGCGGGTCGCGGTCAGAATCAGGAACTCGAGCGCCCGCGCGCTCACGCCGCTGCGCCCCCGCAGGACCTGCATGAACTCGCTGGCCTGCTCCCACGGCAGGGCGGGGTAATGCTGGATGCGCCGTTTCTTGGAGATCCGGGGCATGATCTCCTCCAGGTTCTCGGACCACCGGGCCGGGTTCTCCCCGTCGCGATAGCCGGACACCTTGGCGTACTTGAGCACCGACTCGATCCGCTGGCGCAGGCGGCTGGCCGTTTCGTTCTTCTCGGTCCAGATCGGATCAAGCACGGCCTTAACGTGGGGCACTTCGATGGACTCCACCGGCAGGGAACCGATGGACGGGAAAGCGTAGTGTTCCAGCGACCGTATCCAGTCGGCCCGGTGTTTCTCGTTTCGGAACTCCTGCGCTTTCACCTGGTGGCATTCCCGGGCCACGTCCGCAAATGTCTTGCGCTTGGCCTGCGCGGCCCGTGCGGCGTCTCTCGCGGCCTTCCGTTCGGCCACGGGGTCGATGCCCTCTCGGATTTGTTGCTTGGCCTCACGCGCCGCGTCACGTGCTTGTGCAAGCGTCACCTCGGGGAACGGTCCAAGCCCCATATCGTGCCGCACCGCGTATTCCTTGCCCGTGGACGAAACGCGCCGCTCGCCCGTGGAGTAGCGCAGCACCCAGGACGTGGCCCCGGTCTTCGTCACCTGTAGCAGCAGGCCCGACACTCCGCCCACCGGGTGAAGCCCCGGCTTGTTCTCCAGGCGGCGCACCTCGGTGGCCGTCAGTTCCTTCGCTTTCTTTGGCATGCAGCACCTCACAACCGACCCAACAAAAAGGGTGTAATTGGATGCTACTAGCCGCGACCCCATGAAACAAGGGTAACGGGGAAAAAACAGGCAGGGCAGTCGTTTAGCGCCGAATTGCTACTAATCGTTTCCGGGCGGCGGGTGTCCTCCGCTCCACCAAACACCTGAAAAAGGCCTGCCTCGTGCAGGCCTTTTTCTTTTTGGGCGGGTTATGGGCCCGCGTGGCGCCGGGGCAATGTTCGTCTGCGCGGTGCGGTCCGGCGGGCGAAGGGCTCGGGCTCGTGCTGGCGCACGAGTGCGGCGAGGGCATCGGCCGGCAGGGGGTGGCTGCACAGGTAGCCCTGCCAGGCATCGCAGCCCTGGGTGGCGAGAAAGCCGAGTTGCGCGGCGTTTTCCACCCCCTCGGCGAGAACATCCAGCCCGAGGTTGTGCGCCATGCCGATGATGGTGACGGCCAGCTCGGCGTCGCTGCGATCCTCGGGCAGGTCGCGCACAAAGGTCTGGTCGATCTTCAGGATGTCGATGGCGAATTCCTTCAGGTAGGCCAGCGACGAATAGCCCGTGCCGAAATCGTCGATGGCCAGTGCCACGCCCAGTTGCTTGAGCTGTTGCAGGGTGCCGCGGGTCGTCTCGGCCTGTTCCATCAGCGTGCTTTCGGTCAGCTCGAGGGTCAGGCGTCGGGCCGGGAGACCGGTTTCCTGCAGGACCTGTCGGACCTGGTGAAGCAGGCCCGGTGCGGCGACCTGGCGGGCCGACAGGTTGACCGAGATCTCCAGCGGCGGCAGTCCGGCCCGGTCCCAGTCAACGACCTGACGACAGGCCTCGCGCAGGACGAACGCGCCGACATCCACGATCAGCCCGGTCTCCTCGGCTAGCGGGATGAAGGTATCCGGTGCGATCAGACCTCGTTCCGGATCGCGCCAGCGTACCAGGGCCTCGACACCTGTGATCGCGCCCGAGGCGGTCTTCAGCTGGGGCTGGTAGAACACCTCCAGTTCGCCCTGTACCAGCGCGCGGCGCAGGCGGTTCTCGATCTCCAGGCGCTGGCTGGCCGCAGCGGTCAGTGCGGTGCGGTAAAAGCAGAAGGTGTTGCGCCCGGCGTCCTTGGCCTCGTACATCGCGGCATCGGCCTGGGTGATCAGGTCGCCGGCCTCGGTGGCATTGTCCGGAAACAGGGCAATGCCGATGCTGGCGCCCACCTGGAGGTCGCTCCAGCCCCCGACGGCGAAGGGTTCCGCGATCAGCGCCAGCAACTGGCGGGCGCGCGCCTCGAGTTTCCGGTGATCGGCCGCGTCTTCGATGATCACAACGAACTCGTCGCCGCCGATGCGCGCGATGGTGCGCGCCTCGAAACGCGTCTTCAGGCGCTCGCCGAGGATTTGCAGCAGGTCATCGCCGACCCGGTGACCCAGGCTGTCGTTGACGGTCTTGAAGCGGTCGAGATCGACGAACAGGATGGCCAGGCATCCGTTCGCGTCACGGGCCTGCTGCATGGCATCGTGCAGGCACTCCTGCAGCAGCGTGCGGTTGGGCAGGCCGGTAAGCGGGTCGTGGCCGGCCTGGTAGGCCAGTTCGGCCTCGTGTGTGCGCAGGCGGGCCTCGGCCGCCCGGCGCTGCTCGACCTCCAGCGACAGCCGGGTGGTGAGACGCCGGTAATAAAGCGCGGCGAGGCCGCTCAGCAGCAACAGGCCCGCCAGGAACCCCAGCAGGACCTCGGGTCGGGCCTCCCAGTAGGCGCGCAGGTCGACCACCACCGGACGGTCGTAGGGCGGACGGCCGAGTTCTTCCAGCAGGGTGTGAACCGAGGCATAGGACAACGGCGCCGACCAGCCGTGGTAGCCGCCGGCGCGCACCGCGGGATGGTCGGACGGCAGGCTCAGCAGGGCGATGCTCACCGCCTCCGCTAGCGGATCCGGCGTGTGTTCCAGGCGCGAGAAGGGCCATTCCGGATACAGGCGGGTGGAGTGGGCGAACGGGAACTCCGCGGTCTCCCGGGGTTCCAGGACGCGCAGTGCCCCCGGGGCGAGGGTGTCGGCCCGGAGCTGGCCCTCCAGTACGCCGGTGCGCACGATGCCGGCATCGGCGTCTCCGGCGAGCAGCCCCTCGATCACGCGGTGGTGTGGCATGCCGGTGAATTCAAGGGCGGCGAGATCGTCCTGTGGCTCCACGCCCGCGTTACGCAGCGCCTCGTGGCCCGCCAGCCAGCCGCCCAGCGAGTCCGCGTCCACGGCGAGCAGTCGCTGGCCTCTCAGGTCGTCCAGGGACTGAAGATCCGCGCGGTCGTCACGCACCAGGATGGTCCCGCCGAACTGGCGGATAGGCTGGCCCTGTTCCTCGGCGATCAGGGTGGCCAGGCGGGTAATGCCCTGTCCGGCCTCCAGGCGTACGTAATGTCCGGTGTTGGTCAGGACGAAATCGATGTCGCGCGCGGCGACGGCCCGATTCAGCTCCGGGTAGTTCAGGGCCTGGATACGGAATTCGGCCGAGTCGATCTGCGCGCTCAGGTAGTCGGCGGTGGGCTGCCACTGGGCAGCGGTCTGGCCGGCGTCGAGGAAGGCCAGCACACCAATGGTGTACACCTCGGCACCGTCATGATCTCCGGCCATCGCCGGCGCGGCGCCGTACAGCGCGGAGAGCAGGGTCAGCAGACGGGAGAGGGGGGACCGGAGGCGCATCGGCAAGAGCCTACTATGAGAAGGGACTTGCCGTACACGCTCCCGGCTGGAGGGCCGTACTTGACCGGCCTGTGGATGAGGGGCGATCACGCGGCAAGCAAGGTCGCCGCCGCGTGACCGGAGGGGTGGACTACCAGCTCTTGTAGGGCAGGAACTTGCCGTTCCAGGTGATCTTCACACGGTCGCCCTTGGGGTCCTCGACCTTGTCGATGTCCATGGTGAAGTCGATCGCGCTCATGATGCCGTCGCCGAACTTCTCGTGGATCAGGGCCTTCATGGTGTCGCCGTAGACGTTGATGGCCTCGTAGAAGCGGTAGAGCACCGGGTCGGTCGGGATGGTCTTGTCCCAGTCCTTGTGCGGGAAGACCTGCAGGGCCTGGGCGACCTCCGGGCCAAGCCCCAGGAAAGTGGCCAGTTTGTCGGCCTGGTCGCTCTCCAGGTGATTCATGCCGTAGCAGGCGGAGGTCACATAGACCTCGTGCAACCCGGTGGCCTCGGCGATCGCGGCCCAGGTGGTGCCGCGGTTCTCTTTCGCCTCGAGGATGGTGGTGGTCATGGCGCTCTTGCTGAGACTCATCGTGTGCTCCTTGAAAGGGATAGAGGGAAGGGTTCAGACCGCGCGGACCATGCGCGGGCCGGGTTCGGGATCGGCCTCGGGCCGGGCCGGGTTGACGATGCGCGGACGGTGGCGCGGATTTTCGCCGCGGGCGGCCGCCTCCTGAGCCTTCGCGGACATCGCCTTGGCGCCGTCAACCAGGAAGTCCACCAGGTGGTTGCGGATCGGGTAGTAGGCCTCCTCCTGATGCAGGGTGGCCCGTTTCCGCGGGCGCGGGATGTCGATCTTGACCGACTCGGCGACCTGGGCATGCGGACCGTTGGTCATCAGCAGCACGCGGTCGGCCAGCAGGATCGCCTCGTCCACGTCGTGGGTGATCATGAACACGGTCTGGTGGGTCTCCGACCAGATCTTCAGGAGTTCTTCCTGGATGACGCCGCGGGTCAGGGCGTCCAGGGCCCCGAACGGCTCGTCCATCAGCAGCAGTTTGGGTTCGATGGCAAAGGCGCGGGCAATCCCCACGCGCTGGCGCATGCCCCCGGAGAGCTGAGCGGGCTTGCGGTCCATCGCATGATCCAGGCCCACCATGTGCAGATACTTCTCCGCGTGTTCGCGGCGCTTGGCCTTGCTCCAGTGCGGCCAGCGGGCGCGTACCGCGAACATCACGTTGTCGCGGGCCGACAGCCAGGGCAGCAGGCTGTGGTTCTGGAAGATCACGCCCTGGTCGAGGCTCGGGCCCTTGATCTCCTTGTTGTCCATGATCACGTTGCCGTCGGTGGGCGTGGCCAGGCCGGCGAGCACGTTGAGGATGGTGGACTTGCCGCAGCCGGAGTGACCGATCAGGCAGACGAATTCGCCCTTTTCGATGTCCAGGTCGACCCCCTCGAACACCGTCATGAGGTCGTTCGAATCGGGTTGCGGGAAACGCTGGCTCAGGTTCTCGATTTCGAGGAATCCCTTGCTCATGGTTGTACTCCTGGTTGGGCTGCGCCGACTCAGTCGGCGTAGCGCACGAGTTTGGTGGCCTGGGCGAGGGAGGCATCCAGCAGGAAGCCGACAATGCCGATCATGATGATCGCGAAGATCACGCTGGCGAGATCGAGGTTGTTCCACTCGTTCCAGATGTAGTAGCCGATGCCGGTACCGCCCACGAGCATCTCGGCGGCGACGATGACCAGCCAGGCAATGCCGATGGAGATGCGCATGCCGGTCAGGATGGTCGGGGCCGCGGCGGGCAGGATCACGGTGAATGCCGTGCGCACTTTGGACAGCTCATGGGTCTTGGCCACGTTCAGCCAGTCATTGCGCACCGAGGCGACGCCGTAGGCCGTGTTCACCAGCATCGGCCAGATCGAACAGATGAAGATCACGAAGATCGCCGAGATGTTCGAATCGCGGATCACGAACAGGGCGAGCGGCATCCAGGCCAGCGGCGAGATTGGCTTGAGGATCTGGATGTAGGGATCGAACGCCTTGTTCAGCAGCGGCGACATGCCGATCACGAAGCCGAGCGGGATGGCGATCAGCGCGGCCAGCGCAAAGCCCAGCAGGACGCGGTAGATCGAGTAGGCCAGCTGGATGCCGATGCCCTTGTCGTTCGGCCCCGCGTCGTAGAACGGGTTGCTCAGTTCGCTGAATGCATGGCTGAACACCTGTGTCGGGGCGGGGATGCCGCTGCTGGAACTGCGGTCCGTGCCAGCTCCCATCAGTTGTTCGTATTCGCTCAGCTCGCCCTGCTGGGGCGCGAGGACCTCCGGGGCGGTGGCGAGTTGCCACACACCCAGGAAGACCACGAGCATTACCAGCGAGAGGACGGTCGCCCGGAAGTTGAGATTGCTCAACATGGCTTAGCTCCTGCGGATTTCGAAGCTGTCGAGATAGCCTTCCGGGTCGGTGTAGTCGAACACCTTGCCCATGATCTCGAAGTTCTTGTACGTGTCGCTGGGGGCCTCGTAGCCCAGCTCGGTCATCACCTCGGCACATTCGCTGGCCAGGAAGACGTCTTCGGCCAGGCGGTTGTAGTCGAAGTCTCGATCCACGTACCCCCAGCGCTTCATCTGCGTGAGGATCCAGGTTGCCATCGAGTGCCAGGGGAAGGGGTCGAAGTCGATCCGGTGCGGGTCGTTCTGCACGTTGCCCAGGCCGTCGGCGTAGCGACCGGTGAGCACCTGCTCCACCACCGACTGCGGCTGGTTGAGGTAGGCGCGCGGGGAGATGGCCTCGGCGATCTCGGCGCGGTTGTTGATGTCCGAGCTGTACTGCGTGGCCTCGATCAGCGAGCGGAACAGGGCCCCGAACGTGTTGGGATGCTCGTCGGCCCAGGCCGCGGAGCAGGCGAAGGCGCAGCACGGGTGCCCGTCCCAGATATCCTTGGTCAGCATGTGAATGAAGCCGATGCCGTCCCAGACCGCGCGCTGGTTGAACGGGTCGGGGGCCAGGTAGCCGTCGACGTTCTCGGCGCGCAGGTTGGCCACCATCTCCGGCGGCGGGACGACGCGGATGCTGATATCGCGATCCGGGTCCAGCCCGTGTTCGGCGACCAGGTAGCGCAGCAGGAAGTTGTGCATGGAGTACTCGAAGGGCACGGCGAAGGTGAAGCCCTTCCAGTCCTTCGGGTCACGCTTGTCCTGGTGCTTGTTGTGCAGGGTGATGGCCTGGCCGTTGATGTTCTCGACCGCCGGCATGATGTAGTGCTCGCGCGAGGAGCCCGAGCCCAGGGTCATGGACAGCGGCATCGGCGAGAGCATGTGCGAGGCGTCGTATTCACCCGACAGC
This sequence comes from Thioalkalivibrio sp. ALE9, assembly GCF_000377445.1. Lineage (NCBI taxonomy): Bacteria > Pseudomonadati > Pseudomonadota > Gammaproteobacteria > Chromatiales > Ectothiorhodospiraceae > Thioalkalivibrio > Thioalkalivibrio sp. ALE9. The sequence continues at coordinate 289,612 of NZ_KB898122.1, forward strand.
GACATGTCGCGGGCGACGGCCCAGCCGGCGGTCTTGATCACGTCCACGTCGAGGCCGTGGCGCTCGTAGAAGCCCATCGGGTGGGCCATGATGATGGGGGTGGCGCAGGTGATCGGCACGAAGCCGACGCGCAGCTTGGTCTTCTCCAGCGGCCCGCCGTCCTTGATCGCGGCCTTCACCTTGTCGAGCGGCAGTATGGAACCCAGAGCCGCGGCCAAGGTGCCGCCGCCCAGCATCTGCAGGAAGCGGCGACGGTTGATCTCGTTGTGGCCGAACATGCCGCGGACGATGGCGCTTTCCACGGCGCGGTCGATCATGCCCTCGTCGCTCAGGTCCTCGCCGGTCTGGTGGGCGTCGGCCTGCACGGGGTCATGGGTGGCGCGGTGCTCCAGTTTTTCTTCCAGGTCCGGGGACGCGGTGTCGAAGCAACTGCAGCTCCCGGGGCCGGTATGGCCGTGGCGGCAGCTGGAGCCATGGCGCAGGTCGGCATTGGCGTCAAAGGGATCGTGAAGACTCTTGGTCGGCATGGTCGGCTCTCCTCGTGGCTCGAATCGATGCGGGCATCTTTGCCGCGCATGTCGAGAGTCTTTGCAGGTGCCATGCCAACGGGTGGAAACGGTTGCACCGGGGCCCCCACAGGGCCACGGCCGGCCGACACTTTGACGTCATTTCGGGCAATGCGGACGAATCGTCCCTTCGCGCCGGGGGCGGCGCTAAGTCGTTTCGATGCCGAGCTTTTTCAGGCGGTAGCGCAGCTGGCGCGGGGTCAGCCCGAGTTCCAGGGCGGCGCGGGTCTTGTTCCCGCGCGCCCGCTCGATCGCCCGCGCCAGGCGCTCTGCCTCGGAGGCGTGCACACGCTGGTAGGGGCGCACCGCGCTGGTGCAGTCTGCGCCGTAAGGGGGCGCCGGCGCGGCTTCGCGGGGCGCTGCCGACGAGGGCTCGGTGTGCGAGCCCAGGGGCTCACGCTCGAACGGACTGATGCGGGACTCCTCGTGTAGGATCTCGTCAATCAGCGGTGTGCCGATGCGGCCGTCGGTGGACAGCAGCACGGCCCGCTCGAGTACGTTTTCCAGTTGCCGGATATTGCCCGGCCAGTCGAAGGCCTCCAGGCGCTCCAGGACGCCGTCATCCACGACCACGTTCCAGCCGTGCAGGTGGGTGTAGCGGTCGAGGAAATGACGGGTGAGCAGGCGGATGTCGCTGGCGCGGTCGCGCAACGCCGGCATGTGCAGCGGGATCACGTTCAGGCGGTAGAACAGGTCGAGCCGGAACTCCCCGGCATTCACCGCGGCCTGCAGGTTCTGGTGGGTCGCGGCGATGATGCGCACGTCCACCGGAATATCGCGCGAACCGCCGATCGGCTGGACCACGCGCTCCTGCAGCACGCGCAGGATCTTCGATTGCAACGCCTCCGGCATGTCGCCGATCTCGTCCAGGAACAGCGTGCCGCCGTCGGCCAGGGCGATCTTGCCGGTCTTGGCGCTGGAGGCACCGGTGAAGGCGCCCTTTTCGTGGCCGAACAGTTCGGATTCCAGCAGATCGGCCGGGATCGCGGCGCAGTTGATGGAGATGAACGGCTTGGCGCTGCGCTGGCTGATCCGGTGGATCATGCGCGCGATCTTTTCCTTCCCGGTGCCGGAGGCCCCGGTGACGAGGACGGTGGCCTGGGTGTCCGCGATGCGGTGGACCTGCTTCAGGACATGGCGCAGGGCCGGGCTCTCGCCGAGGATGCCGTATTGCCCGCCCTGGGTGTCCAGGGCGCTCTTCAGATAGCGATTCTCCGAGACCAGTTCGGCGGTGCGTTCGGCGATCAGCTGGTGAATGCGCAAGACCTGGCCGATCATGCTGGCGACCACCCGCAACAGGTTCAGGTCGTCCTGGAACTGGCGCGAGCGGCGGCGCAGGCGATGCACTCCGAGGACGCCGATGGCGTGTTCGTCCTGCACGATGGGGACGGCGATATAGGCGACGGTCTCCTGCGGCAGGGTGGAGCGGTCGATGGCGCGCGCGAGATATTCGGGCTCGTTGTCGATGTCCTGGATCAGGGCGATCTGGCCGGTCTTCATCACGCGCCCGGTGACGCCTTCGCCCAGGCTGTAGCTGCCGCGGTCGCGCTCGGCGTCGGTCAGGCCGTAGGCGTGGCGGATGCGTAGCTGTCCGCTGTTCGGGTCCGGCAGCAGGACGCGGCCGCGGTTGAGGCCCAGCAGCTGCGACATCATCCCGAGGATGCGATAGATGGCGGCGTCCGGGTCGCCGGAGCGGCCCATGAGCTTGGCGACCTCCAGCAGCAGGGTGATCTCCTGCTCCCGCGTGGCGAGGTCGGGCGGGGTCGAATCGGATGCGTGTTGCGAGGCCATGGGTGGGGATATGCAGAAACCCTGCCAGTGCGCCCAAGGCGGTTTGTACAGGTCTGGCGCAGCAGCGGCGCGGTCCGTTTTGGTGCTGGTGCCTCGTGATGGGGCGGGGCGGCGCACCGTTGGCTTGCACGCGCCTTGCCGGGTGAGGGAAAGAGGCCCGGCCGGGGTGGCCGGGCCCATGGGGTCCCGCTTGTGGGGATTATCCCTCGGCGTGGTAGCTGCTGCGCTTGATCAGGCGCACGCAGATGGCGTCCAGCATGTAGCCGATGATGCCGATCACCAGCACGAAGGCGGCCAGTTTGTCGTACTCCAGGGTATCGCGGGCATCGTTGATCGCGTAGCCCAGCCCCGAGGTGACGCCGAGGTATTCCGCCGGGACCAGCACGATCCAGGCGACCCCCACGGCCAGGCGGATCCCGGCAAACACATCCTGCGCGATCGCGGGCATCACGATGTAGCGCAGGGTGTGGTACGGGTTGGCCCCCAGGTTGTTGCCCACCTTCAGCCACATCGGGTCGATGCGCTGTACCCCGTGCGCGGTGGCATAGGTGATGGGCCAGACGGCGGCAATGGCGATCAGGAAGATGATGGCCGCGTCCCAGGTGGCGAAGGCCAGCACCGCGATCGGCATCCAGGCCAGCGGCGAGATCATGCGCAGGAACTGGAACGGCACATGGGTGACCTGCTTCAGGGTCAGGAAGTAGCCGATCATCACCCCCAGCGGGACGCCGATGGCGATCGCATAGGCCAGACCCCAGCCCACGCGGTACAGGCTGGACTCGATCGGCTTCCAGACGTTGCCGGAGACGACCAGGTCCCAGAATGCGGCCAGCGTCGGCCCGGGGGCGAAGCTGGCAAAGGCCATCGTGTCCTCGTTGTTGGCGATGGCCCAGCCGCCCCAGTACCACAGGGCGAACAGGCCGGCGATCCCCAGTGCCGGGTATTGCAGCGCCCGGCGGGCGCGGTCGGCGAACCGCAGAAGCGGCATCAGCCGCTCCACGGTTGTGGGGTCGACGGAGAGCGTGGCTTCGCGGTTCATAGGACCACCACCTCCTCGCGGGCGAACGGCGAATCCATGTCCACACCCGGGGCACCCTGCCACGCGGTGTGGGTCTCCATCGCCTTGCGCACGAAGTCGTAGTTCACCAGATCATCCTTCACGAAGTCCGGGTCCAGGCCTTCAAGGAAGGTGGTGTCGCCACCGACCAGGGTCTCGTTCATCGCGCCCACCAGCATTTTCGTCGCGGACGGGTAGGGCCAGGGCGAGAAGTCGATGCGGCCGTTCTCCCATTCGGGGTGACGGATCGCGCCGCTGTCGGCGTAGGTGCTGTCGTCGTGGTAGTTCGTCATCGCGCGTTCCACCACGTTGGCGGGCATAGGCAGGTAGCCCTTGCCGTCACGCGAGAGCATTGTGGCGATGCTCTTCTTGTCCTCCTGGATGGTGCCCTGGGCGCGGACCACGGCGTTCATCACCTTCTGCGTCCACTCCGGCTCGCGGTCGGTCAGGCGCTCGTTCATGCAGACCACGCAGCAGGGATGGTTCTTCCAGATATCGCCGGTAAAGCGCAGCACGTTGCCGCGGGCCAGCAGCTCGCCGGCCGCGTTGAACGGCTCGGCGACGATGTAGGCATCGATGGAGCGCGCGGCGAGGGCCGGCGGCATGTCCGGCGGCGGCATGATCATCAGGTTGACCTCGTGCGCCTCCAGCGCCGAGCCCTGGTCGCGGATCACCGGCGTCAGGCCGGCGTCGCGCAAGGCCATCTGCATGACCACGTTGTGCATCGAATACCAGTAGGGGACGGCCACGCTCTTGCCGCCCAGGTCGGAGAACGACTGCACGTCGACGTGGCGCCCGGTGACCACGGCAGAGCCGTTGGTGTGGGCCCAGGACATGATCTTGACCGGAAAGTCGTTCTGGTAGCGCATCCACAGCGGGATCGGCTTGAGCAGATGCACCAGGTTGAAACGGTTGGCGGCGAAGGACTCGATCAGCGGCGACCAGCCGCGGATCAGGGTCGGGTCGGCGACCTCCAGGCCTTCGTCCTCGAAATAGCCCTCGGAGTGGGCGACCAGCAGCGCGGCGGCATCGGTGATCGGGATGTAACCGATACGCACGACGCCGTCGAAGTCACTGACGACGCCCTCGGGTTCCTCCAGGCTGCCCGGTTCGGCACCGAACAGCGAGCCGGGCAGGGCCAGCCCGGTGCCGGCCAGGCCGCCGACGGCGGCGGTGCGCAGGAAGTTGCGACGGGAAAAGCTGCGGTCCAGCAGGCTGTCCAGCTCGCGGTCGATGTCATGGTGATTGTCGCAGTTGCACATGGTGGTGGTTCCTCGGTCAGGGTCGGGCAGTGGCGGCGGTGGATCAGGCAGCGCGTACGCGTGCCCGGGATTCGGATGTGGTCGGTTCGGTCGCCTGGCTTTCGTCTTCCGTGTCAGGCGAAGCGGTCTCGGACTCGGCGGCTTCCGGAGCGGTGCTGGGGCTTCGAGTGGCTCCGAAGTAGCCCATCAGTTCGGCCTTGCGGTCGACGAAGGCCTGGCTGTTGCGGTCGCGGGGGTGGTCGATTTCGATGCTCAGCTCGGCGGTGATCGTGCCGGGGTTGGAGCCCATGACCAGCACGCGGTCGGCCATGGCCACGGCCTCCTCGATGTCGTGGGTGACGAACACCACGGAGATGCCGCGCTCGCGGGCCAGGCGGGTGACCTCGTCCTGCAGGGCGACCCGGGTGAAGGCATCCAGAGCCGAGAACGGTTCATCGAGCAGCAGCAGCTCGGGGTCGGTGGCCAGGCTGCGCGCCAGGGCGACACGCTGTTGCTGGCCGCCGGAGAGCGACTGCACGTTGACCTCGGCCTTGTCGGTCAGGCCGACGGTCTCCAGCAGTTGGTCGATGCGCTCGCGCATGTCGCGCTTGCGGCCCTGGAAGATCAGGCCCAGCGAGGCGTTCTTGCGCACGGTCATCCAGGGGTAGAGCGAGGGCTTCTGAAACATCATGTTCCAGCGCGGACTCGGCTTGATCACCTGGTGGCCGTTGATGCGCACGCAGCCATCGCTGGGCATCAGCAACCCCGCGAGCATGTGCAGCAGGGTGGACTTGCCGCAGCCACTCTGGCCGATCAGGGCCACGGTCTCGCCCGGCGCGATGTTGACCTGGATGTCCTTCAGCGTGGGGGCTTCCTGCCCGGGATAGTGATGGGTGATGTAGTCGATGGAGATGGCGGCGCCCATGGCGTGTCCCTCTTGATCCTTCGTTCATGAGCCGCCGGGCGGATCGCTTCGGCGGCGCGTTCAGGAAGGTTCCTTACAAGGGGCGTGCCAAACCCGTCCCGATCCCCGGGGCTTTCATCCACCGGGGGTTGGAAACGGCGCGCTGATGCGAAATACCGGGCGGCACGCAGGGTGCGCATGCAAGACGGACCGATTCGGCGCCGGGAATGGAGAGTGGACAATCCGGACAAAGCGGCCGATTCCGGGTGGACAAAGTGGACGGATTGGCCGCCGTGGGAAGCGACGATTCCGGGTTGAATGCCCGGAGATGGCTTTGTGCTGCGGCATGCACGGTGTTGGCACGGCTTCTGCACCGGGGTGGTCGACCCGGTCGAACGCCGGGGATCCACGAATCTCAACCGCGAGGAGTACCACCATGTCCGTAGCCGAAGCCACCACCTCCCTGTCCGTCAACGGCCTGGAGCCGATCGATCAGGACGGCCTGAACGGCCTGGCCGCCAAGGGCAAGGCCAATCCCGAAAGCATCGTGACCCTGAAGGCCACCACGGTCTGCGAGGGCAAGTTCCGCAACCTGACCTACGTGCGCGATCTGGATGCCCACGTGATCGACGAGCCGCCGCACCTGCTCGGTGACGACACCGCGCCGAATCCCTCCGAGGCCGTTCTCGCCAGCCTGGGCGCCTGCCTGTCGGTGGGCATGCACGCCAACGCGATCGACCGCGGCATCACGCTGACCAAGCTCGAACTCACTCTGGAAGGGGATATCAACGTGACCGCCGTATGGGGCGTGGGCGACACCGACGTCAACAAGCACCTCGGTTTCTCCGACATCCGCGTGAAGGCGCACCTGGAAGGCGATGCCAGCGAGGAGCAGCTCAAGGACCTGGTGGCGCATGCCGACTTCTGGTCGCCGGTCGCCAACACCATGCGCAACCCGGTCAACGTCAGCGTCGAGCTGGCCTGAACCGGTTACTGGATCTTTACGGGAGTAAAACCCAATGCTCGAAACCCGCACTCAAGACGTGACGGGGGTGTCGCCGGCCGCAGGGCCGGCGGATGCCGACGCCGCGCTGCAGGCGCTGGTGGAACGCGACCTCGCGCCACTGACCGCCCGTATCGACCGCGAAGGCCTATACCCCGAGGATTTTCTGCGCGAGGCTGGCCGCCTCGGCGCCTTCAATCGCCATCTTGCCAGCCAGAACGCCAGTGGCACCACCGACATTGCCAGCGCGATCCGCGCCACCGAGGTGATCTCGGCCGAATGCATGACCACCGGGTTCGTGGCCTGGTGCCAGAACGCCTGCGCCTGGTACGTGGAGAACAGCAGCTCGGACACACTCAAGCGCGAGGCGCTGCCGAAGCTGGCCAATGCCGAGGCGCTGGGCGCCACCGCGCTGTCCAACCCGATGAAATGGTTCGCCAACATCGAGGACCTGAAACTCTCCGCCGAACGCGTGGACGGGGGCTATGTGGTCTCCGGGTCGCTGCCCTGGGTGTCCAACCTGGGCGAGGATCACTACTTCGGCGCGATCTTCCGGACCACCGACGCGAACCCGCGCCCGGTGATGGCGCTGATCAACTGCGCCGACCCCGGCTTCAGCCTGACGGCCTGCCCCGAGTTCACGGCCCTGGAGGGGTCGCGCACCTTCGGTTGCCACTTCGACCGCGTATTCGTGCCCGATGCCCACGTGCTGGCCGACTCGCTCCCCGAGTACATCCGCCGGATCCGTCCGGGCTTCGTGCTGCTGCAGATGGGCATGGGGCTGGGGCTCATCGACGGCTGCCTGCGCACGATGCGCGAGGCCAACGAGACCCTGGCGCACGTAAACGGCTATCTCGACGACCAGGTCGGCGAACTGGAAGAGGCCCTGGAGGACGGGCGCGCGGCCTGTTATGCGCTGGCCGAGACGCCGTTCGACGAATCCGAGCGGTTCTTCGCGGACGTGCTGCAGATGCGCCTGACCGGGTCCGAGCTGTCCCTGCGCGCGTCGCAGTCGGCCCTGCTGCACTGCGGGGCGCGCGGCTACAAGGCGGATGCGTCGGCCCAGCGCAAGCTGCGCGAGTCGTACTTTGTGGCCATCGTGACACCGGCCATCAAGCACCTGCGCAAGGAGCTTGCGCGCATCCACGCGCACTGAAACCACCACCCACGGTCGGGGCCCCCGGGCCCCGGGCCGAATCAAGGAATCGCCATGCTGGAAATCACTACCCGAATGGATCCCGAGGCGGCCGTCGACACCCTGAAGGCGGCGATCGATGCCCAGGGCCTGAAGCTGGTCTCGCATATCAATGGTCAGGCCAACGCCGCGAAGATCGGGGTCGAGGTGCCGACGGATCAGATCCTCGAGGTCTTTCACCCGAGCTACGCGGTGCGTGTCTGGGAGGCCTGCAAGCCTGCGGGCATCGACATCCCGTTGCGTATCCATGTGTCCGGTGATGGCGACATCCTGCGTATCAGCACGCGTTCCGCGCGGGAGGTGTTCGCGCCGTGGGCCAACCCCGACCTGGAGGCCATCGGATCCGAACTGGACCCGAAACTGCAGGCCATTCTCGACGCCGTGGAGGCCGCGTGATGAGTACCGAAACCGACGCATTCAAGCGCTATATCTGCAAGGTCTGCGGCTATATCTACGACGAGGCCAAGGGCGATCCGGATTCCGGCCTGGCGCCGGGGACCCGCTTCGAGGATATCCCCGACGACTGGTACTGCCCCGACTGCAACGTGACCAAGGCCGACTTCACCGCGCTGGAACCGCGCGCCGAAACGGCGGACGCGGGCGCCGCCGCGATGGCCTGGAGTGCCGGGAGCGGTATGGCCGACCCGGATGCGGTGGTGATCGTCGGTGGCGGCATGGCCGGCTGGGCCCTGGCCGAGGCCCTGCGCGAGCGGGATCCGCGGCGGACCATCCGCCTGCTGACGGCCGACTCGGGCGATTACTACACCAAGCCGCGGATCTCCAACGCCTTCGCGCACGGTACCACGGTCGAGGACCTGGTCGAAGAGACCGGATCGGCGCGGGCGGCGCGGCTCGGGATCGACCTGATGCCCTTCGTGCGGGTGCTGGATATTCACCGTGCGCAGCAGCGCCTTATCACAGCGCGCGGGGGTGTGCCGTACGGCCAGCTGGTGCTGGCCACTGGCGCCCGGCCGCGCAGGATGGCGTTCCCCGGCGGCGCCACGCCCCCCCTGGCCGTGAACACGCTGGAGGACTATCGGGCCCTGCGCGGGGCGCTGGAGGCCGGTGGCGGCGCGCCTGCCCATACCCGGGTGGCCATCATCGGGGCAGGTCTGGTGGGCTGCGAACTGGCGGACGACCTGGCGGCCGGTGGCCACCCCGTGCACCTCGTCGAATGTGCGTCGCAGCCGCTGGCCGGGCTGTTGCCCCGGTCGCTGGGCGATGACCTGCAGCAGGCACTCGCGAATCATGGCGTGCAGTGGCACACCGAGGCCACCGTCGAGCGCATTGAACCGGTAACGGAGGCGACGCAGCGCCTGGTGCTGGCGGGCGGCGAGACCCTCGAGGCCGAGGTCGTGATCAGCGCCCTGGGCCTGGAGCCCCAGCGCGAGCTGGCGGAGCGCGTGGGCCTGTCCTGCGACCGCGGGATCGAGGTGGATGCGCTGTTGCGCACGACCGATCCGGCGATCTTCGCCCTGGGCGATGGCTGCGAGTTCGAGGGGCGGCTGCGCCCGTACGTGGAGTCCCTGCGTGGCCAGGCGGCGGCGCTGGCGCGGACCCTGTCGGGCGAAGCGACGGTCTACCGACCGGATGCCGGTGTCGTACAGGTCAAGACGGGGAGCCTGCCGTTGAATGTCTGCCCGCCGCCGGTGGATACCGGGGAATGGGTGGAGATCAGCGCCGATGGGGCCGGGCGCCACCTGGAATATCACGCCGACGGACGGCTCGCCGGCTTCGCCCTGTCGGGGCGGCACGCGCGGCGGGCGCGCGAACTGGGGACCTGCCTGGGCAAATCAGTGGCGGATCCCCGGGCGCGCCTGGCGTCGTGATGCGCTACCGGGCCGGCGTGGCCGGCCCGGAGCGGACTCATATGACCCCGTCGAGCCGCAGGTAGCCGATCAGGAACAGCACGGCCAGCACACCGGCCAGCACGTAGAGCCAGTTGGACAGCGTGGGGTTGTTGGGGCGGCTGAAGAAGGCCGCCCACAGCGCCAGCAGGATGAGGACGAAAAAGAAGAACAGGAAGCGCATGCGTCAGGCTCCTTCCGGGACGGCGTAGGGGAGATCGACCACCTCGGCCGTTGCGCCATCCGGGGCACCCCAGCGCAGCTCGCCTTCCGCGGCGGCCACCTGCACGACCGCAAGGGCGGAGTAGAGCCCGTCCGGGTGGAGTTCGGCCGCGACGATCTCGCCATCCGACTGCTCCGGCTTGCCGTCCGCGCGAAAGACCGGCGAGCCGGGTTGCGGCGGGGTCTGGGTATGGATGGCCAGGCGGAACATGCGCCGCTTGAGCTTGCCGAGGTAGTGCATGCGCGCCACCACCTCCTGCCCCGGGTAGCAGCCCTTCTCGAAACTGATCGCGCCGAGGGCGTGCAGGTTCAGCATCTGCGGGACGAACATCTCGGTGGTTTCCTCCACCACCGTCGGGACGCCGGCAAGGATGTCCAGCAGTGCCCAGTCACGCGGGCCCACCGGGGCCGCGTGGACGTTCAGGCTGTCCCAGGCGCGGCGCATGGCGTCGATCTCGCCGAACAGTTCGAAGCGCGGGTGCATTCCGGGTACCCGGACGACGGTCACGCCATTCTTCTCGACCACCTCTTCCGGCGCGCCGGGACACACGCCCAGAGCGTTGGTCAGCTCCTTCTCGGCATCCGGTCCGGAAAAGCCGAAGTGGATGCGGGAGTCCCCGGCGTGCTCGATGATCACGTTCGCGCGCAGCACGAACATCTGCAGGCGCTTGGCGACCGGCTCGATCCGGTCCGCCGGCATCTCGAGCAGGTAGCCGTCCGCCGTGCGCAGCACGCGGAACACGGCATAGGCCCGCCCCTTGGGGCTGGAGTAGCTGGAGAGCTGGCTGTGCTGCGCGTCCACCGCGTGGATGTCGTTGCCGAACTGCCCCTGCAGGAAGTCGGTGGCGTCGTCGCCGCGCACCTCCAGCAGACCGCGGTGGGAGAGGTCGCAGATCACCTCGCCGTTGACGGCCATGCGGCGCTCGCGCTCCGGGTTGCCGTAGTGCAGGAGGTCGTCCTCCTCGAACTCGGCGCCGGCGTCGATCAAGTGGTGTTTCCAGTCTTCGCGCATCGGGATTCTCCTGTGGCAGTGCTCGTCGCCGCGCGCCGCCGGACCGATTCGCCATCGGTGGCCGGGACGCCCGGAAAGGCAGCGCTGCACTGGATTGAGGTGGTAAGCTGAACCAAGCGGCTCGATAGTAGACGAACCTTTCACAGGGTGTCAGCCCTGGATTCTTTATCTTTGTTCAAGGGGGTGGCATGACTCGGCAGGGACGTCCCGTCTTTCTGGATTTGCGCAAGATCCGACTGCCGCTGAATGCCGTGGTCTCCATTCTGCACCGGATTACCGGCGTCTTCCTGATTCTGTCGATTCCCGTGCTGCTTTGGCTGCTGGACCGCTCCCTGGCCAGCCCCGCGGGCTTCGCACAGGTGATCGCGATCATCCACCATCCGCTCGGCCTGGCGGCGCTGGCGCTCGGGCTGTGGTGGCTGCTGCATCACCTGTTCGCCGGCATTCGCTACCTGCTGATGGAATTCGGTATCGGGGAGGATCGCGAGGGCTCGCTGCGCACGGCGCGTGATGCGCTGTACGCCGGCCTTCTGGCCACCGCGCTGGTTTGGCTGGGGCTGGTGCTGTGAAGTTGTTGAGCGGACAGCGCGCCTGGCTGCTGCAACGCATCACGGCGGTCTATGTGGGCGTGTACGTGATCCTCGCCCTGGGGTTCTTCGTGCTGGCCGCGCCGGCGGACCATGCGGCCTGGCTGGCGGTGATGGGACACCCGGTGGTGGGGCTGCTGACAGCCGTGTTCGTGTTGCTGCTCTGGCTGCATGCGTGGATCGGCCTGCGCGATGTGGTGATGGACTACGTGCACGCCCCCGGTTCACGGCTTGTGGTGTTCGTGCTCGGTGGCGGCGGGTTGCTCCTGACGGGCCTGTGGGCGTTATTCATACTGATTCGAGCGGGGCTTGCATGAAGGGACTGGCATGAACGTGGCACGGCGCAAATTCGACGCGCTGATCATCGGCGCCGGCGGCGCGGGCCTGCGCGCCGCGCTGCAGCTGTCCAACGGCGATGCCCAGGTCGCGGTGGTCTCCAAGGTGTTTCCCACGCGCTCGCACACGGTGGCCGCGCAGGGCGGGGTGAACGCCGCGCTGGCCAACGTGCTGCCGGACTCCTGGCACTGGCACATGTTCGACACCGTGAAGGGATCGGACTATCTGGGCGATCAGGACGCAATCGAATACATGTGCCGCGCCGCGCCCAAGGTGGTCTACGAGCTGGACCACTTCGGCGTGCCGTTCTCGCGCCTGGACAACGGCAATATCTACCAGCGCGCATTCGGCGGGCAGAGCCAGAACTTCGGCCAGGACCAGGCGGCGCGCACCTGTGCGGCAGCTGACCGCACCGGGCACGCCATTCTGCACTCGCTGTACCAGCAGAACCTGCGCGCGCGTACGCACTTTTTCGACGAGTACTTCGCGGTGGACCTGCTGCGCGACGAGCAGGGCTTCGTGCTGGGCGTGCTGGCCTTCGAGATCCTGACCGGCGAGCCGATCGTGATCGAGGCGAAGACCACGCTGATCGCCACCGGCGGGGCGGGGCAGTTGTTCCGCACCACCACCAACGCCCTGATCAATACCGGCGACGGCATGGCGATGGCCCTGCGCGCCGGGGTGCCGCTGGAGGACATGGAGTTCGTGCAGTTCCACCCGACCGGCATCGCCGGACGCGGGATGCTGATTACCGAGGGCGCGCGCGGCGAGGGCGGCTTCCTGGTCAACGCCGACGGCGAGCGTTTCATGGAGCGCTATGCCCCAAGGGCAAAGGACCTGGCCTCGCGCGACGTGGTCAGCCGCTCCATTGCCACCGAGGTGCGCGAAGGTCGTGGCTGCGGGCGTAACCGCGATCACGTGTTGCTGGACCTGCGCCACCTTGGCGCGGATGCGATTCGCCATCGGTTGCCGGGTATTCGCGAGGCGAGCATGACCTTCCTCGGCGTGGACCCGATCGAGGCCCCGATCCCGGTGTTCCCGACCTGCCACTACAGCATGGGCGGGATCCCGACCAATCGCTTCGGCCAGGTGGTGGCGCCGGTCAAGGACACCCCGGAGGACCCGGTGCCGGGGCTGTACGCGGCCGGGGAGGCCGCCTGTGTCTCCGTACACGGGGCCAACCGCCTGGGCGGCAACTCGCTGCTGGACATCCTGGTATTCGGACGTGCGGCGGCCAACCATATCCTCGAATACCTGCGCGAGAACCACTACCACCGGCCGCTGGACGAAACGGCGGTGGAGCAGGCGATGGCACGACTGACGCGCTGGGACCGCAAGGACCCGGGCGACGGCTCCTCCGAGCAGGTCGAACCGCTCAAGCGCGAACTGCGCAAGGTGATGGAGGACCACTGCTCGGTATTCCGCAGCGACCAGGTGATGCGCGAGGGGGTGGAGAAGGTCCGCGCGCTGCGCGAGCGCCTGAACCATGCAGTGATCGCGGACCACTCCGCCACCTTCAACACCGCACGGGTGGAGGCGATGGAGCTGGAGAACCTGATGGACTGCGCGATCGCGACCATCCGCTCCGCGCTGGGGCGCGAGGAGAGCCGCGGTGCGCATTCGCGCATCGACTTCCCCGAGCGCGACGACCAGCACTGGCTCAAGCACAGCCTGTACTCGCTGGCGGACGACAGCCTCGACTACAAGCCGGTGCGCACCCAGCCGAACACCGTGGCCTCGTTCCCGCCGAAGGAGCGCGTGTACTGATGGCCTGTCGGGAATGCAACGCTCTGCGGGATGCGGTTCGCGCCGCGAACCGCATCAGCAGGCGCTGAAGGAAGGTACGGATGGAATTCTCGATCTACCGCTTCAATCCTGAGACGGATACGCTGCCGAAGATGCAGCGCTTCACCCTGCCCGACGACCAGGTCGAGCCGGGGATGATGCTGCTGGATGCGCTGCTGTTGCTGAAGGAGCAGGACGATTCCCTGGGCTTTCGCCGCTCCTGTCAGCACGGGGTCTGCGGCTCCGACGGCATGAACATCAACGGAATGAACGGTCTGGCTTGCATCACGCCGCTGGCGGATCTGGAGGCGCCGGTCACGCTGCGCCCGTTCCCGGGGATGCCGGTGATCCGCGACCTGATCGTGGACATGGGCAACTTCTGGGACCAGTACCGCAAGGCCGAGCCCTGGCTGGTCAACGACAGCCCGGAGCCCGAGGTCGAGCGCGAGCAGAGCCCGGAGGATCGTGACCAGCTGGATGGTCTGTACGAATGCATCCTGTGCGGCTGCTGTTCCGCCGCCTGTCCGTCGTACTGGTGGAATCCGGACAAGTTCCTCGGCCCGGCCGCATTGCTGCAGGCCGCGCGTTTTATCCAGGACAGCCGCGACGAGGCCACCGATCACCGCCTGGCCGAGCTGGACGATGCCTGGAAACTCTACCGCTGCCACACCATCATGAACTGCACCCAGGTCTGCCCGAAGGGCCTGAACCCGAGCCGGGCCATCAGCGACATCCGCCGCACCATGCTGAAAAAGTCGCTGTGAGTGGATGGATGCCCAAAGGTGGTTTAGCCCCCGTGGGAGCCTGCTTGCAGGCGAATGCCCCTGCCAAAGCCAGACGCGGGCAGGGGCTTCGCCTGCAAGCAGGCTCCTACGGGGGGGCTGGACGGGCGTTTTGGTGATGGAACCCGACAGCCGTACTCGCTGGCGCTGCCGCCGCGGGATGCTGGAGAACGACTGGCTGCTCGGGCAGTTTCTCGCGCAGGGATATGCGCAACTGGACCAGGAGGGTCGCGATGCCTTCGAGCGCCTGCTCGACTACCCCGACAATGTGCTGCTGGACGTGGTCATGGGTCGCCAGACCACGGTGGACGACGGGATAGCCCGGCTTGTCCCGGCGATCCGCGCCGCCGCTGCGGCTGCACCTTCGGCCTGACCTGGTTCTTCCCCGGCTCGCGCTCGCGGGCCAGATCCTTCTGCTGCTGGCGGTCGTGGGGTACGTGCTCGCATACAGTCCGTTGTGGACATTGATGCCCGTGTTCGGGCTGGCGGTTGCCGGGTGGGTATGGCAAGGACGGACACGGCCGCCGCCCTGGGACTGGCTGGGCCAGACGCCCGATGGCGCGACGTGGCTGGCCACGGCCGAAGGACTGCGCCAGGAGCGGGTGGACTGGGTGGAGATCCTGCCCGATACCCGGGTGCTGCGCGGGATGGTGATCCTGGTGGTCCGGCTCCCGGAGACCGGTCGGGTCCGGCGTCTCTGGCTGCACGCGGGCCGGTTGCACCCGGAGGACCTGCGCCGCTTGCGCATGCGCCTGCGCTGGCCTCCGGGGCGCGATGAAGCGGATCCCGGCTGGCGGGTGCGGCTTCGCGCTGGGCTGGAGCGGGGCGTTGCTATACTGGCCAAAAGCCGAGTACCCGGAGGCCCGAGCATGGCTGGACCCGACAATGCGCAGGTGATGGTGGACGTCTCGCATCTGCTGAGCGACGAGCCCGATCACGTCTACAGTGAAGAAGAACTCGACGCGATCGAGGAGCTGGACCCGGAACTCGCGCTGCGTCTGGACCGTGCCCAGACCCATGCGCAGCGCGAGGCGGCGGACGTGCCCGCCGACGGTCCGATCGACGAGGACGCCGTGCGCGCCGCGATCGAGGAGGCGCGGCGAATCCTGATGCAGGACGGGGGCGATATCGAGTTCGTCGAACTCGATGGGCGCACCGTGCGGGTTCGGTTGAAGGGAGCCTGTGTCGGCTGCCCGCGTTCCACGCTGGATCTCAAGAATGTCGTCGAACGCCTGGTCCGCTCGCGGGCACCGGGCGTGGCCAGCGTCGCGAATACCTTCTGACGGCTGCCTTCAGGCCGGGCCGGAGCCCAGACGGCGCAGCAGTTGCCGGAGGCGTCCCGGCCCGAACCCGTGTACCCGCTTGAAGGCCTTGCGAAAGGCAGCCTCCGAGGTATAGCCCACCGCGTCCATCACGCTGGCGACCGACTCGCGGCCATCGCGCAGCAGCCGCTCGGCCAGGACCATGCGCCACTGCGTCAGGTAGTCGATGGGGGTCTGCCCGACCAGGGTGTGGAAGCGCTCGGCGAAGCTGCTGCGCGACATGGCCGCCTCGCTGGCGAGGCCTTCCAGGGTCCAGCTCGCCTCGGGCCGGGCGTGCAGGGCATCCAGCGCGCGACGGATGCGGTCATCCGCCAGGGCCGCGATCAGGGATCCCTCCGAGTGCTCGCGCTGGGTGCAGATGTGATGGCGCACGGCCATCACGAACAGCGTATCCGCCAGACGATCCAGCACCGGCCGGTAGCCCGAGGAACGCTCCGCGAGTTCGATGTTCATGAGATCCGCCAGATGCGCCAGGCGTTCGCCCGATTCGCGACGGCGGATGATGATGTGGTCGGGGAGAGCGGCCAGGATCGGGTTGCGCCGGCCGGAATCGAACTCGAAGTGCCCGCACAGGAGCTGCGTGACCGGGGTGTCCGGCGGATCCGCACCCTCCACCAGCGTCAGGTGGTTGTCCCGATCGGGCACGGTGTCGCGGCTGGCCATCAGGTGCCAGTCGTCGTGGGGCAGCAACAGCAGATCGCCGGCCTCCATCCAGACCGGGGCCATATCCTCCATGTGCAGATAGCAGCCGCCTTCGCCGACCAGGTGAAAGCTGGCATTCCCCGAACCCGCGGTGCTGAGCTGCCATTCCCCGCACAGCCGCGGGTTGGTGTCGATGCGCGCGCGCAGGTTGTAGGCCGCCAGTACCGTCGACAGCACATCTTCGTGCGGGCTGATATCCATTGAACGTCCTTTTCCCTTGTGGTTGGGACTCACCTTAGACCGTTGCGCCCCGGGTTTCCGCCGTTTTGTGGTCATAAGGGGGGGGGATCTGGACGCTCGAACATAAACGCCGGCGTCTGACCCCGCGTACTGGCGACGCGGTCGGTCTAGGCTTTCATCCAGTAGCAGACGAAATGGAGAAGGGCATCATGGGCGCGACGGGAAACTTGATGGTACGGATACAGGGCTGGCTTGACTGGACGCGCGGCGCGGATTTCCTGGCGCCCTTGCTGTTGCGGCTTTACCTCGCCCCCATCTTCTGGATGGCGGGGACCAACAAGCTGGACGGGCTGCTGCCGAAGGAAAGCGTGGTGATGTGGTTCGGCAACGCGGACTGGGGCCTGGGCATGCCGTTCCCGTATCTGATGGTGTTGTTGTCGGCCTATGCCGAGGTGCTGGGCGCGATCGCGCTGCTGCTTGGGCTGGCCACGCGCTGGTTCTCCATCCCGCTGATGATCACGATGGTCGTGGCGGCGGTCACCGTGCATCTCGAACACGGCTGGCAGCGCATCTCCGACCCGATGATGTGTCTGTTCAACTGTTCCGGGATCGAGCAGGCGCAGATGCGCCTGGACCGGGCCAAGTCCATCCTGCAGGAACACGGCAACTATAACTGGCTGACCGAGACCGGGAACTTTGCCATCGTCAACAACGGGATCGAGATGGCCGCGACCTTTTTCGTGATGCTGCTGGTCCTGTTCTTCTGGGGGGCGGGGCGCTATGTCAGCATCGACTACTACATCCGTCGGAGGATGATGGGCAGGGGATAACACCAAGAGCTGTGCGAGCAGCCATTACTGAACGGGGCCGGGTTCTATAGCTCAAGGGTCTATAACCCAAGGATCTATAAGCCAAGGGTCCATAATCGCAAGACGAGGAGTGACATCATGAAGACCGATCTGTTTTCCACCAAGACCCTCGCCGGGGCCGTCGGCAGCGCGGCGATCGGTATGGCCATGGCCACCAGCCCGGTGTTCGCATCGGCCGACCTGAACCACGGCTATCAGCAGGGTGGCCAGTCGCCGCTGATGCTGGCCGAAGGGGCCTGCGGAGAAGGTACCTGCGGCGGTGCCGGAGAACCCAAGGACAGCGAAGGTAGCTGTGGCGAAGGCACCTGCGGCGGATCCGGCGACGACAAGGATTCCGAAGGGGCCTGTGGCGAGGGGACCTGTGGCGGCTAGGAGCGTCAGGCCCGTCAACCCGGCCCGCGTCAGCGGTGCCGGGCTCGGTTTGCGGCGGGCCCTTCTGGGCCCGCTGGCCGAGGCCCCGGAGGCGACGGAACGCCTGGGCTTCTTCGAGGCGGCGCCGGAGAACTGGATGCACCTGGGCGGACGCCTGGGGCGCATCTTTCGCGAATATACCGAGGCCCAGCCCTTTGTCTGCCACGGGCTGTCCCTCGACATCGGCGGGCCGCGCCCGCTGGACCGAACCTTCCTGCAGGACCTGCGGACCTTCCTGGATACTCACGGGATCGAGGATTACAGCGAGCATCTCTCGGCCTGTGGCGATGGCCAGGGGCATCTGTATGATCTGATGCCGATCCCGTTTACCGAGGCGGCGGTGCACTACGTGGCCGACCGCGTACGTCAGGTACAGGACATCCTCGGGCGCCGGATGGCCCTGGAGAACGTCTCGTATTACACCCCGGTGGGGGCCGAACTCGACGAGATCACGTTTGTTCGCGCGGTGCTGGAGGAGGCCGACTGCGACCTGCTGCTGGACGTGAACAACGTGGTCGTCAACAGCATCAACCACGGCTACGCGCCGACCGAGTTTCTCGACGCGATGCCCCTGGAGCGGGTGCGCTATCTGCATATCGCGGGGCACGAGGCCGAGGCGCCGGATCTGCGCGTCGATACCCATGGCCAGCCGATCTGCAGCGATGTCTGGGATCTGCTGGGCGAGACCTACGCGCGCATCGGCCCGGTGCCGACGCTGCTCGAGCGTGATTTCAATTTCCCGCCGCTGGAGGAGCTCCTGGCGGAGACCAACCGCATCCGCGATATGCAGCTCCAGGCGCGGGCAGGGCAGGAAGAGCGTATCCTGCATGCCTGAGACCGACTTCCAGCAGATCCAGGCGTCATTCGCGCGGCATCTGCGCGACCCCGAACGCTACCCGGCGCCGGAAGGCATCGAGAGCCGGCGCCTGGCGATCTACCGGCGGCTGTTCTTCAACAACGTGGCGAACCTGCTGGCCAGGGGGTTTCCGGTCTTGCGCGGGTTGCTGGAAGCCGCCGCATGGGAACAGCTGGTACGCGATTTCTACCGTGATCATGGCAGCGAGACGCCGTACTTCCCGCAACTGGCGGCGGAGTTTGTGCGCTACCTGGCGGACGAGCGTTCGGGGCAGCCCGGTGATCCGCCGTTTCTGGCGGAGCTGGCCCATTACGAGCGGGTCGAGACGGAACTGGTCTACGCCGAGGATACGCGCCCTGCGGACCTCGACCGCACGGGCGACCTGATGACCGGGGTCCCGGTGTTCTCCGCCACCGCGCGTCTGCTCGCCTACGAGTATCCGGTGCATCGCATCGGGGCGGAGTTCCAGCCGGAACAGCCGGGTGAGGTCCCGACCTATCTGCTGGCCTATCGCTCGGGCGAGGAGCGGGTGCGCTTCGCCGAGCTGAATCCGCTCGGTGCCCGCCTGCTGTGGCGTGTGCTCGAGGCGCCGGCGACGGGCGCCGAACAGATCCGTCGGGTGGCTGGCGATTTCGAACTGGAGGTCACCGATGACCTGGTCGCCAGTGGCCGCCAGCTCCTGGAGCACTACCGTGGCCTGGGCGCCATTGTGGGGACGCGGCCGGAAGGCGTTTCCGGCTGAGGGAGAGGGACTGGACGCCGGCACCGCAGACCCGGACGCCCGGGCATGGGAAAGGCCGGTGAAAGACGCTAGATACTGAAACAGAAAGCCTTGGGGAAACATTGATCAGCGTTTCCCCGGTTTCAGTGAGGCGAGCGTCAATGGGCGGCAAGCTGAGGGGCTGGTTCAGGTATCTGGTAGACGGAGTCGGGCGTCGAGTGCCGAGGGCTGATGTCCTCCGGGTTCCTCGGCGGCACCGGATACGGGCCCAACTGCGCCGGCACAGCGTCGCCATGATCTCGCTGATGATCGCGATCTCCTCCCTCGGCTACAACACCTGGCGCAACGAGACATCGGAACTGCACCGCAACTGGCGCCAGGCGTCCTTCGAACTGACGCGCGAGATCAACGAACTCCAGCAGGTAGTTCTTTACCGGCGTTATTTCCATCCGGTCGAGAGCGATGTGCCAGCCGGGATTGGCGATGCGGAAACCTGGATACGGGGCTGGGGCCGCGCGGCCAGCGTACGGGATCTGACCTCCGTCCTACCGGATCCACTGCCGGCGCATGGGCTCCATCTGCACACTACCTGGGCGCAGCATGCGCGGCACCTGCACGGGGACGACGAATTGGCCCGCGAGGCGGAGGAGGCGCTGCTGACGGCTCTGGACGACACCCGCGACTCGGTTCTGGAGCTCATCCGGAATCTGCGGTGAGGCCGGGGCCGGTGGTTCAGTAACCCAGCTCGAGCGCGGACTCGTCGAGGGCGGCGGCCTGCTCGCGCAGGGTGAGGATGTGGTCTTCCCAGTAGCGCGGGGTGTAGAAGACCGGGAAGCCATCGATGAAGGCCGGGTCGTCGGCGCGGCGGGCCAGCCAGGCGGCATGCCGCAGGATGCGCAGCGTGCGCAGCGGGGCGATCAGCCCAAGCTCGCGCCGATCCAGCGGCACGAAGGTCTCGTAGCCCTCCAGCAGGGCCTGCATCTGCCACGCCATCTCCGGGGGCTCGCCGGACAGGAACATCCACAGATCCTGCATCGCCGGACCGGTGCAGGCATCGTCCAGATCCACGAAGTGCGGCCCGTCGTCGGTCCACAGGATGTTGCCGGGATGGGTGTCGCCATGCAGGCGCAGCTGCTGGACCGGGCCAATGCTGTCGAGTGTGCGCTGGATGCGCTGCAGCAGGTCGGCGCTGAGGTCGCGGTAGACCGATTCCAGTTCCAGTGGCAGATAGCCGGAGGCGAGCACGGCCCGGCGCGCTTCCTCGCCACGTGGCACGGGATCCAGTACCGGACGCTCGCGAAAACGGTCGGCGCGCCCGACCTCGTGGATACGCGCGATGAAGCGGCCAATGCGCACCAGCGTCTCGCGCTGCTCCAGATCCGGCGCGCGGCCACCGCAGCGCGGGTAGACGGCGAACAGGAAGCCCGCGTGTTCGTGCAGCGTTTCGCCCCGGTCGTCCGCCAGCGGGGCAACCACCGGGACCTCGCGCGCGGCGAGTTCCTGGCTGAAGGCATGTTCCTCGCGGATGGCATCCGGCGACCAGCGCCCGGGCCGGTAGAACTTGGCGATTACCGGCGTGGCGTCCTCGATGCCGACCTGGTAGACCCGGTTCTCGTAGCTGTTCAGCGCCAGCAGGCGCCCGTCGCAGCGCAGACCGGTGGTCTCGACCGCGTCGAGGATGACCCCGGGCTTCAGTGCATCGTACGGATGCGGTTGCGATGTGCTCATCCTTGCAGTGTACGGGTTTGCCGCGCATGGTTTCGCCGAGATGCACGCGAGGAACCGCGCTTGAACCGTTACTACTGGGGGCTGCTGGCCGCACTGACAGCTCTGGTCGGCGTCTGGCTGCTGGCTGGAGTAGGGACGGGGCTGGACGTCGAGAGCCTGAAGGCCGCACGCGGGGAGATCGAGGTGTGGCGGGATGCACGGCCCCTGTCCACGGCCGTGTTGTTCTTTGTGGTGTATGCGGTGGTCGCCGCGTTTTCCGTGCCGGGCATCGTGGTGATGACCCTGGCGGGCGGTGCCCTGTTCGGGGTGGTCTGGGGGACGTTGCTGTCGTCACTGGCCTCCACGCTGGGCGCAACGCTGACCTTCCTGGCAGCCCGCGCGCTGGCGCGCGATGCGGTGCAGCGGCGTTACGGCCGGCAGCTGGGGCGGATCAATGAAGGCTTCGTCCGCGAGGGCGCGTTCTATCTTTTCGCGTTACGGATGATTCCGGTGTTTCCGTTCCTGCTGGTGAATGCCGGGATGGGGCTCCTGCCGATCCGGACCTGGACCTATTTCTGGGTGTCGCTGGTGGGGATGCTGCCGGCCACGGTCGTTTTCGCCAATGCCGGTACGCAGTTGGGGCAGTTGCAGGGGCTGGACGGGCTGCTGTCGCCGGTGCTGCTGCTGTCCCTGGTTGCGACGGGTGTGTTTCCGCTCCTGGCGCGCTGGGGCGTGACCGCGGTTCGCTCCCGGCGCCGGCACGCCGGCAGGGGCTGATTCGGGTACCGTATCTGCATGTGCGCATGTAATGCGGATGCGCGGTAAGCTGTGACTTTGGAACGAGAGGCGCGGGATTGCAGTCTCAAGGCTTTCGGGATCGATTTGCCTGTCCGCCGAGTGCACTGCCAGGCCCAAGGAGAGTTAATTACATGACATTGAATATTCTTCTGCGCCAGGGTCAGGCGGCACTTCTCGCGCTGGGTCTGCTGGGGCTCGCCATGGCGGTGCAGGCGGAAGACGAGCCGCTGGATCGACCGATCGAAAAGGTGCTGGAGCCGATCCAGCTGACCGACCGGGTCTACTACTTCTATGGCTCGCTCGAGAACCGCACGCCGGTCAATCTGGGGTTCACCAACAACACCGGTTTTGTGGTCACGGACGAGGGCGTGGTGCTGATCGATTCGGGCCCGAGCTACAAGGTAGCCCAGCGCATGGAAAAGGCGATTGCCGGCGTGACCGACAAGCCGATCACGCACGTGATCTCCGTAGGCTCGCAGGACCATCGCTGGCTGGGGAACGGGTACTTCCACGAGCAGGGCGCGGAACTGGTGGCACTCCAGCGGACCGCGAGTACCCAGGCCGAACGGGGCGAGGGGCAAATCGCCTCGCTGGCCAACTCCGTGGGTGAGGAGGCGATGGAGGGCACCGAGCCCGTTCCGGCACCGAACCCCGTGGATGCCGATGAGTACACCCTGAGCGTGGGCGGCGTGGACTTCGAGCTGATCTATGCCGGGGATGCCCATTTCCCGGGTGACATCATGGTCCATCTGCCGGGCGAGGACGTCGTCTTTACCGGCGATATCGTCTATACCGAGCGCATGCTGGGGATTCATCCGTTCAGCAACCCGGTGGAAAAGCTGGAGGCCTTCCGGCACCTGGAGTCCATTGACCCGGAGATTGTGGTGCCGGGTCATGGCCGCGCGACGGATATGGCCGAGGCGCGCCAGGATACCGGTGATTACCTTGAGTTGCTGGTGCGCGAAGTGCGCGCGGGGATCGAAGACTGGGAATCCCTGAGCGAGGTGGTGGACCGACTCGCGGATCTGGAAGAGTTCAAGCATCTGCGTCATTACGATGACTGGCACCGCCCGAACGTGAACCGGACCTACCTGTTTATCGAAGGCAACATGTAAGTCGGCCTTCGGGAATCCCGGCAGCCGGCCGGGAAACCTGCCGACGGCGCGGGGCGTGTGATACGCTTCGCGCCGTTGTCGTTTCCGGCAATTCCAATCTTTTACACGCGACGTTCGACCCCGCGTATGGGTCGGCGAAGGAGCCTCGCAATGCCCGCAGTAACCCTCCCCGACGGCAGCCGCCGCGAGTTCGATCATCCGGTCACCGTGCTGGATGTGGCCAAGGACATCGGTCCGGGCCTCGCCAAGGCGACCCTGGCCGGCAAGGTGAATGGCCAGCTGGTCGATGCCCGCCACGAGATCGACGATGACGCCGAACTCGCGATCGTGACCGACCGCGACCCCGAGGGGGTGGAGATCATCCGGCATTCGACCGCGCACCTAATGGCGCAGGCGGTCAAGCAGCTCTTTCCCGAGGCCCAGGTCACCATCGGCCCGACCATCGAGAACGGCTTCTACTACGACTTTGCCTATGACCGCGGCTTCACGCCGGAGGATCTGGAGAAGATCGAGAAGCGGATGAAGGAGCTGGCCAAGCAGGACCTGCCGGTGGAGCGCTCGCTGATGGATCGCGACGAGGCGGTGAAGTACTTCCGCGACATGGGCGAGGAGTACAAGGCCGAAATCATTGCCAGCATCCCGCAGGGCGAGAACATCTCGCTGTACAAGCAGGGCGACTTCGTCGACCTCTGCCGCGGCCCGCATATCCCGTCCACCGGCAAGCTGAAGGCCTTCAAGCTGACCAAGGTGGCCGGCGCCTACTGGCGCGGCGACTCTGACAACGAGATGCTGCAGCGCATCTACGGCACCGCCTGGCCGAACAAGGACCAGCTGAAGGAATACCTGGAACGCCTGAAAGAGGCCGAGCGCCGCGACCACCGCAAGATCGGCCAGGAGCTGGATCTGTTCTCGATCCAGGACGAGGCCGGCGGCGGCCTGGTGTTCTGGCACCCGAAGGGCGCGCGCATTCGTCGCGAGATCGAGAAGTACTGGTACGACATGCACGAGAAGGCGGGTTACGACTTCGTCGTGTCGCCGCACATCGCGAACCTGGAGCTGTGGAAGACCTCCGGCCACGCGGACTTCTACGCTGAGTCCATGTACGAGCCGATGGAGGACGAGCATCAGGCCTTCCAGCTCAAGCCGATGAACTGCCCGTTCCATGTGCTGATGTACAAGGACCGGCTGCACTCCTACCGCGACCTGCCGCTGCGCTGGGCGGAGATGGGCACGGTGTACCGCCGCGAGATGTCCGGTGCGCTGCATGGGCTGATGCGTGTGCGCGGTTTCACCCAGGACGACGCCCATATCTTCTGCCGCGAGGACCAGATCGAGGCCGAGGTGATGGCGGTGATCGACCTGACGCTGGAGGTCCTGCAGACCTTCGGCTTCGAGAAGTTCGACGTGAACCTCTCGACCAAGCCCGAGGACGCGGTCGGCTCCGACGCGATCTGGGAGCACGCGACCGCTTCGCTGCGCTCGGCGATCGAGAAGAAGGGGCTGAAGTATTCGGTGGACGAGGGCGGCGGTGCGTTCTACGGACCGAAGATCGACATCAAGATCCACGACGCGATCGGCCGCGAATGGCAGTGCTCCACGGTACAGCTGGACTTCAACCTGCCCGAGCGCTTCGACATGGAGTACGTGGCCGAGGACAACGAGCGCCGTCGCCCGATCATGATCCACCGCGCGCTGCTGGGGTCGGTGGAGCGCTTCTTCGGCGTGCTGATCGAGCACTACGCCGGGCACTTCCCGACCTGGCTGGCGCCGGTGCAGGCCGAGGTGCTGACCATTACCGAGCGCCAGGACGACTACGCCCGCGAGGTCACCAAGACGCTGCGGGACAAGGGTTTCCGGGTCGAGTCCGACTTGAGAAACGAGAAGATCGGCTTTAAGATTCGCGAGCACACGCTCAAGCGCGTGCCGTATCTGCTGGTCCTTGGAGACAAGGAAATGGAAAACGGGCAGGTCGCGGTACGCACGCGAAGCGGAGAAGACCTCGGCGTGATGAGTCTCGAGGCCTTCGGCGAGCGCCTCCGGGAGGAGGTCGCGAGTCGCCAACACTGAACCTTGAACTGGAGAGAAGGCTATTAGCGCAGCGAAAACGGTCCGCCTGAACGATCAGATCACCAGCCCGCAAATCCGACTGATCGACGCCGAGGGCGAGAATCGCGGCGTCTGCAGTACTGCAGAGGCCCTGGAAATGGCCGCGGAAAGCGGTCTGGACCTGGTCGAAATCTCGCCGAATGCCGAGCCGCCCGTGGCCCGGATCATGGACTACGGCAAGTACAAGTTCGAGCAGGCGAAGAAGGCGCAGGAAGCCAAGAAGAAGCAGAAGCAGATCCAGATCAAGGAAGTGAAGTTTCGTCCGGGTACGGACGAGGGCGACTACAACGTCAAGCTTCGCAACCTGCGCCGCTTCATCGAGGCCGGCGACAAGGGTAAGGTCACCATCCGCTTTCGCGGGCGCGAGATGCGCCACCAGGAACTCGGTGGCGAGCTGCTCGACAAGATCGAGCAGGACATGGCCGATATTGCGGTCGTGGAACAGCGCCCGAAGATGGAAGGGCGCCAGATGATCATGGTGCTGACCGGCAAGAAGAAGTAGGCCGGTC
This sequence comes from Thioalkalivibrio sp. ALE9, assembly GCF_000377445.1. Taxonomy (NCBI): domain Bacteria; kingdom Pseudomonadati; phylum Pseudomonadota; class Gammaproteobacteria; order Chromatiales; family Ectothiorhodospiraceae; genus Thioalkalivibrio; species Thioalkalivibrio sp. ALE9. The sequence goes on from NZ_KB898122.1 coordinate 315,236, forward strand.
AGACAACAAGGGCGGTCGGGTCTCCGCATACCCGTATCGCCTTTTCACAAACGGCCGGCCCGAATCGGGTACGGCCCCAAATGCCGGAGAGAGTAATGCCGAAGATCAAGACCAATCGGGGTGCGGCCAAGCGCTTCACCCGTACCGGGTCGGGGAAGTTCAAGCGGTTCCAGTCGCACCGCAGCCACATCCTGACCAAGAAGCCTACCAAGCGTAAGCGTCACCTGCGCAGTCCGGCGATGGTGCACGAGTCGGATGCCCCGGCCGTGCGCAAGCTGCTGCCGTACCGTTGAACTGACCGAGGAATCGAGACATGCCACGAGTCAAGCGCGGTGTAACCGCTCACGCCCGTCACAAGAAGGTCCTGAAGCAGGCCAAGGGCTACTACGGCGCCCGGAAGAACGTCTTCCGCGTTGCCAACCAGGCCGTCATCAAGGCCGGCCAGTACGCCTACCGTGACCGTCGCCAGAAGAAGCGCCAGTTCCGGTCGCTGTGGATCGTCCGCATCAATGCGGCGGCCCGTCAGTTCGATCTCTCCTACAGCCGCCTGATGGCGGGTCTGAAGAAGGCCGAGATCGAGATCGACCGCAAGAGCCTGGCCGATCTGGCCGTGCACGACCTGACCGCCTTCGGCAAGATCGCCGAAAAGGCCAAGGCCGCACTGCCGGCCTGAGCAGGATCCTGCAGGATTACCCGCCGGGCACTGCCTGGCGGGTCCCGGAAAGGGGAGGGTCGACGCCCTCCCTTTTTTGTTTCGGGAACAGGGAACACCGGGACGGCGGGTAAGCCGTCGCCCATCATTTTCGGGGAACGCACGTGGAGCAACTGCAACAGCTCGTCGCCGAGGCGCGCGACCGCATCGAGGCGGCCACCGACCTGAAGGCGCTGGATGAGGTCCGGGTGCAGTACCTGGGCAAGAAGGGGTCGATTACCGCCCAGTTGAAGGAACTCGGCAAGCTGACGGCGGAGGAACGCCCCGCCGCGGGCCAGAAGGTGAACGAAGCCAAGGCCGAGGTCGCCGGTCTGATCGAGGCGCGCAAGGAAGCGCTGGCGCAGGCGGCCCTGGCGGATCAGCTGGCCAGCGAGCGGGTGGACGTGACGCTGCCGGGGCGCCGGCCGGGGCCGGGTGCCCTGCACCCGATCACGCAGACGCTTCAACGAATCGAGACCTTCTTTGCCGGTCTCGGGTTCCGCGTGGCCGAGGGACCGGAGGTGGAGGACGACTTCCACAACTTCGAGGCCCTGAATATCCCCGAGCATCACCCCGCGCGGGCGATGCACGACACGTTCTACTTCGACGCCCACCGGGTGCTGCGTACGCATACCTCGCCGGTGCAGATCCGGACCATGGAGCAGCAGAAGCCGCCGCTGCGGGTCATCGCGCCCGGGAGGGTGTATCGCTGTGATTCCGATCTGACCCACAGCCCGATGTTCCATCAGGTGGAAGGGCTGTGCGTGGATACGGATATCACCTTCGCGGATCTGCGCGGTGTGCTGAGCGCCTTCCTGCAGGCCTTTTTCGACCGTGATGATCTGGCCACCCGGTTTCGGCCCTCCTACTTCCCGTTCACCGAACCCTCGGCGGAGGTCGACATCCAGTGCGTGCACTGCGGCGGTGAGGGGTGTCGGGTGTGCAGCCATACCGGCTGGCTGGAGGTGATGGGCTGCGGGATGGTGCATCCGAACGTGCTGGGGCACGTCGGGATCGACGCCGAGCAGTACACGGGCTTTGCCTTCGGGCTGGGGGTGGAGCGCATGGCGATGTTGCGCCACGGCGTGAATGATCTCCGGCTGTTTTTCGACAACGATATCCGCTTTATCGGGCAATTCGGGCAGACAGGCTAATGCGTATCAGTGTGCAGTGGCTGCAGGAATGGCTGCAGATCGACGAAACCCCGGAGGCGCTGGGGCATCGCCTGACCATGGCAGGGCTGGAGCTGGACGCCCTGGAACCCGCGGCCCCGGATTTCAGCGGCGTGCGGGTGGGGCATGTCCTTTCGGTGGAGCCGCATCCGGATGCCGATCGCCTGCGCGTGTGCCGCGTCGCGGCTGGCGCGGCGGAGCCGCTGACCATCGTGTGCGGGGCGCCCAATGTGCACGAGGGCATGCGTGCGCCTGTGGCCGTGGTGGGGGCGGTTTTGCCCGGCGATTTCCGGATCAAGCGCTCGAAGCTGCGCGGGGTGGCCTCCGAGGGAATGCTCTGCTCGGCCCGCGAGCTGGGCCTGTCCGAGGATGCGGCGGGACTGATGGCGCTGCCATCGGACCTGGAGGCCGGCCTGGACCTGCGCGAGGCCCTCGGGCTGGACGACACCATCCTCGAGGTGGACCTGACCCCGAATCGGGCGGATTGCCTGGGGATGCGGGGTATTGCCCGCGAATGTTCGGCCTTGCTCGATCGCCCGCTGCACGCCCCGGACATGCCGGGCGTGCAGGTGCCCAGCGAAGCCCGTGTGGCCATTGAGGTCCGCGATGCGGAGGCCTGCCCGCTGTATGCGGCGCGGGTGCTGGAGGGGCTGGACGCGAAGGCTGCCACACCGGTCTGGATGACGGAACGCCTGCGGCGTGCCGGGGTGCGTCCGCTAAGCGCCATCGTGGATGTGACCAACTACGTCATGCTGGAGCTGGGCCAGCCCCTGCATGCCTTTGATGCCGGGCGCGCCGGTGAACGGATCATCGTGCGCCGCGGGGAAGGGGGTGAATCCCTGACCCTGCTGGGTGGGGAGCAGACGGTGAAGCTGTCGCCCAGGGACGTGGTGATTGCTGGAGAGGATGGGCCGCTGGCGCTCGCCGGCGTGATGGGCGGGGCCGCCAGTGCGGTCGACGACGCCACCACGCGGGTAATCCTCGAGTGCGCTCATTTTACCCCGCGTGCCCTGGCCGGCCGCGCCCGGGCCCACGGGTTGCACACCGATGCCTCGCACCGCTTCGAGCGCGGGGTCGATCCCACCCTGGTCCCCCGGGCCATGGAGCGCGCCACAGAGCTTCTTCTTGCGATCTGCGGAGGGCAGTGCGGCCCGATCGAGCAGACCGGCGAGACGCCGGCTCCGCACCGGGAGAGCGCGATCACCCTGCGCCCGGAGCGGGTCCAGCGGCTGCTGGGGATCACACTCGATGGCGCCGAGATCGAACGCATCCTGCGGGCGCTGGACTGCGAGGTCGAGACGGTCGGTAATGGCTGGTCGGTGCGGGCGCCGCGCGCGCGGTTCGATCTGGAACGCGAAGAGGACCTGATCGAGGAGCTGGCGCGGGTGCACGGCTACGATGCCCTGCCGCAGACCCTGCCGACGCCCGTGGCGCCGGTGACCCCGGACAATGCCCTGCGGTCACTGCGCGACGGTCTCGCGCGCCGCGGGTTTCACGAGATCATCAGCTTCAGCTTTGTTGCGGCGGACACGGCCCGGGCGTTCTATCCGGACGTCGAACCCCTGGCCCTGGCCAATCCCATCTCGTCCGACCTGGCGGTGATGCGCCCCGGGCTGTGGCCGGGACTGGTAACCACCGCGGCGTACAACCAGGCCCGCCAGCAACCGGATCTGCGGCTGTTCGAGCATGGTCTGCGGTTTGTCCCGGATGCCTCGGGCTTGCGCCAGGAGGCACGCCTGGCCGGTCTGCTCGGCGGCCGGGCGGCACCGGAGCACTGGGAAGGGGCCCCGAGGAAGATCGATTTCTTTGACGCGAAGGGGGTGGTGGAGACCCTCTGCGAGCGGCTCTCCGGGGAGCTGGGCTTCCGTATGGAACGGCACCCGGCGCTGCATGATGGTCAGTCGGCGCGCGTCCTGGTGGATGGCCAGGCGATTGGCTGGGTCGGGCGGTTGCACCCCTCCCTGTGCGAGCGATTCGACGTGGAGCCCGTCTACTTGTTCGACCTGGACGCGGTCGCCGTGGCCCGTGCGCCGGTGGCCCAGTTCAGGCCGCTGTCGCCCTATCCGTCGATCCGGCGCGATCTGGCGGTGGTCGTCGGCGAATCGGTCGCCGCCGGCGACGTGCTGGCGGCCATCCGGGAGCTGGACCTGGAGCTGGTGCAGGATGTCCGCCTGTTTGATCTGTACCAGGGCAAGGGCTTGAATCCGGACGAGAAGAGCCTGGCTTTGGGCTTGATTTTACGGGCTTTTGATCGCACCCTAGGCGAACAGGATGTGGCTGGCGTCACCGACGCGGTGATGCAGCATCTCCAGGCCCGGTTCAACGCAACCCTGAGACAATAAGGCGATGGCAGCTGTTACCAAGGCGGATCTTGCCGCCGTGCTAAACGAGGAACTGGGTCTCAACAAGCGGGAGGCCAAGGAATTCGTCGAGATGTTCTTCGAGGAAATGCGCCAGTCGCTGGAAGCAGGCGAGGGCGTAAAACTCTCGGGCTTCGGCAACTTCATCCTGCGCGACAAGAACCAGCGTCCGGGACGCAATCCGAAGACGGGCGAGGAGATCCCGGTATCCGCGCGACGTGTGGTTACCTTCCGCCCGGGGCAAAAACTGCGCGAGCGGGTAGAGAGCTATGCTGGAGGCGAGTAACCACCAGGAACTGCCCGCGATCCCGGGCAAGCGCTACTTCACGATCGGCGAGGTGGCGGAGCTGTGCCAGGTCAAGCCGCACGTGCTGCGCTACTGGGAGCAGGAATTCCCGATGCTGGCGCCGGTGAAGCGCCGCGGGAACCGCCGCTACTATCAGCGCCAGGACGTGATCCTGATCCGCCAGATCCGGGCTCTGCTGTACGAGGAGGGCTACACGATCAATGGGGCCCGCCAGAAGCTCTCCGGTGACGAGGCGAAGGGCGATCGCCAGCAGGCCCAGCAGATCATCCAGGACACCATCTCCGAGCTCGAGTCCGTACTGCGCACGCTCCGCGCCTGATCTTCCCGGCACCCGTGTTCAGAAAGGCCTTTTGAACCACCGAGGGCACAGAGTTCACGGAGAAGGTCTTTCGGGTCTGGTCGCGGGTTAAAGGGCCGCATCCATTGGGGCGCATCCCGTCTCCGAATCCGCGAGCCATCGATGCCTTCCGTTCCCTCGCGGTTCTCTGTGTCCTCCGTGCACTCTGTGGTGAACTAAACAGCCGTGTGCCGTGATGGGCGCTCGGTTCGCTTTGACGGTGTTGGGTGCTTTCGTGACGGCGGGGAATCGGATATAGTTCGCGGCTTCGGGGCGTGGCGCAGTCTGGTAGCGCATCTGCATGGGGTGCAGAGGGTCGCAGGTTCAAATCCTGCCGTCCCGACCAAACGGGAAGCATCAAAAAGGCCGCTTGTAGCGGCCTTTTTTGTGTCTGACGTCCGAGTTTGTCCGGGCGGGTCTATTCCATCGAGCGGCGACGCGCCTCGCGCTGGTAATGCAGCAAGGCGAGGTTGGTCTGGCGCTCCAGCCACTGGGTCATCCCGACAATCTCGAAGCCGGCGTATTCGTAGCCCTCCCGCGTACTGCGCCGCCGGTTGGCCAGGCGCAGGTCGCCCGAGAGCCGCTCACTGACGTCGGGGAGCAGCAGATTGGTGAACGCGAGGGTGGTGCCGGTCTCCAGCGTGTCGAGCGTGGCCGTGGCCAGCTCGATGCACATGCCCTGGCCCGAGAGATCGACGAGCTCGCCGATGACCGGGTCCTTCCAGCCGGGCGCGCGCAGTTCGATCTGCGGGCGCTGGGCCATGGGGATGTGAACGCGGAAGGTTTCGCGGCGCTGGAGATGCTCCAGTGTTTCGGGGTAGGGGCAGGCGTACAGGGCGCCGCCTTCTTCATGTTCGATCCGGGCCACGGTGGTGGAGAAGCGTACGGCCACGCCGCGCAGCGCGGCGAATACCCGCAGGGGCATACCGGAGGTGACATGCTGGTGCGCGCGCGGCGGATTCAGTTCGTCGAGAAAGAGTTCCTTCGCGGCGGGGTCCAGCCGGACCAGGGCCGAAGTGTACAGCGGGCCGTCGGCGTCGAGCCGGACGCTGACCAGGGTGAGCTTGTGGTCCAGGTCCTTGAGAATGCCGGCGATCCGGTCCGGCTTGTCGACCGTGTAGTCGGTTTCGTCCATGCGTCCGTGACGTTAGCTGGGTGTGAGGACGCAAGGTACTGGTCGAGCATCCGAAATGCCAGCATCGGTGCGAATAAGCTGCATCAGGCTTGTGTGATACGGCGTCCGCCACGGGTGTTGGGGCGGGTGCGCCCGTAGGGGTCGTAGGTCGCCGCCGGGCCGGCCTCTTCGCCGCGCAGGATCTGCATGGAGAGCTCCACGCGCTGGCGATCGCGATCGATCAGGCGTGCGTTGCCCTGGTTGAGGGTGTTGCAGCGCTCGATGGACTGGCGCAGGGCCTGCCAGTGATCGTTGAGGACGGCACCGTCGTCCATGCGCGAGAGCAGGCGGGCCATGCCCTCGGGTGTGAATGACTCGCTCGCGGCCTCGGCGATAGCGCGCTGCTGGCGGGTCTCGGTCTCGAGTTCCTGCAGCAGCCCCTGCTTGGTCGCCACGACCTCCTGCAGGGTCTCCGGGGTGCGCGCCTCGACCGCGCGGGTCTCCTGGATCAGGGCCTCTTCCAGTTGGTGGGCCAGCCGGATCGAGGTTTCCAGGGAGCGCAGCAGGCGATGGCGCGTGTCGGTGTTCATCGGTGAGGTCCGTGATTAGCGCAGCAGGCGCTCGAGGTCGATCATGCGGTCGGCCAGCTGTTCGTTGTCCACCGGGTAGTTGCCGCTGGCGATCGCCTCGCGCAGCTCGGCCACACGCGCCGCGTCGAACGGGGCGTTCTCGCCGGCGCTGGCGGCCGAACTCATCGCCTGGGCGGCGCCGGTCAGGGTAAGCGAATCGTTACCGGTGGTCGCGGCGCTATCCGACCCTTGCGCCCGGTTGGGCGCGCCGCTGGAGTCCTCGCGGCCCTTGACCGTGGAGCTCTGGCCGTCGGGGCGCAGACTGTTCGTATTGAGGCCCTTGATATCCATTGTGCCGTCCTGTCGTTGTAACTGTGCTGCAAGTGTTTACGGCCGCGTGTGCTGAAACTGTAGCCCTGTGGCGGTGGTTTTTGTAACACCGATCACAGAGTCGGCATCAAAGTGTCACCCGGACGTGCCCGGAGGGCTGGATTTCGCCCTCGACCACGCGCCCGGACGAGGTGTTCTTGACCCGGATGCGGTCCCCGAGGGTGCCGTTTTCCAGGGCCTCGCCCTGCATGCGGATGGCGATCGAGCCGTTTTCGGCAAGGATCGTGACCCGCTGGCCGCGGCTGACGATCTCGCGCTGGGTGACGTGCTGTGTGCCGATGATCTGGCCCGGACGAATGCTGCGCCGGGTCTGCTGACCGATGAGGGCCGACTTGTCTTCATGATAACTGCCCGCGTGGCGTGACGTCTCGATGCGCTGGAAGCGCAGATCGCCGCTGGTCAGCGTGTGCTGGCGAGGGAGGTTGCGACTGGCCACCAGCACCTGAGCGTAACGTTCCACCGTGGCCGGGACATACAGCTGCCAGGTGACCGGGCCCGCACACTGAAGGTGGATCGCGGTATTGCCGTCGCGGCGGCCGCCGGGCGGGAAACGGGCGTTGAGTCCGTCATGGCAGTAGGCCAGCCGGAGCCGGTTGTCGAGCTGGCCGATCTCGATATTGATGTCGTCGCTATGTTCGGCGTCCAGCTCCTGCAACAGAAACTGTTCCGCGGCCGCGCGGATCTCCGCAACTGGGTGGATCTCGGCGTGGGCCGGCACGGAGAGCGCGAACCACGCCACGAGAGCCATGAGCCCCATGGGGATGCAGCGTGATGTACAGGTTGTATGTGGATGCATATGCCGGTCCTCGCCGCCCGAGGGAATACCCCGGGTCTGCCGCGTCCGTTCGCGGACCCGAAGCTATGCAGGTTTGATGCCAGTTGTCCGGGCGGTGCCCGACTCAAGGCCCGGCGTTCAATGCCGTTATCCCTGGGAAGCGGCGCCAGAAGGCGCATACAGGCGATTGCAAATGACAGCCCGGGGGTGCGCGGTGCACACTGACCTCCCGGGAGCGGCTCGCGGCAGATGGGCGCGGGACAAGGAGAGCAGCACCATGAGTCAATTCATTGACGATGTGAACCAGCGAACGCAGCTGGTGGGTCAGAACCGGATGGAACTGCTGCTGTTCCACCTGGGTGGATCACAGACCTTCGGAATCAACGTGTTCAAGGTGCGCGAGGTTATCCCGTCGCCGCCGCTGCGCCAGATCCCGGGGTCGATGAGTGTGGTGCGCGGTGTGGCTACCCTGCGGGGCGGCACGGTGCCGATTATCGATCTGGCGCGGGCCATGGGCCTGCGCAGCGCGGCCGGTACGGGTGACAGTGGTGAACAGAAGGTGGTGGTCACCGAGTTCAACCGGTCGGTGCAGGGCTTCTGGGTATCGGCCGTGGACCGGATCGTGAATGTGAACTGGCAGGACGTGAAGTCCCCTCCGCGTGGTACGGGGCGCGAGTCCTTCCTGGTTGCGGTCACGGAGATCGACAACAAGCTGGTCGAGATCATCGACGTGGAACGGGTGCTTTCGATCGTCAATCCGCTGCCGTCGGAGGTGTCCGAATCGATTCGTGCGGACGCCACGCCAGCGGGGGGGCGCAAGGTCGTGATCGTTGACGACTCGGTCGTGGCGCGCAAGCAGATCGAAGGCGCGATCCGCGGTCTCGGGTTCGAATACGAGGTCTTCAAGGATGGTCAGGAGGCGCTCGACTTCCTGGAGCAGAAGGCCGGGGAGGGCCCGGTTCGCGACCAGATCGAGCTGGTGATCTCGGACATCGAGATGCCACGCATGGACGGCTATACCCTGACGGCGCGGATCCGGGACAATCCCGCCCTGAAAGATCTGAAGGTACTACTGCATTCCTCGTTGAGCGGCGAGTTCAATACCGACATGGTCAAGCGTGCCGGGGCCGATGCCTTTCTCTCGAAGTTCAACCCCGACGAACTGGCCAACGCGGTGCTCGACCAGACCGGGCGCGAGGGCCAGCAGGTCGAATGACGGCCGAGGGGAACGGGGTTGCCGCCCGGCAAGGTCGGGGCGGCGTCACATGGCCGACAAGGGCCCAGTGTCGTGTCCCGCCTGCGACACCGTATACTGAAACCCGCTACCGGGGATTCCCCCTGCGTTTCGTGGCGCGAGCGCCGCTGTCAAGGACTCGTCATCAGGATGCTAATCACCATGGACTGTGCTCGGGGATGAACCGGTGATCGATTCCCGCGATTACGAGGAGTTTTCCCGCTTCCTGCAGGACTGCTGCGGCCTGGTGCTGGGTGACAGCCGTCAGTATCTGGTGTCGAGCCGACTGTCCCGGCTGCTCGACGAGTTCGACTTCAAGAGCGTGCCGGAGCTCCTGCACGCGATGCGGCAAGCCCCGAATCCGCGGCTGCGCACCCGTGTGATCGACGCGATGACGACCAACGAAACCTCGTGGTTTCGCGATGGCTTTCCGTTCGAGATCCTCCGGCATGTGTTGTTGCCGGAGCTGGCTGCGAAGGGAAGCAGCATCAAGGTCTGGTCTTCCGGCTGTTCCAGTGGCCAGGAGGCCTACAGCATCTCCATGGTCGTCTCCGAGTGGGAGGAATCCCGCCCCTCGCGCAAGGTGCCGGTATCCATCCTGGGGACGGACCTGTCGGAGAAGATTCTGGATGACGCCCGGCGGGCGGTCTACGACGGCCTGAGCATTGTGCGCGGGTTGAGCGAGAGCCGCCGCGCGCGCTTCTTCGAGACCGTGACGGACGGCCACAAGGTCGTTCCCGAGGTACAGCGGCGCTGTCGTTTTCAGAAGCTCAACCTGATCGACAGCTACGCGGCACTGGGCAAGTTCGACCTGGTGTTCTGCCGCAACGTGCTGATCTATTTCTCCGGCGAGACCAAGCGACAGGTTCTTGACGGTATTGCGCGGCAGATGAATCCGGGCGGCTATCTGTTTCTTGGCGCTTCGGAGACGGCCGGCCCGTACACCAAGGCCTTCGAGACGGTTCGCACCGACTACGGCTCGGTCCTCCGGCTCAAATCCTGACGCCTCTCCGTCGCAGGGGCGCCAGGTCCGAAACGCCCGCGCAATGCGGCCGCGACTCGAATTGCTCCCTTCCCACGTTCCCCGCTAAGGGCGTCCCCAGCCGAGACGGATTCCCCTCGCTGGCATAGCGATTGCATCGGTCTCCTCGCAAAGGGCCGCAATGGCTGCGTCCCGGTTCTGGTAGCGAGGGTCCGCCACGGGCGGACAGGACGGAAACGATGAGTCTCTCTCTCGACAAGGCGATGGGCATCCTGCCGCAGGCGGTCAACGTGCGCGCCCAGCGCATGGAGCTGCTGGCCTCCAACATCGCCAATGCGGACACCCCGAACTACAAGGCGCGCGATATCGACTTTCGCGCGGTGCTCGAGTCCGCGGCGGGGAGCGGCAATCACTTGCCCATGGCGCGTAGCCAGGCGGCGCATATCGACCCCAATGCCGGGGCGATGAACGGGCAGGCCGAGGCGCTTTATCGCGTCCCGTCGCAGGCGTCCCTGGATGGCAACACGGTGGATCCGCAGATGGAACGTGCCGCCTTTGCCGAGAACGCGATCCAGTACCAGAGCAGTCTGGAATTCCTTAACCGCCGGGTCTCCGGCATCCGCGAAGCCCTGAGGGGCGACCGTTAACGCGGGCCTGATCGGGAGATCGATGTCGTGAGCAACATGTTCAGTCTGTTCAATACCTCGGCTTCGGCGCTGTCGGCGCAGTCGGTGCGCCTGAATACCGTCGCCTCGAATCTGGCCAACGCGAACACGGCGGCGACCAACCCGGACGAGGCCTACCGCGCCAAGCAGGTGCTGTTCCAGAGCGTGATGGACCAGGCCAGTCCCAACGGCTCGGCGACGGCCGTGCGGGTCGCCGGTGTCACCGAATCGCAGGCGGCGCCGAATGCCCACTACGAGCCGCACCATCCGCAGGCGAACGAGGAGGGCTACATCTTCCGCCCGGCGATCAGCGTGGTCGAGGAGATGGCCAACATGATGTCCGCCTCGCGCAACTACGAAGCGAACGTCGAGGTGATGGAGACCTCGCGTCAGCTGCTCCAGCGCACATTGCAGATCGGCCAAGGCTAGAGGAGCCCGCCATGACACAGATTTCCCCCGAATTGCTGGATCGCCTCGGCCTGTCGCGCCCGGAGAAGAAGCCGGAAGGCGAGATGGACCGCCTCGGGCAGTCCGACTTCCTCAAGCTGATGACCACCCAGCTGGAGAACCAGGACCCGATGGAGCCGATGGATAACGGTGATTTCCTCGGCCAGATGGCGCAGTTCTCCACCGTGACCGGCATCGAGCAGCTGTCCAAGTCCTTCGAGAAGCTGGCGCAGTCCCTGGGGCAGAACCAGACGCTGCAGGCGGCTTCGCTGGTTGGCAAGGATGTACTGGTGCCCGTCGAGTTTGGCGAGCTGGGGCCCGACGGGGGGGTGAACGGCGCGGTCGATCTGGAGCGCGCCACCGAAGAGCTGCAGATCGACGTGTACAGCCCTAATGGCGAGCGCATTCGCCGCATGAATATGGGCGCTGCCGGCAGCGGCCTGCAGGAGTTCACCTGGGACGGCATGCGCGACGACGGCACCTTCGCGCCACCGGGCGTCTACGAATTCAAGGCCACGGCCCGCTCCGGGACCCAGTCGGAGGCCGTGGATACCTTTCTGGATGCCCGCGTGGAAAGCGTCGCGGTGGGCAGTGACTCCGGGCTGGCACTGACCGTGCAGGGCCTGGGCGAGATCAGCTTTTCGGATGTACGGCGGATTGGCGGCTGACGCCCCGCAACAAGAACCCTGACGGAGGAAACACCCCATGCCCTTCAATATCGGATTGAGCGGACTCAACGCGGCCCAGGCCGATCTGCAGACCACCGGTAACAATGTGTCCAACTCGGGGACCACGGGGTTTAAACGTTCCCGTGCCGAGTTCGGCGATGTGTTCGCCCAGAGCTTCGGCGGGATCAGCCAGACAGCCATCGGCTCCGGCACACGACTGCAGGCGGTCACCCAGCAGTTCTCGCAGGGACGGACCGAGTTCACCGAGAACGGCCTGGACCTGGCGATCAACGGAGAGGGTTTCTTCGTCCTTAATGACCAGGGCAGCACGGTCTACACCCGGGCGGGCGAGTTCCAGGTCAACCGTGACGGCTTCCTGGTGAACAATCAGGGCCAGCAGCTGCAGGGATATCCGCCGCAGGATCCCAATACCGCCGACCCGAACTTCAACACCGGGCAGCTGGAAGACATCCGTCTGCAGACGGGTGCTGCGCCGCCCAGGGCCACCACCTCGGTGGAAGCCCTGCTTAATCTGCGGTCCGATGCCGAAGAACCACCAGTGGCCCCGTTCGATCTCACGGACCCGGAAACGTACAACTTCTCCACATCCCTGACGCTGTATGACTCGCTCGGAACCTCGCGCGACGCGAGCATTTACTTCGTCAAGGGGGCCAATGACCTTGAATGGACCGCCCATGTCGGCGTGGACGGCCAGGAATACGAGTCTTTCGACCTGACGTTTGATGGCAGTGGAGCGTTGGCCGATGTTCAGCCGGACCCCGCGCAGGTGACGGTCCCGAGCGCCGATCTTGGCAACGGTGCCGAGGATCTGGTGTTCGAGATGGATTTTGGCGGCACCACGCAGTATGGCGGGGACTTCGCGGTCAATGACCTCAATCAGGACGGATTTGCCTCGGGGCGTCTGACCGGGGTGGACATCGATGACTCCGGGGTGGTGTTCGCGCGCTTTACCAATGGCCAGTCCACGGTGTTGGGCCAGGTGGCGATGGCCAACTTCACCAACCCGCAGGGGCTGGAGCAGCTCGGGAACAACAACTGGGCGGAGACCTTTGCCGCGGGTGAGCCGGTCTTTGCCGCGCCCGGGACCGGCAACCTCGGCACCATTCAGGCCGGGGCGCTGGAGGCCTCGAACGTGGATATCGCCCAGGAGCTGGTGAACCTGATCACCGCGCAGCGCAACTTCCAGGCGAATGCGCAGACGATCTCCACGGCCGACCAGGTCACCCAGACGATCATCAATATCCGCTAAGTATCGGATAAGTTGGTAAAGAGGGCTTGAGCATGGATCGATTTCTGTACATCGCGATGTCCGGTGCGAAGGAGACGATGCACGCACAGGCCATCAACAATCACAACCTCGCCAACGCCAATACCGACGGCTTCCGCCAGGCCCTGGCCACCGCGGATACGGTGCCGGTACGCGGCCCGGGCTATGCCTCGCGGGACTACACCCAGGTGGGTAACGAGGCGGTGGATTTCAGCAAGGGCAAGATGCAGAGCACCGGCCGTGATCTGGACATCGCCATCGAGGGCGAGGGGTTCATCGCGGTGCAGGGACCGGAAGGGGAGGAGGGCTATACCCGGGCCGGTTCGCTGCATGTGGATGCCTTCGGCCTGCTGCGCACCGCGCAGGGTCACCAGGTCCTGGGGGATGGCGGGCCGATTGCCATCCCGCCGGCGGAGCAGATCGAGATCGGCACCGACGGGACGATCAGCGTGCGCCCGCTGGGCGTGGGTCCGGAGGCCCTGGCGGCGGTGGAACGCATCCGCCTGGTCAACCCGGATACGGACGAGCTCCAGCGGGGTGATGACGGTCTGTTCCGCCTGGCGGATGGCGGCGAGGCGCCGGCGGATGCCGAGGTGCGCGTCGTCTCCGGGATGCTGGAGGGCAGCAACGTGAACACGGTGGAGGCCCTGACCCGAATGATCGAGCTGTCCCGTCACTTCGAGATGCAGGTGAAGATGATGGACAGCGCCAACACGCTGGAACAGAGCAGTAACCGCTTGCTGGGCCTCGGGTAATTTCCCGGGACTCGCGCGGCACTTGAGAGAAAACAGGAGAACACCATGAACCAGGCACTGTGGATCGCCAAGACCGGCCTCGACGCGCAGCACACGCGCATGTCGACGGTCTCGAACAACCTGGCCAACGTGAATACCACGGGCTTCAAGAAGGACCGGGCGGTATTCGAGGATCTGATATACCAGACGGTGCGCCAGCCGGGCGCCCAGGCCACCCAGGATCAGCAGCTGCCTTCGGGCCTGCAGATCGGCACCGGCGTGCGCGCCGTCTCCACCGAGAAGATGTTCCAGCAGGGCAACCTGCAGCAGACGGACAACTCGCTGGACATCGCCATCGAGGGGCGCGGCTTCTTCCAGATCCTGCTGCCCGACGGCAACGTCGGCTATACCCGCGACGGCAGCTTCCAGCTGAATTCGGACGGCCAGGTCGTGATGTCCAACGGCTACCCGCTGCAGCCGGGTCTGTTCGTACCGGAGGACACGCAGTCCCTGGCCATCGGCAAGGATGGCACGGTGACCGCGCAGATCCCGGGTCAGGCGGCGCCGGTGGAGCTGGGCAACATCCAGCTGGCGGACTTCGTGAACCCGGCGGGCCTGCAGGCGGTGGGCGAGAACCTGTTCCGCGAGACCGCCGCGTCCGGCGTGGCACAGCAGTCCCTGCCGGGCCTGAACGGGACCGGCACCGTGGTGCAGGGCTCGCTGGAGACCTCGAACGTGAACATCGCCGAGGAGCTGGTGAACATGATCGAGACCCAGCGCGCCTACGAGGTGAACTCCAAGGCGATCTCCGCGGCTGACCAATCGCTGCAGTTCGTCAACCAGACCATCGGGTGATGTGATGACGCGCCTCGGAACCGTTCTCCGCCCGGCCCTGGCCGTGACCGCCGCACTGCTGCTGTCCGCCTGCGCCGCCACGCAAACAACCAAGCCGGACGACAACCCGGAATATCGCCCGGTGATGCCTGCCCAGCCGGTCCCGCAGTCGCAGAACAATGGCGGGATCTACCAGGCGGCGCATTCCCAGGGCCTCTTCGAGGACTACAAGGCGCGCAACGTGGGCGACATCCTCACCGTGATCCTGGCGGAGAGCACCAACGCGCAGAAGTCGGCGTCGACCTCCACGGGCAAGGATTCCAATCTCGACCTGGGGAACCTGTCGGCCTTCGGCCGCGATGCCACCTTCAACGGGCGCCCCCTTTTTGGCGCGAGCAATTCGAGCTCGCGTGACTTCGACGGCTCGGGGGATTCCTCGCAGAGCAACCAGCTCGACGGCGAGATTACCGTGACCGTGGCCGAGGTCCTGCCCAACGGCAACCTGGTCGTGCAGGGCGAGAAGTGGCTGGGGATCAACCAGGGCGAAGAATACGTGCGCTTTCGCGGCATCGTGCGCCCGGTGGACGTGACCACCAACAACACCGTGCTCTCCACGCAGGTCGCCAACGCTCGTGTCTATTACGGCGGTTCCGGCGTGCTGGCGGACAGCAACACCCCCGGCTGGATCACGCGCTTCTTTAACAGCCCGATCTGGCCCTTCTGACGCAGCGTGCGCGCGGCGAGGTACGACATGGACTCGATATCCCTCAAACAACCCGCGAACGACCGCCGGATCGTGGCGCTCGGCGACTGGCGGCGCTTGGCCCTGCTGGTTCTGGTAGCGCTGCTGGTGGCCGGTCCGGGGAGCGCTTCGGTGGCGGCGCAGACCGCCATCCAGCAGCAGGCGGCGATGCAGGAGCGCAGCTACATGGAGCGAGTCAAGGACGTGGCCAGTGTCTCCGGCGTGCGCGAGAACCAGCTGGTCGGGTACGGCCTGGTGGTGGGCCTGGACGGCACGGGGGACCAGACCACCCAGACGCCGTTCACCGTGCAGAGCCTGAACAATATGCTCGGCCAGCTCGGGCTGACGCCGGATGCCGGCAACCCGCAGCTGCGCAACGTCGCCGCCGTGATGGTGACGGCCGAACTGCCGCCATTCGCCAAGTCCGGCCAGCGCATCGACGTGACCGTCTCGTCGATGGGCAACGCGACCAGCCTGCGCGGTGGCACGCTGCTGATGACGCCGCTCAAGGGGGCGGACGGGCAGACCTACAGCATCGCCCAGGGCAATCTGGTGGTCGGGGGCTTCGGGGCCGAGGGGACCGATGGTTCGCGCATCACCGTGAACGTGCCGAGTGTCGGCCGGATCCCCAATGGTGCCACAGTGGAACGCGAGGTCCCGACCGCGTTTGCCCAGGGGGATCATGTCACCCTGAATCTGCACCGCCCGGACTTCACTACGGCCAACCGCCTGGTACAGACGGTGAACGATACCTTCGGCCAGGGGGTCGCCCATGCCCTGGATGGATCGTCGGTGCGCGTGCGCGCGCCGTCCAACCCGGATCACCGGGTCGGCTTTGTCGCGGAGCTGGAGCGCCTGCCGATTGAACGTGGTGCGCCACCGGCGCGGGTGATCGTCAACTCGCGCACCGGGACGGTGGTGATCGGCTCCAGCGTGCAGGTGACCCCGGCCGCCGTCTCGCACGGCAGCCTGACGGTGACGATCAGTGAGGCCCCTCAGGTCGTCCAGCCGGCGCCCTTCGGCGCGGGCGAAACGGCGATCCAGCCGGATACCGACATCGCGATCGAGGAGGGCGACAACACCATGTTCCTGTTCGATCCGGGCACCTCGCTGGACGAGATCGTGCGCGCGGTGAATAACGTGGGGGCCGCCCCCGGTGATCTGGTCGCGATCCTGGAGGCCCTTCGCGAGGCCGGCGCGTTACGCGCGGAGCTGGTGGTCATCTGATGATTACCCCGGGCGTCGATACCCAGATGCAGGCCCGCGCGGCCCTGGCCTCGGACCCCAGCGGCCTGCAGGATCTGGCCCGGGGAGCGCGTTCGGGCGATCAGAAGGGCCTGGAGGCCGTCGCCCGCGAGTTCGAGGCGATGCTGATCGGCCAGATGCTCAAGCAGATGCGCGAGGCCTCGTTGGGCGATGGCCTGTTCGACAACGACCAGAGCAAGATGTACCTGGAGATGCAGGACCAGGAATTCGCCAAGGCCATGAGCCAGGGTGATGGCATCGGTCTGCGCGATGCCCTGATGCGCCAGCTCTCCGCGCAGCAGCCCGCGGATCCCGAGGTCCTGAACGACCCCGATCGCCAGGCCGCGCTCGAGCTGCCGCGACGTCGGTCGGAGCTCGACACCCTGCGGGCCCTACAGGGGGATGCGCGCCCCGAACTGCAGCCCGTGGGGCCGCAGCGGCCCGAGGCCGTGACCCCGCATGCGGGCGAGGCGCCGACGCCGCCCCCCATCGCCTGGCCACCACGGGATGCCGCCGACTTTGTGCAGAGCCTGGAGCCCCTGGCGCGGGATGCGGCCGCGGAGCTCGGGGTCGAACCCGGCATCCTGCTGGCGCAGAGTGCCCTGGAGACCGGCTGGGGGCAGCACGTGCCGTCGCGTGCCGACGGCCAGCCGAGCTTCAACCTGTTCGGGATCAAGGCGGACAGCCGATGGAACGGGGATCAGGTCTCCGTGGGCACCCTCGAATTCCGGGAGGGGGTTGCGCAACGGGAGCAGGCGCGCTTCCGTGCCTACGCCGATCCGTCGGAGTCGTTCTCCGATTACGTCGACTTCATTCGCAACAATCCGCGTTACCACCGGGCTCTGCAGGCTGGAGATGACGCGCAGTACATCCGCGAACTGCAGGATGCCGGTTACGCGACCGATCCGGCCTATGCGGACAAGGTCTTGCGCCTGCGCGATCAGTTAGCCGCGCACCAGGGCAGTGGATCGACTCAAGTCGCGGCCGATGCGGCCGTTACCCGTACCGAGGGGTAGAGCATGAAGCAGAAATGGCCCAATCCGGTGGTTGAACGAGCGGTTTCGCGGGAGGCGCGGGCATGAGCGCGTCCGGGATCGGCACCTCGGCCCTGCTGGCCTTCCAGCGCGCGATCGGGACGACCAGCAACAACATCGCGAACTCCGCGACCGAGGGCTACAGCCGGCAACGCACCGAGTTGTCCAACCTGACGCCGCAGTTCCTGGGGGGCAGCTTCCAGGGACAGGGCGTGCAGGTGGACACGATCCGGCGCATCTCCGACGACTTCGTGAACACCCAGCTGCGCAATTCGATCTCCGATCAGTCGAATGCCGAGCTGAAGGCCTCGCTGGCCGGGCGCATCGACGACCTGCTGGGCAGCTCCAGTTCCGGTCTGACGCCGGTACTGCAGGACTTTTTCGACGCCGGCCAGGATCTGGCCAACGACCCGACGTCCAGTGCCGCGCGCACGGTCTTCCTGACCGAGGCGGAATCCCTGGCTGAGCGTTTTGCCTCCATCGACCGGCGCATCGAGGAGCAGCGCGACATCATTAATGGCCAGATCCGCACCAACGTCGAGGAGATCAACTCCCTGACCGATGCGATCGCCGGGCTCAACCGCGAGATCGTGTCCAAGTCCACGCAGGGCACCCCGAACGACCTGCTGGACCAGCGCGACCGTGTGCTGAACCAGCTGGCGGAGAAGGTCAACGTCCGCATCACCGAGCAGGATGACGGAGCGGTCAACGTCTTCGTCGGCAACGGCCAGGCCCTGGTGCTGGGCGGCAACAACCGCGAGCTGGTCGCCGAGTCGCTCACAGGCGACCCGCGCTCCCCGGACATCGGGCTGGCCACCAGTGGCGACCCGGTGAACATCTCCCGCTTCATCCAGGGCGGCGAGCTGGGTGCGTTGCTGGAGACGCGCACCGGGATCATCGACGAGGCCCAGAACACCCTGGGCCGGCTCGCGATCAGCATCGGGGCGGAATACAACCAGCAGAACAACCTGGGGCTGGATCTGAACGACGAGCTGGGTGCGGATATCTTCGGGATCGGGGATCCGGCGGTGCGCAGTTTTCCGGGGAACAGTCTGAACGCGGTGCCGGGCGTGACCTTTGGTGATACCCGTGACTTGACCACATCGGATTATCGCCTGAGTTACGACGGGTCGGACTACCAGCTCACACGCCTTTCGGATGGTGAAACGACCACGCTGAATCTGGATGGCGACAACGTGGCGGATCCGGTTGACGGACTGGTGATCGATGTCGACGGTCTCGGTGGCGCCGTGGATGGTGACGAATGGCTGATCCAGCCGACCCGGAATGGTGCCCGTGACCTGTCGGTCGAGATGAGCGATCCGGGCGGCATCGCAGCCGCCGCTGCGGTGCGGGCCGATGTGGGTGGAGACAACGCCGGAGATGCAAGCATCGGTTCGGTCCAGGCGGTGGACGCCACTGATCCGGATTTGCTGGCCGATGCGGTGGTGACCTACGACGAGGCGAACCAGGAATTCTCGGTGAATGGGGAAACATTCGCACTGGATCCCGATGGGGTAACAACGATTACCGCCAACGGCTGGGAAATGGAGATCCGTGGCACGCCTGCCGATGGCGATACCTTCGAGGTCAGTAGCAACGAGGGGTATCCCGGCGACAACCGCAACATGCTGGCGATGAACGAGCTGTCGGACGAGCGCCTGGTGGGCGGTGACCGGACCTTCGGGGACGGCTACAACAGCCTGCTGGCGAATGTCGGCACGCGCACCCGGCAGGCCCAGGTCGCGCAGGAGTCCGCCGATGCGCAGCTGGCACAGGCGCGGGCGCAGCGTGAGGCAGTGTCCGGCGTCAATCTGGACGAAGAGGCGGCGGATCTGATCCGCTACCAGCAGGCCTATCAGGCGGCGGCCCAGGTCATCTCGGTCAGCAACTCGCTGTTCGACTCACTGCTCGGCGCCTTCCGCCGCTAGCGCCCACCGGGAGACACGGACATGCGCATCTCGACCACCCAGATCTTCCAGACCGGGATCGACCAGATCCAGCGGGGCCAGACGGAGCTGAACCGGACCTCGCTGCAGATGGGTCGCGGCGAGCGCATCCTGAGCCCCTCCGATGACCCGAGCGGGGCCACCCAGGTCAACCAGTTCGAACGCATCATCCAGGCCACCAAACAGTACCAGCGCAATATCGACAACACCCAACCACGCCTGCAGCAGGAGGAATCGGCCCTGCAAAGCGGGACGGATCTGCTGCAGCGGGCGCGCGAACTGGTGGTGGCCGGCAACAACGATTCCCAGACCAACGAAACCCGCAGCTATCTGGCCGGCGAACTGCGTCAGTTGCGTGAGGGCCTGTTCGACATCGCCAACACCAAGGATCCCAACGGCGAATACCTCTTCGCCGGGACCAAGTCCTTGCAGCAGCCCTTCCAGCAGGATGGCACGGGCGCGGTGCGCTATGAGGGGGCCGAGGGTACGGGCAGCGTCCGCGAAGTCGCAATCTCGGCCAACCGCAAGGTGCCGGTGGGCGATACCGGTGCGCGGGTGTTCATGGACATTCCGGAGAACGACGGGCGGGTCGGGGCCGAGGTCACAAATCGCGAACCCGGCAGCCGTCTCGTGGTCGAGCAGACCGGGGTCAATGACTCGGCGGCGCTGACGGATCAGACCTACACCATCTCTTTCGAGGATCTGGGGGGTGGCGAAATCGGTTACGTGATCGAGGATGAAGGCGGCGCGGCGGTTGCCTCGGGACCCTACGTGTCCGGTGAGGCGATCGTGTTTGACGGACGCTCGATTACGCTGAGCGGAGCGCCCGAGATCGGGGACGAGGTGGTCTCGCGTCCGGCGCAGAACAAGAGCGTGTTCGAGACGCTGGACGCGATCATCGCGGCGCTGGAAGAGGGCGGTGCCAGCGGCACCAGCCGGGCCAACCTGGCGACGGCCAGCAACACCGCACTGGCCGACCTGGATGCGGTGCTGGGCAACTTCAGCGACATCCGGGCCGAGGTCGGTTCGCGCCTGAAGAGCTTCGATCAGCAAAAGGACCTGAACGAGGACCGCCTGGTGGACCTGAACAGCGCGGTCTCCGAGATCCGCGATCTGGACTATGCCGAGGCCATCAGCCGCTTCAACCAGCAGCAGGTGGCCCTGCAGGCCGCGCAGCAGACCTATACCCAGGTTAATCGCCTGTCGCTGTTCGACTTCCTCTGATCCATGCCCCGGCCGTGCGGATCGTGGGCGCGCCTTTGTGCGACCATGACGCCATTGTGATCTGCGAGACTCCGGCATGGCCAAGAACAACGAACCCTCCGCGCCCATCCAGTACCGTTCCACCGGGCGGCCCCCGCGCTATCTGATCGTCCTGCTGATCCTGGCCGCGCTGTGGGCGGGGTTCTGGGGCGTAATCCACCTGCAGTCGGGCGAGCCCGAGCCGGTGACCCTGAATGTCGAGGAGCAGGCGGAGCTGGAAGCCAAGCTGCGGGCGTTGGGTCCGCGCGATGCGGAGCCCCGCCCCGATAGCGCACCAGGCGATCCGATCATCGATCTGGACGCCGAAGCCGAGCCGCTGGTCCCCGAACTCTACGAGGAACGCGCCGAGGCCCGGGTGGTGCAATTCAGCGAACGCGAGCTGAATGCGCTGATCGCGCAGGACCCGGACCTGGCCGGGCGGGTGGCGATCCGCCTGACGCCGGGACAGGTGAGCACGCGGGTGCGCATCGATGTGCCGCCGGATATCCCCCTTCTGGGCGGACGCGTCCTGAATGTGCGCTCGGGCGTTCGCTTTGGTACGGAAGAGGGCCAGGTGCACGCGCGCCTGGTGGGCGTCAGCGTTGCCGGGATCCCGCTGCCGGATGCTTGGCTTGGCGGGCTCAAGGACGAGGATCTGCTGGGGCTGGAGCCCTTCCAGCAATTGCGCGCCGGTATCGAGTCCATCGAGGTGCGCGACGGCGAGCTGGCCCTGGAACTCGCCCGCTGAGGCAGGGCGCTTGGTGCCACTTGTGGCACCTGTGCCACGAGACCGCCCCGCCACGGTTGCAGATCCCGGCTCTGCGCTGCGCTTCGGCCGGGATGATGTTCTGGGGGGAGGAGGCTTCCCTGATGCGGTGGGTTACCGGGCGGGGCCGACGCGCAGGGTTTCGGCGCCCAGAGCCTGCAGGCGGCCGCGTATGCTGAGGGTCAGGGTGGAGTGCCCGGCCTCCAGCGCCGGCTGGCTGGCGGATTCGTCCATCGCCCGCATGGCCATCATCGGCTGTGGGCCGCCGTGGGAATCATCCGGCAGTTCCACTTCCAGAACACGCAGGTGTGTGGCGCCCAGTGAGCGGGCGATGACGCGCGCCTGAGCCTTCAGGTCGTCCATGGCCTCTTCGATCATGGCCTCGCGGTGTTCCTCGCGGGCCTCGGGGCTCAGGGAAAAACGGATCTGACTCACCGTGAGGTCGTGCCGCTGGAGGGTTCCCACCAGTTCGCCCAGGCGGTCGAAGTCGCCGCTGGTCAGTTCCAGGTTCTGCTGGACCTGCCAGGCGTTGATGCGGCTGCGGTCGTCGGCGTCGTAGATGGGGCGGGTCGAATAGCCAATGGTGCGGGCCTCGACGGCATCGTGTTCGCCCGCGCGTTCCAGGGCCGCCTCCATGTTCCGGTTGACGGTAGCCGCGGCTGTGGCAGCCTCCGGGGCGCGCGCCTCGGTCTGCATGTGCACGGTCATGTGATCGTTCGCGACCTGGCGTTCGGTCTTGCCGGTCAGGGAAAGCGTCGTGGCGCCATCGCCGCCAACAGCGGCCCCGGGGATCGCCAGTGCAAGTACGGCGAGGCCGGCGACGAGCCAGGATGTCCGGTGGGCAAGCGGGATGTGGTTCGGTCGCATGGGTGTTTCCTTAGAGGTCTCGGGCCAGGCGGATGCCGGCGAATACGTGGCGTTTGTCGGGAGTGAAGAAATTGCGCAGGGTCGTCCGGGTGAGCAGCGGGTCGCTCCAGGCACTGCCGCCGCGCAGGACGTAGTGCTTCCCGTCGAACCAGGGCAGGGAGTATTCATCATAGGGGTAGGGCCGGAAACCCGGGTAGGGTTGAAAGGGGTTCGCACACCATTCCCAGACCTGCCCTGTACCGGCTAGGCAACCGGCCTGCGCGGCATGCTCCCACTCGTGTTCGTGGGGCAGGCGGGCGCCAACCCAGCGCGCGTAGGCCGTGGCCTCGAACCAGGAGAGGCCGACGGCGGGTGCCCGGGGCTCGAGCCGCTGGGTGCCGCCCGGCAGGGTCTGGACTCGTGTGCCGTCGGACCGGCGCCCCCAGCCCAGCGGGGCGGTGACCCCCGTCTGTTCCAGCCACGCCCGGCCGGATTCGTCCCAGTGAGGGCCGGGGTGATACCCGTCGGCCTCGATGAAGGCCGCGACCTCGGCGTTGGTGACGGGGTGTGCACGGATGGCGTGGGGCGCGAGCCGCACGGTGTGTCGGCCGCGCTCGTTGTCGAAGGCGGTGATGGAATCGCTGCCGGCGATGTGTTCGCCCCCCGGGCACTCGATCCAGTCGTTGCAAGGCCGGTGCGCGGTTTCGGAGGTTTGGACAGGGCCGGCTTCGGGGTGTTGCAGGCGGGCAAACCAGCGCACCTGTTCGAGACTCTCCAGATGCATCGCGTGGTGCTGCGCGAGGAAACCGGTCAGGTAGTCGTTTTCAAGCAGGGGATGGCGGCGTACCTCCGGGTGGGCGCGCAAAAGCTCCAGGTGGTGCTGCTGACACGCCCGGCCCCACTCGAGCAGCGAGTGGCGGGGTGGGAGGCGCCCGCCGCGGCGCCATTTCGGGCTTTGCTCGGGGAAATACAGGTCGTGCCAATCCCGCCGTGCGGGCGGCGGCTCACCCAAAATCCGTTCGTGCAGCCAGACTGCCTCGATGAAATGGCAATGGGCGTAATGCCATCCCATGGGGCTGAGGTCCGGGTGGTACTGATTGCGCCACTCGTGTTCCGGGGTGGCGAGAAGCGCCGCGTTCAGGCGGTCGTGCTGGACGGACAGGCGCTCCATGAGGCCCGGTTCGGAGGCGTTCGACAGCGGATGGACGGCGTTCATATCCGGTGGAGCGCGTTACAAGGCCAGGAGTTCCGGCGGTTCGTCGGGATCCAGGATCAGCAGGTGGCCGGATGGCACCGGGCGCCAGCGCTCGCGATCCGTCAGCGGTTCCGATGCCACGACTACGCTGTCCTCGGGGAATGTCTCGTCATCGGTGGTGTAGTAGAGGCTGGGGCAGGGCGCGTTGATCGCGTGGCGGCTGGCGATGATGCGGCGCCCGTCGGACAGGATCACGTTCAGCAGGGCGGTATCCGTGCCCAGCCAGGCCTCGATGGTCGAGAACGCCTCGCCGAGGGCGCCTTCCAGCGTGGCGTTCTCGTCATCGGCCAGGTACTGCCGCACCAGCGCGAACAGGTGTTCCGAGTCGGTTGTGCCCTCGATGCTGGCTTCGATCTCGTGGCTGAGGATGTTCTGGATCTGGCGCCGCACATCCGGCCGGAAGCGGCTGATCAGGCCGTTGTGGCTGTACAGCAGGCCGTCCCGGGCGAACGGCTGGGCATTAACCGAGTCGCCCCCGAAGCCGGGGGTTGCGCTGCGGATGGCCGCAATCCAGAGGGGCTGGGTCATGTCGCTGGCCAGATCTTCCAGATTGGGATCCTGCCAGAGCGGGTCGGCTCGGCGGTAATGGCGCGCCATGCCCCCGGCCCCGAACCAGCCGAAGCCGAAGCCATCGGCATTGACCCGCGCGTACACCAGTTCCTGGGGCGCCATGGCCTGTTCGATCAGGTTGTGGGGGGGATCCAGGATCAGGCTGCGCAGCGTGATCGGAGGACCCAGATAAGCGAGGTGTCGGCACATTGATCCGGGCTTCCCTGGGGACAGTTGGGACGTCGGTGGTTTCATGCTAGCGTGCCGCAAACCCTCTTGATACGGAAGCCCGCATGTCCGCCGACGCCTGCGCTGTACCCGTTTCCTCCCGTTACAGCCGCCGGGTGGTGGAAGAACGCGATGCCCACGCCGAGTTACTGGCCGATTTTCGCGCGGGGATGCTCGAGCCGCCGCGATCCCTGCCGCCGAAGTACTTCTACGATGCACGGGGTTCGCAGCTGTTCGATGCGATTTGCGACACGCCGGAATACTACCCGACCCGCCTGGAGGCCGAGCTCCTGGAGCACCATGCCGATGCGATCGTGGAGGCATCCGGCGCCCGGACGCTGTTCGAGCTGGGCAGCGGGACCTCGCGCAAGACCGAATACCTGCTGGCCGCCCTGGAGCGGCGCGTGGCGGCGCCCCATTACGTCGCCAATGACGTGTGTGGCGAGATCCTGGACGAGGCGGGCGAGCGGCTCTTGCAGCGCTTCGATCAACTGCGGGTGGACAGTCTGTGCGGCGACTATGCGGCGGCCCTGGGCCACCTGGGCGAGGTCTCCGGCGCGCGCGGCGACGGTCCCCGACTGTTCGCCTTTCTCGGCAGCAGTCTGGGGAATTTCGAGGACCCAGAGGCCGCCGCCCTGCTGACCCGGATCCGCGCGACCATGAATGCGGAGGATCGCCTGTTGCTGGGGCTGGACCGGGTCAAGCCGCGTCCGGTGCTGGAGGCGGCCTACAACGATGCGGCGGGGGTCACCGCGGCGTTCAATCTGAATCTGCTGTCGGTGCTGAATACCGAGCTGGGGGCGGATTTCGACCCCGAGGGGTTCGATCACCGCGCGCCCTTCGTGGAAGAGCATTCGCGGATCGAGATGCACCTGGTGGCGCGTCGCGACCAGGTCGTGCAGGTCTCGGAGCCCGAGGCTCGCCTGGAGATCGCGGCAGGCGAGATTATCCGCACCGAGATATCGCGCAAGTTCAGCCGCGAGGCGGTCGATGGTCTGGTGGCGGCGGCGGGGCTGGAACACGAGGCCGAGTGGTCGGCGCCCGAGGCGTGGTACTCCCTGTTTCTGCTGCGGCCCGGGGCGGCCTGATCGGCATGCGGGAACCGCGGCTGGTGCTGGTGCGGCATGCCCAGGCCGGTAATCCCGGCGACTGGGACGGGGCCGATCGTGACCGGCCGCTGACCGCAAAGGGGCAGGTCAGCGCGGTGCGCATGGCCCAGGCGCTGGGCGATCTGCTACCGGCTTCCGTGGAGCTCCTGTGCAGCCCCTATCTGCGCGCCCGACAGACGGCGATCCCCCTTTCCCAGGCGCTGGATGTACCGGTGCGACAGAAGAAATGGCTGGCTCCGGGACAACCCGCCGGGCTGGAGGTCGAAGCCCTGGCCCGGAACCTGCCGACGAATGGCGGGTTGGTGCTGGTGGGCCACGAGCCCGACCTGTCGCTTCTGGTCAGCTGCTTGCTGGGCGCGCCCGGAGGGCGGAGTCTGGTGCATATGGGCAAGGGCGATGCCTGCGGGCTGGCGGGTTCGCTGCCGGGACCGATGCGCCTTGTCTGGCACCTCCCGCGGCGGGTCCTCGAACGGCTGGCCGATGGGGAGGCGCATTAGGCATGCAGGAGGCTCACCATACGGAGACGGTTGCGGCCGTCGATCTGGGATCCAACAGCTTTCACATGATTGTGGCTCGGCGCCAGGATGGCGAGGTCCTGAAGGTGGACCGGCTCAAGGAGATGGTGCGGCTTGCCAGCGGCCTCGACGATCAGGGACAGCTGGATCCGGAGGTCGCCCAGCGGGCTTTGGACTGCCTGGATCGTTTCGGCCAGCGGCTGCGTCAGCTGCCGCGCGGTCATGTGCGGGTCGTTGGGACCAACACGCTGCGCCAGATGCATGACAGCCGGGCCTTTCTGCGGTCGGCGGAGCACGCCCTCGGACATCCGGTGGAGATCATCGCCGGGCGCGAGGAGGCACGGCTGATCTACCTCGGCGTGGCCCACACGCTGGCGGATGACAGTGGCCGGCGCCTGGTGATGGATATCGGCGGCGGCAGCACCGAGTTCATTATCGGGGAACGCTTCGAGCCGGTCCTGGCCGAGAGCCTCGAGATGGGGTGTGTGACCTTTACCCGGCGCTTCTTCGCCGACGGCAAGCTGAGTCGCAAGGCCTTCGATGCCGCCCGACTGCGAGCGGAGCAGGAACTGCAGCCGATTGCCAGCGTCTACCGGGCCGAGGGATGGGATCAGGCACTCGGGGCCTCGGGCACGATCCTCGCGCTGGATCGCATGGTGCAGGAGTCGGGCCTGGACCCGGCGCCGGGCATGGACCGGCAGGCCCTCGAGCGTCTGCGGGACGCACTGATCGAGCAGGGCTCGATCGACGGGCTGGAGTTCCCCGGCCTGGCGGCAGAGCGGGCGCCGGTCATCGCCGGCGGACTGGCGGTCCTGCTGGGCGCGTTCGAGGCGCTGGGCATCGAACGCCTGCATCCCTCCGACGGGGCGCTGCGCGAGGGAGTGGTGCATGACCTGCTGGGTCGCTTCCGGCACGAGGACGTGCGCGGGCGCACCATTCATCATCTGCGCCGGCGCTTTGCGGTGGACCCGGCCCAGGCCGAGCGCGTCCAGGCCACGGTGGCACGCCTGGTCACCGCGGTGCGCGCGGCCTGGGGGCTGGACGGGGACGACGCCGAGCGTCTGGACTGGGCTGCCGAGCTGCACGAGATCGGCCTCGCCCTGGCCCACAGCAAGTACCACAAGCACGGTGAATACATCCTCACATGGGCCGACCTGCCCGGGTTCTCGCAGCCGGAGCAGGCGGAGCTTGCACTGCTGGTGCGCCTGCACCGGCGGAGCCTGAAACCCAAGCTTCTGGGCGATGTGCGTGAGGATCGTGCGGGCGCCTTCCGGTATATGGCGGTGCTGTTGCGCCTGGCCGTGCTGCTGCATCGCTCGCGGGCACCCGATCCGGTGCCGCTGGAGCGTATCGAGGCGACGACGGACGGCCTCGCACTGAGCTTTGCGACGGGATGGCTGGATGCCCATCCCCTGACACGGGCCGACCTCGACGCCGAGCGCGAGGAATGGGCCCGCCACGCACTGCAACTCGAGTACGCCTGACGGCGGATTCGGAAAGGATGGATGCAATGCTGACGCTGGTGGTCTGGATCTATGTACTGTCGGTGCCGTTGTGGATCGGCATCTGGTGGTCGGCTACGGGGTTCCGGTTGATGCGGCACAACCGGTTGCTGGCACTGCCCTTCCTGCTCAGTCTGGTGTATGTGGTCGGAAACGCCCTGCTGGTGGCCATGTTCGGCGGGCTCAGCGAAGCCACCTACGAGGAGGGCCGGTACGTGTTCATCACCGACCGGGCCATGATCGCGGTTCAGGCGACGGCGAGTGTGCTGATCGTGGCCACCATTGTGTACGGCCTGAGCATACGGCGGGTACCGGTGCACTTTATCCGTTTCATGGTGTATGCATTCGTGGCGTTGCTGGGGGTGATGGCGCCGATCCTGTGGATTCCGGCGCAGGAGGCGGAGTTCTTCTTTGTGCTCCGCCATGTGCAGTCGATCGGACTGAACTTCGGGCTGTTCCTCTGCGTGGCCGGGATCGTGGTGCTGTTGCAGGACCTGCTGCGTCATGGCGACGCCGAGGTCACCCTGCTGGGCGGACTGCATGATGTGCCGCGCTCCGAGCGTCAAAGTGAAGCGGATACAAAAAACCGCGGGAGCTGAGGCGTTACCAGGTGTGTTGTGAACGGGTAGGGAACCCAGCGACCCTCTGCATCGGGAACAAGAGGATTGGGTTCAGGAGCGCCTCGGTTCCGGGAGGGTGCCGCACGCGTGTGCGGCCCGATGGTGTGCGGCGCATGTGCCCCTGTATTCACTCACGTTTGGGGCTTGTACTCCAGGTTCCCCGACCCTGCATTGCGCCCCGAGGGTTTATAGAACGGGGGTGGAGGCGCTAACGGCTGTGTGACCCCTGCCTCGGGGGCTCGGGGTGCCCACGCGAGCGTGTTCACCCATCAGCATTTCTCTGGAGCGAGACCTGCTGAGCGGGTATGCCGCCTGTTGTGTCCTGGTCCGACAGACCAAGGCGCCCCAGTAGCTTCTGGCATTCGGCGGAGTCCGCCGCCCCATTGGTCAGCAAGAAGGCGGTGCGCATGATGGGGAGATGAATGTGGCCGCTGCCCAGACCGAAGCCGTGGGTGGCCCCAATCATCTGCTTTAACGGGAGAGAAAGGCGTAGACGCGACTTCAGCGCTACGGCCATTCGAGCGGGCCAGTCCCCCGCAAGCGCCGTATCCAGGGCGGCTGGGTCGAGGGTGCAGCCCTGAAGGACGCAGCGCTGTGCCGTGGCGATGACCGCGAGCTCGCCCAGGCGATGCATCAGTCCGGCGGTAAAGCAAAGGCTGGCGTCCGCCCGCAGGCTGCGACCCAGGGCCGCGGCCTGGTGGGCCATGCGCTCGCTCTGTTCCTGGTAATGCCGGGCGCGGGTCTGGAGGTTGGGGTCCTGAAGTGTGGTGGTGAGATCGAGGGCCATGGCCATTGCCAGATTCAGGGCGGTGGGGATGCCCAGAACCTGCAGGGCGTCGCGTAGCGAGGTATTGGGGGTGTCGGTGCGCCTCAGAGCACTGCCGTTGGATGCATCGATCAGGCGCGTGACCAGGGATGGAATGTCCTGCCAGGCCTTCTCCAGTTCGGACAGCGAGAGTGTGTCGGCCCGCGCCCTCAATTCCCGCAGTGCGTCAAGATCGATCGGTGTAGGCAGTCTCAGCTCACCGGATTCGGCCTGTTGCAGGGCGTTTTCCAGGGCGGGCGCCTCCGGCTCGCCCTCGGCTTCTTCGCGGGACTCGGCGGTAGTCGCTCCCGTAGCCAGTATCGCTTGCAGACGGTCATGCACCAGTTCCGCCTCGAAGGGCTTGGAGATAAAACCCCGGACGCCGTAGCGAGCGGCGCGCTGGACACTCTTACGCTCCGGGTTCGCGGTGATGATGACGATGGGCGTGACGCGGCCATCGATGGCCGCCCGTCGCAGGAAGTCCAGCCCGTTCCCGTCGGGCAGCGACAGGTCCGACAGCACGAGGTCGTGGTGTGTCTCGCGCCAACGTCGCAGGGCCTCGGTAATGGAGCGCGCGTGGAAGATGTCGGAATTGGGATAAAGGCCGCGAACGAGCGTCTTCAGGAGATCCGCCATGAGATCTTCGTCTTCCAGTATCAGGATCTTCATAGGGGGTCCGGATGCTCGCGCCCACAGGGAGGTTGTGACCTTCAGGTTCGGTTGTCCGAAGGATGGGGTCAAGCGGGGACCGGCGAAGTCCCACGACCGGGTGCCCCGCGCCGGCCATGGGTGTCCCGTCAGCCGGCGGTAGACCCCGCCAGCCGGGCCGCCAGGACCTCCTGTGCGGAGTAGGGGGCCTGGTCGTCGGCGGGCCGAATGCGGGTGTAGCTGCCGTCCGGTTGCAGGGACCAGGCGGTGGCGGTGTCGCGCAGGTAGTTGAACAGGGATTCCTCGGCCACGCGGTCGCGCAGCTCCGGGTCGCGCACCGGGAAAGCCACCTCGACGCGGCGGAAGAAGTTGCGCGGCATCCAGTCGGCGCTGGAAAGGAACACCTCGGGGTTGCCGGCGTTCTCGAAGTAGAACACCCGCGAGTGTTCGAGGAAGCGGCCCAGTACCGAGCGCACCTCGATGGTTTCCGATATGCCGGGGACCCCGGGGCGCAGGCTGCAGATGCCGCGCACGATCAGCTGGATGGGCACACCGGCCTGCGAGGCCTGGTACAGGGCCTGGATGATGGTGGCCTCGTTCAGGGAGTTCATGCGCGCGACGATGCGCGCCGGTTTGCCGGCCCGGTGGTTCTCGATCTCGCGCTCGATCTTCTCCTGCATCGCGTCGTGCAGGCGGAAGGGGGCCTGGATGAGCTGGCGCAGCCGGGTCACCTTGCCGAGCCCGGTCAGCTGGAGAAACACACGGTGGACGTCCTCGGTCAGCACGGGGTCGGCCGTCAGCAGGCCGAAATCGGTGTAGGCCTTGGCAGTGCCGGAGTGATAGTTGCCGGTGCCGAGGTGGGCGTAGCGGGTAATCTGGTCGCCATCCCGGCGCACCACCAGGGCAAGCTTGGCGTGGGTCTTGTAGCCGACCACGCCGTAGGTCACATGCACCCCGGCATCCTGCATGCGGTTGGCCAGCTCGATGTTGTCGGCCTCGTCGAAGCGCGCCCGCAGCTCGATCACGACAGTGACCTCCTTGCCGGCCTGCGCCGCCTCGATCAGGGTCTCGACCAGGGGCGAGCGGGTGCCCGTGCGGTACAGGGTCTGCTTGATGGCCAGTACCCGCGGGTCGGCCGCGGCCTGGCGCAGGAAATCCACCACCGGCATGAACGACTGGTACGGATGATGCAGCAATAGCTCCTGCTCGCGGATGCAGGCGAAGATGCCGCTGCCGCTGGCGTCCACGCGAGGCAGGGCCGGGACCAGGGGCGGGAACTTGAGGTCCGGGCGGTCGACCAGTTCGTGCACCGCCATCAGCCGGTTCAGGTTCACGAGGCCGGTGACCTGATACAGGTCGTCGGGGTCCAGATGGAACTGCTGCAGGAGGAAATCGGCGACCTCCTGCGGGCAGTTGTCCGCGACCTCCAGCCGCACGCCGGCGCCGTAGTTGCGCTGGGGCAGTTCGCCCTCCAGGGCGTTCAGGAGGTCGTCGATCTCCTCTTCCTGCACGAACAGGTCGGAGTTGCGGGTCAGCCGGAACTGGTAGCAGCCGGTCACCTTCATCCCGCGGAACAGCTCGTCAACATGGGCGTGCAGGATGGACGACAGCAGGACGAAATCGTTGTCGCCGCTGGCGACCTCCCTCGGGAGGCGCACCAGACGCGGGAGAGAACGCGGTGCCTGTACCACGGCGCGGCCGGACTCGCGGCCGAAGGCGTCCTTGCCCTTGAGCGTGACGATGAAGTTCAGGCTCTTGTTCAGGATGCGCGGAAAGGGATGCGCCGGGTCCAGGCCGATCGGGGTCAGGACCGGCTGCAGCTGTTCGCGGAAATACTGCAGCACCCATTCCTGCTGCGCGGAGCTCCAGTGGGTGCGACGCACGAAGTGGATGCCCTCGGCCGCCAGTGCCGGGATCAGTTCATCGTTCAGGGTGCGGTACTGCTCCTCGACCAGGTCGTGCGCGCGCGGGGCGATCTGGCGAAGCTGCTCGGCGGCGGAAAGGCCGTCCGGACCGGGGGCCTGCACGTTCAGCTCGACCTGCTGGCGCAGCGAGCCCACGCGGACCTCGAAGAACTCGTCCAGGTTGGTGGAGGAGATACTCAGATAGCGCAGGCGTTCGAGTAGCGGGAAGGCGGGGTCCTGGGCGATCGCGAGCACCCGACGGTTGAATTCCAGCAGGGACAGCTCGCGATTGAGGAACAGATCGGTCTGGGTCACGTCGGCATCCGGCATGCACGACTCGCGGCAGAAGTGGACCCGCGAGTCTAGGGGAACACTGGTTAATCTACACGTTCGCGCTCGAGTCGATTTTGCGTGCGAACAAGGCGCGGTGACTGCCGTGCAGTCATTCTGCACAAGGGAACCGCAACGCCGTGCGCGCGCAAAATCGGCCGAGCCCCTGCGTTCAATAGTTTGTGGGGTTGGTGCCCCATGTTCCCCGATGCAGCGTTGCGGCGCTTACCGGTAGCCCCACTACCGGCTGCGCACCGCGCCTTGTCTCGGGAAACATGGGGCACCAACGCGAATGTGTAGATTAACCAGTGTTCCCCTCCGACATTATGTCAGTTCCGTGAATGGGGGGCAGGCGTGGCCGAAGTCCCCGGGCGACGTGCCTGAACTGCGGTACGGGTCGACGGACGGCTATAATTTAGGGCTTGATCATGCAGCGCGATATCCGCTGCCGTAAGGAGAAGTCCGTTGGCCGAATTTACCCTGACACTGCATGCGCGCGACGAATCGCAGCCCGAGCTGCGCAAGGTCTCGCTGGCCGTCGAGGGCGAGCTGCCCGAATACGGCCAGGTCTGGGTGTGGGATATCGTCTACGCCCAGCAGTTGTTCGCCCTGGGCGAGGTGCAGGCGGCCCAGGACCTCAAGGAGACCATGGAACTCTGGGCGGTCAACATGTCCAGCAAGGTGTTCCAACCGCATGGGCATATCCTGTCCAAGGGGTACCTGGACCTGTCGGAGAACCTGCAGCTGGTGAACGGAGATTCCGTGCCGGCCGCGGCCGACGGGGATCGCCAGGTGGTGGTATCGGTCGACGGCCAGGCCGGGCAGCTCCCGGATGTCCGGGTGTCCCCGGAGAACCTGACGGCCGACGAGCGCCAGGATCTGGTGCTGGGGCTGGGCCAGTACTTCAACTTCGAGAACCCGATGTTCGCGCGCGAGCTGCCGATCCATGTCCTGGCCATGCGCAAGTACCACGCGGACATCAACCTGCCGCATACCCGCACCGCGCTCGAGGAAGCCCCGTTCTTCGCGATCCAGAAGGCGATGGAGTACTTCCAGGCGGCCAATCAGGGCACGGTGCAGTAGGGGTAGGCCCGCTGCGTCGGATTTGCCGCGCGTGCTACGGTCGCGGCCATGAGGACTGTCTATTCCGCCGCCGACCCCGTGATGGCCGGGTTCATCGAGGACCTGCTGAAAGAGGCCGGCATCCCGGCGTACGTGAACCAGGCGGGGCTCATGGGCGCGGCGGGGGAGGTCCCGCCAACCGAGACTTGGGCGCGCATCATGGTGGTGCACGAGGAGCAGGCCGAGGAGGCGCGAGCCCTGATACTGGAGTATCTGGAGGGCGAGCCGGAACACGACGGCCGGGACTGGAAGTGCCCGCGCTGCGGCGAGGTGATCGAGCCGCAGTTCACCCAGTGCTGGAATTGCGGGCGCGACAAGCCCAAAGTCTGAGTCAGTTCGGCCGCCCGTTGCCGGTGTACTGCGAGCGGATGCGCTGAATATAGGTCTGCGTTTCGCGGAACGGCGGGACGCCGCCGTGGCGCTCCACCGCGCCGGGGCCGGCGTTGTAGGCGGCCAGGGCGAGATCCAGGTTGCCCTCGAAACGCTCGAGCATGGCGGCCAGATAGCGTGTGCCGCCGTTGATGTTCTGGGCCGGATCGAAACGGTCGGTGACCCCGAGATCGGCCGCGGTCGCGGGCATCAGCTGCATCAGGCCGTGGGCGCCCACCCGCGAGACCGCCTGCGGATCGAAGCAGGATTCCACGTGAATGACCGACTGGACCAGCGCAGGGTCGAGGCCCTTGCGGGTGGCGGCCGTACGAATGAGGTCCGCGAACTCGCCACCGCCGGTGGCCAGCGCCTGGCGGGCGCGCTCGCCGCAGCGGGCGCGCGCGGTGGGGCGGCCGTAGGTGGCGACCAGTTCCATGCCGTTGTCTTGCCGGTGCTGGTTGGTGACCAGGCGTTCACCGCCCGGGCCCTCGAACACGAAGATCTGGCTGGGAGACCAGTCGCCGCCGTTGGAAGGCGTCCGTGTACCCGTGCTCGCGGGCGAGCGGATGGTTTCGTACGGGATACCTTGGGGCCGTTCGTCGGTCAGGACGCGGGCACCGGAGGCATCGCGGTAGCTGTACAGCTCGTCCGCGCTGGTTCCGCCCGCGACCAGCCCTGCCACCAGTACCAGCAGCCCCAGCGCCGTCCGGACGGAATGCTTACCATGGTGCCTGGCTTTCCCCCGCGTATCTCTGGTATCCAACCCCTGTGCCCCCTGGCCGAGTACCGATCCCGATGACCGAGACTTCATTCACAGTCTGCATTATGGCGCCGGAAAGTGCATGGCTGAAAGAGCGCGTCGACGGCCTGCTGGCGGGCAGTGACGTCGCACCCCCTCGGGTCGAGGTCCTGGAATCGGTCGATTCGACCAACCGCTATCTCCTGGAGGCGGCTGCCACGGACGATGAGCGACCGCGTGTCTGCGTGGCACATACCCAGACCGCGGGCCGCGGCCGGCGGGGCCGGATCTGGCAGTCGCGGCCCGGGGCGAGCCTCGCTCTGTCGCTGGCGTGGCCCATCGCGCGGGGCCCGGTGCCGCCCGCCTATCCGGTGGGTGTGGGGATCGGGGTAATCCAGGCCCTGGAGGGGCTGGGTCTGGAGTCCGTGCGGCTCAAGTGGCCCAATGACCTGATGATCCAGGGCGCCAAGCTCGGCGGAATCCTGATGGAGCAGCGGGCACCCGGTCGGGAGCGGCCGGGCCGGCTGGTGGCCGGGATCGGGATTAATCGCGAGGCCGCGGATACACTGGAACTGGACCGCGCGGTTACCGATCTCGCCAGTCATTGTCCGGGCGGCGCACCGGACGGCCTGGAACTGGCCGCGCGGGTGGTCGACCGGCTTTGCCGCCTGCATCCCGTCCTGGTGCGCGAGGGCGTGGCCTCGCTGGAGTCCGAGCTGGAGCGGCTCGATCTGTTGCGCGGGCAGGCCATCGAGCTTCTGGACGATGGAGCGCAGGCCCGGGCGCTGGGGATCGACCCGGCCAGCGGCTGTCTGGTGGCGGCATTCGCGGACGGATCGGTGCGTCATCTGCACTCGGGCGAGGTTTCGGTACGGAGTCTTGAACATGTCTGACATCGCGCTGGTGGATATCGGCAGTAGCCGGGTGAAATGGCAGGTGCGCAGTCGGGATGGCGATGTGCTGGGCTCCGGCGCGGCCCCGGAGCCCGCGGGCTGCGCCCGCGCCCTCGCATCCATGGCGCAGGACTCGACCATCGACGCCGTATGGGTCTCGCGGGTGGCGGGTGATCGCGGGGCGGCGTTCGCCGAGGAATTGGACAGCGCCGGGCTGGCGGCCTCGGTCCACGCGGTCCGGGTCGCGGCTGCCGGGCCGAACGGCCTGCGGACCGACTACGCAGCCGGCCAGCTGGGGGTGGATCGGTACTGCGCGCTGGTCGCGGCGCGGGCCGTTGGCGACATGCCGGTCATCCTGGTGGATGCCGGAACCGCGGTCACCGTCGACGTGTTGCAGGCGGACGGGTGTCATGCAGGCGGCTACATACTGCCGGGGCGCCAGCTCGGCTGGGAGGCGCTGCAGCCCCGTCTGGCCGATCGTATCGCGCCGCGCGAGGCGACGCAGTGGCCCGAGGACCTCGACCCGTCGCCCGGGCTGAACAGTGCGGATGCGCTGGAGCGTGGCTGGGGCCTGGGGCTGGCCGGGGCGCTGGACGGGCTGATCGCGCGCTCCCGCGACGTGCTGGGCGAGGAGGCCCCCTGCTGGCTGACCGGCGGGGATGCCTACTGGCTGGCGCCGCTGTTGCGCGAGGAATCGCGGATCATCCCCAACCTGGTGCTGGACGGGCTGTGGGCACTGTCGCGCGCGGAGGACACCGGATGCGCTGGCTGATCCTGGTGCTCGCGCTGATGAACCTGGGGTACTTCGTGTGGGTGTGGCACGACGGCCGGCTGGATCCGGACCCCTACGCCGACGTACCGCCCCTGGAGCGCGACCGGGGCACGGTGGAGTTGCTGGATGTCCGGCTGGAATGGCCGGAACCCAGTGGTGCGCCGGCAGGGGAAGGGGCCGCCGAGGAGGCGACCGAGTGACGAGGCTCAGGGGCCGCGGCGCCGGGCCCGCTCGGCGCGCCGCCGGTCCCGGTGGCGCTGCCAGGCGGCAGACAGTTGATGGGAGATCCAGTAGCCGGCCATAGCGGTGGGCGTGGCGATCAGCAGACTGCCCAGCAAGGTGAAGGTAATCTCGTCGCCGATCCCCTGCAGGTACCAGGCGTCCGGGTCGTGGGTGAGCAGGGGCATGTAGCGAAAGACTGCCTCGCCCAGCGAGTGGTAGCCCCAGTACAGGGGGGCCGTGGTCAGGGGGTTGCTGATCAATGAGGCCACGAAGGCCGTCGGGAAATTCCCGGCTAGCGCGATGCAGAGGATGATCATCAATACGGTCTGAAAGCCGACCGTGGGCGTCAGGCCAATGAACAGCCCGATGGCAACCCCGCGGGCCATGGCCTCCGGGCCGCTCTTCATGCTCCCGGCGGCATGCAGGCCGGTGTGCAGTCGGGGATGACGGGCCAGCCAGTGGTGGGCGCGCCAGCGCATCGCCCGCCAGCGAATGCCGGCCCGCCTCAGCATGCCGCCGAGGGCCTCAGGCAGCCCCCCAGCGGGCCGCGATGTCGGGGGTCCAGCCGACCGTGATCGCGTCCCCCTGTTCGATCACCGGCCGCTTGATCAGGGCCGGGTGTTCGAGCATCAGGGCGATCGCGCGTTCGCGGTCCAGCCCGTCGCGCTGTTCGGCGGGAAGCTGGCGCCAGGTCGTGCCGCGTCGGTTGACCAGGGCCTCCCAGCCAAGCGCATCGACCCAGTTGCGCAGCCGGGCCTCCTCCAGCCCGTCCTTGCGAACGTCGACGAAGCGAACATCCACGCCGGCCGCATCCAGCGCCCGGCGGGCCTTGCGGACGGTATCGCAGTTGGCGATCCCGAAGAGCGCGATCTCAGACATCGCGCAGCAGGGCGTTCAGGCCGACCTTGGCCTTGGTCTTCTCGTCCACGCGCTTCACAATCACCGCGCAGTACAGCGAGTACTTGCCGTCCTTGGAGGGCAGGGTGCCGGAGACCACCACGGAGCCGGCCGGTACGCGGCCATAGAGGATCTCGTCGTTTTCGCGATCGTAGATCCGGGTGGACTGGCCGAGATACACGCCCATGGAGATGACCGCGCCTTCCTCGACGATCACGCCCTCGACCACCTCGGAGCGGGCACCGATGAAGCAGTTGTCTTCGATGATGGTCGGGGCCGCCTGCAGCGGCTCCAGCACGCCGCCGATCCCGACGCCGCCGGAGAGATGCACATTCTTGCCGATCTGGGCGCAGGAACCGACGGTGGCCCAGGTATCGACCATCGTGCCTTCATCCACATAGGCGCCGATGTTTACGTAGGACGGCATCAGCACCGTGTTGGGGGCGATGAAGCTCCCGCGGCGCGCGGTCGCCGGCGGCACGACGCGCACGCCGGCCTCGCGGAAGTCACGGCTGGAGGTGTCGGCGTACTTGGACGGGACCTTGTCGTAGTAGTTGGTGAAGCCGCCCTTGATGAACTCGTTCTCCGAGATGCGGAACGACAGCAGTACGGCCTTCTTCAGCCATTCGTTCACCACCCATTCGCCGCCCTTCTTCTCGGCGACTCGGGCACGGCCGGTGTCCAGCATCTCCAGCGCCTCGTTCACCGCATCGCGGACATTGGTCTCCACGTTGCGCGGGTTGATCTCGGCGCGGCGTTCAAAGGCGGTTTCGATGGTGCTCTGGATATCGGACATGAGGTTTTCCTTGCAACGTATTAATAGGTAATGGATTCATACAGGCTGGCAATGCGCTCGGCGGCCTCGACACAGGCGGCCGGCTCGGCGACCAGGGCCATGCGGACATGCCCGGCACCGGGGTTGTGCCCGGAGGTCGGGTCGCTGCGCGAGAGGTAGCGCCCGGGCAGCACGGTCACCCCGGCCTCGGCGTACAGGCGGCGGGCAAAGGCCTCGTCGTCGCCATCGGGAACCCGTGGCCAGAGGTAAAAACCGGCGGCCGGTGTGGTGACGTCGAGTATGGCCTGTAGCCGCGGGGTGACCGCCGCGAACTTCTCCGCGTACAGGGCCCGATTGTGCGCGACATGGGCCTCGTCCGCCCAGGCCACGCGACTGACGACTTGGGTGGGCGGCGGCAGGGTGCAGCCATGGTAGGTACGGTACAGCGCGAAGCGGTCCAGCAGCTCGGCATCGCCCGCCACGAATCCGGAGCGCAGCCCCGGGAGGTTCGAACGCTTGGACAGGCTGTGGAACACGATGCAGCGTTCGAACCCGCTATTGCCCATGCGCGCCGCGGCACCCAGCAGGCCAGCCGGTGGGGTGGCCTCCGGGTGATAGATCTCGGAGTAGCACTCGTCGGCCGCGAGCACGAAGTCATGGCGTTCGGCCAGACGGATCAGGTCCTGCATCGCCGCCTCGGACATGCAGGCGCCGGCCGGGTTGCCCGGGTTGCAGATGTAGACGAGCTGCACCGCATCCCAGGTGGCGACGTCGATCGTGGAGAAGTCGGGTAGATAGCCGTTCTCCGGCGCCAGGTCGTAGAAGGCCGGTTCTGCCCCGGCCAGCAGGGCCGCACCCTCGTAGATCTGGTAGAAGGGATTCGGCATCAGCACGCGCGCCCCGGGCTTCTCCGCGACGACGGCCTGGGCGATCGCGAACAGGGCCTCGCGGGTACCGCTGACCGGCAGCACCTGGCGCTCGGGCTTCACGGTATCCAAGTTGAACCGGCGTTGCAGCCAGGCGGCGATCGTCTCGCGCAGGGCCGGTTCGCCGCGAGTGGTGGGGTAGTGGTTGTAACCCTGTACGGCGTCGCGCAGGGCGGGTTCGACGAAACCCGGAAGCGCATGGCGTGGTTCGCCGATCGACAGCGCGATGGGCTCCAGCCCTTCCGGCTGGCGCAGGTCCGCGAACAGGGCCCGCAGGCGTTCGAACGGGTAAGGCTGGAGCCGGTCGAGGCGGGGATTCATGGCGTCCGGGGGTTCCTCTGCAGGGCGCGAACCGAAAGACCGCGCAGTATAGCGAACCCGGCGGGGCGACGGCACCGCGATCGTTCAGTCGCGACTACCTGGACGGGTATACCAGAACCAGCTGAGGCGGCGGGAGCGCAGGCTCCAGGGGAGCAGCAGGACCTGCAGCACCACCAGGATGTGACGGCCGGGGTGAAACCAGTCCGCCTTGCGCCCGGAGGTCAACACGGGGGTGTCCAGGATTTCCACGCGCTGGCCGTGTGCCCGGCCCCAGCGGCGCAGGGCGCGCGACAGGAAGACCTCTTCCCCGGCGTACACAGTTTCGCTGAAGCCGCCGACGGCGGTGAAGGCCTCGCGGGTACAGAAGACGTAACAGCCGGCGGCCAGCCCCAGGCGCGCGGCCAGCGCATTCCAGGCGCCGGCACCCCAGCGGTAGATGCGGTGATTCAGGTGGTCGAAATCTACCCGGGCACCGCCGCCACAGACGCGGCCGCTGTCCAGTGCCTCCAGGGTGGCCCGAAGCAGGTCGCGATCCGGCCAGGTGTCGGCATCCACGAACAGCAGGTCGTCCCCGGTGGCCGCCTCGGCGCCGGCGTTGCGGGCGCGGCTGATCCTGCGTGCCGGCTCGAAGACGACACGACAGCCGGCGCGCTGCGCGATCTGCGGGGTCGCGTCCGTGGAGGCGTTGTCCACCACGATGATCTCGCTGGGGCGATCAAGGCCCGACAGGGCCTCCTGGACGGCCGTCAGGGTTCGTGGCAGCCACTCGGCCTCGTTCCAGGCCGGAATGATGACCGAAAGGGTGGGTGCGGGGGTCACGCAGCGGCCAGGGGGGCACCCTGATCAATAGGTCGCCATGTGGGGATCGACCTCGCGTGCCCAGGCATCAATGCCGCCGGACAGGTTGATCACGTTGTTGAACCCGACCCGCTGCAGAAAGCCGCAGACCTGCTGGCTGCGGACGCCGTGGTGACAGATCACCACGATCTCGTCCTCCGGATTCAGGTCCTGGTACGCGGTCGGGATCTGGCCCATCGGGAGCAGTTGCGAGCCCTCGATGTGGCAGTGCCGGAATTCCCAGGGCTCGCGCACATCCAGCAGCTTCGGCGGGCTCTTTGCCTGCGAGAGATAGTCGTGCAATTCCCGGGGGGACATCTGGCGCATGGTGGTGAACCGTGACTGGGGAGTGACTCAGGCTGGCCTCGGGAGTGGCGCATTGCAAGAGGCGGGATGCACGCCAGGGATTGGCATGTTGCCTGTGAACCGGCCACCCCTGGCCGTCGAACAGCAGGTGTTCCCGGGAGCGCCGCAGCCGCCCGGGGGTGGATTTCAGCCCTTGAATTTCACCAGACGACTGACCTGGATGTCGGAGATGAAGATCACGCCACTGTGCTGGTTGAAGAAGGGGGTGAAGCCCTCGAGGATCGGCTCGACCAGTTCCTCGGGTACGGCGGCGATGATCATGATCAGCACGTCGTCCTCGTTGAACATCAGATGGCCTTCGTGGAAGCCCTGGCTGCCCTTTCCCGAGAGGTT
Organism: Thioalkalivibrio sp. ALE9; assembly: GCF_000377445.1. Classification (NCBI taxonomy): domain Bacteria; kingdom Pseudomonadati; phylum Pseudomonadota; class Gammaproteobacteria; order Chromatiales; family Ectothiorhodospiraceae; genus Thioalkalivibrio; species Thioalkalivibrio sp. ALE9. The sequence goes on from NZ_KB898122.1 coordinate 355,664, forward strand.
GCCCATGATGGTGTAGCCCTTGACGCCGGCTCGGTCGAGCAGATCGGTGGCAAAGGCCTGGTGTTCGCCCTCGAGAATGATCTCCAGCTTCTTGAGGGGATTCAGGTTCACGTCGTTCATGCGCGGGTCTCCTCCGCAGCCGTTGGATCGGTTTGGCCATGAGCGGCCCGGGGCAGCGGCTCTTCCAGCCACTGGCCGTCCGCGAAGCGATGGATCCGGTGGGTCTCGGGGTCGAGGATCACTACCAGGATCCATCCGTTGGTGACCAGGCTCCGGACCTTGGCGACGCCGTCGATCGCCGCCCGGGCGTGTTCAAAGGGCGCCTCGATGACGGCCAGCAGGCGGATCGGGTCATGGTAGGGCCGGCCGTCGCGCAGTACGGTCTGGGCGGGGAGGCCGGTTCGCAGGTCACTGAGGTTGCCGGTGATGACACCGAGGCGGCACGCCACGTTGTGGTAGACCTTGCTGCCGCTGCCATAGTGTTCGTTGTCGACCGTGGAGAAGTAGTGCTCCATGTTGATCCACTGGGCGACCACGAGCGGGCCGGTCAGGATATTCGCGAGCAGACGCCCGCGCGGGTCGAGGCGATAGTCGTAGGAGTGCAGGAAGGTACGGCCGTCGAGGTCGCTGCCCTCGGTCAGGTGGCGGCGCCCGATGATGAAGCCCGCGTTGCGCGCCAGGCCCCATTCGGGCCGCACCTGGGTCCAGTCCACCGTGTTGCGCTGGGCCATCCGCGCGGCCTGGATGGGCTCGAGTTCCGGCCCGCCCTCCGGCGGCAGGGTCTGCAGCCGCTCGGCGGCGGTGCGGCGCCGCGCTGCCTGCAACCCGTTGCGCAGGCGCTCGAGGTAGACGAGATGACTGGCGGGGAGCAGATCCAGGTCGTGCAACTCGATCGCGTCGCTGGTCGTGTTGTGGAATGCCGGCAGGAACCAGGCATCGTCCGGGATGGGGATGCCCTCGCGCCGCAGGCGCCGACGCACCTCCGGCTTGTTGCCCATATGCGCCAGGACACGGGCACTGACGAGGCCGTGACTCCCGCCGCAGGCACCGCAGTCGAGGGCGGACTCGTAGGGATTGTTGTGCGACTGGCTGCCGTGCCCGGTCAGGATGATGAAGCGGGAGAACTGTTCAGTGAGCCCGATGGAGCGCAGCGCCTGGGCGACGAAGTAGGTCTGCTCGTCGAGGGAGAAGCCGATGCGCCCGAGGCGTTCGAGCTGCATCTGCGCATACGAGCGATTGATGCGGTAGCGCTGTTGCAGGGTCTGGATAAAATCCGCCTCGGCGCGTTTGCCAAGGGCGAACGCCTGCGCGAAGTGGGTCTGCCCCGTGTGGCGCCCCAGGGCCGCCTCGCGCAGTTCGCGGATGATCGCATCGGTGATCGATTCGCGCTCGATGCCGAACTCCTTGTGAATCGCCTCCACGATGATGACCCGCTGCAGCGCGCGAACGACCGAGTCCGCCTGTTCTCGGGTGAGCTTGTCGACCAGCAAACGGGTGGACGGCTTGTCCGATTCGATGCGGTGGCGCCAGCGATTGTAGAGCCGCGGCGCGAGGGTCTTGCCGACCATGTCGAAACCGAAGAGCAGGCCAATGGCCTCGACCGTGAAGTAGGGCGACAGGACCGAATGCTTCAGGTCGTGCAGCAGGTGTTCCGCCGAGGAATACAGATCCGTCTCCAGTTTCTCGGCGCCGGTCGTCACCTCGAGGACCAGGTTCTTCGGGGTCAGCAGTACGGGACACAGGTGATCCTCGCTACCCTTGCCCAGCGCGATGAAGCTGACCGGGACACCGAAGAATCCGGCGATCCCGTAGGTCTGGTAGTCGCCAAGCGTCTCGAGCTGGCGGCGAATGCGTTCCGAGCGCACATCGATACAAAACAGCATCTGCGCAAAGGGGCGCTTTTCGCGGGGTGGCGCGGGAGTCGGGTGAAGGCGTGACAGCAGCGCGCGGCGGTAGGTTGTCTCCATGGCCTCCAGCCAGATCATGCCCTCGTGCCGTTCGAATGCCTCCAGTTCCGTCAGCACCTCGGCCAGGCGTTCCGGTGAGAGCTCGCGGAAGGCATTCGGTGTGCCGGCGCGCTGTGCCAGTTCTTCGAGGGCGCGTGACTGGGTCCCGGCTTCAGCCTGGCGCTTCTCGGGGATGTAAGCCCCGATGAGCCGGGCGATTTCGGCCGGCCGACCGCGCGCCACTGCGTCCTCGACGGCCTCGGCCCGCGTGGGCAGCACGGCGCCGGTGAACAGTTCGTGGCGCAGGAAGGATTCCGCCGGGCGCTCGGTAATCCGGGCCTCGAGTTCGAACCGGTTGCGTGGCATCCGACGGCGCCGCGCGTGTTCGCGGACCAGGGACAGTGACAGCACAAGGCGAATCGCCAGGAAGTCGACCAGGTCCGCTGGATATTCGCGGGCCCAGTGATAGCGAGGCGCCCGTTCGCGCCAGCGGATAAAGCCGGCCCAGCCGTGCAGATGGGTGAGTTCGCGCACGATCAGCCCGGGCCAGGACGGCTCGGGGATGCCGAGTTCGTCGAGGACGAAGGCGATGATGCCCTCCGGGGTGTCGCTCTGATCCAGGATTTTCTTGATGTGCAGGCCGCGCAGGAACAGCCGCAGGTTGCGCTGTGCAAGCTGGCTCCAGGCGGCGAACAGGCCCTGTTCGCGCCCGGGCATGGGCCAGGCGGACTGGCCCTCGTCGAAGAAGTCGAGGCAGGTCTTGATCAGGAGCTCGTCCAGGGTCTCGGCGATGCGGGTGTCGTAGAGGTGGTCCAGCGCCTCGTAGAGCGGCCGCTCCGGCGGGAACGCCCGGCGCAGGATGTCCTCGATGCGTTCCACATCCACGCCGTCCCCCGCGGATGGAACACCGCCGGCGAGGATGGCCGCCACGTCCTCCGCCGCGGCCAGCACGCACGGTCGACGGGCCGGTTCGCGACAGCGCGTGAGCAGGGGATGGATCAGCGCGTGGCCACCGGTGGCCTGCAGGGCTGGATAGCCACCAAGCGCCCGGTCGATCGCTGTGTCCAGCGCATCCGGGTCGATGCGGCCATCGGCGAGCAGCCACTGGTAGTCGGCGCGGGCCAGGAAGCCGCGCCCGTGGAACAGGGCCCGGCCACGCTCGATCGCCTCGGGGAAGGGGTGGTCCTCCAGCCCGTGCAACGGGTTGTGGTGGATGAAGGTGCGCATGGGCCAGAAGTTGGGGATCGGCTCGGCGGCCATGTGCACCATGGAGCGGATCTTCAGCTGGCGGCCGAGGGAAAGGGTCACAGCGCACCTCCGGTCCAGATGAGCCCGGCGCCTGTCAGGGCCACGACGAGACCGGCGAAGCCCCATGCGCGGGGGGCCGTCAGATCGGCAGCCACGGGTCCGCTGCGCGGACCGAATACCGTGCCCTGCAGCAGACGGGCCCCCGCCCAGCTCCATAGCAGCCAGATCAGCAGGATGCCAATGGCGAAGCCGACGGGCGCACTGCCCAGTAGGGTCAGCAGGGCGAAGAAGCCGGGGAACAAGGGCAGGGCCATTGCCGCGAGCGTTGCCACCACAATGATCCCCGAGAGGCGCGGCAGATCGCGTGCCAGACCGCCGTGGAGCCCCGTGTAGGCGGCTCCCAGGCGTCCGACGAGGACTTCGTGCACCACCAGCATCAGGACAGGGGCGGTGGTCAGTGCCAGCGTCACGGCGACGAGATCAACCGGCGCGGGTGTTTGCAGGGCGTAGAGCCAGACCAGGGGCCAGGCAGATACGGCCAGCATGGCGTTCCAGCGCCCGACCTCGCGCACGGTCAGCATCCGGAAGGCGTAGAACAGCGCACTCATCACGGCCCAGGTCGCGAGAATCGGACCTGGCTCCAGTTCGCCCCAGAGGATCAGGACGACCCCGATCTGGGGCCAGAAGACGACGAGTGCGAGCCGTACCGGCAGAGGCTGGGTGCTGACGGCGAGCCGCGTGAACAGCATCGTGGCCGGGAAGAGCGGCAGGAAGAACGCGGCGAGTATCAATAGAAACACTGACATGTCAGCGCCACCTCAGCCAGATATTGAGGCGTCTGGACAGGGCCAGCAGCCGGTCCGTGACACGTTCGTGGACGTCGGCTACATAAAGCTCGCGCGACAGCAGCGAGTACAGCATCAGCCGCGCGCCGGCCGGCAGCTTGTCCATCGGGCCCTGGCGCGTCCGGCTCAGGTAGGCCCCGATCCAGCCGAGGACGAACACCACGGCCAGCAGGACGACCAGGACATCGAAGGTGAGCTTGTCGATACCCGCCGCCGAGTAGAGTGCGTCACGGAATGCGGCATCCGGGTAGAGGAAGGCCTCGAAGCTGTGGCCCACGAGCACGTAGCCGATCACGATCACGGCGAAGGACAGGATGATCAGGGCCATCATGCGCAGCGGATTCTCGGTATCGAGCCGCTGGGCGGTGAAGAGCACCTGGACCCCGGTGATCCAGCCGAAGAACAGCAGCACGATCGCGCCCTGTTGCTGGAAGAAGCGCTCCGCAACCCAGGCATGTGCGCCGACCAGGATCACCAGCGGCACGATCAGCGTGACCGCCCCGATGATGAACCAGGGCACGCGTGCGGGGGCCGATTTGCGCTCCACGAGGAAGTCGTAGAGAGGCTCGTTGGGAACCCCGTCATGGCGGCGCGCGGCCCCGATCACGTTGCCGGCTCCGAGGAACAGGGTGCCCTTGAACAGGCCGTGGGCGATCAGATGAAAGATCGACAGCGCGAAGGCGCCGGCACCGGTTTCCATCACCATGAAGCCCATCTGCCCCATGGTGGAGTAGCCCAGCGACTTCTTGATGTCGTTCTGCGAAAGCATCATCAGCGAGCCGATCACGGCGGTCAGCAGGCCCACGATGAAGAGCAGATGGAGGACCTCGCTACTGTGGACAAACACCGGGGCGAAGCGGTTGATGATGATGCCGCCGGCGTTGACGATCCCCGCATGCATCAGGGCCGACACGGGCGTGGGCCCCTCCATGGTGTAGGGCAGCCAGGTGTGCAGCGGGAACTGGGCCGACTTCGCGAAGGCGGCCAGCGCCACCAGGAAGGCCACCGTCCCGGTGACGGGCAGCCCCATGACGGTGCGGGCATCGGGGCTTTCGGCGATACGGTCGAAGAGGGTGGGCAGGTCGAGTACGCCGTAGGCCTGGAACAGGATCACGGTGGCCAGCACCAGCGGCAGGTCCCCCAGACGGTAGGTGATGAACGTCCAGAAGGCGTAGCGCTGCGCGCGCGGCGGTTCGGTGTTGTGCGTAAGCAGGAAGTAGAGGACTACCCCGATCAGGTGCCAGCCGATCAGGAGGGTGATCAGGTCGCCGGCCATCACCATCAGGAGGATGGATCCAGTCATCAGGTCCAGCAGCATGAAGAAGCGGGCGTACCCGGGCTCCTCGAACATGTAGCGGATCGAGTAGACGTGCACCACCAGGCTGATCCCGGCCACGACCAGCGCCATGATGGCGCTGAGCGGGTCCAGCTGCAGGCTGCCCCAGCCGTTGGCCAGGCCCATCCACTGCGGCCCGGTGTCGCCCGCGATGTAGAGCGCCAGCTGGAACGCGGCGATCCCTACGACGATGACGTTGATCCCCACGCTCAGGCGCGCGACCCGGTGGCCCAGCCGGCCCGCAAGGAGGTGAACCAGCAGTGCTGCCAGAAAGGGCAGCAGGGCGATCAGCCACTGCAGTTCCATCATCGTCCCACCCCGCTCTTTCGGGTAACGCCCCGCGTGTTGCGGGTCGTCCACCTCCGATCGCGTCCTGCCCGAGGCCTGCACGGCGCCCAGCTTGGGAAAACGCCGGGAGCACTACCGAGGCGTCATCGAAACCCGGTTGCTACGCTAAAAGTACGGGTCGGGGGCATGATTGCGCAAACGGCGCATTCCCGGGAGCCGGCCCGTGGAAAATATAGAAGGAGATGCGTTGCGCCGCACCTGAGGGCTGGCTGTAGGGGCACGATCGAAGGCGTTCCTACGAACACAAGGAACGGAATGACTCGCGAAGCCAGGTACTAATCGGGCACGAGGAGCCCAATTGGCGTAATTCGGGTTTGTCACAGGAGTGGCACGAGCCCTGAGCCAGAACGAAAAAGGGACCAGCGACTGTAAGTCACGGATCCCTTTCTCCGAAATCTGGCGCGCCCGAAAGGATGGCGGCGACGCGGTACGTGTTGACCTCCCGGCTGCCGGCTGTGGGCTGACACGTTCCTCGCTGCGCTCGGGGTCGAACCGTATTGTTGAACGGAGGTTCGAATCCTTTGTGCTGGCCCAAACGAAAAAAGGCACCCGGCTGTGGGTGCCTTTTCTCTGGAATATGGCGCGCCCGGAAGGATTCGAACCTCCGACCACCTGGTTCGTAGCCAGGTACTCTATCCAGCTGAGCTACGGGCGCATCGTCTGAAGGCGCGCATTATCGCGATTGGTCCCGGGGGATGCAAGCCATCGGGACGGATTCTTTGTTTTTCGGCCCGTCTCAGCTCCGGGGGATGGGGTGGTAGGGCGTGCTGCGCACGCGGTCGTGCTCGACCATGCGGTAGTGGACGAAGTCGTCCTTGTCGTGGAAGTGCAGGAAGGGGTTGCCGGCGTCCTGTTCTTCCAGTGTGGATTCGGCTTTGTCGGCGTAGTTGTGGCCCGGGTGGATGCAGGTATGCGCCGGCAGGCCTTCACGCAGACCGTTCAGGGTATGGAACATCTGTTCCGGGTCGCCGCCGGCCAGGTCGCAGCGACCGCAGCCGAAGACGAACAGGGTGTCCCCGGTGATGAGGTCGTCGCCCGCGGGCATGTGAAAGCAGGCAGAGCCGGGCGTGTGGCCGGGCGTATGCAGGAAGCGGATCTCGGTATCGCCCAGGCGCATCGCATCGCCGCCGTGGTGCAGCTCCGGGCGTTCCAGTTGCTTGCCCCAGAATTCGGCCTCCGGCTTGAGCAGGTGCAGCCGGGCATTCGGGTATTGCTCCAGGATGGCCTCGACGCCGTTGATGTGATCGTGATGGCTGTGAGTCAGCAGGATGTCGGAGATCTCGACGTCGTTCTCCCGTGCCTGACGGATGATCGCCTCGGGCTCCCAGGCGGGGTCGACCACGGCGCCGCGGTGACTGGCGCGATCCTCGATCAGGTAGACGAAGTTCTCCATGGGGCCGAGTTCCTGGCGGTGGATGCGGTAGGGCAGTTGGTTCCGGTCCATCGGGATCTCCGTGAGTCGTTGGCGCTTTGGTATGGTCTATCGGGTTCCTATCCTGTGCCGAGAAGGAGTCCGATGCCAAATTCCGAAAGTTCCCCTGCCGATTCCGCTTCCGTCGATGCGGAGGCGGACTGGGAGGCCCGCTATCAGGCGGGCTCGACCCGCTGGGATCGCGGTGGGCCCAGCCCCTCGCTGGAGCAATGGTTGCAACGCACCGCCCTGAAGCCGGGGGCCCGTATCGTGGTGCCCGGCTGCGGGTTTGGCCACGAAGTCCCGACCCTGGCGGCACGGGGCTTTCGCGTGATTGGACTGGACGTGGCGCCAACGCCCGTCGAACAGCTGCGGAGCGATCTGGACCATGCCGGCCTGGAAGCCGATGTGGTTCAGGCCGATATGCTGTCCTGGCGGCCGGAGGCACCGGTAGACGGGGTTTACGAGCAAACCTCCCTGTGTGCCCTGCCGCTCGCTCAGTGGCCGGCCTATGAACGCCAGCTGCACGCCTGGTTGCGCCCGGGCGGTGAGCTGTTTGCGTGTTTCATGCAGACCGGCCGGGAGGGTGGGCCGCCCTTCCATTGCGCGCTGCCGGCCATGCGGGAACTGTTTCCGGCGGATCGCTGGGACTGGCGTGACGAGGCGGGTCGCACCGATCACACCAACGGCAAGTACGAGCTTCTGCACCGCCTGATCCGGCGTTAGTGCAGGGGGGGCAGAATGCTTTGATCGCGGGGTATCTCCCGTCGTCCAGTGCGGGAGAGCGGGTGAAGCGCGCCAGCATGATCTAGATTTCGGTAAGGAAGGATTCACATGCCGCCCCGGCCGGCGAACCCTTCCGTCCACCCGAATCAGGAGAGCGCGATGAAAGTCTGGATGCTGGTGTTGCTGTTGATGCTGCTGCCGTTGCCTCTGGCTGCGTCGGATTCCACCGATGTGGAGGAGCTGGATCGCGAGACCCTGCAGCAGATGGTTCGACACAGCGTGGAGCTGGTGCGCATCGAGGATGGCGTAAGCATTGATGACGCTATCGAGTCGATGAAGCTGCGGGCCAACCTGCGCAATTTCCAGGAGGTCGCGGATCTGCCGCTGTCCGAGCAGGTGCGGGCGATGGGGGGCGAGGGCAACTACATGCGCATCCTGGCCTTCTGTGATGCGCTGATTGCCAATCAGATGGTGCAGCACGACATCATCTTCGCCAGCTTTCTGCCTTGCCGGATCGCCGTGGTGGAGGACGACGAGGGGCAGGGCTGGATCGTGACCACCAACATGGACATGATGCTGCACGCGACGGACCTGCCCGAGGACCTCGAGGCGACCGCGCGCGAGGTCCGCGACACGATCTACAGCATTGTCGAGGCGGGCCGTACCGGCGATTTCTGACGCTGTAAACGAAAAAGCCCGCGACACCCAGAGGTGTCGCGGGCTTCTGGCCTGAGCCAGCCGTCGTCTTCGCGGGTTGGGGCGGGTTAGCCGTTCGCGACCTTGCGCTTGATCATCAGCGTGCCGTCCGCGCGTGGACCGGAGGCCTTCGGGGACCCCGTGCCCTTGCCGGCGGGGCGTTTGCCCGGCGCCGCATAGGCCGGGCGCTTGCGGTTGGCCGGGGCCGGGCCGCGCTTGGCGGGTGCCGGCTTGCCCATGGGCCGCGACTTCCGGGCCGCCGGCTCGGACCGCTCATTGCGGGATTTGCCGGGCTTGCGCGCGGGGGCGGGCCGTGCGTCGTCCTGGTGGGCCGACTGGCCGGGGCGGGGCGCCTGGCGGGTCAGCTCCAGCTTGCGATTCGCGACGTGGATGTTGCCCAGGCGGCGAATGGCAGCCTCGTCCAGCGAGGCCGGTAGATCGACATGGCTGTGGTCGTCGCGCAGCCCGATGCGGCCGATGTCGCGGCCGTTCAGCCCGCCCTCATTGGCGAGTGCGCCGACGATGGCGCCCGGTGCCACACCGTTGTTGCGGCCCACGGGCATGTAGTAGCGCACCATATCCGCTTCCGGCTCGCGATCCTTGCCGCGTGAGGGGCGCTCGCCCCGGGGCTTCGCGTCGCGACGACTGTTGCCGCGGTCGGCATGGGGCGCGCGGGCGGCGGCCAGCAGCGGGTCGGTACCCTGACGGGCGTTGGCATCCAGCGGGCTGTCGGCGGTGGCAAGGGCGACCAGGGCCAGGGCCAGGTCGCGTTCGGATACCGTGCCGTCGGCCAGCAGGCGCTCGACCAGGGCGTCGTGCGCGCTGGCCTGTTCACTGCCCAGCAGGGCCTGGACTTGTTCCGCGAAACGCGCCTCGCGACGGGCCTGGACGGCCTGGCGATCGGGAAGCGGCTGCTCGCGGACCGGCTTGCCGGTCAGGCGTTCGATGTCCTTGAGCATGCGGCGCTTGCGCGGCTCCAGGAACAGGATCGCGCGGCCCTTGCGCCCGGCACGGCCGGTACGGCCAATGCGGTGCACATAGACCTCGGCATCGCCGGGGGCATCGAAGTTGAAGACGTGGCTGATGCGCGGCACATCGATGCCGCGGGCGGCGACATCGGTCGCAACGATCACGTCCAGGCGGCCGTCGCGCAGGTCGCTGACGACGCGCTCCCGTTCGCCCTGTTCCATGTCGCCGTTCAGGGCCGAGGCCTTGATGCCGGCGAGGCCGAGGGCGTCGGCGATCTCCACCGTGGAGGCCTTGGTGCGGGCGAAGACCACCGCGCCATCCAGGTCTTCTTCGGTTTCCATCAGCCGGGTCAGGGCCTCCAGCTTGTGGCGGGCGTCGACCAGGCAGTAGCTCTGGTCGATATCGGTGCCGGCCTCGTTGCCGGCACCAATCTTGATCTCTTCCGGCTCGCGCATATGGCGATGCGCGATACGACGAATCGGGCCCGGCATGGTGGCCGAGAACAGGGTCGTCTGACGCGCTTCCGGGGTCTGCTCCAGGATCCACTCGATCTCTTCGACAAAGCCCATGCGCAGCATCTCGTCGGCCTCGTCCAGCACCACGACCCGCAGGGCCTCCAGGCTCAGCGTGCCCCGCTTGATGTGGTCCACCACGCGGCCAGGGGTGCCGACCACGATTTGCGGGCCCTTGCGCAGGGCGCGCAGCTGCTCGCCCATCGGCTGACCGCCGTAGACGGGCAGCACGTCGATGCCGTCGAACCCGGAGGCGAATTCGGTCAGCGCGCCCGCGACCTGATTGGCCAGTTCGCGGGTCGGGGCCAGCACCAGTGCCTGGGGCACGCGCTCGCCGGCGTCGATCAGGTCGATCAGCGGCAGGCCGAAGGCGCCGGTCTTGCCGGTGCCGGTCTGGGCCTCGCCCAGGACGTCGCGGCCTTCCAGCAATGCAGGGATGCAGGCGGCTTGAACCGGGGTCGGGGTGGTGAAGCCCATATTCGACAGGGCACGAACCAGCGACTCGGAAAGCCCGAGCTGGGAGAAGGAGGGGGAATCGGACATTGGGGGGTACTCACACAGGCCGGAAACAAAGGCCCGGCGAAAATCGGATGGCAACTGCCAACCCGGCATCATACACGAATCGAAGCCCTAACAAGCGAAAACTTCGGGACTTTCTTGGGGGCGTCCCTGCCTGGCAGTCGTTCCTGGGCGGGGACGAGATCGAACGTGATGCTGATCGTCCCTCGTTTGGAGGCCAGGCGCGCGGGCGGATCGAATCGTTTTGGGGCGCCGCCGAAATATCCAATGGGCTCGCTGCGTCTTACCGGTGGGGCCGCATATGGCTGGCTCGGTCGAATTGCCCAACCTGCGTGGTCGGGATATAGTTCGCCAACCCTGATTTGCTGGATGCAATATGTCGCTTAAACCAACGGATTTGTTCAACCTGCTGGCGGACGAGACACGGCTGCGGTCGCTGTTGCTGATGCAGGCGGAAGGGGAACTGTGTGTGTGCGAGCTGACGCATTCTCTGGAGATGTCCCAGCCGAAGGTGTCGCGTCACCTGGCGGCCTTGCGTCAGCACAAGGTGGTGCGGACGCGGCGGGAGAGCAACTGGATCTATTACCGGATTGCGTCCGATTTGCCGGAGTGGGCGGGCGCGACCCTGCAGGCCGCCGAACGCGCGGCGGCGGGAGCGGAGCCCTATGCGGGGGACCGGTCGCGGCTGGCTACCGCGCCCAGCCGTGCCGAGTTCCTCGACTCGGCTTGATCAGCGCACCACCGGGATACGCGGCATGACAAAACGGCCGGCGCCCCTTGCAGGACGCCGGCCGTTTTCGTTTGCACCTCCGGTGGGGCGGGGGTGATCAGTGCGGTTCGCGGTGGACGCAGGCCAGGATCGCGGTGGCGATGTCGCCGGGTTCGATACCCGGGGCATCCAGGCCGATCTCCTGCATGCAGGCGGTCGCGGCGGTTTGCAGGGCCTCCTGGTCCAGCGGCTGGCCGTGCAGGGCGTCGGCGATGCGGTCCATGCCGTCTTCCGGGAAGACCGTGAAATCGCCGGAGAGCAGGAGATCCGCGATGTGATCGTCCTTCTCCATGAGCTGGGCCCGGATCAGGCCGCCGGCGGCCTTGTGGGCCCCCTCGGTCAGGTGGGTGCCCGCGGCGATCTTGACGCCCATCTCCACGAATTTGCGGCCCTTGCGGTAGGTCCATTCAGGGTCCGTGAGCTCGGCCATCTGTTCCTCGATGGCGGCGGTTTCCTCGGCGGTGGGCTCGCTCATCTCGACCTCGACGTCGAGATCGCTGGCCACCCGTTTCAGGAAGGCGTCGCGCACCGTCTCGCGGTCCGGCATCTCGCCGAGTTCGCGGGACAGTGTGGTGATGTAGTCCTCCATGCCGGCGCGCAGCTTGTCGCGGAACTTCTCCGACGGCACCTTGAGGCAGCGCGCCATGGTGGCGGTGTCGAAGTCAAACATGAAGCTGCCGACCATCACGGTGGCATTGCCGATGCTGGCGGCACCCGTGCCACCGATCTTGCGGCCGTCCACGTGGATGTCGTTCACCGGCCGGAAGGTCGCGTTCACGCCCAGGTCCTGATAGGTGTGGATCACCGGGTCAATGAACTTCTTGTAGATGTCCGAGACGATCCGCGGCGCCTTTGACGACGGATAGATGAAGTGGAAGAACATCTGATTGTGGTCCAGATAGACCGCACCACCGCCAACGTGACGGCGGATGATGGGCAGGTTCTGTTCCTTGCAGAAGTCCTCGTCCGCCTCCAGGGCGATCTCCTGGTGCAGGCCCACGCAGACGTAGGGATCGTCCGGGTTGACCAGGGTGAGCACCGGGTCGTCGTCCTTGCCCATAGCCTCGGCGATGCCGTGGTAGACGGCCTGGGAGCGCACGGCCGGCTGCTGGCCGAAGTCGATTACGCGTAAACGCATAGCGGTTTCCTTGTCTTTTTCGTGAGGCAGTCGCTCAGAATTCTGCATTCCAGGTGAGGCCGAAGCTGCGGCCCGGGGCCCAGATGTCCTGGACACCGTTGGCCGGGTCCAGGCGCGCCTCGGTCATTTCGTTGACATGCTCGCGGTAGGTCTTGTTCGCGATGTTGGTCACGCTGAAGGTGATCTCGTTGGAACGAAAGCCCGCGCTGGGCCCGAAGCGGTAGCCCACGGCGAGGTCGGCGGTGGCGAACCCGGAGGTGTTGCGCTCGGTTCCGTCGGTGAACGTGTCCGCCGTGCGGCTCTGACTCGCTACGGCGCGCACACGCGCATCCCACTGCCAGCCCTGGGCCACGGTATGGCTCAGGCCGATGCTGGCCTCCGGCGGCGGCATCTGGGTCAGCGGTTCGTCGAAGCGGCTGTCACGGTTCTCGCCGCGGATCCAGGTACCGCTCGCGTAGCCGGTAATCGCGTCGTTGAAGGCATGCTCCACCAGCGCCTCGACACCATGGATGCGGGCCTCGTCGAGGTTGACGGTTTCCTTGGTAGGCCGTGGCGCACCTTCGACCACCCGTCCGCCAATGTAGTCGCGGATCCGGCTCTCGTAGGCCGCGACAGTGTACGAGGTCGCGCCAATGTGGCCGCGGGCGCCCACCTCGAAGGTGCGGTTGCGTTCCGGGTCCAGCTGCGGGTCGCTCTGCCAGGTAAAGCCGTCGCTGTAGGGGTAGCTCAGGTAGCGCTCGAGCAGGCTGGCGGAGCGGTAGCCCTCGGACAGGCTGAAGTAGGGGTTGAAGGCCTCGTCCAGGTGCCAGGTGAGCCCGGCCGACCAGCTGAAGTTGCGATCGGTCTTGTCCAGAGGCCCAGGCACGTTCGCTGCGGCGTCGGCACTGCCGCGTACTTCGTCATAGCGGGCGCCTAGGTTGAGGGTCGCCGAGTCAAGGTAGGTCTCGTGCTGGACGAAGACCCCTGCGGATTCAATGCGCCCATTCTCGACCAACGGGGTGGGCGCGGCATTTTCCGGTCGGAACCCGTTGGCCTCGGTGCCGATGAACGAAACGGGGCTTGCACGAAGCCGCCAGGCCTCGGCTCCGACCAGGAGGATCTGGTCGTCGGTGGGGACGAGTTCGGTCTGGACGCGCAGGCCATCGGTGGTGAAGTCGGTATCCGAGGTTCGGTAGTCGCGGCCCAGTTCCGCGTTCCAGTCGTAGTTGCCCCGCGTGAGTTCGTGTCGATAGACAGAGGCCTCGACGCGCGGGGCCCAGGCGCCGGACAGTTCGCCCTCGTAGCGGAGTTCGAAGAGGTCTCGTGTCTGGCGCGGGGTGTAGTGGGTGTTGAGTCCCAGCGGGGGCGCGCCGTCGGGGAGTCCGCTGGGGTCGTTCTCGTTGAAGTTGCGCGAGGCGAGGTACCAGACGTCCTTGCGTTCGTCGCGCTGGGCGCGGAACTGGACCTCGTGGCCCGGCGCCAGCTTGCCGCGATAGCGCAGGTGGTAGGCGTTCTGTTCGGTGCCGGAATTGCGCAGGCGGTCGCCGTCGCCGTTCTTGTAGTCGTCGGTGTTCAGATACGCGGTGGACAGGTCCAGCACGTTGCGGTCGTTGGAGACGGTCACGCCGACCGCGCCCCGGATGCCGTCATCCACCGAGGTGACACCCAGGCGCGAGAAACCGCGGGTCTCGGGCTCCTCGGTGAAGTCGCCGCCGCGGGTGATGATGTTGATCACGCCGCCCATGGCGCCGGCGCCATAGAGTACGGAGCCCGGACCGCGCACGATCTCGATGCGTTCGATCAGGTCCACGTTCACGTAGGACGCCAGCGAGCCACGCGCCGGCGGCTGCATGGCGTTGATGCGTACGCCGTCCACCAGCACCAGGACCTGGTCGCGCTTGAGGCCGCGGATGATCGGATCGGAGCCCACCGATCCGTCCACCGCGGTGGCGATACCCGGCTGGCCCCGCAGCAGATCGCCCAGGGTGCGCGCCTCGCGGTTGCGGATCTCGCTGGACTCGATCACGGTGACCGAGGCGGGGGTCTCGTCGATCAGCGTCTCGTAGCCCGTCGCCGTGACCGACACGGTGCCCAGAGTGTGCGCGGCGTCCTGGGCGTGGGCAAGGGCGGGTGACGCAAGCAGACTGGCCAGCGTCAGCTGACCGACAACACGACGTTTCATGGCTGGATGGCTCCCCAATCGGTATTTCAGAGCGCGCTAAAGTAGGTTCGTGAAACACGAAGGGCAACTTACACCTCGAAGTGTCGGGCTCATTCAGGTTTGTGCCATGCCCCCCGGAAGGGGCCGCGAGAGGAGGGATCCGCCATGCTGGAACTGGGAATCGTCGCACTGACCACGTTCTTCGTGACCATCGGGCCGGTGGATGTGGCGGTGGTGTTCGCCGTGCTCAGTCAGGGCATGAGCCCGGCCCAGCGGCGAGCTATGGCGATTCGCGGGGCGCTGGTGGCCGGCGGTATTCTCCTGCTGTTCGCGCTGGTCGGAGAGGCGCTGCTTTCGATTCTGGGCATTTCGCTGGCGGCGCTGTATACCGCAGGCGGCATCCTGCTGCTGCTGATCGGGATCGATATGGTGTTCGCCCGCAGTTCCGGCGGCGTATCGGCGACGGCGGCGGAGACGCAGGAGGCCCGGACGCGCAAGGACCTGTCGATCTTCCCGCTGGCGACGCCGTTGCTGGCCGGCCCCGGCGCGATGGGAGCCGCCATTCTGATGATGAGCCGGGCCGAGGGCGATCCCGCCGCTCAGGCGGTGGTGCTGGGCGCGCTGGTCGCCGTGATGGTCCTCGCGTTGGTGTGCCTTCTGGTGGCCTCGCGGCTGCAGCACTGGCTGGGCGTGACCGGGGCGCATGTGCTGACGCGCATCCTGGGGGTCCTGCTGAGCGCGCTGGCCATGCAGTTTATCTTTGACGGGCTGCAGCGCAGCGGTTTGCTGGGGGCATGAAGGGAGGGTGATATCGAGCGGGGGCCTGCCGCGCGCGGCGGGAAGGCCCCCGCGTCGCGTGGATCAGAGCAGGTCGTCGGCGATCGCGTCCATGCCGGCGGCCGCGCATTCATCGTCGATCTGACCGCTGGGCGCGCCGGAGATGCCGATGCCGCCGATAATGCGGCCCCCGGCCATGATCTGCTTGCCCCCGCCCAGGATGCTGACCCGGGGCAGATGCTGGATCCCGTAACCGGCCGCGCCGGGATCGGTCATTTCGCGCAGTTCCAGGGTGTCGGTGCGGAAGCTGACGGCGGTCCAGGCCTTGCTGATAGCGGTGTCCACGGTATGAGGCCCGGCGAAGCGATCACGCTTGAGCGCCTGGGGCGTCCCGTGGCGGTCGACCACCGCCGCGGTCACCTGGGTGTCGCGATCGCGGCAGGCCTGTACCGCCGCCTCGGCGGCCTTGACCGCGAGTTCGGGGATCAGGGTGGGGGTATCGAACGTCCCCTCGCTGGCATGCAGTGGCGCGGCAGCCAGTACGAGGGCGATGGGGGCGGCAAGAGCGTAGCGCAGAGTCTTCATTACGGGCCTCCAGGGAGCCGGGGTTTCGCACCCTGATCACTAGATCGCCCGGTCGTGCCCTTCAAGCGGTCCACGATGCGCGCGGACCGGCTGCTCAGCCTGCTTGAGGAAACGATCTGTTTCGCCGGCAAGTTACTGTGTTTTCCTTATAAAACGCATCAAATAACGCTGGCGCGAGTGGTCGTCGAGCTGGCTCAGGCCGCGCCGCTGGCGACTTCGCGATCACGGCGGGCGAGGTCGCGCAGGGCATGGCGCAGGGCGGGCCGAAGCGGGGTATTCAGATGGACGCGGGCGCGTCCCGGCGGTATCCCCTGATCGCGGCAGAACAGACCCAGGGCATAGGCAAGATCATCGCGGGACAGCGCGGCTTCACGTTCGGCAGACGGGCCCTTGCAGGCACCGCACTGATTCACGCGGACCTGAAAGGCGGTATTGGCCAGCATTACGCCGAAGCCCATGCGGGTGGCCAGAAGCTCCGCGATGTGCGCCTCGTTGCCTTCCAGGGCCGGTGGGGTCTGGCGCGCCGTGGCGAGCAGACGCAGGGCGATCTCGCGTGCGAAGTGGGCGATCAGGGCCTGGGAATGGGGGACCAGTTCCGGATCGTAGGGGATACCCACTCCCGCGCTCTGGGCTGTCGCTTCGTTCGAGGCGGCGCGGGCCGTGCCCATGGCGTCCCACGGGACCGGGGCGTCCATCAGGTTGCCGGGATGCGAGAGCCGAAACGGGCCGTCGGCGAGCCCGGCATGCTCCAGAACGCGATCAAAGACCAGCTGTGCCATCCCCTGCCGGTTGTCCGCCTGGCCGGGGAAATGCTCGGCCGTGGGCAATACCAGATGCGCTTTGCGCAGAAGCGGGCCCAGGTGGGGTTCGTTCCCGGCCCAGTCGAAGATCGCGTGGATCCATGCACGGCTTTCCGGGTCGAGGGCCGGCGCGCGTTGAAACAGGCGGGGGATGAGCGAGATCACATGCGATCCTGAACGGCGGATGTAGCCTTATTGTACGGCAGGCGATCGTCGGGTCGCGATCGCAAGGCGCGGCCCAAGTGACCAGGCGGACGGCCTGCTATGTTCGATAAACAGGTTGCGCATGAAGCCGGATGCAGCAACCGGCCACAACCCGAGGAGGCGAGCATGAGTACGATGAAGGCGGCGGTTTTCGTCGAGCCGGGTCGGATCGAGATTCAGGATCGGCCCATCCCGGAGATCGGGCCGACGGATGCCCTGCTGCGGGTGACGACCACCACGATCTGCGGGACCGATATCCATATCCTCAAGGGCGAGTATCCCGTGGAGGCCGGGCGCATCGTCGGGCACGAACCCGTCGGGGTGATCGAACAGCTGGGCAGCGCGGTGACCGGCTACGAGGTGGGCCAGCGTGTGATCGCGGGGGCCATTACGCCCTGCGGGCAGTGCCATTCCTGTCAGGAAGGCATCTCCAGTCAGTGCGGTGGCAAGGCCATGGGGGGCTGGCAGCTTGGGAACACGATCGATGGCTGCCAGGCGGAGTACGTGCGTATTCCCAACGCCCAGGCCAACCTGACCCCGGTGCCGGACGGGCTCAGTGACGAGCAGGTCCTGATGTGCCCCGACATCATGAGCACGGGTTTCGGCGGTGCGGAGAGCGGGCACATCCATATCGGCGACACGGTGGCGGTGTTCGCGCAGGGCCCGATCGGCCTGTGTGCCACGGCGGGCGCCAAGCTGATGGGCGCGACCCGGATCATCGTGGTCGATGGCGTGCCGGAACGCCTGGAGACCGCCCGCAAGCTGGGCGCGGATGTGGCGATCAACTTCCACGAACAGGACCCGGTCGAAGCGATTATGGACCTGACCGGGGGCCGCGGGGTGGATGTATCCATCGAGGCCCTGGGGCAGCAGGAAACCTTCGAGGCCAGCCTGCGCATCCTGAAACCGGGCGGGACGCTATCCAGTCTCGGGGTTTACTCGGGCAAGCTCTCGATGCCGCTGGATGCAATCGCGGCCGGACTGGGGGACCACACCATCGTGACGACGCTGTGCCCCGGCGGGAAGGAGCGCATGCGGCGGCTGATGGAGGTGGTCGCTTCGGGGCGCGTGGACCTGACGCCGATGGTGACGCACCGCTACAAGCTGGCCGATATCGAGGCCGCCTACGACCTGTTTTCGCATCAGCGCGACGGCGTGCTAAAAGTGGCGATCACGCCGTAGGGAGCCACTGACGGAACCAGGCCGCCGCGAGGTCCGCCGCCTGCTCCAGCGTGCCGGGTTCCTCGAACAGATGGGTGGCACCGGGGATGATCTCCAGATCGCAACGGGCGTGCATCAGCGCCTGCGCCTGGCGATTGAGCTGGATGACGGTGGTGTCGAGGCCGCCCACGATCAGCAGCGTGGGGCTTTCCACCCGTTGCAGGGCGTTACCCGCCAGGTCCGGACGGCCGCCGCGCGAGACGACCGCCCGGATCGCTTGTGGCGCGGCCGCGGCGGCCCGCAAGGCAGCGGCCGCGCCGGTGCTCGCGCCGAACAGTCCCAGCGGCAGGGCCGCCAGGGTGGGCTGTGCCGTCGCCCATTGGCAGGCCTGCACCAGCCGCCGGCCGAGCAGCTCGATGTCGAAGCGATTGGCGTAGGTCCGGTCCTCCTCCTCGGTCAGGAGGTCGAACATCAGGGTGGCCAGGCCGCTGTCCTGCAGGGTGCCGGCGACCTGGTGATTGCGGGGGCTCAGGCGGCTGCTGCCGCTGCCATGCGCGAAAATGACCAGCCCAATGGGCGACCCGGGCAGGTCGAGGATGCCCTGGTGGGGATCGCCATCCAAGACGAGGCTTACGTTACGGTCCTCAGCGGGAGACATCGGGGCGTTGCGACTGGTGGACCGAGGCGAGCAAGGCGATCACTTCGTCATCCGAGGTCTGCTCGAAATCTTCGTAATAAGCCCCGACGGACCCGCGAAAATATTCCGGGATATCCAGGGTGACCAGTTCGTCTGCCTCGGTTTCTAGCAGCGCGGCGGTCTCCGCCGGCGCGACGGGGATGGCCACGACGAGCTGGCGGGGCCGGCGCTGGCGGGCGTCGCGGATCGCGGCCCGCATGGTCAGGCCAGTCGCGATCCCGTCATCGACGATGATGGCCATTTTGCCGGTCACCTCCGGCGCGGGTGCCGTGCAGTACAACTCGCGCCGGCGCCGGGCCTCCGAGCGCTCGCGCGCCTCGGCCTGCTCCAGCCAGTCGGGATCCACGCGCTCCGCCTCGCGCGGATTGCAGACCCGTTCGCCGTGTTCCGGTACGGCACAGATGGCGTACTCGGGGTGGAACGGGTGACCGATCTTGCGCGGGATCAAAAGGTCCAGGGGCATGCCCAGATGCCTCGCGACCGCAGCGCCCAGCGGCACCCCGCCTCGTGGCAACGCATAGACGACCCCGGGCTGACCTCGATAACGGTCCAGGGCGCGGGCGAGCCGCTCACCGGCTTCATTGCGGTCTCGGAAGCGCATGCGGGCACCTCGCGCAGGGGATTACTCCCGTGAGTGTAGGCCACCGTATCGCGCACCGGGGAACGCCAAAAGGAAAGGCCCGGGGCCAATGGCGCCCGGGCCTCGCGAGGAGATGGTCTGGTCGAGGGGCTTAGTTGAAGGCTTCCCCGGGCTTCACGCCCATGGCCTTCAGGATCATCGCCAGCGGGCAGAAGCCGGTAAAGGCGGACTGCAGCAGGTTGAAGCCAACGAACAGGGTCAGGATCAGCCACATCGGGGTGAAGAGCCAGGCGAGGATGGCGCTGATGATCACGACGGTGCCGGCAAAGGCGAGGACGATGCGGTCAATGCTCATGGATGATGCCTCCGGGTTTCGTATTAGTAATCGCTAATATGTAGTCTGTCGCCCGTGATTACAAGGGGTGCGGGGCGGTCGCACCCTACGGGGAACGTTGAGCCCAAAGTGGCCTGTAGGGACTCAGCGGAAGATCTCGCCAGGCTTCAGCCCCATCAGCCCCATCGACTTCAGGATCATGATCAGGGGGCAGAAGCCGGTAAACGCGGCCTGAATCAGGTGGACGCCGATAAAGGCCGCGAGCAGCAGCCACCAGGGGCTGACCAGCCAGGCGAGCAGGGCACTGACCAGCACGACGATCCCTGCGAACAACATGAAAAAGCGGTCTGTGGACATGATGACGCCTCCTTGGGGCAGAGCCCGAGGGGGTTGTCTGCGGGGCGTAGCCCGGGGGAAAGCCGGGCCTGCTGACTCGGCTTCCCTGTGGGGCGCCTCTGGACAACCTCGTATCTCCGAGATTACACCCCGCGGGGCGATCGTCAAGGTAGGGATGTGCGTCAGGAGAGAACACCACTGGCTGTGGGAGCCCGAAAAATGGAGCCGGCGACAGGAGTCGAACCTGCGACCCTCTGATTACAAATCAGATGCTCTACCAACTGAGCTACACCGGCCTGGTGTCGGGGAGTCGTGCGCCCCGGGCGGGCCCTGGCGGAGGGCCCGAGAAAATGATGGTGCCGGGAGCGAGAATCGAACTCGCACTCTGTTGCCAGAACCGGATTTTGAGTCCGGCGCGTCTACCAGTTCCGCCATCCCGGCTTGTGGGGTGCCGGAGAGATGCCGATGGGTCGGCGTCTCCCCGCGGCACACGGATGTGCCGTCGGAATCGCCCTCAACGGGGGTGGATTCCAAAGCAGGCTGCAAAACGCGTTTGCAGCGCTGCGCGCGCTGAAAAAGCCAGGTCGACTTTGTTCAGCGCGACCGTAGTGTAGCGCAGGTTTCCCGCGGCAGAAACGGGCTTCGCGGGCCGGGGCATGCCGCGCCGCGCTGGCGTGGCGCGTGGTAGCATCGCGCGCCATGCGTGTTGCCGACTTTGATTACGAGCTCCCGCCGGAGCTGATTGCCCAGTATCCACTGCCGGACCGTGTGGGGTCGCGCCTGCTGGTGCTGGAGGACGAGCGCCCGCGGGATGCCGGGTTTGCGGAGATCGAGAACCTGCTGCGCCCGGGCGATCTGCTCGTGCTGAACGACACCCGAGTGATACCGGCGCGAGTATTCGGGCAGAAGGAGAGCGGGGGCCAGGTCGAGGTGCTGGTCGAACGCATCGAATCGACCGGGCAGGTGCTGGCCATGGTTCGGGCCAGCCGGGCGCCAAAGGTGGGGACCTGCCTGCGGCTCGCGGATGCTTTCACGGTCGAGGTGACCGGGCGCGAGGGGCCGTTCTTCCGGTTGGCGCTGGTGGAGGCCGGGGACGTGCTGGCTCTGTTGCGCGTGCACGGCCATGTGCCACTGCCGCCGTATATCGAGCGGGCTGACGAGGCCCATGATGCGGATCGCTACCAGACGGTGTTCGCCCGCCGCGAGGGTGCGGTCGCCGCGCCCACCGCGGGGCTGCATTTTGACGACGCGCTGCTCGCGCGGCTGCGCGAGGCCGGGGTGGACACGGCGACGGTGACCCTGCACGTGGGGGCCGGGACCTTCCAGCCAGTCAAGGTGGAGGACACCGCCGCGCACGAGATGCATGCGGAGTGGCTGGAGGTCTCGCCCGAGGCCTGCGCCGCCGTGGCGGCGTGCAAGGCCCGCGGCGGGCGTGTGGTGGCAGTGGGCACGACGTGCGTGCGCTCGCTGGAGACCGCAGCGGCCGGGGGCGCGCTTGAGCCGTTCCAGGGCGAGACCCGGCTGTTCATCCAGCCGGGTTACACGTTCCGCGTGGTGGACCGGATGGTGACCAATTTTCATCTGCCACAGAGCACGCTGCTGATGCTGGTGGCGGCGTTCGCCGGTTATCACCGGATCCTGGATGCTTACGCCCATGCGGTCGCGCAGCGGTACCGGTTCTTCAGTTACGGCGATGCGATGTGGCTGGCGCCGGGGCGGGCCGATGACCTCCCGCCCAGCCTGAGCGCCGATACCGGAGGCCCTGATGGAGTTTGAAAACCTGGCCGCCGACGGCCCGGCGCGGCGCGGCCGCCTGCATTTTCCGCGCGGGACGGTCGAGACGCCGGCCTTCATGCCGGTAGGGACCTACGGCACGGTCAAGGCGATGACTCCGGAAGAGCTGCGCGAGCTTGGGGCGGAGATCATCCTTGGCAATACTTTCCACCTGATGCTGCGCCCGGGCACGGAGGTCATCCGCGCGCATGGCGACCTGCACGACTTCATGCACTGGGAGGGGCCGATCCTGACCGATTCCGGGGGATTCCAGGTCTTTTCGCTGGCCGAGATGCGCAAGATCTCGGAGGAGGGCGTGCGCTTCCAGTCGCCGGTGGATGGCTCGAAGGTGCTGATGACGCCGGAGTCGTCGATGCAGGTGCAGCGCGAGCTGGGCTCGGACATCGTGATGATCTTCGACGAGTGCACGCCGTACCCCGCCACGGAGGACGAGGCGCGCCAGTCCATGGAATTGTCCCTGCGCTGGGCGGCACGTTCGCGCGCGGCGCATGGCGACAACCCGGCGGCCCTGTTCGGGATTGTGCAGGGCGGGATGTACCCCGAGCTGCGCCGGGAATCGGCGGAAGGCCTGCAGGCGATTGGCTTTGACGGCTACGCGATCGGGGGATTGTCGGTGGGCGAGCCGGAGGACGAGCGGCTGCAGACCCTGGACGTGACCCTGCCGCTGTTGCCGCCGGATCGCCCACGCTACCTGATGGGCGTGGGACGCCCGGAGGATATCGTCGAGGCAGTGCGTCGCGGCGTGGACATGTTTGACTGCGTGATGCCCACCCGCAACGCGCGCAACGGTTTTCTGTACACCCGCGAGGGCGTGCTGCGCATTCGCAATGCCCGTTTTCGCGAGGATACCGGGCCGATTGACCCGGAATGCGGGTGCTACACCTGTCGTCACTATTCGCGGGCCTATCTCAAGCATCTCGACAAGTGCAACGAGATCCTCGGCTCGCGCCTGGCGACCACCCATAATCTGCATTACTACCAGGACCTGATGCGCGGAATGCGCGAGGCAATCGCGGCGGGGACGCTCGATGCGTTCGTCGCCGATTTCTATGCGCGGCGCGGCATGGCCGTCCCGCCTGTGCCATAATCCGCGCGTTATTTTTCGTGCCGTCCGGCTGCGGTTTTCGCGGCGGGGCGGGGCTCGACCCGAACCGACAGACGGAGTGTTTCGATGGACTTTCTGATTTCTGCAGCGCATGCCCAGGAAGGCGGAGCCGCCGGCGGCGGCATGATCGAGTTCCTGATCATGATCGTTATTTTCTTCGCGATCATGTACTTCCTGATCATCCGTCCGCAGAGCAAGCGCGCCAAGGAGCATCGCAACATGGTCGAGGCGCTGTCCAAGGGTGACGAGATCGTCACCAACGGCGGTGTGGCCGGCAAGATCACCGAGGTCAGCGACGACTTCATCAAGGTTGATATCGCCGATGGCGTAAACGTGGCCGTGCAGAAGCAGTCGGTCGCCTCCGTGATGCCCAAGGGCACGCTCAAAGACCTTTAAACCCCGCCCTTCAGGGTCTCCGAATATGCGCAATTCCTATCCGGCGTGGCTGTACGCCCTGATCGTCGTGGTCGTTCTGGGTGCGGGGCTGTACGCCGCGCCCAACCTGTTTCCGGAGGACCCCTCGGTCCAGATCGGGAATCCGATGACCGGCGAGATCGACGAGAACATCCGGGACCTCATGGGCACCATCCTGGGTGCCCAGGGCGTGACGCCAAAGCAGGTCGAGGAGCAGGACGACGGTCAGATATTGCTGCGCTTCGAGACCACCGACGAGCAGTCGGCCGCCGCCGAGATCCTGCGCAACGCCCTGGACGACAACCATACGGTGGCCCTGAACCTGGCCCCGGCCACGCCGAACTGGCTGCGGGCGATCAATGGCCAGCCGATGGCTCTGGGCCTCGACCTGCGCGGCGGTGTGCACTTCCTGATGGAGGTGGATCTGGAGGCGGTGATCGGCACGGCGATGGAGCGCTACGCGAACGAGTTGCGCGGGCGCATGCGCGACGAACGGCTGTCCTTTGACACGATCGAACGCAGCTCCAGCGACCTCACCGTGATGTTCGGCAACGAGGCGAACTATGAAGCGGCCGAAAGCTGGCTGACCCGCGAGTACCGCGGCGAACTGGAGTGGGACGTCCGCGGCTCCGGCGACTCCATCCGGATGGTGGCGACGCTGGACGACGACCACCTGACCGAACTGCGGCGGCAGGCCCTGCAGCAGAATATCTCGACCCTGCGTTCGCGCGTCGATGAACTGGGCGTGGCCGAGCCGATCATTGCCCAGCAGGGCGAGAACCGCATCGTCGTGCAGCTTCCGGGGGTGCAGGACACCGCCAGGGCCAAGGAGGTGCTGGGTGCGACGGCGACGCTGGAGTTCCGCCTGGTATCGGAATCCGGGGACCCGATGGAGGCGGCGGAGTCCGGCCGTGCGCCGTCGGGCACGCGTCTGTATCGCGAGCGTGACGGGACGCCGGTGCTGCTGCAGCGCCAGGTCATGCTGACCGGTGACTACATCACCGACGCCTCTTCCGGTATTGCGCAAGACACCGGCGGGCCGGCCGTGTTCATTAACCTGGATGGCCAGGGGGCGCGGATCTTCTCGCGGGTGACCTCGGACAACGTGGGGCGCCTGATGGCCTCGGTGTTCATCGAGACGACCACCGAGACGGTGGAGGAAGACGGTGAGCAGGTCCTGCGGACCTCGCGCAGCGAAGAGGTGATCAACGTTGCGCGCATCAATGAGCCGCTGGGTCGGCGCTTCCAGATCTCGGGACTCGACAGCACCCGCGAGGCGCGCAACCTCGCGCTGCTGCTGCGTGCCGGGGCGCTGGCCGCGCCGATGTCCATCGTGGAAGAACGCACGGTCGGGCCAAGCCTGGGGCAGGAGAACATCGACCGCGGCATGCAGTCGGTGGTGATCGGCTTTATCGCCGTGATGATCTTCATGATCCTCTACTACCGCGTGTTCGGCCTGATCGCGAACGTGGCACTGGCCCTGAACCTGATCTTCATCGTGTCGGTGCTCTCGATGCTGCAGGCGACATTGACCCTGCCGGGGATCGCCGGGATCGTGCTGACGGTCGGTATGGCGGTGGACGCCAACGTGCTGATCTTCGAGCGCATACGCGAGGAGATTCGCAACGGGTTGTCACCGCAGGCGGCGATCTCCTCCGGCTATGACCGGGCCTTCACGACTATCGCGGACGCCAACGTGACGACGCTGATTGCGGCCCTGGTGCTGTTCCTGTTCGGTACCGGTCCGATCAAGGGCTTCGCGATCACGCTGTCGATCGGGATCATCGCTTCGATGTTTACCGCGATCATCGTGACCCGCGCCATCGTCAATCTGACCTACGGGCGCCAGCGCCGGCTGACGCGCCTGGCCATCTGAGCGCCGGGAGACCCGCATGCTTCCGCATCTGAATTTCGCCGAATCGAATATCGATTTCCTGGGCAAGCGCAAGATCACGATCGCCATCTCGCTGATCCTGATCCTGGCTTCCATCGCCATGCTGGCAACCCGCGGCTTGAACTTCGGGATCGACTTTACCGGGGGTACCCTGGTGGAGGTCGGCTATCCCGAGGCGGTCGAGCTGGATCCGATCCGTGAGACCCTCGCGGCCGGGGGCTTTGCCGGGGCCCAGGTGCAGACCTTCGGGACCTCGCGCGATGTGCTGATCCGTCTGCCGCCAAGCGAGGATGACGACGATCCGGCGATGCTCTCCAACCGCGTGCTGAACACGCTGCAGGATGGTGGACCGCAGGACCCGGACCTGCGTCGGGTGGAGTTTGTCGGCCCGGCGGTCGGGGAGGAGCTGCGCGAGCAGGGCGGCCTGGCGATGATCTATGCCCTGGCGGGCATCCTGATCTACGTGGCGGTTCGCTTCGAGTGGCGGTTTTCCATCGGTTCGGTGCTGGCCCTGGTACACGACGTCCTGATCACTCTGGGGATCTTTTCGTTGCTGCAGCTGGAGTTCGACCTGGGCGTGCTGGCAGCGGTACTGGCGGTGATTGGCTACTCGCTCAACGACACCATCGTCGTGTACGACCGAATACGGGAAAACTTCCGGGTCCTGCGCAAGCAGGGGACGGAGCAGGTAATGAACAACGCCGTCAACAAGACCCTGGCGCGTACCATCGTCACGAGTATGACAACCCTGCTGGTGCTGTTCTCGCTCGCGTTCCTCGGGGGGGCTGCATTGCAGAACTTCTCGATCGCCCTGATCATCGGGGTCATTGTCGGGACCTACTCGTCCATCTTCATCGCGGCGACGGCGGCCTTGATGCTGGGCGTGGATCGACAGGTCCTGCTGCCGGTGAAGAAGGAAGGGGCCGAGGAAGATCAGACGCCCTGAGGGGGGCGTCACACCGGGTTGCACGTTGCGGCCCGGAAAGAAAAAGCCCGGAGCCGCAAGGCCCGGGCTTTTTTCGTGTCGGACGGGCCGCCTGGTTCAGAAGGACAGGGCGTTCTGCACGATGCGGTCGACCAGTTTGTTGACGTCGCGCAGGGCTTCCGCGGAGGCCTCATCGCCGATCTCCGGGACGCGCTGGTAGCCCACGTAGATGGTGCCGGGCTCGTCGGAGAGTTCGTAGATTGCGATCACGTAGGGGCAGAAGGTGATGTTGTGAGGGTCCGCATCCATGGTCGCGCGCGAGTAGGTGGCACTGCAGAAGTCCACGGACATGCCGTTCAGGTACAGGCCTTCGCCACTTTCCTGGTCGGCGGTGCGGTCCAGCATGTCGGCAATGTAGCCACGATTGTTGATCACCAGTCCCTCGGCGGCGATGGCGTCCTCGATCATCTCGTAGTAGAAGTCGAACTCGCCCTCGATGCTGTACACCACGCGTTCCTGGGTCTCGATCACGGTCTCGGGGCCGAAGGCGTGCGCGGTGCTGGTGGCGAAGCCGACGCCAAGCCCGAGGGTGATGGCGAGGGCCGAGGTCCGCAATGCGCGTGTTACGGGGTTGGTCGTTTTCATGGTTCCTTCCTCAGGTAGCGGGTTCGAAGGCTGGATGAGCGAGGGCGGGTGTCGCCGCCAACGCCCCTCGGGGCGGCCGGCACCGCGTTTTCCGGGATGCCGGGTTCAGTCGAAGAAATGACCGGCAAACCGGGTTCGAGGGGCCCAGTAGGGGTTGTCCAGTTGCTCGATACGCACCTGGCCCCGGGAGCTGGGTGCATGTACGAAACGTCCGTCTCCGACGTAGACCCCGACGTGATCGATTTGACTCCCGTTGATCGCGAAGAACACGACGTCACCCGGCGTCGGGGCGCCGTCGCGCCGCGTGGCGGCCCGGGCCTGGTCGCGAGTGGTGCGCGGCACGCTGCGACCGGCCTCGCGGTAGGCGCGCTGCACCAGGGCGGAACAGTCGAGTCCGGAGGCGTCGGTTCCCCCGTAGCGATAGGGCGTGTCCAGGTGCCCCAGGGCCGTGAGGACGACCTCCGAACGCTCCAGACCGGCCTCGGGCGCTGGACTCATCGGCCCCTGCGGCAGCGGCTGGGGGGTGGCGATGGTGGTGGCGGTCTCCGTGCCGCGCGGCTCGGGGCCGGCGCTGCAGGCCGCGAGGAACAGCAGGCCGCTGCCCACCAGAGCGAGGGGCAGGAAGCGCGGGATGGCGTCAGAAAAGATCGCGTTCGGCATAGCGGTCGGGGACAGTGAAGAGCTCGGGACTCAGGTCGTCGGTGGAGATGCCCGCGAGGCGAGTGGTCACGCCGTCGTGTTCGCTGACCTCCAGGGGGATGCCATCCACGCGCGGCAGCAGGGACGCGCCCATCTGCGAGGCCATCGGGCCACCGGCCTCGAGGGCGCTGAGGGACAGCTCATACAGGCGATCCATCAGGGCGCCCAGGGTGGCGAAGTCGTGTTCCTCCAATCCCAGACGGGCCGGGTCCGACACGCAGACCGTACTCTGCACCTGACCATCGATCAGGACCTCGTGCTCGTCACAGACGAAATCGCCGATCTCGCGCTGCTCGCCGGTGGTCCGGGTGCTGATTTCGGCATCGAAGCCTTCCGCGCCGATGCCCAGTTGCGATTCCAGTTGCTGGCGCACCTCCGGCGGAAGCTGCTCCATCTGGCGACGCAGATCGCTGACCATATCGGTCATCGCGCGCATTTGCTGGTCCATAACCTCGCGGGTCAGCGGGGTGTAGGTCTGTTCGGTGTCGTCCACGACGGTCAGCTGGTCGTTGGTGGCGTCGAACAGCATATAGCCGGAGGTGCCGCTGATCGCCTCGTTCAGCTCCATGCGAACGATGTCACCGCGCACCAGGATCTGGCTCTCCAGCCCCTCGTCGTCCACATAGTGGAGCAGGGCATCGGCCTGGGCCGCAGAGCCCAGCGCCAGCAGCCCGCAGGCGGCGAGCGGTGCAAGGGCCTGGCGGAGGCGGTCGAACGGGCCAGTACGGCAACGATGCATGGGGGTGTCTCCGGTTTCCGGGCGGACTGTGGTGCTCGTGGGCCTCATTGTAGCGCGTTGCTCAGGTTGCGACGGGCTGGAGCAGGCGGTGCGCGAGGGCATCGGGGTCGAGCGGTGCATCCGGGGCGACCTCGATGCAGCCTTCGGCATCGGTCGGCCATTCCTGTTGGGGCTGCTGCTGTTGCATGACCTCGATACCGGCATCCGAGGCGTCGGTGCCCGCGCGGGCGCGGCGCTCCAGGCGGTCGCGCAGAACGTCTTCGCGCGCCTGGCAGGCGACCACGGCGAACCCGGCCGCATGGCGCCGGGCCAGGGCCTGGAACGGAGCACGTTGCTCGCGGGTGAGGAAGGTGGCATCCACGACGACGGTCAGTCCGAGCGACAGCAGGCGTTCCGCGCGCTGCAACAGGTGTTCGTAGATCCGGGCGCGCCCGGCGGCGCTGTAGTCCACCGGCTCCTCCATCCGCTTGCGCTCGATGTCGGAGCGCAGCCGGATCGCCCCCAGGGCCTCCAGCACCTGGGTACTGACGACGGTCTTGCCACTGCCGGAGACGCCGTGCATCAGGACGAGGCGCGGCGAGCCAGCCTCGGTCAACCGGTCCGCGAGGGCGAGGTAGCGACTCATCTCCGCCCGGTGGGCCGCTTGTTCATCGGACGGCAGCTGGGGCTCGGCTCCGTGTATGCCCTGGACCTTGGCCCGGATCAGGGCACGGTAGACCTGGTACAGCGGCAGCAGGGCAAGACCATCGAAGTCTTCGCGCCCCTCGAGATAGGCATTCAGCAGCCGCCAGGCATGGGCGCGGGAGCGGCGGGCCAGGAGATCCATGGTGGTGAAGGCGATCTCGGACATCACGTCGATCCAGCGCAGGGCGGGATCGAATTCGATGGCGTCGAAGGCGACCGGGACCTCGTCGCCATCCTCGTCCGTGACGTAGACCAGGTTCCCGAGGTGCAGGTCACCATGGCCGTGGCGCACGAACCCGGCATCATGACGTTCCTGAAGAAAGGGCCACAGCCGATTGATTTCCGTTCGAGTCCATTGTTTCAGGCGCTCGAGGCGCGCCCGATCCGAGG
This sequence comes from Thioalkalivibrio sp. ALE9, assembly GCF_000377445.1. Classification (NCBI taxonomy): domain Bacteria; kingdom Pseudomonadati; phylum Pseudomonadota; class Gammaproteobacteria; order Chromatiales; family Ectothiorhodospiraceae; genus Thioalkalivibrio; species Thioalkalivibrio sp. ALE9. The sequence goes on from NZ_KB898122.1 coordinate 385,030, forward strand.
CGCCGGTGACCGATTCGGACAGGGCCGGGAAGTTGTCCAGCATGGGTTGGGTCGCGGCCTCGGCGGTCCCGTACTCGGATTGAGCATCGGTCCGCTCGGTGCGCTCATGGAAGGCCGCGATGTAGTGACCGAGCGCATCCATGGCCGCCGTGGGGAGCCGGTCCCGGTCCAGCAGTCGGTCGAGCTGACGCTCGCGGTCGAAGCGACGCATGCGCACGGCGTAGTCGAGCACGGGTCCGTCGCCATTGATGACCGGATGCGCGTCGTCACCATTGAGGGTCACGACCTCCCGATAGAGCTGGGGCGCCAGGCGGCGGTTAATCTCCAGCTCGGTCTCGCAGTAATGGCGGCGGGCGTCCAGCGTGGTGAAGTCGAGAAAGCCGAGATCCAGCGGTTTCTTGAACTTGTAGGCCTCGTCGCCGGCGAGGATCACGGTGGAGATATGGGTCTCGATGGTCCGAACCGCTCTGGTGTCCGGCAGGGGCGTCGGGAAGCCGTTGCCCTGGACCAGTTGGCGCAGGCGTTTCTGGTGCTGTTCCAGTTCGGTCATGGGGGCTCCGCTTGGAGGTTCAGGCGGGCGAGCGTCGGCGCCGGATGTTTTTCCCGGAATCGCCGGGCATGCACCCGTTTTTGCTTGTCGGTCAGGTTACCATTGCAGCCGTTCCGGTCACGTCGCCCCCCAGCCAGTCCATGCCACGAAAGAGCCGCCAGCGTCCCCGTCATCGAAACGCGCCCCGCAGGGGGCGGGTCCGGCGCCTGCTGGGCGCGGGGGGCTGGACCCTGGCCGGCCTGCTGCTGGCCGCCGTGGGGATCGGGGGGCTCTATGTCCATCATCTGGACCGCGAGATCCGCGAACGGTTCGAGGGCCAGCGCTGGGCATTGCCCGCCCGGGTGTATGCGCGGCCGCTGGAGCTGTTTGCCGGCCGCCCGCTGACGGCGGATGCGCTGGAGATGGAGCTGCGCGCGCTGAATTACCGCGAGACGCCGGAGGGTTCGGGCCCGGGCGAGTTTCACGTCAGCGGCGGTACCGTGCGGCTGACCACCCGGCCGTTCACGTTCGGGGACGGACCGGAGCCGGCCTATTCGGTACGCGTGCGCCTGGCGAACGGCCGGGTGCAGTCGGTGGCGGAGCAGTCCGGGGGCCGCAATGTGGACCTGATGCGGGTGGAGCCGTTGCTGATTGGCAGCATCTATCCGACCCATGGTGAGGATCGCATCCTGGTCGATCTCGACGAGGTACCGCGCGAGCTGATCGGGGCGCTGCTGGCGATCGAGGATCGGCGGTTCATGTCGCATCGCGGGATCGATCCGGTGGGCATCGGGCGCGCGGCGGTCGCCAACCTGCGTGCCGGGCGCACGGTCCAGGGGGGCAGCACGCTGACCCAGCAGCTGGTCAAGAACTTCTACCTGACGCGCGAGCAGACGCTGAGCCGCAAGCTGAATGAAGCGGTGATGGCCCTGTTGCTGGAACACCGCTACGACAAGCGGGAGATCCTCGAGGCGTATCTGAACGAGGTGTTCCTCGGGCAGACCGGCGAGCGGGCGATCCATGGCTTTGGCCAGGCGGCCCAGTTCTACTATCAGCGTCCATTGAACGAACTGCGCCTGGATCAGCTGGCGCTGCTGGTCGGTCTGGCGCGGGGAGCGAGTTATTACGATCCGCGCCGCTTCCCGGAGCGGGCCACGCAGCGCCGCGACCGGGTCCTGGAGGCGATGGCGGAGACCGGTCTGGCGAGTCGCGAGCGCGTGGATCGGGCCCTGGCAACCGCACTTGATGTCTCCCCGGTAATGCCGGAGGGGCGCAGCCGTTTTCCGGCCTTTCTCGACCTGGTGCGGCGTGAGCTGCGGGCCGACTACGCGGACGAGGATCTGCGCAGCGAGGGCCTGCGGATCTTCACGACCATGGATCCGGTGGTGCAGATGCGGCTGGAGGATCGCCTGGTGCGGGGTGTGGACGAGCTGGTCCGGAGCCGCGGGGGCGGTTCCGACCTCGACAACCTGCAGGCCGCGGCGGTCGTGACCGATCCGCAGGCGGGCGAAGTGCTGGGGGTGGTGGGGGATCGCAACCCGCGCTATCCCGGGTACAACCGGGCCGTGGAGGCCCAGCGCCAGGTGGGGTCGGTGATCAAGCCGTTCGTCTATCTCGCGGCCCTGACCAACCCGAATCGTTACACCCTGGCGACCCTCCTGGATGACAGCCCGCTGACCCTGCAGCTGCCGCACGGGGAGCCCTGGACGCCGCGCAATTTCGATCGCGAGAACCGGGGGACGGTCACGGCCTGGGAGGCCCTGGTGCAGTCCTACAACGTGGCGACCGTCCGCCTGGCGGAGGAGATCGGTATTTCCCAGGTGGTCAACCTGCTGCAGACGCTGGGGCTGCAGCGGACGCCGACCCCGTTGCCTTCGCTGGCGCTGGGCGCGATCGAGCTGTCACCGCTGGAGGTGGCCGGGCTCTACCAGGCGCTGGCGAACGGCGGCTACGCGACGGGTACCCGGGTGATCCGGGATGTCCTGGACCAGAACGACGAGGTCCTGTCCCACTACGGCCTGTCGCTCCAGGGGGCGGTGTCGGATGGTTCCGTGCGCGTCCTGACCCATGCCCTGCACGACGTGACTCGCGAGGGGACCGGGCGGCGGATCGCGGCGCGGCTGAGTGGTCAGGTGGTGGCTGGCAAGACCGGTACCACGAACAACTTTCGGGACAGCTGGTTCGCCGGCTTCGATGATCGGCATGTGGCGGTGGTCTGGCTGGGGATGGACGACAATCGCCCGACTGGACTCACCGGTGGCGTCTCCGCCGCGCCGGTCTGGGCGGAGATCATGGCCGGGGTGGGCGTGCACTCTCTGCGGCTGGAAGGCCACCCCGGCGTGGGCTATCAGGAGGTGGACCTGGCCTCCGGCCTGCGGGTGGAAAACGAGGACCATGCCTGCGAGGCGGTGAAGACGCTGCCGTTCTGGCAGAATTCGGGGCCCGAAGGGCGCGCCGAGTGCGACCTGGGCAGTGATTCCGGCTCGCAGGGCTGGTTCGAGAGGTTATTTCGGTGAAGATGTTCCGTATTGCAGAGGACCGGTCCCGGAAGCCGCGGATGGCCAAGGGCGGCTGGCGGGCGGTACAGGGCGCGGGTGTCTTCGCGCTGGCGCTTGTACTGGCGGCCTGCGCGACCCCGGCGCCGCGCGACGCCGGCGCGCCCGCGCCCGACGCGACCGAGAGGGCCGTTGATGAGGATCCGGCGCAAGAGGAGCGTGATGCCCCCGAGCCGGAACGCGACCCGACCCCTGGCGCGGCCCTGCAGCTGGCCCAGCAGGCCGAGTCGGCGCGCCAGGCCGGGGATACCGCGCGGGCGGAACAACGCCTGGAACGGGCCTTGCGCATCGCGCCACGGGATGCGGGCCTCTGGCATCAGATGGCCGCCCTGCGTCTGGAACAGGGTCGCCACGAACAGGCCGAGCGCCTGGCGGAGCGTTCGCTGCGGCTGGCGGGTGGGACCGACCGCGAGCTCGGGCTGAAAAACTGGCGCGTGATCCTCGCGGCGCGCGAGGCCCTGGGCGATGCCGCCGGTGCCGAGGATGCCCGCGAGGCGATCCGCCGTCTGGAAGCCGACGTTGTCTGACGCGGCGGCGGGATCGGCGGCCGTTCACGCCCTGAGCCCGGGGGGCGACCTGGCGGAGGCCGTTGCCGGCTTTCGCCCGCGCGAGCCGCAGCAGCGCATGGCCGTGGCGGTGGAGGAGGCCCTGGCCACCGCACCCACCGCCCTGCTGGTCGAGGCGGCCACCGGGGTGGGCAAGACCTTCGCCTATCTGGTGCCGATCCTGCAGGCGCGCCGCCGCGCCCTGATCTCCACCGGTACCAAGACCCTGCAGGACCAGCTCTTCGAACGCGACCTGCCGGTGGTCTGCGAGGCGCTGGGCTATCGTCCGCGCGCAGCCCTGCTGAAGGGCCGGGCCAACTACCTTTGCCACTATCGCCTGGAACTGGCAGCGGCCGAGGCGGGCGGCGCGACCGGTGGCGGAGTACGCCGTGACCAGTTGCCGGTGATCGAGGCCCTGCAGCGGTTCGCGCGCACCAGTGACACCGGGGATCTGGGGCTGGCCGGGATCCTCGCGGAGGACTCGCGACTCTGGCCGCAGGTGACCTCGACCGTGGACAACTGCCTGGGCGGGGAATGCCCGAACTACAACGATTGCTTTGTGGTGCAGGCGCGCAAGCGTGCCCAGGAGGCGGACGTAGTGGTGGTCAACCACCACCTGCTGCTCGCGGACATGGCCCTGAAGGAGGAAGGTTTCGGAGAACTGCTGCCCGAGGTGGACGCGGTGATCGTCGACGAGGCGCACCAGTTGCCGGATATTGCCGGATCGTTCTTCGGGATTGCCGTCGGCACGCGCGCCCTGCGGGAGCTGGGGCGGGACACGCGGCGTGAACAGGAACAGCATGCGCCGGAGATGCTGGACATTCGCCAGCGGGTCGCGGAACTGGAGGCGTGCGTCGCCGAGTTCCTCGAGGCGTCGCGGACCTGGGAGGGGCGTTCCAGCTGGGATACGGTCAACCCGGAGGGTGCCCTGGATCCGTTGCTGGACCGCCTTGACGCGACCCTGGGGTTTGTCGGGGACGCCCTGGAGGCCGCCGCGGCGCGGGCGCCGGGGCTGGAGCAGCTGCGCGGGCGCAGCGCCCTGTTGCTGGAGCGCCTGCGGGAATGGCGCGAGGAGACCCCGGATACCGTGGCCTGGGCCGAGCGCTTCAGCCAGAGCCTGACGCTGCATCGGACGCCGCTGGATGCGGCGCGTCCGCTCGCGCAGCGCCGGGCCGCGCGTCCGGCGGCATGGATCTTTACCTCGGCCACGCTCGCCGTGGGAGAGGACTTCAGCCATGCGGCGCGACGGCTCGGACTCCCCGCGGACGTGGCCAGTGAACGCCTGGACAGTCCCTTCGATTTTCCCCGTCAGGCCTGCCTGGTGCATCCGCAGCCACCGCTGCCCAATCCCAACGATCCGGGATATACCCGGGCCTGCATTGCCTGGGCGTGGCCGCTGTTGCGGGACAACCCGGGCGGCGGGTTCTTCCTGTTTACCAGTCACCGGGCCTTGCAGGAGGCGGCCGCTATCCTGCGCGCCGAACTGCCCCGCGATCGCGAGCTGCTGGTCCAGGGCGAACAGCCGCGGGGCGATTTGCTGGCGCGGTTTCGCGAGTCGGGGACGGCCTGGCTGCTGGGGGCCCACAGCTTCTGGGAAGGAGTGGACATCCGCGGCGAGGCGCTGTCGATCGTGATCATCGATCGCCTGCCGTTCGCCGCGCCCAACGATCCCGTCCTGCAGGCGCGCGCGTCCGCGCTGGAGGCCGAAGGTCGCTCGCCGTTCATGGAGTTCACCCTGCCGCAGGCCGTGCTGGCCCTGAAGCAGGGCGCGGGGCGGTTGATCCGGGATGCTGATGATGCCGGCATCCTGGCCCTGTGCGATCCGCGCCTGACCGGAAAATCCTACGGTCGGCGTTTTCTCGCCAGCCTGCCGCCGTTCCATCGCACCCGGGAACCGGCGGCCGCGCTGCGCTTCCTGGAGCAGGCCCGGGAGACGAATACATGCGCCTGATTGCGCTCGAAACCGCAACTGAACAGTGTTCGGCCGCCCTGTATATCGATGGCGAGATCCTGGGCGTTGCCGAGCGCGCGGCGCGGCGCCACGGGGAATTGATCCTGGGGCAGGTGGAACAGCTGCTGCGCGAGGCAGATATCCCGCGCGCCAGCCTGGATGGCGTGGCGGTGGGCCGCGGCCCCGGGGCCTTCACGGGCGTCCGCCTCGGCCTGGGGGTGGCACAGGGGATGGCTTTCGCGCTGGATCGCCCCGTGGTGCCGGTCTCCACGCTGCAGGCCCTGGCGCAACAGGCCCTGCGGGAGGGGCGACGGCCGGCAGCCGTACTGGCGGCACTGGACGCGCGCATGGGCGAGATTTACTGGAGCCTTTGTCCGGTCCGGGGGGACCGCGTGGAGACGGCGGCGGAACAGGTCGGGGCGCCTGCCAGCCTGGCGCCTGCCTGGCCCGAGGGCGAGCGTTTCGGTCTGGGATCCGCGTTCGCCGCCTTCCCCGAACTGGCGGCCGCGCACGGGCTGGCCATGGCCGCCGTGGATCCCGACGCGCTGCCGGATGCCCGCGAGATCGCCCTGCTGGCAGTGGACGCCTGGGAGCGTGGCGAGGCCGTGGCCCCCGAGTATGCGCAGCCGGAGTATATCCGCAACGATGTCGCCCGCCCGGCCACGCCGCGATGAGCCGGGAAACCGAAAACGACGCCACTCCCTACCCGTGGTTGCCACCGCTGGTCGCCACGATCAAGGCGCAGCCGGAGGACTTTCGGGTCGAGGAGGTACCCGCCACGACGCCCGAGGGGCAAGGCGAGCATGTCTGGCTGGAGATCGAGAAGCGCCTGCTGAACTCGGAGGACGTGGCCGTGTGGCTGGGACGCGAGTCAGGTGCGGGACGCGGCCGGGTGAGCTACGCCGGGCGCAAGGACCGTCAGGCCGTTACCCGCCAGTGGTTCAGCGTGCAGTGCCCGCCCGAGTCCGAGCCGGATTGGGCCGGCCGGGCCGAGGCCTGGAATACCGCACAGGAGGCCGAGGCGACGGGCAGCTGGATGCGGGTGCTGCGCGTGATGCGCCACGCGCGCAAGCTGCGCACCGGCCACCTGGCCGGCAACCGCTTCGAGATCCGACTGGGCGCCGTGCAGGGTGACCGGGCGGCGGCGGAATCGATCCTGGCGGCGGTGCGTGACGGGGGCATCCCGAATTACTTCGGCGCGCAGCGCTTTGGTCGCGATAACCTGGAACGGGCGCGCGTCTGGCTGGGTGGCGGGCGGGCGCCGCGCAGCCGCAATCAGCGCAGTCTCCTGCTCTCCGCCGCGCGCTCGGCGATCTTCAACGCGGTACTCGCGGCCCGCGTGCGCCGTGGCGACTGGGACCGGTTGTTGCCGGGGGACGTGGCCAATCTGGAAGGCTCCGGCAGCGTGTTCGCGGTACCGGAGGTGGATGCCGAGCTGGAGGCCCGTGCCGCCCGCCTTGACATCCATCCGACCGGGCCCCTGTGGGGCCGTGGCGCCATGCAGACGGCGGGCGAGGTGGCGGCGCTGGAGGCGGCCATCGCTGCAGAAGAACCGGTATTGGCGGAAGGACTGGAGCAGGAGGGTGTCCGGGCCGCCCGCCGATCACTGCGCATGGTACCGCGGGCCGTTGCATGGCGCTGGGAGGGCGACGACCTGTGGTTGTCGCTGGAACTGGGGGCCGGGGAATATGCGACGGGGGTCCTGGACGCGATTGGCAACGCGCGGGACGCGGACCGGTCGGGCTGACCGGGGCGGGCTCAGGCGGAGTTCTTGAGCTTGCTTTCGGCGCGTTCGGCGCGCTGTTCGGCCTCCACGCGGTCGGTGATGTCCTTCTGGATGCCGATGTAGTACGTGAGCCGGTCCTCGTCGTTGAATACCGGGGTCAGCGACAGTTCGTTCCAGAACAGGCTGCCGTCCTTGCGGTAATTGCGCAGGGTCACGCGGCAGGGGCGGTTTTCCTCGATGGCCGAGCGGATCTCCTGGCGCACCTCCTGATCGGTGTCGTGGCCCTGGAGGAACCGGCAGTCACGGTAGAGGATCTCTTCGGAGCGGTAGCCGGTGAGTTCTTCGAAGGCCCGATTGACGTAGATCAGGATGTTGTCGTCGCCCTCGCGCTCGGCGATGACGATGCCGTCGTTGGAGGCGTCCACGGCGAGGGCGAGGAGTTCGGTGTCTATCGTTCGGGTCATAAACGTGTAGCGATCTGGTCTGCGAGTCGAGCGCGCCAGGGCCCTGTACCGGGCGCAACCTCCGCGCTTGTATGGCACGAAAATAGCACGTTCCGGTGCCACTGTGTTCAAAAATCGGACACCAGCCGGGATGTTTTCGCGTGGCACGGACGTAAAAAAGGCCGCCCGAAGGCGGCCTTTCTCGATGGGGTACGGGCTGTTCGCCGGAGCCACACGAAGATTCACATCTCCTGGGTCACGGTGAAGGCGCCGCGCACGTCACCCTCGCGGAAGCCGGTCGCCTGATCTTCGGGGTACAGACGTTCCAGCGCGTGCTTTACTTCGCCGCTGACCTCGGATCCGTGGCAGGTGAGGCAGGCCCCGCCGGTCGGGATGGCGGCCATGAAGCGGAACTTCGGCTCGCCGTCTTCGGCCTCGACCACGCCGAAGCGGGGCGGGAGATCCGCGGCCGGTGTGCCGGCCGCGTGCTGGGCCTCGAAGCCCTGCAGGGTGAGGCGTTCCCAGCGGTCCGGGGCGTTGTTCTGGTTACGCAGCTTCAGGCTGGTGCGACCGATCTCGATGCCGGTCTCGGCCGAGATGTCACGTGCAATCTCGGGGGCGCGTTCGTTGCAGACCTGGATGGCCTCGGTCGGGCCGCCCGATTGCATGGCGGACATCAGCTCGCCCTGCAGGGTGCTGGCGAACTTCTGGATGGCGTCACGATTGGCGGCGATGCGTTCCTGCAGATCATCCTGGCTCAGCTGGGGCATCGTGTCGGCACTGGCGTAGCCGCTGCCGGCGGTGAATGCGATCAGGCCGAGGGCCAGGGGGGCAAGCTTCCAGTTCTTCATGGCAAATACCTCGCAGTGCAGAGTCCGTTGCGTCCTGTACCTATACAAGAGCTGTACAAAGCATGGACCGATAATGGTTGGAATGCAAGGAAGGGGGTACGGAAAGTTTAGCCGAGCAGGCTTGTTTCCCTACCGAATTCCGTAAAACACCTCACAGGCCTCAACTCAGTCTAAGCGTGAATATCGCGAATTGCGAATATGGCAAGGGCCGTATGTGAGTGCGTCGTTGGTTGCGGCGGTCGCGGCCCGTGCGCGTGGGGGCTCAGGGAGACGCTGATTTAATCGCACGTCCGCGCTCGAGTCGCTTTTGCGTGCGAACAAGGCGCGGTGACTGCCGTGCAGTCATTCTGCACACGGGAGCCGCAACGCCGTGCGCATGCCCGTTTTTGATAACAACGGGCGGCCGAGCCCCTGCTTTCAATAGCTTGTGGGGTTGGTGCCCCCCGATTCTGAATGAATATGGCCCGATCCTGCGTTGCGCCCCGAATCCATCAGAAACGGGCGGGTAGAACCACTACCCGCTGCACGACGCGCCTTGTCTCGGAACGTTTGTCTCGAACAACTGGGGGGGGCACCAACGCGGACGTGCGATTAAATCAGCGTCTCCCTCAGCGAGCGGAATCCGGGTTGCGCGGGCGTTTGAGCAGGACGTAGACCGCCCCGGTTCCACCGTCGGCCGGGCGTGCGGAACAAAAGGCCAGTACGTCGTCGCGCTGGCGCAGCCAGTGGTCGGTGAGGCCCTTGAGGACCGGGCCTTGCTGGCGCGAGCGCAGTCCCTTGCCATGCACGATGCGAACGCACAGGGCGCCTTCCCGGCGGGCGTCGTCCAGGAACAGGCCGATGGCGCGGCGCGCCTCGTCGGCGAACAGGCCATGCAGGTCGATCTCGTCCTGGATGCGGTAATGCCCGCCGCGCAGCTTGCGGAATACCCGCTGGCTGATACCCGGGCGCGCGAAGCGGAGTTCATCGCCGGGCTGCAGGTCAGCGGCGTTGAGTGGATCGCTGAGCCAGTCGGCGTGGGCCTGGGCCTCGTCGGCGTCGCGCTGGCGGGCCCGGGCGGCGGGCCGCGGCGGCCGCACGTCGGCCTGATCGCTGTGGAGTCGACGAACGTTGCCAACCGCCTGCAGGAATTCGTCGAAATCGTTGGGATCATCCCCGGAGTTCATGGCAGGATACTCGCACTTTTCGGGGGGCGGGCGCGATCGTGTCGAGCGACGGGCCCGGCCCGGACGGTTTCCAGTATATTAAGAGCCCTCTCAACGGCCCCTTTCCTGCATGCGCATTCTGGTTAGCAACGACGATGGAATTCACGCCCCGGGCATTCAGTGCCTGGCGACGCATCTGCGCCGGATTGCCGAGGTCCATGTGGTGGCGCCCGACCGCGATCGCAGTGGCGCGAGCAACAGTCTGACCCTGGTGCGGCCGCTGCGCACGCGTCACCTTCAGGGGGGCGACGTGCAGGTGGACGGGACGCCGACCGACTGTGTCCACCTGGCGATCACCGGCCTTTTGCAGCAGGAACCGGACGTGGTGATCTCCGGCATCAATGCCGGTGCCAACATGGGGGATGACGTGCTTTATTCGGGCACGGTCGCCGCCGCGATGGAGGGGCGCTTCCTGGGACTCCCGGCGATCGCGGTCTCGCTGGTGGGGCCGGACCTGCGCCATTACGACGCCGCCGCGAGCGTGGTGGTCGAGCTGCTGGACCGCATCAATCGCGTGCCGCTGCCGGCGGCCACCATCCTGAACGTGAACGTCCCCGACCTGCCGCGCGCCGAGATCCGCGGGGTCCAGGCCACGCGCCTGGGGCATCGCCACCGGGCCGAGCCGATGATCGCGGACGAGGATCCCCGCGGGCGTCCGATCTACTGGGTCGGGCCGGCCGGTTCGGAACAGGATGCCGGGCCCGGTACGGATTTCCATGCGGTGCGCGAGGGGTATGTCTCGGTCACGCCGATCCAGGTGGACCTGACCCGCTTTGACGCGATCGATACGGTAGGGCGCTGGCTGGACGATTCCCTGCCGGAGGCTGGGCATGGTTCCTGATGCCGCCGGCGCGGGCCTGACCTCGCAGCGGGCGCGCGATCGCCTGGTCCGGATCCTGGAGGGGCAGGGGATTCGCGATCCACGGGTCCTGGAGGCCGTGCGCAGCATCCCGCGCCACCTGTTCGTAGAAGAGGCTCTGGGGCACCGTGCCTACGAGAACACGGCCTTGCCGATCGGTCATCGCCAGACCATTTCCCAGCCCTTTATCGTTGCGCGGATGACCGAGGCCCTGCTGGAAGGTGATCGCCCGCGCACGGTCCTGGAGATCGGGACGGGCTCGGGCTATCAGGCCGCCGTGCTGGCCCAGATCGTGGATCGGGTTTTTTCGGTGGAACGCATCCAGGCGCTGAGCCGCAACGCGCGCGAGCTTCTCAGTCGTCTGGGGATCAACAACGTGAACCTGCGCCACAGCGACGGTGGGGAAGGGTGGCCGGAGAAGGGGCCGTTCGACGGCATCATCCTGACCGCCGCTCCCCGGGAGGTGCCGGAGGCGCTGCTGACCCAGCTGGCGCTGGGCGGCCGGTTGGTCGCGCCGGTGGAGGGTCCGGACGGGCGCCAGCAACTGGTGCGCTACACCCGGACGGAGGAGGCCTACGTGCGCGACATCCTGGATGCCGTGATGTTCGTGCCCATGCTACCGGGGGCCGAGCAGTGACGCGGGTGACGCCCCTTCCGGGTGGGTGTGACTGAGCCGATGGTGGTGTGGCGCCGATGAAGCTCTTCGAGCCCCTATACGACCGGGTGATGGGATGGTCCCGTCACCCCCACGCGCCGCGCTATCTGGCCGGGCTTTCGTTCGCCGAATCCTCGTTCTTTCCGGTCCCGCCGGACGTGATGCTGGCGCCCATGGCGGCCGCTCGCCCGCGCTCGGCCTGGCGTCTGGCCGCGCTGACGACACTGTTTTCTGCCCTCGGCGGTCTGCTGGGTTACCTGATTGGCTGGCTGGCGTTCGAGTGGATCGGCCCCTGGTTGCGGCAGGTGGGGTATGGCGAGGAGTTGCGCCAGGCCGAGGCCTGGTTCGCGACCTGGGGGGTATGGGTGGTGCTGATTGCCGGTTTCTCGCCGATCCCCTACAAGCTGTTCACCGTCACCGCCGGGGCCTTGTCGATGGCCTTGCTGCCGTTCTTCATCGCCTCGCTGGTCGGGCGCGGGCTGCGCTTCTTTCTGGTGGCGCTGTTCATGGCCTGGGCCGGTCCGCGCGCGGAGCAGCACCTGCGCCCGTACATGGAACGCCTGGGCTGGGCCGCAGTGATCCTGCTGGTCGCGGTCATGGCGGTTTACCTGGTCATGGACTGACCGATGCGCCTGCACGCGGTTCAGGGGGTGCTGACGATCGTACTGCTGGCCCTGATCGTGGGCACGCTGGCCGGTTGCGCGGCGCGGGCCCCCAGCGGGAGCGGGGCCTCGATGCCGGATACGCACGTCGTGCAGCGCAACGAGACGCTTTATCGAATTGCCCAGCGCTATGGGCTCGAATGGCGTGACCTCGCGCGGCGCAACGCGATCGATGCCCCCTATTTGATCCACCCGGGGCAGCGCCTGCGGCTGCGGGGCGCCGCCCGCTCGTCCCCGCCCAGCGCGCCTCAGGCATCGTCCGCGCCGAGTTCGCGATCGTCCTCGTCCGGCAGTTCCGGGAGTGGCAGCAGCTCCAGCAGTGGGGCGTCCAGCTCGACCTCCAGCAGTTCGAGTTCCAGTCCGAGTTCGGCGCCTGCCGATCCGGGGGGCTGGCAATGGCCCGCGGACGGCCAGGTATTGCGCGGCTTCTCCAGTAGCGGCACGCGGCGAGGCCTGGCGATCGGCGGCGAACGTGGAGATAACGTCCGCGCGACGCGGGCCGGCGAAGTGGTCTATGCAGGCGGCGGTCTCGTGGGGTATGGTCGATTGGTCATCCTCAAACACGATGCGCGGTTCCTCAGCGCCTACGGGCACAACGATGAACTGCTGGTTTCGGAGGGTGACCGGGTGCAGGCGGGTGACACGATCGCGCGTCTGGGCTCGTCGGGGGCCGAGCGCCCGATGCTGCATTTCGAGATCCGGGTGGATGGGACGCCGGTAGACCCGACGCGCTATCTCCCGGATCGCTGAAACGATCAAGAGCAGGACACTACATGGCCAAGACCCGGCAGCCGGTGGACCCGGAACTGGATGACGAACGCCTGACCGAAGGCCCGGCCGAGGACGAAGACGGGGAGGCGCTGCCCGAAGATCTGGCCCGGCCGGTCGAGTCCATGCAAGCCCCCGAAGATCCTGAAGATGCCGAGGACGACGCGGCGCAGGTGGCCCCCGAGGTCACGGTTGGCCTTGAGCCGGAAACCGAGGCCCCCGTGCGGCCGAAGACCCTGCGTGATGCCCGGCCGGCCGAGCTGGATGCCATCCAGATCTACCTGCGCGATATTGAATACCGTCCGCTGCTGACCCCCGATGAAGAACGCAAGTACGCCCGGCTGGCACGTCAGGGCGATGACGCCGGTCGGCGCCGCATGATCGAGTGCAACCTGCGGCTGGTGGTAAAGATTGCCAGGCGTTACCTCAACCGGGGGCTGCCACTGCTGGATCTGATCGAGGAAGGCAACCTCGGTCTGATGCACGCGGTCGAGAAGTTCGACCCGGAGCGGGGGTTCCGGTTTTCCACCTATGCGACCTGGTGGATCCGCCAGACCATCGAGCGGGCCCTGATGAATCAGGGGCGGACGATCCGCATTCCCGTGCATGTCAGCAAGGAACTGCGCATGCATGCGCGGATCGCGCGTAACCTGACCCAGGAACTCGGCCGCGACCCGAGCGAGGAGGAGCTGGCGCAGCGCCTCGGCAAGCCGGTGGCCGAGATCCAGAAGCTGCGCGCGATGTCCGAGCCCTCGACCTCGATGGACCTGCCGTCGGGCCCGGACGGGGACCGCTCGCTGACCGACATCCTCGCCGATGCGAATGCTCCGGAGCCGTCCACACTGCTGGAGGATCAGGACCTCCACCACCTGGTGGAGGCCTGGCTGGCGGAGCTCGACCACAAACAGCGCGAGGTGCTGGTGCGGCGTTTCGGGCTGCACGGTTTCGAACGCTCGACGCTGGAGCAGGTGGGGTCGGAGATCGGCGTGACCCGCGAACGCGTGCGGCAAATTCAGATGGATGCCCTCAAGCGGCTGCGCAAGCTGCTCGAATCGCGCGGGATGAAGGGCGACGAGGTCCTGCCGAACTCCTGACCCGGGTTCCCCGGGCGGTGGTCCGACTACCCCTCGATGATCAGAGCTGCGGCGACGTCGCGGCCCTCCGCCATGATCAGGTTGTAGGTGCGGCAGGCCGCCGCGGTATCCATGATCTCCACGCCCAGCCCCTGAGAGCGAAGGTGTCGCCAGACCGCACGGTCCGGAAACCGCTGCAGCTCGCCGGTGCCGATCAGCAGCACCTCGGGCGGGGTGTCCAGTACGGCTTGCAGGTGATCCACCCGCAGCTCGTCCGCCGCCTGCACCGGCCAGTCGGTTTGCAGCTGGTGCGGGCGGACAATCAGGCTGCGGCTGTGGGCCACCTGATTGATCCCGACGCGACCGGCCTCGTAGCCGGTCACGATGTAGGACTCTTCGCTGGTGACTTCGGAGAACAACATGCTGCGTACGCTACTCCGGCGCCGTGAATGACTCAAGAACGGGTGCCCTCGCGCGAGGGCAGCGGCGCCCCGATTCGTTGACAGGTCCGGGCCCGGGTTATACTTTGGCGCGCTTTCCGGTGCGGCATCCGGAGGGGCCTACAGGGTCCCGGAAAACAACCGCCAAGGCCCCAACCAGGACCCAGACCCGTGACCGACGTCTTCCCCCGTATTGAGCGCCTCCCGCCCTACGTCTTCAACATCGTGAACCAGTTGAAGGCCGAGGCCCGCGCCCGTGGCGAGGACATCATCGACTTCGGGATGGGCAACCCCGACCAGCCGACGCCGCAGCACATCGTGGACAAGCTGTGCGAGGCGGCCCAGCGCGGCGATACCCATCGGTACTCCGTGTCCAAGGGCATCCCGCGCCTGCGGCGTGCGATCACCCGCTGGTACAAGACCCAGTTCGACGTGGATCTGGACCCGGAGACCGAGGCCATCGTGACCATCGGTTCCAAGGAGGGCCTGGCGCACCTGGCACTGGCGACCCTGGGGCCGGGGGATGCCGTCCTGGTGCCGAACCCGGCGTATCCCATTCATCCGTATGGCTGCGTGATCGCCGGCGCCGATGTGCGCCATGTGCCGCTGACGCCGGATGTCGACTTCTTCGCCGAGCTGGAGCGCGCAATCCAGGACTCCTGGCCGAAGCCGAAGATGCTGATCCTGAACTTCCCGGCGAACCCGACCACGCAATGCGTGGACCTCGAGTTCTTCGAGCGGGTGGTGGCGATCTGCAAGGAACACGGCATCTGGATCGTGCACGATCTGGCGTATGCCGAGATCAGCTTCGACGGCTACAAGGCGCCGTCGATCTTCGAGGTGCCGGGTGCCAAGGACATTGCGGTGGAGTTCTACACCCTGTCCAAGACCTACAACATGCCCGGCTGGCGCGTGGGCTTCATGTGCGGCAATCCGACGCTGGTGGCCGCCCTCGCGCGCATCAAGTCCTACCTCGATTACGGGACCTTTACCCCGATCCAGGTGGCCGCGATCGCGGCGCTGGAAGGTCCGCAGGACTGTGTCGAGGAGATCCGCGAGTTGTACCGCGTGCGCCGGGATGTACTCTGCGACGGCCTCAACAAGCTCGGCTGGCAGGTGGAAAAGCCGAAGGCGACCATGTTCGTCTGGGCCCCGATCCCGGAACCGTACCGCGAGATGGGATCGCTGGAGTTCGCGAAGAAGATGCTGCGTGACGCCAAGGTGGCCGTCTCGCCGGGCATCGGGTTCGGCAACTATGGCGATGACCACGTGCGCTTCAGCCTGATCGAGAACGAACAGCGCACCCGCCAGGCGCTGCGCGGGATCAAGGCGATGTTCCGGGCCGACTCGATCCTCGCCGACGCGGCCGAGGAAAGCTCGGGTTCGAACGCCTGAGGCGCGCGGGCCGCGTTCGAATGCAATCAACACCGGGCGCCGGACGGCGCCTGACGTCAAGGACAGCAAGGCTATGACGCCGGTAAAGATCGGAATTCTTGGACTGGGTACGGTGGGCTGCGGCACGGTGAACGTGCTCGCGCGCAACGGCACCGAGATCGCCCGCCGCGCGGGTCGCGATATCCAGGTCGTGGCGGCCGCCGCGCGCGATGTCAACCGCGAGCGGGAATGTGACTGTTCGCAGATTCGGCTGACCACCGATCCGGCGGCGGTCGTGAATGACCCCGAGGTCGAGGTCGTCGTCGAACTGATGGGCGGGACCGACCCGGCCCTGAACCTGGTGCTGGCCGCGATCGACGCCGGCAAGCACGTGGTCACCGCGAACAAGGCCCTGATCGCTTTGCACGGCAACACGATCTTCGAGCGCGCCCAGCAAAAGGGCGTGATGGTCGCCTTCGAGGCCGCGGTGGCCGGTGGCATCCCGATTATCAAGGCGATTCGCGAGGGCCTGGCCGGCAACCAGATCGAATGGCTGGCCGGCATCATCAACGGCACCGGCAACTTCATCCTGACCGAGATGCGCGACAAGGGTCGCGATTTCGAGGACGTGCTGGCCGAGGCCCAGGCACTGGGCTATGCCGAGGCCGACCCGACCTTTGACGTGGAGGGCATCGATGCGGCCCACAAGCTCGCGATCCTGGCCTCCATTGCCTTCGGCATTCCGCTGCAGTTCGACCGCGTGGCGGTGGAAGGCATCAGCAACATCACCCGCGAGGATGTCGGTTTCGCCGCCGAGCTGGGCTACCGCATCAAGCACCTGGGTATCGCCCGGCGCACGCCCAAGGGCTACGAGCTGCGGGTGCACCCCACGCTGATCCCGGAACGCCGGTTGATCGCCAACGTGGACGGCGTGATGAACGCGGTGCTGGTCAACGCCGACGCCGTGGGCCCGACGCTTTACTACGGTGCGGGTGCGGGCGCGGAGGCCACCGCCTCGGCCGTGGTGGCCGATCTGGTCGACGTGGTGCGTGCCCTGACCACCGATCCCGAGAATCGCGTGCCGCATCTGGCCTTCCAGCCGGATGCCTTGTCGGACAAGCCGGTGCTGGATCTGGCGGACGTCGAGACGTCGTTCTACCTGCGTCTGCGCACGCAGGACCGTCCGGGCGTGCTGGCCGACATCACCCGCATCCTCGGCGAGCACGGCATCAGCATCGAGGCCATCCTGCAGCGTGAACCGGATCCGGAGCGCGGCGAGGCGACGATCATCATGCTGACGCACAAGGTGCGCGAGGGTGCGATGAACGAGGCGATTACCGCGCTCGAGGCGCTGGATCACCTGCTGACCCCGATTACCCGTATCCGCATGGAAGGGCTGGCGCGCTGATCCCGGCGCCCGGACTGCAACCGCAACGACAGAGAACATCATGGCCTTTGGACACCGCTATACCGGACTGATTGAACGCTACCGCGACCGCCTGCCGGTGCATGACGACACCCGCATCATCTCGCTGGGCGAGGGCAACACGCCGCTGATCCGGCTGAACAACATCCCGCGTGATCTGGCGCGGGAGGTCGAGATCTACGTGAAGTTCGAGGGCCTGAACCCCACCGGTTCGTTCAAGGACCGTGGCATGACCATGGCCGTGACCAAGGCGGTGGAAGAGGGCTCGCGGGCGATCGTCTGCGCCTCCACCGGCAACACCTCCGCGGCGGCGGCTGCCTATGCCGCCCGCGCCGGGATCACCGCGTTCGTGGTGATCCCGGATGGCAAGATCGCGATGGGCAAGCTGGCCCAGGCGATGATGCATGGCGCGACGGTGATTCAGATCGAGGGCAACTTCGACGACGGCATGCGCCTGGTCAAGGAAGTGGCCTCCAACACCCCGGTGACCCTGGTGAACTCGGTCAATCCGTATCGCCTGCAGGGCCAGAAGACCGCCGCTTTCGAAATCGTCGAGGAGCTGGGTCGGGCCCCGGACTATCACTGCCTGCCGGTGGGCAACGCGGGTAACATCACCGCGCACTGGATCGGCTACAGCGAGATGGCGGCCAAGAGCAGTGACGACGTGACCGATGCCTGCGCCTATTGCAAGGGCCACTGCAAATATGCCGGAGGCGGCATGGTGGGTAACCGCCCGCATATGGTGGGCTACCAGGCCTCGGGCTCCGCGCCGTTCATGCGCGGCGCGATGGTGGACAACCCGGATACCGTGGCGACCGCGATTCGCATTGGCCATCCGCAGTCCTGGGACATGGCGTGGACGGTGCGCGAAGAGTCGGGTGGCTGGTTCGACGAATGCCAGGACGACGAGATCCTGGCCGCGCAGAAGCTGCTGGCCGAGAAGGAGGGCGTGTTCTGCGAGCCGGCCTCGGCCGCATCCCTGGCCGGCGCCCTGCGCGACATCCGCGACGGCAAGATCCCGGAAGGCTCGACGGTCGTGTGCACGCTCACGGGCAACGGACTGAAGGACCCGGACACCGCGATCGCGCAGAGCGTGGTGCAGCCGACCAAGGTGCCGGCCGAACTGGACGCCGTCTCCCGCGCAATTCGTGACAACCTGAGCTGACGCCGCGGTGCCCCCGGAGTCGCCTGACGGGCGCTGCCGGGGCCGCACGCGCGGTACTCAGGGCTTGCTGCGCAGGTCCAGGTCGAACAGGGTGTCCCCCCCCAGTCGGAAGATCCGGCAGGGCGGGCGCAGGGCCTGATCCAGCGAGTCGATCTCCGGCAGCGTGACGCCGGGGCGCCCGGACCCGATCAGCATCGGTGCGATGGTGAGGTGCAGGCGGTCCAGGGTGTCGGCCTGCAGGAAGCGCGAAACCGTTTGCCCGCCACCCTCGACCAGCAGGCGGTGCAGGCCCATCTCCGCCAGCCGCCCGCGGATCTGTGCCGGGTCGAAGCGCCCGTCGTCCCCGGTGGGCATCTCCAGGCATTCCACGTGTTCGGGAAGCCCGCAGGGGCCGTAGCCGGCCGCGTGGAGGACGAGCGTGCGGACCTCGGCATGGCGGAAGACATGGGCATCGGCGGGGATGCGGCCGTCGGGGTCCAGGATCACGCGCACCGGATTCGGGCCCTCGGTCTTGCGCACGGTCAGACGGGGGTCGTCCGCGACCACGGTTCCGGCGCCGACGATGACGGCATCCACCAGGGCCCGCAGGCGGTGCAGGCGCTCGATATCCTCGGGGCCGGTAACGTAGTGCGAATGGCCGCTGGCAGTGGCGATGCGTCCGTCCAGGCTTTGCCCGAGCTGGGCCACGGTGATGCTGGGCGCCTCGACGATCGGGCCGTAGAGATCCAGCAATTCGTGGGCACCCGGCGCCAGGGGCCCGGGCAGGGGGCAGCACCCGGGATCGGCCCGCTGGGCCAGCAGCCAGCGCCAGGCTTGTTCCTCGGTGACCGGATATGCCGTCATGCTGCAAATTCCGGGGTTACGGGACCGCGACCGGCCAGTTGGGGTAGGCTAGGGGCCGATCTCCCGCACGCGTAGCCGATCAGTCCCGAATTCGGCAGGTTCCTGATGACACGTCTGGAGTATCCGGGGCTCGCCTTCGGGGAATTCGCGGGTTGCGGGCGGGTCATAAACAAAACTCCCTATGGACGTACCCGATGCACAACGCCGATCGCGGGATCTTTGATCTGCGCCGGGGCCATCCGGTCCTGGTAAGTGGTTCGCAGTCGAGTGTACTCGTTGCGGCCGTCGAGGGTCTGACCCCCGTTCTGCTGGATCGTTTGACCCACATGACCGGGGCGTCGCCTCGACTGATTCTAACTGCGCACCGGGCCTCTGCAATGGGCTGGGCCCAGCCGCTGCAGGAAGGCTGGGAGGGCGTGGCCCTCGAGTTCGCCCCGGACACCGATCCCGAGGCGCTGTTTACTCTGGCCAGTGCCCCCGAGGCCTCGAACGAGGCCGGACACCCCGATGCCGCCCTCGGCCAGCCGACGGTGACGCGGGCATTGCCGGCGGAAGTCGCCGCCCTGGAACTGGTGCGGGCGGGTCGCCTGTTGCCGGCGGTGGTGGCCGCCCCGGTGCCCGAACCGGTGCCCGAGGCGATACAGTCGGCGCTTGCCGATGGCATGTTCCTGGATGTAGACGAGCAGGAGGCCCGGGCCGTGGCCCAGCATCCGCGGCTGGAGCTGGCCTACGTCAGCGAGGCCCCCGTGCCGCTCGCGGATGCTCCGGTCACGCGCTTCATGCTGTTCCGCGAGGGTAACGGGATTCTGGAGCATGTGGCCGTTTTGATCGGCGAGCCCCGGGACTGGCCCGAGGCGGTCCCGGTGCGACTGCATTCGGCCTGCCTGACCGGCGATCTGTTCGGCAGCCTGCGCTGCGACTGCGGCGACCAGTTGCGGCTGGGTGTGAAGACCATCAACGAGTCGGGTGGGGGCGTGCTGCTGTACCTGGCGCAGGAAGGCCGCGGCATCGGGCTGGCCAACAAGCTGCGCGCGTACACCATGCAGACGGCCGGTCTGGACACCATCGACTCCGACTGCCAGCTGGGCTTCGAGGCGGACGGGCGGCGCTACGATGCGGCCGTGGAGATGCTGGAATTCCTGGGTATCGATACCGTCCGTCTGCTGACCAACAACCCCGGCAAGATCGAGGCGCTGCGGGCCGGCGGCATCGACGTGGTGGCGCGCGAGCCGGTGCACGGCAAGCTGAATCCGCACAACCTGCGCTACCTCAGCACCAAGGCCGACCGCGGCGGTCACTGGCTGCAGGAACTGCTGGCCTCGGAGGCCGAGCGCGGCTGAGGGACCGGTCAGGCGCGCAGTTGCGCCAGATCGAAGCGGGCCGTGTCCCGGATGGCGGCGGCCAGGATTCCGGCATAGTGCGCCACCAGGCGTTCGCCGAGGTCCGCGGTCGCCGCGCGGGCATCGCCCACGACCCCTGAGTGATTGAGGTCCTGCGCCATCCAGGCGAAGGACGCGCGGCCCTCGGGTTCCAGCACCTCCATTGTCTCGGCCAGCGTGGCCCCCAGCGACGGCGCGTCCGCGGCCGCGTCCATGTGGACGGTCTCCGGCGCGAGGAAGCGCATCATCGCGGTCTCGATCAGCCCTCCGTGCAGGCCGTGGCGGAGTTCCTCGGCCGGGATGCCGAATTCGGACGGCGGGGGCTGGGTGAAGTAGTGATGCTTGACCACCAGCATACTGTGGTCCCGGCGCAGCTCCAGCGCGGCCAGGTCGCAGATCGCGGTGTTGCCGCCGTGGCTGTTCACGATCAGCAGTCGGCGAAGACCGCTGCGTGCCACGCTCTCGCCAAGATCACGCAGCAGGGCCAGCGCGGTCTCGGGGCGCAGGGTCAGCGTGCCAGAGAAGTCAGTGTGTTCATGACTGGTAGCGACGGCCACGGGCGGAAGGACGACCCGCGGCAGATCTGCCGGAAGGGTCTTGCAGGCCGCCTGCAGGAGACCGAGGCCGATGCGGTAGTCGGTGTCCAGCGGGAGGTGCGGGCCGTGTTGCTCGATCGCCGACAGGGGCAGGAGCGCAACGGCGTCGCGCGCGGCGAGTTCGGCGATCCCGGCGCTTGTACGGTCCTGCCACCAGAGGAGGTCTCGGGCACTCATGCGTCCAGCCTTGCCGCCTGGGGGCGTGGCGTCAAGCGACAGGGCGGCGGGCATAGAGATCGCCCGAACCCAGGCGGTCGCCGTGTGCCTCCAGCCAGGTCAGGATTTCCGCGCCGGACTGCCATTGGGCAAAGCGGTACCGGCGTTGTTCGCCGGGGATCAGGTTGTACTCGTAGGTATCGAGCGCGTCCAGTTGCCGGAGGCAGTCGCGGGTGACGTCCAGCGCACCGGCGACGAATTCGAACGAGAGGGCCGGGACCGCGTGGGTGAGTCCGCGCAGGACCTCGGCCTCCAGGCCTTCGACATCGATCTTGCAGAAGGCGGGGGTGCCGTATTCCTCGATCAACTGGTCGAGGGTGACCATGGGGACCGTGATCTCGTCGTCCCAGTGCACGTGCTGGAAGCTCCGGTTGTGGTTGCGCAGCGATCGGACCCAGGGGCGCGAAGCCGAGGAGACCGTGGGGTGGCGCCGGCTGATCTGCAACTGCGCGGAGCCGGGGCGCGGCCCGGCGACCTCGCGGCGGATCGCGATACCCGGCCGGCCGCGCACGGCGCGCCGCAACCAGGGCAGGAGCTGGGGCTGGGGTTCCAGTGCCACGACCCGGGCGCCCAGGGCGGCAAAGGCCAGGGTGCGGTCGCCGACGTGGGCCCCGATGTCGAACACCAGGTCGCCGGGCTGGACCAACGGGGCATACATGCGCTGCAGGCCTCGCTGCCGGCCAGGGCGGCGGTAGATGATCAGCGAGCGCAGGACACCTATCGCCTGGTCCAGCCAGGCCATGCGGGAAGGGCTTTGCGGGGATGTATTCATCCCGGCAGGCTAACCGAGCCGGGGCCACGGGGGAACGCCGGCGGTCTAGCAGAGTCTTCAGGAGGGTTGGCCGTTACGTGCCTGGCACGAGCGGCCGGGTAGAACGGGCGGGACGAGGAGCGATGCATGAATGCAGGTTTTCGGATGCTGAAACGGCTGGTTTCTTCGGGTCTGCTGGCCGTTTCGCTGGTGAGCGTTGCCCAGGCCGGTGATGACTGTGCCGCCGCTGGCGTCTGGTCGGCGCCGGGCGGCGAGCGGCTGGATACGGCCGAGTTGTATGCCGACCTGGCAAGGCGTGATGCGGTCCTGCTGGGCGAGCGCCATGACCGAATGGATCATCATCGCTGGCAATTGGCGACCCTGGCGGCACTGCATGGGTATCGCCCGGACCTGGTGATCGGCCTCGAGATGCTGCCGCGTTCCAAACAGCCGGTCCTGGATGCCTGGGTCGCGGGCGAACTGGACCCGGAGGCCTTCTTGGAAGCGAGTGGCTGGTATACCCACTGGGGCTTCGATCCCGACCTGTACTGGCCCATCCTGCACTTCGCCCGTTTGCATGACGTGCCCCTGCTGGCGCTGAACCTGGAGCGGGAGTCGATCCGGCGGCTGGGCCATGAAGGCTGGGACGCGTTGGACGAGGAGGCACGCGACGGCGTGTCCGCCCCGGCCGCGCCCAGCGACGGGTACCGCGCGTATCTGGAATCCGTACTGGAACGCCACCCGGCCGGGATGGGGCCGGATGCGGAGCGCTTTGTCGCGACCCAGGTGGCCTGGGACCGCATGATGGCGGGTGCCATCTCCGCGCATCTCGAGGCGGGCGGCGAGCGTCCTCCGCTGGTGGCGGCGATCATCGGCTCGGGGCATCTGGAATACGGCTACGGGGTACCCCACCAGCTCGCCGATCTGGGCGTGACCGACACGGCGGTGCTTTTGCCGCGCGAGCCCGGGGAATGCGCGGAAACCGACCCGGACCTGGCGGATGCCGTATTCGGGGTCCCGCGCGACGATCGATTCGAACTTTCGGGGGCCCTGCTTGGGGTACACCTGGAGGCCGATGACCAGCCGGGTATTCGCATCCTGCGGGTCCAGCCAGACTCGGTAGGCGAGGCCGCGGGCTTGCAGGCGGGGGATCGCGTCCTGCGGGCCGGGGACCGATCCATCCGCGCGGCGAGCGACCTGCAGCGCGTGGTGCGGGCCGTCGCGCCCGGTACCTGGCTGCCCCTGGAGATCGAGCGCGAGGGCGAGCAGCTGGAGCGGGTAGCGCGTTTCCCGCGCGGGGACTGAACCATGCGAACCGGCTTGCTTGCGGGCGTCATCATCGCCGTAGGATTGCTTCTGGCACCGCTCCCCGGCGCGGCCTCGGTTGCCGGGGTGGTGGTGGTGCAGGTGGAACTGGATCCCGGCCAGTCGCGGCTGGAGGGCCGCTACGAGGCGGACCCGGCGCAGGTGGATCCGGCCACTCTGCGGCGCTTCCGGCTCGATCCGGGGATTGCCGTGGACGCCGTGTCGCTGGGCGGGCACCCCGTCGAGTTCGAGCGTAGCGGAGATGGCTGGCTGGAGCTGGCGCGCGCGCCGGAGGCCGATGCCGGCGCCCTGGTGATTCGCTACGGCGCACGTCTGCCCGCACTGGACGATGCGCGACCCGGAAGCGGATTCCTGGCCCCGGAGGGCGGATATCTGCCGGCGGGGGCGGACTGGTATCCGCGCCGACCGGAGCAGGAGCCGCATGCCGTGCGTATTGAAGTGACCAGTCTCGGCGGCCATCGGGCGGTCGCATCCGGCTCGCAGGTGGCGGAGGAGCGCGAAGGCGACCGGTACCGCACGACCTTCGAACACCCGGCGGGACGCGCGCTGGCCGTGGCCACCGGACCCTGGGACGCGGTCGAGCAGGAGGTTGGAACGGTCACGGTGCGCACGCTGTTTCCGGCTCACCTGGAGGCCGAATTCGGCGCGACCTATCGCGAGCAGGCGGCAGGCTATATCGAGCGCTTCAGCGAGGCGATCGGGCCATATCCCTACGACACCTTCACCATCGCCGCGAGTCCGCGGCCGGTGGGGCTGGCCTTCCCGGGTTTTACGCTGATGGGCGAGCGCGTGATTCCGTTGCCGTTTATCCCCCATACCTCCCTCGGACACGAAGTGCTCCACGCCTGGTGGGGGACGGGGGTGTACGTGGACGCCTCGGGCGGCAACTGGTCGGAAGGGCTGACCACCTTCATGGCCGATTACCAGTTCAAGCGTGATCGTGGTGAGGGGCGTGAGGAGCGCGGGCAGTGGCTGCGTGACTACGCGGCCCTGCCCAGTGGGCAGGACCGGCCACATGGTAGCTTCCGGGGCGGGAATTCCGGCGCCGCGCGGATTGCCGGGTATCACCGCGGAGCGATGCTGTGGCGGATGCTAGAGGACCGGATTGGGGAGGAGGCCCTGCGCGCCGGCGTGCGCGAGCTGTATGCCGAGTGGCTTTTTCGCGAGGCCGACTGGGCGGCCGTGAGCGAGGCCTTCGACCGGGAGACGGAGGAGGACCTGCGCCCCTTCTTCGAGCAATGGATCGAACGTACGGGGGCGCCGACGCTTGAACTGGTTGCGCTGCGGCTGGAGCCGCGCGGGAACGGGTGGCAGGTGACGGGGCAACTGCGTCAAGCGGATGACGACGACCCGTGGCACCTGCGTGTGCCGCTGGTGCTGAAGACCGAGGAGGGGCGCGAAACGCACTGGATCGAGCTGGAGAGCGTGTCCCGGCCGGTTTCGATCGAGACCGACAGGCGGCCGCGGGCGATCGCCGTCGATCCGGACTGGCGGCTGTTCCGGCATCTGGCTGATGGCGAGTCGCCGGAGATTCTGCGTCAGGGCGCCCTGGACCCGGAGGCGAGGGTGTTTGCGCTCGGGGATGCCGGGGCCGCCGAGGTCGCGCCCTGGCTGGGGCGTGTGCCCGAGGTCGCGGAGGGCATGGGGGGCACGCGGATCCTGCTGGGCACGCATGCCGCCGTCGCGGAATGGCTGGACGCGCGCGGGCCCGCACCGGAGCCCGCGGCCGTGGAGCCGGGCCTGGAAACGGGAACCAGCGCCCGGGCCTGGACGGTCCCCGGCACGCAACTGGTGGTGATCAGCGGCCCGGATTCGGAGGCCCGGCGTAGTGCCGCGGCCGCCTTGCGGCATCGGTCGCACTACAGCTATCTGCTGGGGACCGCGCACGGAGACTGGGAGACGGGCCTCTGGTCGCAACCCGGGATCTGGCAGGAGTTGGCCAATGACGACTGAGTTTCGACTCGATCCGCGGCTCGTCGCGGACACCTGGGCCGTGGCGGAGTGGCCGCTGTCCAGCGTCCGATTGATGGATCACTGGGACTACCCCTGGTTCATCCTGGTCCCGCGGCACCCCGACCTGCGGGAACTGCATGCACTCGCGGTGGAGGATGCCACCCAGCTCGCCCGCGAATCGCGCGCCCTGGCCCGGGCGATGGAGCAGGCCTTCGTCCCGCGAGCGCTGAACGTGGCCAAGCTGGGCAACATCGTGGAGCAGTTGCATCTGCACCACGTGGCGCGCTTCGAGGGGGACCCGGCCTGGCCCGGCCCCGTCTGGGGTGCGCCGAAATCGCGGGGTCTGGAAACACAAGAGGCCGAGGACCGCATCGCGCGGGTCCTCGGCCTCGTAGAAGACGTCGGCGGTTAGGCCGGCGTCTTGCTTCAGGGTATGCGTCAGAAGCGGTAGCCGACGTTCATCCCGAAGGTCCAGGGGTCGATGTTGACGGTACCGAGATGGGCGCCACCCAGCGACACGTCGGTATCGATGTCGATCCAGCGCACTTCGGCATTCACGAACCAGTTGTCGTCCACCGCGAAGTCGATCCCGGCCTGCACCGCGGCGCCCCAGGAATCGTCGAGGTCGATGTCGGCGCCAAGCGCGTCGCTGGTGTCTTCATCGAAGAAGTAGGTGTAGTTGATGCCGGCACCCACGTAGGGGCGCACCGCGGTACCGGTGTTGAAGTGGTACTGCAGGCTCAGGGTCGGCGGCAGGTGGCGGGTGCTGCCGATGTCGGCACCGCCCACGTTCAGGTCATGCTTGAACGGGATCGCGACCAGGAGTTCCAGACCCAGGTTGTCCGTCATCATGTAGGTGATGTTGCCGGAGGGACGGGTGTTCGAACCCACGTCAACCTGGGCATTGCCGAGGTTTGCGAGTGAGCCGTTGTCGGATTTGGGGGCCACGTGGGTCAGGCCGCCGCGGATCAGCCAGTCGCCGGCGGAGACGTCGGCGTTGGCGGCGGTGGCGTGGGCCGGGATCAGGGCGGCAGGGGCCAGGAGGCCGGCCAGCGCCAGGGAGCGGAAGGTCAGGGTGTGTCGCATGTTCGGTTCCTCCGAAGGCGTGATGGTCGTTCGGAGGTACTATCGCGCCGCGCGTATCAGTATTCGTTGATGCAGATCATCTCCGCTGATGGTTTTCAGAACGGCAATCGCTGGCCCTCGAAGTCGTGGAAACTCCCGGATTGCTCGGCATCCAGCCGGTCCAGGACGTCCAGCAGGCGGCCGGTTGCGTACTCGGGGCTCAGCACCTCTGGCGCGCGCGCCCGATATGGCTCCGACAGGCGGGTGGCGCAGGTGCCGGGCTGCAGGGCGACCACGACGGCCTGACGGTGGCTGAACCGCAGTTCCAGGGCGGTGGTCCGCACGATCTGGTTGAGTGACGCCTTGGAGGCGCGATAGCTGACCCAGCCGCCGAGGTGGTTGTCCTCGATGGAGCCGACCCGGGCCGACAGGGTGGCCAGAACCCCCTTGCGGTTACGCGGGAGCAGCGGTGCCAGGTGCTTGAACAACAGCGCCGGGCCGATGGCGTTGATGGCGAAGGCTCGGGCCATGACGGCCGGATCGAGGTCGCGCAGGCGCTTTTCCGGGCCCTGGCCGTCGATGGCCAGGATGCCGGTGGCATCGAGGATCAGGTCCCATTCCGGTGCCTGCTCGCGCAGCCAGGCGGCGGCATGTTCGATACTGGCCTCGTCGAGGAGATCCACGGGCGGGTCGCTCTGGCGACCGAGTGCGACTACCTGCGTGCAGTTCGGGTCCTGTTCCAGATGTTGCACGAACGCGGCACCGAGGCCGCCCGTGGCGCCGACCACCACGGCGCGATAGGGTATCTGCAGGGATTCCATACACCCTGCGACCGCCAGGCGGGGAATTGATTCCGGGGTCATATCCCGGGAAGGGAGCGCATGAACTTTCTCCACACCCTGGGTCATGCGGCGCGCAATCTCGCGCCCATCGTGATCGTGGTGGCGGTGTTCCAGGCGCTGGTGCTGCGTACGGTGCCGGATGGCCTGCTGTCCATGGTGGTCGGGCTGGCCATCGTGGTCTTTGGCGTGGCGCTGTTCCTGCAGGGTCTGGAGATGGGCATCTTCCCCATCGGCAAGAACCTTTCGAACGCGCTGGCCCGGCGGGGTTCGTTGCTGCTGCTGATGGCGTTCGGTTTTACCCTCGGCTTCGCCACGGTGATCGCGGAACCGGCCCTGATCGCGGTCGCGGAGCAGGCGGAGCTGATCAGCGAGGGGCGGATCGAGGGATTCGTGCTGCGCCTGATCGTCGCGTTGTCAGTCGGGGCCGTGGTGGCGCTGGGGATCCTGCGCACGGTGCTGGGCCACCCGCTGCACTGGTACATCCTGACCGGCTACGTGCTCGTGGTGCTGGTCACCTTCTTTGCCCCGGAAGAGATTGTCGGTCTGGCCTACGACTCCGGCGGGGTGACCACGAACATCGTGACCGTGCCCCTGGTGGCGGCTTTGGGTTTGGGGCTGGCCGCCTCGATCAGCGGGCGGAATCCGCTGCGTGACGGTTTCGGGCTGGTGGCGCTGGCCGTGATGGTGCCGATGATCACCGTGCAGCTCTACGGCATCATCGTGTTCACCGGCGCCGATATCGGGGCGCCGACCAACGCCGAGACCGCCGCGATGGATCCGGACACGGATCTGCCGGGGGCCGAGGGTCACTGGCTGGCCACGATGGGCATGGACCTGCTGCTGATGCTGCGCGACGTGGCGCCGATCATCGCGGTCATCGTGGTGTTCCAGTATTTCGTGCTGCGCAAGCGCATCCCGTATCTGCCGCGGGTGATCTTCGGTTTCGTGCTGGTGGTGCTGGGGCTGTACGCCTTTGTGGTCGGGCTCAAGCTGGGCCTGTTCCCGATCGGCGAGAGCATGGCCGAGCAGCTGATCACCAACGAGCTGTTCCTGTGGGTCTATCTGTTCGCGTTTTCCATCGGTTTTGCCACCACGATGGCGGAACCGGCCCTGATTGCAATCGGCCAGAAGGCGGAGGAGGCGGCGCGTGGCTCCCTGCGCGGCGATGTGATCCGCATCCTGGTGGCGCTGGGGGTAGCCATTGGCATCACCATCGGGGTGCACCGGATCCTGGCGGGCGATTCCATCCACCACTACATCATGGGCGGCTACCTGCTGGTGATCGTGCTGACCATCCTCGCGCCGAAGCAGATCGTGGCGCTGGCCTTCGACCTGGGCGGCGTGACCACCTCGGAGGTGACCGTACCCCTGGTGACGGCACTGGGGATTGGTCTCGCGACGCACCTGGAGGACCGCAACGTCCTGATCGACGGCTTCGGCCTGATCGCGTTTGCGTCCATCTTTCCCATCGTCACGGTGATGCTCTACGCGATCGCCGTGGATCTGTACGAACGCTGGTTCACGCGTAACCAGGAGGAGTAGCGCAATGAGATTTTCCGCACTGGTGGCCGTCCTCTCGGATGACCTGGAGGAACAGGCAATCGCCACGGCCAAGGAGGCCGGCGCGGGTGGAGTAACCATCATGGACGCGCGCGGCATCGGGGCCGAGGCGCGCAAGACCTTCCTCGGCATGACCTACGAGGGGAGTCAGTCGGTCCTGTTGTGGGTACTGGAGAAGAAAGTGGCCCTGGGCGTGCTCAAGTCCATTTCCAGAGAGCTCGATCTGGCCAATGATCCGCGCGGGATTGCCTTTACGGTGGATCTCGCCCACCTGGCCGGTATCGGGCGCAACCAGATCGAGCAGTTCCAGGAACAGGTCAAGGAAGAACTCTGACGGAGACGATTATGCTGGTAAGCGAGATTCTCAGACCCAACGTGGTGACCGTGTCCCCCCTGGCGCCGTTGCGCGAGGCCATGCAGTTGATGCGCAAGCATGGCGTGAAGTCCCTGGTGGTGGAGAAGCAGCACGCCCACGATGCCTACGGCATCATCACCTACACCACGATCCTGAAGACGATCGTGGCGGAGGAGGGCGATATTGACCTCTCCAACGTCTATGATGTCTGCACCAAGCCGGTGATCACGGTGCCCGCCGAGATGGACGTGAAATATGTGGCGCGGTTGATGGTGAGCCAGGGGATCCGGCGGCTGGTCGTGCTCAAGGGCAACGAGCTCGAGGGCATTGTGACCACCAGCGACATTGTCGGCTCGATCCTCGAGATGGCCGATATGGACTGAACCCCGCCTTCGCGGACGAGTCCGATTCCTCGGCCGTATACTTCGCGGGGCCCGTCCCCGCGCCCATTCGTTTCCGGAAGGCCATGCCATGCCGCCCATGTCGTTCATCGAGGGGTTCGAGAAACTCCGCCTTCTGGATGCGGCCATCGAGCAGTCGCACAACTCGGTGGTCATCACCGATGCCGATCTGGATGCGGGCCCGCGGATCGTCTACGTGAATGCCGGCTTCGAGCACATGACCGGCTACGATCGCGACGAGGCCCTGGGCCAGACCCCGCGCATGCTGCAGGGCCCGGCCACCTCGCGCGCGGTGCTGGACCGGATGCGGGGTGCCCTGGCCAGCGGGGAGTGTTTCGATGGCGAGGCCATCAACTACCGCAAGGACGGTTCCTGGTATCGGGTTCGCTGGCACATCTCGCCGGTGTATGCGGAGGATGACGACCGCCGGGTGACCCACTTCGTGTCGGTGCAGCAGGACATCACCGACGAACGGCGCCGCGATGACGAGATCCGGCTGCTGTCCACCGCGCTGGAGGTATCCGCGGACCCGGTCCTGATTACCGACCCCGAGGGCACCATCACCTACGTGAATGCGGCCTTCGAGGAACAGACCGGCTACAGCCGCAACGAGGCCCTGGGGCAGAACCCGCGCATCCTGAAATCCGGCCAGCAGGATGCCGATTTCTATCGCGAGATGTGGGACACGCTGAAGCGGGGGGATGCCTTTCGCGGCGAGTTCGTGAATCGGCGCCGGGATGGCTCCCTGATGCACATGGAGCAGAGCATCAGCCCGGTCACCAATGCCGGGGGCGAAGTAACCCACTACGTGTCGATCGGCAAGGACGTGACCGATCGGGTGCGCATGGAAGACGAGATCCGGCGGCTGGCGCACACCGACTGGCTGACGGGTCTGGCCAATCGTCTGAGTCTCGGCGATACCCTCGAGGCGGAGATGGAGCGCAGCCGACGCTACGGGCGTCCGTTGTCCCTGATCATGTTCGATATCGACCGCTTCAAGGACTTCAACGACGACTACGGCCACGAGACCGGGGACGAGGTGCTCAAGCGCCTCGCGGAAACCGTCCGCGGCGCCCTGCGCGAGGCGGATTCCCTCGGTCGCTGGGGCGGGGAGGAGTTCATGGTGGTGGTGCCCGAGACGACCGGCGCCGGGGCCGAGGCGATGGCGGAGAAACTGCGCAAGGCGGTGGCCGCAATGGAAACACCCTGCCCGATCTCGGTGGCCGCCAGTTTCGGTGTCAGCGAGATGCGCCCGGGCGATACGCCGAAGACGCTGGCCCGTCGGGTGGACGAGGCGATGTACCAGGCCAAGGAGTCGGGTCGGAACCGCGTCGTGCTGCTCTGAGCCGAGCACTCAAACCCGACACACCCCCGGCCAGCAAAAAGGGGCCGACCCGAATGGGCCGGCCCTTTCGCTTTCAGCGGGCAATTTCAGGGACGATATGCGGGGCGCGGCGTCGCACCCCAGCCGCGCCCGCGGACTACGCGCGGCGGCGCAGGACCCAGATCTCCAGCAGCGCCCAGTCTTCGCCCGGGTAGTTCTCCTGTTCCAGCGGCGACAGCCGGCGGTGCCGGCTGGCGGTGCTGCCCACGAACTCCAGGTGTTCCAGCAGCAGGCGCTTGGTGGCGTCGGCCTTTTCCAGCGCGAAGGGGTTCAGGAAGTTGACGAGCATATAGCCCTCGCGCGGGGTCTCGGCGAAGGAGCGCACCAGCTTCTCGATGGCCGGCGGGTCGAGGTAGACCAGCGACGCGGTGGAGATCACGATATCGGCGTCGGCCATGGCCTTTTCGATCGCGGCCTGGGTCTCCGGCGCCGGCTGGTTCAGATCGGCCTCGAAGGTCTCGTCGAACAGCCCGGCGCTCTTGCCGTAGGCCAGGGCATTGCCGGAGATATCGATCCCGGTGGTCTTCATCGGCAGGCGGCGCGGCGCGGCGACGGTCTTGCAGGCCTGTTCGTCGGCCCAGTTGGCGCGGATCGCCTCGACATCCATGTTGTGGATGGCGGCCATGGTGGTGTTGCCGAAGCAGCAGCACAGGTCCACGTAGTTCAGGGTCTTGCCGGCGGCCGCCTGCTTCTCGGCCCAGGGGAGGATCAGCCGGTCGAAGGTTTGCCGGTTGAAGTCGTCGGAGATGTAGTCGAGCGCGTCGATGATGCGCTCCTTGAACGGTACCGGCGTCTCGGCGACGTAGATGTCGTCGAAATGCTGTTTCTTCTCCTCGGTCTTCACTTGCGGCTCACTCATCGGCTTTTCCTCGTTTGATAAACCCACCATGTTCGGGGGCATGCGCGCGGAACGTCAAGTAACGCTACTGACGCCGGTGATGCTGGCAGGGCCTCGCGCGGCGTTCCGGCTATGTATCATGAAGGAATACGCGGGAAGGGCTTGCGCGCCGTTGTCGCGAAGAATGCGGAAAAGGGACGTGAATGAAGATCGACTGTTTCAAGGCCTATGACGTACGCGGGCGGGTGCCGGATCAGCTCAACCCGGAGGTGGTAAGGGCCATCGGGCGTGCGTTTGCCGAGGAGATTCGGCCGGGGCGAACCGTGGTCGGCCACGATATTCGCCTGTCCAGCCCGGAACTGGCGCGGGCGCTGATCGAGGGCTTGACCGCGGGCGGTAGCGACGTGGCGGACATCGGTATGTGCGGCACGGAGGAGGTCTACTTCGCAACGGCGCACTACGGCGCCGGTGGCGGGATCATGGTTACGGCCAGCCACAACCCGCTGGACTACAACGGCCTGAAACTGGTGCGCAGCGAGGCGCGCCCGATCAGTGGCGACTCGGGCCTGCAGGCGATTCGTCACCGGGCCGAGCGGGGGGATTTCCGGCCCATGCCCAATGGGCAGATCCGGCATCTGGACCACCGGGGCGACTACGTGGCGCGGCTGCTTGCCTCGATCCAACGCGAGGCCCTGCCGCCCCTGAAGATCGTGGTCAATCCGGGCAACGGCGGCGCGGGCCCGGTGCTGGAGGCGCTGGAGCCGCATCTGCCGTTCGAGCTGATCCGGGTCAATTTCGAGCCGGACGGTCGATTTCCCAATGGCATCCCGAACCCGCTACTGCCGGAGAACCGCGCCGCCACCGCCAATGCGGTGCGGACTCATGGCGCGGATCTGGGCGTGGCCTGGGACGGGGACTTCGACCGCTGTTTCCTGTTCGACGCCCAGGGGAACTTCATCGAGGGGTACTACATCGTCGGCCTGCTCGCGGAGGCCTGCCTGGACGGCCATGCCGGCGAGCGTATCGTCCATGATCCGCGCCTGACCTGGAACACCATCGAGATGGTGCGCGCCGCGGGCGGCGAGCCGATCCAGTCGAAGACCGGGCATGCCTTCATGAAAGAGCGGCTGCGCCTCGAGGACGCCATCTACGGTGGCGAGATGAGCGCGCACCACTATTTCCGCGATTTCTACTACTGCGATACCGGCATGCTGCCGTGGCTGCGAGTGGCCGAACTGATGGGGCGGCGCGAACAGTCCCTGGGCGAGATGGTCGCCGAGCGCATGGCCCGCTACCCCTGCAGCGGCGAGTTGAACTTCGAGGTGGAGGACGCCGCAGCGGCCAGCGAGCGCGTGCTGCAGGCCTACGCCGGGCAGGGCGGGGAGGAGGATCACACGGATGGCGTCAGCCTGGAATTCGCCGACTGGCGGTTCAACCTGCGCAGCTCGAATACCGAACCGCTGCTGCGCCTGAACGTGGAGACCCGCGCGGACCCGGCCCTGCTGGAGCGCCGCGTGGACGAGATTTCCCGCCTGATACGGGGTTAAGGACGATGGAACAGACGCAAAGCCGGATCGAACTGCAACCGGTGATCCTGGCCGGCGGCTCGGGCACCCGCCTGTGGCCGGTATCCCGCAGCCATTATCCGAAACAGTTCCTGCCCCTGACCGGGGAACAGACCCTGCTGCAGCAGACCGCCCAGCGACTGGACGGTCTGGGCGCGGCCCCGCCGCTGGTGCTGGCCAATGTCGAGCACCGTTTCCTGGCGGCCGAACAACTGCGCGCGGCGGGCGTACAGCAGGCACGCATCCTGCTGGAGCCCGAGGGCCGCAATACCGCCCCGGCGATCGCGCTGGCGGCATTGCAGGCGCGGTCCGAGGGGCGCGATCCGCTGCTCCTGGTGTTGGCGGCGGATCACCACATCGGCGATCCCGAGGCCTTCCGGGACGCGGTGGTGCGGGCGATGGCGCTGGCCGAGGCGGGGCATCTCGTGACCTTCGGGATCGTGCCCACGGCGCCGGAGACCGGCTATGGCTATATCCAGCAGGGCGATGCACTGGGCGCGGATGGCGCGCGCGTCGCCCGCTTCGTGGAAAAGCCGGACGCGGCCACCGCCCGCGAGTACATCGAGCGCGGCGATTACCTCTGGAACAGCGGGATGTTCGTGTTTCGGGCGTCGCAGTATCTGGAAGAACTGGAACGTTTCGAACCCGTCATCGTGTCTGCTTGCCGGAGCGCCCTGGAGAACGCGCGGGAAGACCTCGACTTCCTCCGGGTGGACCCCGACGCGTTTGCGGCGGCCCCCCATATCTCGGTCGATTACGCCGTGATGGAGCGGACCGAGCACGCGGCCGTCACGCCGCTGGCGGCTGGCTGGAGTGATATCGGCTCGTGGTCGGCTCTCGCGGGGGTGCGGGGCGTGGACGAGCAGGGCAACACCCTGCGCGGGGACTGCCTGCTGGAAGACAGCGAGGGCTGCGTGGTCGATGCCGATGGTCTGCTGGTCGCGGGCATCGGGCTGCGCAATCTGGCGGTAGTGGCCACCCGCGACGCCGTGCTGGTGGCCGACCGCGACCGGGTGCAGGACGTCAAGCGCATCGTCGAACGCCTGCAGGCGGCCGATCGTAGCGAGCACGTGGACCACACCGTGGTGTACCGGCCCTGGGGCTGCTATGAATCCATCGATACCGGGTCGCGCTACCAGGTCAAGCGCATCACCGTGAATCCCGGCGCGCGCCTGTCGCTGCAGATGCATCACCACCGGGCGGAACACTGGGTGGTCGTCAGCGGGACCGCGCGCGTCACCAACGGCGAACAGAACTACCTGGTCACCGAGAACGAGTCGACCTTCATCCCGATCGGGCAGGTGCACTGCCTGGAGAACCCCGGTGCGCTGCCGCTGGAACTGATCGAGGTGCAGTCCGGCAGCTATCTGGGCGAGGACGACATCGTGCGCCTGGAGGACGTCTACGGGCGCGCCTGAAGCACGTGCCGCCGGGGGCGGGAATGGTATGATCCCGCGTTTTGGGCGGGGCGTGGGGCGCACGCCGCCCGGCAGCGGGAGTCGATATGGCCAAAGTGGCATTGATCACCGGGATCACCGGACAGGACGGGGCCTACCTAGCCGAGTTCCTGCTGGACAAGGGCTACGAGGTACACGGCATCAAGCGTCGTTCCTCGCTGTTCAATACCGATCGCATCGACCACCTGTATCAGGACCCGCACGAGAGCGATCGCCGCTTCATTCTGCACCACGGCGATCTGACCGACTCCACCTGCCTGATCCGCATCATCCAGCAGGTGCAGCCGGACGAGATCTACAACCTGGCCGCGCAGTCGCACGTGGCGGTCTCCTTCGAGGAGCCGGAATACACCGCCAACTCGGATGCCCTGGGCACCCTGCGCCTGCTGGAGGCAATCCGCATCCTCGGCATGGAGCAGACCACGCGCTTCTACCAGGCGAGCACCTCGGAGCTCTACGGCAAGGTGCAGGCCACGCCGCAGGACGAAACCACCCCGTTCTACCCGCGCAGCCCCTATGCGGTGGCCAAGCTGTATGCCTACTGGATCGTGGTCAACTACCGCGAGGCGTACGGCATGTATGCCTGCAACGGCATCCTGTTCAACCACGAATCCCCGGTACGCGGGGAGACCTTCGTCACCCGCAAGATCACCCGCGCCCTCGCGCGCATCAAACTCGGGCTGCAGGAACGGCTGTACCTCGGCAACCTGGACGCGAAACGCGACTGGGGCCATGCCCGCGACTACGTCGAGATGCAGTGGCTGATGCTGCAGCAGGACACCCCGGACGACTACGTGATCGCCACTGGCGAACAGCACAGCGTACGCGACTTTGTCGACGCCGCGGCCCATGAGCTGGGCATGCGCATCGAATGGCGCGGGGAGGGCGTGGACGAGCAGGGCTTTGACGACAAGGGCCGCTGCATTGTGTCGGTAGACCCGCGCTATTTCCGGCCCACCGAGGTCGAGACCCTGCTGGGGGATGCCAGCAAGGCCAGGCGCGAGCTGGGCTGGGAACCGCGCATCCGCTTCGAGGAACTGGTGGCCGAGATGGTGCGCGAAGACCTCAGAAGCGCCGAACGCGACGAGCTGGTGCGCGACCACGGCTACCGCACCCTGAGCCGCCATGAGTAAGCCGCAGCGCGTCTTCGTCGCCGGGCATCGGGGGATGGTGGGCAGCGCCATCTGCCGCCAGCTCGAGGACTGGCCGGGCGTGGAGCTGCTGACCCGCACCCACGCCGAGCTCGACCTGACCGATCAGGCCGCGGTGGAGGCGTTCATGCGCGTGGAACGCCCGGACCAGGTCTATCTGGCGGCGGCGAAGGTGGGCGGGATTCACGCCAACAACACCTATCCGGCCGAGTTCATCCGCGACAACCTGGCGATCCAGACCAACGTAATTCACGCCGCCCACGGCGCCGGCGTACGGCGGTTGCTCTTTCTTGGCTCCAGCTGCATCTACCCGCGCGAGGCCCCGCAGCCGATCGCGGAGGCCGCCCTGCTGACCGGGCCGCTGGAGCCGACCAACGAGCCCTACGCCATCGCCAAGATCGCGGGCATCAAGCTGTGCGAGAGCTACAACCGGCAGTACGGCACGGACTATCGCTCGGTCATGCCGACCAACCTCTACGGCCCGGGCGACAACTACCACCCGGAGAACAGCCACGTGATCCCCGGGCTGATCCGGCGCTTTCACGAGGCGAAACAGGCCGGCGCCGATTACGTGACCGTCTGGGGCAGCGGGACCCCGCGCCGCGAGTTCCTGCATGTGGATGACATGGCGGGGGCCTGCGTGCACGTGATGAACCTCGACCAGACCACGTACGCGGAGCACACCGAGCCGATGCTGAGCCACATCAACGTGGGCACGGGCGAGGATCTGACCATTGCCGAACTGGCGCAGCGGGTGGCCGGCGTGGTCGGCTTCCGGGGCGAGCTGCGCTTTGACCGCTCGAAGCCGGACGGTACCCCGCGCAAGCAGCTGGATGTGTCGCGCCTCGCGGCGCTGGGCTGGAAGGCCCGCATCGGGCTCGACGAAGGGCTGGCCGGGGCCTATGCCGAGTTCCTGGAACACGGCGGAGCCAACCGGTGAGCGATTCGCCGACGGACCGGATCCGGGTCAAGTTCCTGTCGACGATGCGCGAGGCGATCTGGCGTCACCAGTTGCCGGACGGCGAGGCGCGCTGGGGGCGTTGCGAGTTCACCTTCGACCCGCAGGCCACCGAGTACGACTGGCTGGTGGTGTACGACGAATTCCCGTCCAACACCGGGCGCAACCGGCATTACAGCGAACGCCTCGCCTGTGGCGCCGAGCACACCCTGCTGGTGACCATGGAGCCGCCCTCGATCAAGTCCTACGGCCGGCGCTTTACGCGCCAGTTCGGCCGGGTACTGACCTCGCACCCGGAATGGGCGCTCAAGCACCGGCGGCGCATCCATTCCCAGCAGGGGATGATCTGGTACTACGGCTTCGGCAGCCAGGGTGAACGGCCGTACAACGACATGCGGGCACACCCGCCGCTGGAAAAGAGCCGCGACATTGCCACCATGTGCTCGGCCAAGCGCCAGCGGCACACCCTGCATCGGCGGCGCTACGACTTCACCTGGGCACTGAAGGCCCAACTGCCCGAGCTGGAAATCTTCGGCAAGGGCGTGCAGCCGCTGGATGACAAGGCCGAGTGCCTAGATGCCTATCGCTATCACGTCGCGGTGGAGAACTACGTGGGGCCGCATCACTGGACCGAGAAGCTGGCGGACGCCTTCCTCGGCGCCACGCTGCCGTTCTACTACGGCGCGCCGGATGCCGCGGACTACTTCCCGCCGGAGAGCTTCATTGCCATCGACATCGACGATGTCGAAGGGACGGCCGAGCGCATTCGCCGCGCGATCCGCGACAACGAATACGAACAGCGGCTGCCGCATATCCTCGAGGCCCGGCGTCGCGTGCTGGAGGAGTACAACCAGTTCGCCGTCGTCGCGCGCATCATCGAGGCCGCGCACGACACCGAACCGGCCGGGCCGACCGGCCAGTGGATCCACTCGCGCCGGGCCCTGCGCCGCCGCGACCCGCTGGCCGCCCTGGAGGGCGCCTGGGAAAAACTCACCCAGCGCATCGGCCACCTCTCCGGCCGCGCCGGTTGATGCATCTCCCTGGCTGGGGTTAACCGATCGAGCGATCACGCCTAGTCAACCAGAGCCGGTTTACGTGATCGATTCAGCGATGCATCCCGGAAATTCTCGGTAGGCTCCGTGTGCTCTGTGGTGTTTCTTCGTGCCTTCGTGAGCTTCGTGGTGAATAAGGCCCTGGCCCTTTATTCGCTGCGCCAATGACGAATGCTTGTTCAGCCGAAGTCGCGGGAGCGGGTGGTCAGCTCGCCCAGCCAGGCGCTGCGGTCGATCAGGCGCTGCACGATCAGGTGGCCGACCCCCTCGCTGTACTGCCATTCCCCGTGGGCCTCCAGCAGGCGGCCGTGCAGTACCTCGGCGCGAAAGCGCTCCACCCGGTCCGGCCAGACGATCAGGTTCAGCGTGCCGCTCTCGTCCTCCAGGGTCAGGAACACCGTGCCGTTGGCCGAGCCGGGCCGCTGGCGGGTGATCACAAGGCCGGCATAGCGGGCACCGGGATGCCCGGGGCACTCCAGCAGCCGGGCGGCGGTGGGTAAACGTCTTTGCTCCAGAAACGGGCGCATCAGCGCCAGCGGGTGCGGGCCCAGGCTCAGGCCCTGGGTAGCGTAGTCCTGCACCAGATCATCCACCGCATCCGGGCGCGGCAGGATCGGGGTTACGTCGGCCTCGCGCACCGTGTCGGCCGGGGCGTCGGCGAACAGGGGCAGGGGTTCCTCCACCGCCTCGGTCGCCCAGCGCGCCTGGTGGCGGTTTCCGGCCAGCCCCTTGAGGGCATCGGCGCGGGCCAGACGGTTGGCCTGGGCGCGGGTCAGGGCGGCGCGGGCGACCAGATCCGGCACGTCCGCGAACGGGCGCTCGGTGCGCGCGGCGACGACGCGCCCGGCCACGCCCTGCGCGAGCCCGCCGACCCGGTTCAGGCCCAGGCGCAGGGCCAGCGCGTCGCTTCCGGCTACGGGCTCCACCGTGCAGTCCCAGTCACTGCAGCGCACGTCCACCGGGCGTACCTCCACGCCGTGGCGGCGGGCGTCGGCGACGATCTGTGCCGGGGCGTAGAAGCCCATCGGCTGGCTGTTCAGCAGCGCGCAGGCAAAGATCGCCGGTTCGTGGCACTTGAGCCAGG
Source organism: Thioalkalivibrio sp. ALE9 (assembly GCF_000377445.1). Lineage (NCBI taxonomy): Bacteria > Pseudomonadati > Pseudomonadota > Gammaproteobacteria > Chromatiales > Ectothiorhodospiraceae > Thioalkalivibrio > Thioalkalivibrio sp. ALE9. Next base: position 424,033 of record NZ_KB898122.1, read on the forward strand.
ACGAGACATAGGTGATCAGCGCAAAGCTGGCCGAGTGCGACTCGGGAAAGCCGTACTCGCCAAAGCCGAGGATCTGCTTGTACAGCTGCTCGGCGAACTTCTCCGGATAGCCGCGTTGCCGCATGCCGTCCATCAGGCGCTCGCGGTAGCGTGCGAGCTGGCCGGTGCGCCGCCAGGCCCCGATCGCGCGGCGCAGCCCGTCCGCCTCGCCGGCGGAGAAGCCTGCAGCGACCATCGCCAGCTCGATCACCTGCTCCTGGAAGATCGGCACGCCCAGGGTGCGCCCGAGTACGCGCTGGATCTCGGCATTCGGATAGCGCACCCGCTCCGGGTGGGCACGGCGCTTCAGATACGGGTGCACCATCTCGCCCTGGATCGGACCGGGACGCACGATGGCGATCTCGATCACCAGGTCGTAGAAGTTCGCCGGTTTCAGGCGCGGCAGCATGCTCATCTGCGCGCGCGACTCGATCTGGAATACGCCCAGGGTGTCGGCCTTCTGCAGCATGCGGTAGACCGCCGGGTCCTCGGCGGGGATGTCGGCCAGGCCCCAGTCGCGTCCCCGGTGGCGCGCCATCAGCTCCAGCGCGCGGCGCACGCAGGAGAGCATGCCCAGCGCCAGCACGTCGATCTTCAACAGCCCCACCGCGTCGAGATCGTCCTTGTCCCACTGGATCACCGAGCGCTCCGGCATCGCCGCGTTCTCGATCGGCACCAGCTCGTCCAGCCGGCCCTCGGCGATCACGAAGCCGCCGGTGTGCTGTGACAGGTGGCGGGGAAAGCCCAGCAGTTCGGCGGTCAGGGTCTGCCACTGGCGGGCCAGGGCGCCGTCCGGGTCCAGCCCGACCTCGCGCAGGCGCTCGGCGGGGATGCCGTCGTCCCACCAGGCGAGGTTGGCGGTCAGCGCATCCAGCCGCGCGCGCGAGATGCCCAGCGCGCGGCCGACGTCGCGCAGGGCGCTGCGCCGGCGGTAGCGGATTACCGTACAGGCCAGCGCCGCGCGCTCGCGGCCGTAGCGCCGGTAGATGTACTGGATCACCTCCTCGCGGCGCTCGTGCTCGAAGTCGACATCGATATCCGGCGGCTCGCCACGCTCGGCGGAGATGAAGCGCTCGAACAGCATGCTGGAGCGCGAGGGATCCACCGCCGTGATCCCGAGGGCATAACAGACCGCGGAATTCGCCGCCGAGCCGCGCCCCTGGCACAGGATCCCGCGGCCGCGGGCAAAGCGCACGATGTCGTAGACCGTCAGGAAGTAGGGCTCGTAGCCGAGCTGCGCGATGATCCCGAGCTCGCGCTCGATCTGTTCGGACACCTTCGGCGGGATGCCGTCGGGCCAGCGCCCGCGTGCGCCCTTCAGGGTCTCCTCGCGCAAATAGGCGGCCGGGCTCGTGTCCCGGGGCAGGGGATCGGTCGGATAGCGGTAGGTGACCGCGTCCAGCGAGAAGTTGCAGTCCCGCGCGATCCGCACACTGGCCGCGATCCAGGCGGCGGGATACAACGCCGCCAGGTCGTCGCGCGGGCGCAGGCAGCGCTCGCCGTTGGGGAAGCGCGCCGGGGCCGCCTCGGCAACCGTGGTGCGCAGGCGCAGCGCGGTCAGCACGTCCTGCAGGGCACGCCGGCCGCGAGCGTGCATGTGCACATCGCCGCAGGCGACGATCGGGATCCCCGTCGCCTCGGCGAGCTGCCGTGCGCGGGTCGCGAGTGGGGCGTCCTCCGGCGTGCGCAACTGGCTGACCGCCAGATGGGCCTGGTCCGGCACGGCCCACCCGGCCAGCCAGCGGGCCGTTTCGGCGAGCGTCGGCTCCGCGATCTCGGGTTCGATACGCAGCAGGACGTGCCAGCCGGCCCGCGCCTCGGCGGGCAGGGCGTCGAGGTCCGCTTGCGTCAGGTGGTAGTGCCCCTTGCCCGCCGCCCCGCGCGCCCGGGTGATCAGACGACACAGCGCGGCATAGCCCGCCGCATTGCGCACCAGCAGGGTCAGGGCGGGGCCGTGTGCCCGCCGGAAGGTCGCCCCGAGGATCAGGTGCAACCCGCAGTCCTTCGCCGCCGCGTGCGCGCGGACCACGCCGGCCAGTGAGGCGATATCCGTCAGCGCCAGCGCGCAGTAGCCCAGCGCCCGGGCGCGCTCCACCAGCTCCTCCGGGTGCGAGGCCCCGCGCAGGAACGAGAAGTTGCTGACGCTCGTCAACTCGGCATACGCCGGGCTTGCGGGCTGAGGGGGCGGGGTGTCTTCCATATACTGTATATAAAAACAGTACAGCGGCGCGCGCAAGAAACCGGGCCCGCGCGGAGGGTCCCGGAATGCACCTCACCGCCTGCAGGGGCGCTACACTGAGGCGCCATTCCTGACGCGCTGGAGCGCCTTGTGAACCCGCCAAGCACCGATTCGCCCGTTCTCGATATCGGCAGTGTTCCGCTTCCCGAGGGCGGGGCCATTGGCATGACCCGCTGCCCCGGAAAACGCCCGAATGAACGGGTCTGCGGGCCGCGGGATGTTCAGGCCGATCTTGCGGCTCTGAGGGATTGGGGCGCGGGCGTGGTCGTGACCCTGAATCAGGACGATGAACTGACGAGCCTTGGCCTGCCTGATCTCGGGAAGACGGTGCAGGCGATGGGCATGCACTGGCTGCACCTGCCGATCGGCGACATGGCCACCCCGGACCGTCCCTGGGAAGGGGGCTGGCGGGACGTCGGTCCTCGGGTCCAGCAGTGGTTGCGATCCGGCGAACGCGTCGTTTTCCACTGTGGTGGCGGCCAGGGCCGCGCGGGGACCATCGCGGCCCTTACGCTCATTGAACGCGGATACACGCCGGACGAGGCCATTCAGACGGTGCGCAAGGCCCGCCCCGGTGCGATCGAGAGCCCCGACCAGGAGCGCTACCTGCTGAATCGTCCGCTCCCCACTTGATCGGACTGCCTGGCGTTACAGGCCGTTCCGGGCGAGCAGTTCCGGGATCTGGCGCTTGAACCGGAAGAATCCGTGGGTGGCATGGGGCCAGGCGAGGTCGTCCCACATCCGGCGCAGCGGAATGACCTCGATTCCGTCTTCCGCCAGCTCGTGAGCAATGACATCCAGGGCGTCGGCCAGGGGCCCGACAGGCGCCTCCGGTGTGGCGATGGTGGTCACGCCGGCGGCGGCACACTGCGACCGGAGGGTCTCCGCATGGAGTTGCGGGAGAACGGTTGCGGGTTGCTGCAGGCTCTCGCCCGCGCGCCGCGCCGCATCCTCGGCTAGCGTGTCTACCCAGTGGCCAGTCGCGGCCCCAAAGGGCCAGGGCATGTCAGGGTGGCCGCGCCGGGCGACGGCGATTGCCGCCACGTCGGTCTCCTTCGGCAATACTTCCTGACCGCTGAAGTCGTCGCCATGCAACAGGAGGAGCACGCGCCGGCCGCGCGGCAGGGTTCGCGGGCCCGGGAGGGCCCCAGCAGCAGGCGGACTCTCGTCGCGGATAGCGGGCGCTTCGGACGCCAGACCGTGCGGACCGAACCGATTGTCGGTAAACCGGGCAATATTGTCGGTCGTTGCGAGGTAGGTCTTGCCCGGCGTCTGGATGCCCGCGACCCAGCGCCAGCCCAGGGTGTTGGAGGCAGGGTCGGCATCGAGCAGATGGCGCAGGAAGAAGTCCGCCCCCAACGTCCACGGCAGCCTCAGAGTGAAGATCCAGATCGACGCAAACCACATGCGCGCATGGTTGTGCAGATACCCGGTTGCGACCAGTTCGCGGGCCCATTGGTCGAATCCGTCGACTCCGCTGCGCCCGGCCTCGGCCGCGGCGACGGCCTCGCGCAGGCCATCGTCTTCGGCGAGGCGTGCCCGATCGCTGTCGCGTTCTGCCACGAAGGCACGCCAGACGCGGGGGCGCATCTGCAGCCACCCTTTCCAGTAGGTACGCCAGAAGACTTCCTGGATAAACTTCTCGGCCGCCTCGGGCGAATGCCGGGCCAGGACCCGTGCGATCACCTCGTGTTCGCTAATGATCCGGTGGCGGATGTAGGGCGAAAGCAGCGATACGTTGTCGCGTCCACCGGGCCCGGGATCGCGGTTGCGCTGGGCCGCATAGTGACGCCCCGCGCGGGGGACAAAATCCGACAGCCGCTCCAGGGCGGCCGCCCGTGACGGCGGGAAAAGGGCGGCGCGTTCGTCTGGTGGGTCGCCGTCGGTGTCGACGAGGCCGGTCATGGGGTGCCCCTGTGCAGGGCGGGAAGGTTCTCGAGGACCGCGTCCGCTAGGGCCTGGCCGCTGTCGAATGCCGACTCGACGCGCGGTCCCAGGGCCCAGTCCCCGCAGGCGCCCAGGCGCTGCCCGGCGTCCCAGAGGCAGGGGCGGCCGGCGGCCTGCTCGACTCGCGCGTACAGCCACCGGTGGACCTGATGCTGGAGCAGGCGGGCGGAGCCGAGCAGGGGCCGCAGGGCGCTCAGTAGCGGATGGGCCAGTTGATCCGGGTCTTCCTGGATGTGCTCGCGGGACCAGTCGGGCCCAGCGTGGGCCACGAGAGCCTCGGATTCCGCATTTCGGCCAGGTTTGGTGCTGTTCCGGGCAACCCATGCCAGTGGTTGCCCGGACAATTCGCGCGACGTTTCGTGCAGGGCGGTCTGGCCTTCGACGGCGGCCATCAACGCAATGCAGGGGGCATAGCGAACGCCCGCGAGCTCCGCAAACCCCGTCTCGGCGGTGGCCGCCAGCTCTGCGGCCTGCGGTGCGGGCAGGGCGAGCAGGACTGCGTCGAACGGGCCCTCAAGGCCGGCATGTTCAGGCACCGACTCGATCTGTAGATACCAGACCCCGTCTGAACGTCGAAGGCCGTCGACTCGGGAGTTGCGCCGCACCTCCAGGGGTGCAGCCAGGGCACCGGCCGGGGCCGTCATGTCGGTGTGGCCCACAAGCCGGTCGGCTCCCCATTCCGCCACCACACCCTGCGCTTGCCAGGCCTGTACCTGACGGCGAAAGCCTGCCCCACGAGCAGTGAAATACTGGGCCCCGTGATCGAAGCTCAGGCCATCCGTGCGCCGCGTCGCCATGCGTCCGCCGAGGCCCCGGCTCTTCTCCAGCACGAGACAGTCATGACCGGCATCGTGCAGCCGCCGGGCGGCTGCGAGCCCGGAGATCCCGGTACCAATGATCGCGATGCGTGCCACAACCCTTCAGCCGCCTGTCGGGACCATTGGGCGCACGCGGGAGAACCCGCCGTCCACCGACAGGACCTGGCCGGTGACCCATCCGGCCTCGTCGGACAACAACCATGTGACAGCCCGCGCGAGGTCTTCCGCCTGCCCGTAACGCTGCAGCGGATACTGCGCCACGATCTGTGCCTCGGCACGCGGGGAGGCAAACAACCGTTCGGTGGCGCCCGTCCGTGTCAGCCCGGGTGCAATCCCGTTAACCCGGATGCCGTGGCCGGCGTAGGTCGCGGCAGCGGCCGGGACCAGGCTGGCGATCGCACCCTTGGCCATCGCAATCGCCTCGTGATTGGACACGCCGATCTGAGCAACGACCGAGCTGAACAGAACGGCGCTGCCGCGGGGTTCGTCCGTCTGGAGTCGGGCCTTCACCCAGGCGCGCAAAGTGTAAAAGGCGCTGTCCTGGTTGGCCGCCATGCAGTCGCGATACTGCGCCTCTGTGGTTCGGTGCAACGGGGCCAGCAGCGCGCTGCCGGCACAGTGAGCGAGTCGCGTGGGGGGCTCGCCGAAATGTTCGGAGGCCCGGACCACGGCCGCATCCGCACCTTCAGCGGTGCTGACATCCGCGGCGATCGTACAGGCCTCGAGGTCATTCGGAAGCTGCCCGCGAAGGGCTTCCAGCCCCTCGGCGTTGCGCGAGACAAGAGCGACCCGGTCATATGCGGGATCGAGGGATCGCAACAGCGCGCTTGCCACCCCGCCGGTTGCGCCGGTCACCAGGACTGTCCGTTTCGTCATCGCGCGTGGCTCCTTCGGGCTACTTACATGGGGCAAGACAAAGCGTTCGTCCTGTCTCCGGAGGGCAAGTTCAACAGGGACCTTCGAGCCGCCCCTGAGCGGGTTGTCGCTTTGCCCCGCACGAACCCCGAGCGCCGCCGGGTGTCTGCACTGGGAAGACCGGGCGGCGGCTTCCATGCAGGCCCGCCCAGCCCCACCTTGCGGAGTCCGTGACAGATGCCCAAGCCCGTCCACCTCGTATGGTTCAAGCGCGATCTGCGCGTCGATGATCACGGCCCGCTTCATCACGCCGCACAGGCGGGACCCATACTGCCGCTGTACATTGTGGAGCCCGGCTACTGGGAGCTGCCGGATACGAGCCGGCGCCATTGGGATTTCATCCGGGCCAGCCTCCTGGAACTGGACCAGGCCTTGTCCGATCTTGGTCGGTCCCTCGTCGTGCGCGAGGGCTCTGCGGTGGAGGTGCTCCAGCAGCTACTCGACGAGATCCCGGTTGCAGCCGTGTACAGCCATCAGGAAACCGGGAATCGCTGGACCTATGACCGTGATCGTGCGGTCGCACGCCTGCTGCGCGATCGCGGTGTCCCGTGGCGCGAGTATCGTCAGCATGGGGTCGTGCGCGGGCTGCGCAACCGCGATGGCTGGGCGTCCCAGTGGGAGGATTTGATGCGTGAACGCCCCTTTGGCGCACCTGGGGCTTTGGCTGCTGGACCCGCGGTGGCCGGCGGGGTCGACCGCCTGCCGCAGGCTCCGGCGGGTGTTGCGGCCGACGCCGCGATCGATCTGCAGTCCCCGGGGTTGCAAGCCGGGCGCCGCGTTGTGCGCGAGTTCCTGCGCGAGCGCGCAGAGCACTATGCCGGTGGTATCAGCAGCCCCGCGCGGGCCTGGACCGCCAGTTCGCGGCTGAGCCCGCATCTGGCTTACGGCACGGTTTCGTTGCGCCGCGTGCTGCAGGCCTCGCGCGAACGTCAGAGGGAGGTGGGCGCGCCGCGCGGCCTGGATCGCCGGCAGGCTGCATGGAAGAGGTCGCTGCGCCAGTTCGAGGAGCGGTTGCACTGGCACTGCCACTTCATGCAGAAGCTGGAAGATGCCCCGGACATCGAGTTCCAGAACCTGCATCGTGCCTGCGATGGACTGCGTGAAGACGCCTTTGATGAGCACCGTTTTCGTGCCTGGCAAGACGGCCTCACGGGATACCCCCTGGTCGATGCGTGCATGCGCGCCTTGCGCGATCACGGCTGGATCAACTTCCGTATGCGCGCGATGGTCGTCGCGTTCGCCTCATATCACCTCTGGCTCCACTGGCGCCGGCCCGCGCAGCATCTGGCACGCATGTTCACGGACTACGAGCCCGGCATCCACTATAGCCAGATGCAGATGCAGTCGGGAACGACGGGTATCAACGCCCTGCGCATCTACAACCCGGTGAAGCAATCGCTGGATCAGGATCCGGACGGCGTGTTTATTCGGCAATGGGTACCGGAACTGGCGCGAGTACCGGGCGACTGGATTCACCAGCCCTGGAAGATGACAGAGGGTCTGCAGCGTGAATCCGGTTGCCGCATTGGCCACGACTATCCGCTGCCGGTGGTGGATCACGAGCACGCGGCGCGGCTGGCACGTGAACGCTTCAAGTCGGTGCGCGGGACCGGGGCTTCCCGTCAGGAGACGGCCGGCATCCACCAGCGCCATGGCAGCCGGCGCCGCCCTTCTGCGCGTACCCCGGGCCGGACGAGGCAGGCGCGTACGCGGGATCAGATGGACCTGTTCCCGGACCCGGATCCGTGAGCGGCTTCCGGGGTACGGCTTCGGTGCTCGTCGAACAGCGCGGCTGTCCTGCATGTGTACGCGATAGAGTAGGGCGTTACGGCCGGCTCGGTAGGGCGGGCTCGCTCCGTCAATCGTCACCGGTACCGGTCGAGGCATGCCATGCGAAGCGCGATCTATGATTTCCTGATCCTGCGGCTGACGGCTCACTGGTACGCGGCGGCGCTGGAACGGATTCCCGACGGGGCACGGGTTCTGGACGTGGGGATCGGCACGGCCGGGGCATTACTGGCCAACGCACCGGGTGTCAGACGCAAGGAATTGCGTGTCACGGGGATCGACATCGACGGCGACTACGTCCGTCGGGCCCAGCGGCGGTTGGCGGAGTCACCGTTGGCCGACTGCGTCGAGGCGCGTCAGGAATCCGTGTACGACCACGCGGGCGGCCCCTACGACGTGGTGTATTTCTCGGCGAGCTTCATGCTGCTGCCCGATCCAGAACAGGCCCTGCGCCATGCCACTGGCCAGCTACGACCGGACGGTCGCTTCCTGTTCACGCAGACCATCCAGCGTCGGCCCTCTCGCTGGATGGAGTGGTTCAAGCCGCTGCTGCGACGGCTCACTACCATCGATTTCGGGCAGGTGACCTACGAGGCGGATCTCCGTGCCCAGCTGGCGGCGGCCGGGCTGGTGGTCGAGGAATGGACCGTACTCGCCACCCACGGGGCTCGCGCCTCCTGTCTGGTGGTGGCGAGACCTGCCAGTACGACCGCCGGTCAGGATGCCAGCCAGCGCGCCAGCAGCATATAGCGGCCACTCATCGATCCAGACCACCAACCCCCGTAGGAGCCTGCTTGCAGGCGAAGTTCCGAACAGGCGGTCATTCCGGAAACGCACAGCGGTTATTCGGGAACTCGGGCTCCGGGGCCGGGGCGGGCGCCAGAGATCCCGGCTCTGCGCTTTGCTTCGGCCGGGATGACGGTGTGGCGCGTGGAAGGAGAAGGGCGCCCACTTCCTCACGCTTCGCCGTCTCTCCGCTCGGGGCGATGTGGGGTCAATCCGAAGGCAGACATCCAGGCACCGAGGGGTTACGGGCGTTCGTGCTCTTCTCCGGAGCCCAGCCAGAAGTCCAGGCGTTTGGCGAGAAACTCCTGCCCGCTCATGTAGTGGGACCCATCACAGGAGAAGTTGAGGCCAACCATGCCGTTGAAGATATTGAGGGAGCCGGAGCGCAGGTAGATCGTGTCGTCCATGAAGCGCAGCTCGCGGAAGGTACGGAACACCGCTGCGACCTGATCCGTGGAGAGTAAGGCCTCCTCGGGGTAGGACCGCTGGGGATAGGCGAGACAGATCCCGGGATCCGTGAGGTCCTCGTAGTCCAGCAAGCGGTAGCGGAACGGGTCGTCGCGCAGCCACAAGGTGGCCCGGGAACTGGAGAAATGCAGCTTGCCGTGGAATACGCCGTGGGCGGCCACCAGCTCGGTCAGGAGATCCAGTACCTCGTCGATCCGGGTGTCGAGCGGGCTGTCCACCCGATGCTGGTTGAACAGGCCCCCGCGGATCGCTGGATCCCCCTTCAGCTGCATCCATTGGTCCGGCTGCTGATAGAGGTCGCGGGTCAGGGGCAGCTCCCGCAGGTCGAAGTCCGCCCCCAGGAATCCCAGCAGTGTGCCGTCGCTTTCGGTCAGACGTTGCACAGCCGTCAGGGTAGGGCGGCGCCGATTGCGGCTGATGTAGGCCGACGACATGGAGAATTCGGCACCCGCCAGGGCATCGGCCAGGTAGGGCCGGGTACTGCGATCCCGCCCGGCCTGGTCCGGCAAGGGGCCTTCCGGGGACACGTTGGCGGTCACCTGGTGAGCGCGCGGATCGAGCACATAGAGGTACTTGCAGGACGGCAGTGCGCCCAGCGCCACGGCGAGTCTCTGCTCGAGGGCCTCACGCTCGCCCCACCTCTCGGCGCAGGGGTCCACCAGCCGCGCCAGGGCGGTCGACAGTTGCCCCTGAAGCAGCAGTCGCTGCCGGGCCACCGCCGTCATTGTCGCTTCACTCATGGCCTTCGCTCGGAGGATACCGATGGGAACGCGCCCGCCAAGGGCGACCGTCTGGCGAGGGTGCCGCAGGACCGGTGGTGGCGCAACAACCGACTCGACGCATCCTGACGTCGGATAGGCCACGGCGTTGGGCGTGTCACCATTACGGGCTATAAGTGGCCCCTTGATGGGACTATTCGTAGAGACAGCTACCACAGCGCGGCGCGCGCTCAACAGCTCGGGTCGGCCCTCTGGCCGAGGCAGCGGCAAAAGACAAGCGCCGGCCCGCGAAATCCAAAGGTAAGCACCTGATCACCGCAGGTTCCGTCAGCGAGCTGCGCGAGAAGCCAGCCATCACCGAAACGACGATACCGCCCCAAAGCGCTTGCGCCTGTTCGTCACCGAGGCTGAAGCCTCCCTACTGTAGGAGGCGAGCCCTCTCGCCGATCGGGCATGTCCGGCGCCCCATCGCCCAGAGGGCTGGGCTCCTACCGGAGAAGGGGGCTGTGGCGGCATGTGAACAAGATGGGTGTCCTCTTCCGTGGTCATCCCGGAAACCGCGCAGCGGTTATCCGGGATCTCGGCCGCCGAGGCAGGAGCGGACGTCAGAGATCCCCCTCTCCGCTTCGCTCCGGCCGGGATGACCGTGGGCACCGGGAGGAAGATGGGTGCCCTCTTGCTCGGTCCTCTTTCTCGGTCACAGGGACGCGGCGGTCCGATGGAGAATCGCATGGCGATCGGCAAGCGCCGTGATGTCGCGGTCGTAACCCCCGCCGATCACCGCTGCCACGGGCGCGGCCCTCTCGCGACAGACCTGCAGCACGTGCCGGTCACGCGCCTCGAGGCCCGCATCGGTCAGCTCCAGATGCCCCAGCCGATCCGCTTGATGTACATCGACGCCGGCGTCGTACACCACCAGGTCCGGGCGCACGTCGTCGATCAGGGTCGCAAGGGCATCTCGCAGGGTGGCCAGATACGCATCATCGCCGGTGCCGCGGGCGAGTTCGATGTCGTGGTCGCCGGGCGTCTTGCGCGCCGGGAAATTGCTGCCCGCGTGCATGGAGAAGGTCACCACCTCGGGGGTATCCGCGAAGATGGCGGCCGTCCCATCGCCCTGGTGGACGTCGAGGTCGATGATCAGGACACGCTGGACCCATCCCATAGCGCGCGCATGGGCCGCTGCGACGGCAATATCGTTGATCAGGCAGTACCCGCTCGCGAACCCCGCGTGGGCATGGTGGGTGCCGCCGGCGGTATTCAGAGCCAGGCCGTCGCTCAGTGCGGCCTCCACGGTCAGCAGGGTGCCGCCCGTCTCCAGTCGCACGCGCTCCACCAGCGCTTCCGACCACTGGAACCCGCTGCGCCTCTGGGCGGCTTTGCTGGTCTGGCCGGACAGGAAGGCATCCAGGTAGGCCGGTGTATGCACGCGGGCCAGAGCCCCCCGAGGGGCGATCTCCGGTTGCAGCCAGTCGATTGTCGTGTCGCCCAGCTCGGTTTCCAGCCGGTCCCGCAGGACCCGGAACTTTGCCATGGGGAATGGATGCCCATCCGGCAGTTCGATCGTGTAGCGCGGATGATGGATCAGCGGAAGCGGCATACGGCGGACTTGTCCTTCAGGCTTCGGACTTCTGTGCCAGGATCATGTAATTGACACTCATCGATCTCGACAGCCACATCCGGCGGGAAAGCGGATTCACCTTGACTCCCGTCTGCGCCACAGGCTCCAGGCCGTCCCGCGCCAGCAGGTCCCGCGTTTCCCGAGGCGTCACAAAGCGCTTCCACTGATGAGTGCCCCGGGGCAGGATGCGGAACAGATACTCCGCCCCGACAATCGCCACCACGAACGAGACCGGATTGCGATTGATGGTGGCCACGAAGGTGTGCCCGCCGGGACGCAGCATGCGGTTGACGCTCCCCATGAACGCGGGCAGGTCCGCCACATGTTCGACCACCTCCATGTTCAGGATCACATCGAAGGTCTCGCCACGCGCGGCGAGGGCCTCCGCGGTGTTCACTTCGTACCCGATATCCAGGCCCTGCTCCGCGGCATGAAGCCGCGCAGCGGCAATGTTGCGGTCAACGACGTCCACGCCCAGTACATCCGCGCCCAGGCGGGCCATGGCCTCGCTCAGCAACCCGCCGCCACACCCGATATCGAGCATGCGCAGGCCGGCCAGGGGGCGCTCGGCCTCCGCGTTCCGCTCGAGCGAGCGACAGAGTTGGTCCCGGATGTAGTCGCTGCGCAGGCCGTTCAGCACGTGCAGGGGCCAGAGTCTTCCATCCGGTTGCCACCACATCTCGGCCAGGGCGCGGTAGCGCTCCACCTCGTCCGGGTCTACGGTTTGGTCACGTTCCACATTCGGAGAAGTCATGGGCTGGGTCGCTCGCCATCGGCACAAAGGTCTCTTTCCGACCACACGTCGCCGGTTTTGATCGCAGCTGCGGACGATCCGCATTCCCGTGTACCCCTGATCACGCCCCATAGCCCTGAGAGATTCTGGGCCCAGTAGGCGCCTGCCTGCAGACGAAGACCCGTCAAAAGTCGGGTGCGGGCAGGGGATTCGCCTGCAAGCAGGCCCCTGCAGGAGGCGTTTGGTGTCCCGGGCCGATCGGAATCCGCGCAGCGGTTAACGGCCCTTGGAGACAGGCGGGGTGACGTCAGAGAGTCCGGCTCTTCGCGGCCGTATCGGCCGGTTACCGGCAGCCAACCTTGTCATTGATCAGCACAACGTACGGAACTTGCTGTGACGTCGTATCAACCAACGAGTTGAGGAAATCGCCACGGACACCTAAAACATGGATCAGTGTTTCCCTAAAGGGTGCAATTGCCTAGTCCAGCAGGAGGGAGCGTCATGAGTTGCCAGGAACATCCGAATCACGAGCATGAACACGGACCCGGCTGCGGACACACCGCGGTGGAGCACAACGGACACGTCGATTACCTGCATGATGGCCATCTCCACCATCCGCATGGCGACCATGTTGACGAGCATGTCATCGAGGTGAGCGAAACGAACCCGGATCACTGCACCCCGGACCACCAGTGCCAAGGTCATGACCCGAATCACGTGCACGGTCCCGGCTGCGGCCACGAGCCCGTTCCGCACGGGGACCACGTCGATTACCTGGTAGATGGCCACCTGCATCACCCCCATGGTGACCACTGCGACGACCACGGGCCCCTCAAGGTCGTGGCATCGGGGACCTGACTCACGCCATCTCGGCCACGGGATTGGTTTGCCCGGCTCCCCGATCCTGTGTTGCGCCCCGAATGCATCAAAGACGCGCGGGTAGAACCGCTACCCGCTGCGCGTCGCGCCTGGTCTCGGAAAACCTGTGGCACCCACGCGAGTGGGTACATCGATCAGCGTTTCCCTAACGGACCTCACGACGCCGGTTTTGATCGCGGCGGCGGGCGCACCGCAGGATCGTGTACCCCAGATGCCTCTCCCATAGCCCTGAGGGATTCTGGGCGCGGTGGGCGCCTGCCTGCAGGCCAAGCCCCGGCCAAAGCCGAGCGGGCCGGGTATTCGCCTGCAAGCAGGCTTTTGCAGGAGGCTTGTGGTGTTCCGGACTGGCTGGAGAGCTTGCCGGGCACAGTTGCGATGCTGGATCTGACCAGGGGTGGGTGGCCTCTTGGTTGGTGTTGGACCGGACCGAGCGAATAATGGGATTGTTCTCGGAGCGTTTGTGATCAGGAGAAGCAGCATGAGGGGTCTGGAAGGAAAGGTGATCGCAATTACCGGTGGCGCCGGAGGTATAGGCGAGTGCACTGCGCGCATGGCGTACGAGCTGGGTGCCAGCCTGGTGATTACCGACCGCGAGACCGGACCGGTCGAAGCCATCGCCCGGTCCCTGGGTGAGCGGGCGATCGGGATGGCGGTGGACGTCACTCAGCGTGAGGATAACGAGCGCATGGTGGCGGCCGCGCTGGAACGCTTCGGCCGTCTCGACGGGGTGTTCCTCAACGCCGGGATCGAGGGCGAGGTCGGCCCATTCGAAAGCCGCTCCGATGCAGCCTGGGAGAAGGTCTTCGCCGTCAACGTGCAGGGCGTGCGCCTGGGCGCGGAGGCCGCTTTGCCGGCGCTGCGACGTGGCAGCGGCGGGAGTATCGTGATCACCTCCAGCGTGGCCGGGCTGCGCGGCGCCGTGGGCTTGTCGCCGTACGTGTCCAGCAAGCATGCGGTGGTCGGCATGATGAAGTGCCTGGCCGCTGAGCTGGGGCCGGAGAACATCCGTGTGAATACACTCAACCCGGGGCCGGTCGCGAATCGCATGATGCAGTCCATAGAGGAGCAAGCGAAGCCCGGTCACGCCGACGAGGTGCACCAGGCCTTCGAGGCACGCATTCCGTTGGGCCGCTACGTCAGCAACGAGGAGTGTGCCGGTATGGCGGTTTTCCTGCTGTCTGACGCTGCTTCGGGCTGCACTGGCAACACGTATGTTGTTGACGGCGGCCTCTGCTCGCAGTAACGCCGAAGGAACCGGCGGTCCTCGGTCTTCGTTGGGGCGAACGTAAAGTGTCGTCGTCCAGCGGGTAGTGGTTCTACCCGCAAGCGCCGCAACGCAGGATTGGGGAATCTGGGGTGCCACCCCTACAACCTATCGATAGATCCCACCTAGACCGGGGGGTAACGGCGCATCTGGCCGACGAGCACTCCCTGGATGCGCAGCTGGTCCGGGGTGACGAAAAGGGGTGTGTAGGCCGGGTTCTCCGCATGCAGCAGGACGCCACCCGGCTTCTGTTCGATCCGCTTCAGCGTGGCGACTCCGTCATCGATCAGGGCGACCACGATCGCGCCGTTGCGGGCCTCGCTGCGCGACTCGATGACCACCCAGTCTCCGTCCAGGATGCCGACATCCTGCATCGAGTCGCCCTTCACCTCGAGCACGTAGCACTCGCCGCGCCCGCGCAGGTGGGCGGGTACCTCCACGGGCTCGGGATGCGCCAGGGCCTCGATGGGCTGGCCCGCCGCGATCCGGCCCAGCAGGGGCAGGGTGTTCGGGGCCCACGCGTCCGCATCCGTTGCGGGGTACTGGGTATCCGTGAACGCCGGCAGTTCATTGGCCAGCCGGATGCCGCGATGACGGCCCCGGGCAGGCTGGACGTAGCCCGCGGCTTCCAGCGCCCGGATGTGCTTGTGCAGCGAGCCTCGCGAGCGCAGCCCCAGCGCCTGTGCCAGCTCTTCCAGGCTCGGGGCGTGCCCCTCCGCCGCGAATCGCTGCAGGGCCTCGAGCACGCTACGTTGGTGCGGGGTCAGTGCCTCCATGGCATTCGCTCTCCTGGTGTTGGATCGTGCTGGACCGGGAACATTGTTCTCCGTTTGTTCTCCGGGCTATGATCGCCACTGTACGGCTCCCGCGAGAAGATTGCCATGACCGAACCGGCGCGCGTCCTCCCCGAAGATTCTCTCCCCGAGCTGAGCGCCGAACCCCAGGGTGGCGAGTCGGGTGCACGACGCCTGGTCGAGCGCATCAAGGAGCGCTACGCCAAGCGCATTACCGGTGAGCTGGTCCTGCCGGCGCGGCCCGCGCAGCACGCGGATCTCCCAGTGGATCTGGACCCGGCCATTGCCGGCGCCCTCCGGTCGCGGGGCGTGGAGCAGCTTTACAGCCACCAGCACGAGGCCTGGGATCAGATCCGCGCCGGCCGCCACACCGTGGTGGTCACGCCGACCGCCTCGGGCAAGACGCTTTGCTACAACCTGCCGGTGCTGCAGGCAGCCCGCGAGAACAAGGCCAAGGCGTTGTACCTGTTCCCGACCAAGGCGCTCTCGCAGGACCAGGTCGCGGAGCTCATGGAGCTCAATGAGGCCGGGGACCTGGGAGTCCGTGCCTACACGTTCGACGGCGATACCCCGGGGGATGCCCGCAAGGCGGTGCGCACCCGGGGCGACATCGTCGTGACCAACCCGGACATGCTTCACCAGGGCGTCCTGCCGCACCACACCAAGTGGGCCCAGTTCTTCGAGAGCCTGCAGTACGTGGTGATCGACGAGACGCACACCTATCGCGGCGTGTTCGGTTCCCACGTGGCGAACGTGATGCGGCGGCTACGCCGTATCTGCCGGTTCTATGGAGCGGACCCGGTTTTCATCATGAGCTCGGCGACCATCGCCAACCCGGAAGAACTGGCCTCGGGTCTGGTCGGCGAGCCGGTGACGGCGATCACCGAGAGCGGGGCACCGGCCGGGGAACGCCATCTGCTGCTGTGGAACCCGCCGGTGGTCAATGCGGACCTCGGCATCCGCGCCTCGGCCCGTTCCCAGGTCACGCGAATCGCACGCATGGCCCTGCGCGGCAAGCTCACCACCATCATCTTTGCGCGCACCCGACTGATGGTCGAAGTGATCACCCGCTACATGAAAGACGTGTTCGACAACGACCCGCGCAAGGCCTCGCGCGTCGCGGCGTACCGGGGTGGTTACCTCCCGAACGAGCGCCGCCAGACCGAGAAGGCGCTGCGCAGCGGCAACGTCGATTGCGTCATCGCCACCTCCGCGCTGGAGCTGGGGGTTGATATTGGCAGCCTGGATGTCTGCCTGCTGACCGGGTACCCCGGGACCATTGCCAGCACCTGGCAGCGCCTGGGTCGGGCCGGCCGGCGCAACCGCCCGTCCTTGGGGGTGCTGGTCGCCAGTTCCGATCCGCTGGACCAGTACATCATCCGCAACCCCGAATTCTTCCTCGGCCAGTCCCCGGAGCAGGCGCGTATTGCGCCGGATCAGCTTCTGATCCTGCTGGATCACGTGCGCTGCGCGGCCTTCGAGCTGCCCTTCCGCAAGGGCGAGACCTTTGGTGGCGAGGATCTGGAGTCTCTGCTGGCCTACCTGGAGGAGCAGGGCGTCCTGCACCGCGAGTCGGATACCTGGCACTGGACCGAGGACAGCTACCCCGCCCAGAGCGTCAGCCTGCGCTCCGTCGCCGAGGGCAACTTCGTGGTCGTGGACACGACCGACGGCCAGCAACAGATCATCGCCGAGGTGGATTTCTCCAGTGCGGCCGAGACGCTGTACGAAGGGGCGATCTATCTGGTCCAGGCCGTGCCCTACCAGGTCGAGCGGCTCGACTGGACCGGGCGCAAGGCCTTTGTCACGCGCACCCGCGCGGACTACTACACCGACGCGATCGACTACACGCGTCTGAAGATCCTGGATGACTTCGAGCGTTCACCCGCAGGGGAGGGTGAGGCCGCCCGCGGCGAGGTGCACATCGTCCGGCGCATTCCCGGCTACAAGAAGATCCGCTACTACACCCACGAGAACATCGGGTACGGCAACATCCACCTGCCGGACCAGGAGATGCACACGACGGCCGTCTGGTGGCAGATGGCCCCGGAGGCGCTGGAACAGCGCTTCGCCTCTCGCCACGAGGCCCTGGATGGCTTTCTCGGTGCCGCCTACGCCATGCACCACGTGGCCGCACTGGTGGTGATGTCCGAGCCGCAGGATCTGGGCCGGGCGGTGGGCGATGGTGATGCCCGCTGGTTTGCCACCGTGGGCGCGAACGGCCGCGGCCAGTTGCGCACGCTGGATGGCGGCGAGTGCGATCCGGAACAGGAGGGCCGCTTTCGCCCGGCCGTGTTTCTGTACGACCACTATCCGGGCGGCGTCGGCCTGTCCGCGCCCCTGTTCGATGCGCGCCAACGGGTCATCGGCGACGCATTGACCCTCATCCGGCAGTGCGACTGTGCCCACGGCTGTCCGGGCTGCATCGGACCCATCCTGGCCAGTGACGAGGTGCGCGGGTTCTCGCCGAAACAGGCTGCGATCACGGTCCTGGAGGGCCTGGAATCCCATGGGTCTGCATGACCGCCTGAACACCCTGCGCCGCCAGTCCGGTAGCGAACCGCCGGCCCCTGGCCGGACCTCGGCGGATCCTCACAGTGCCGGGGCCGCATCGGGCAAGGGCAACGTGCTGGACGAGATCCGGGCCCGGCTCGACCGTATGGGTGGGGCGGGCACCGGTCGAACACGGCCGAACCGTACAGCCGCCGAATCCGCCATCCCGCCCGAAGAACTGGCCAGGCGCTTGGATGGCGAACTCCTGACGCCACAGGTGATCCAGCTCGACCGCGCGATGCCGGATCGCCACGCCCATGGCCGGCATACCCTGGCACGGGCGCGCGAACCGGCAATGCCGTTCTGGAACACCGATCAGCGCCTGGGTTTTATCGATACCGAGACCACGGGCCTCGCCGGGGGTGCCGGGACGGTCGCGTTTCTGGTCGGGCTGGCGACCCTTCGGGATGACCGGGTCCGCCTGCGTCAGTGGTTGATGACGGCGTTCGCGGGCGAGGGTGCCCTGCTGGAAGCGGTCGACGCCGCGCTGAGCGAGTGCGACCACCTCGTCAGCTACAACGGCAAGACCTTCGATCTGCCGCTGCTCCGAGATCGTCGTCGTATGCAGCGACGCCCGGATGCGCAGGAGGCCGCGCACACCGATTTCCTGCACCCGGTGCGCAGCCTGTTTGGCCACGCCTGGCCGGACTGTCGCCTGCGAACGGTCGAGGAGCGCCTGCTGGGACTCGATCGTCAGGACGATCTGCCCGGAGCCGAGGCCCCGTGGGCCTGGAAGGCCTATCTTGCCTCCGGGCGCAGCGAGGAACTGGAACGCGTCGTCCGGCACAACACCGACGACATCCTGTCCCTGACCCTGCTGGGTCCGGCGCTGGCGTCCGTGCTGTTACAGCCCGCGGCCCATGGGGCATCGGTGGAGGGCGCCGCGCGCCTACAGGAACGCCTGCAGGGCGCGGACACTGCCCGGCGGCTGCTCGAATCCCACCAGCACCAGCTATCGCCAGCCGGCCGGTTGTGGCTTGCGCGCGAATGGCGTCGCGAGGGGCGATATGACCAGGCCGTGCCCGTCTGGGAGGCGCTGGCGGAGCAGGGCGTCCAGGAGGCACTGGAGGCGCTGGCCAAATACCACGAGCACCAGCGCCGGGACTGGAAACGCGCGCTGCAGTATGCCGGGCAACTGGCATCCGGGCCCCGGGCCAAGGCACGGATCGCAAGACTGCAGGGGCGGATCGACGCAACGGCCCGGTAAGGCGAGACGACATGTGTGGACGATTTGCGCGCTACTCGGCCACCAGCGAACTGGCCTGGCGCTATTTCGAGACACCGATTGACCAGGACCTTGATGCCCCGCGGTACAACGTGGCACCAGGCACGGACATCGAGGCGTTCCGGGCGGACGAGCAAGCCAGGGCCACGTTTCACACCATGCACTGAGGCTTGCCCGGCCGAAAGGCGTCACCGAAGGGCCGCAGCCAGTCCATGCGCGTGCCGAAAAGATGGCCAGCAGCCCGTACTTTCGGAGCGCCTTCGCGCATCGGCGCTGCATCATCCCGGCGGACGGCTGGTTCGAATGGCAACTGACCGGACGGGGCAGGCAGCCGCATTCCATCACCCTGACCGACCACGCGCTGCAGGACGTGCTGTTCCTCGCCGGCATCTGGGGGGCCGACCGCGGAGGGTGGGGCCTGCTGCGCGATCATTACCGAGCCCTCGTCCGAGCAGCTGGCGTTCAATCACGCCCGACAGCCCCTCGCGCTGGACGCCACATGCCGCTGGGATTGGCTGGACCCCGCCATCACGGACCGCGAGCAGGTTCGTCACATGACCCGGCGCCTGCCGCC
The DNA here is from genome assembly GCF_000377445.1 of Thioalkalivibrio sp. ALE9. Classification (NCBI taxonomy): domain Bacteria; kingdom Pseudomonadati; phylum Pseudomonadota; class Gammaproteobacteria; order Chromatiales; family Ectothiorhodospiraceae; genus Thioalkalivibrio; species Thioalkalivibrio sp. ALE9. The sequence continues at coordinate 443,392 of NZ_KB898122.1, forward strand.
CAGCGCCTTGCAGGCATACCCCGTTTAGACCCGAGTGAACCGGCCGCAAAACGACGCCCCGTCCGTCCTGGGCCATACCAGCTAGCTGTCCCGAGACGCAACGATCGGGACCCGGCCCGTCTGACCGCGGGTGCGCATTTCGGTACCCTGACAGTTAGGGACGAGGCACATGGAAATGTCGGAGATTGCGGCTTCGCGGCAGAGGGGTGGTCGATGGAACTTCGGGAAGGGCGACGCAGGGGCGTTCGCATGACCGCGGAAGTACAGCCGTTGCAGGGTGCCCCCGCATTCCGGGCAAATGGGTGGGTCCGCGATGTCAGCCTTAGCGGCCTTTACGTAGAGATGCCCGTTTCAGGTATCTCCGAGCATTCAAGACTGAAAGTGACGGTGAGCCCGGAAGAGGGCGCCGACGGCCGGACCTATGTTTGGCAGTGCATCGTGATGCGGGTGGATGAGCATGGCGCGGGCGTCATGTTCGATACCGAGGATCCGTCGAGTGTCGAGGGCCTGCTCGATCTGATGCGCGAGTCCATCGGACTCCCACCCGATTCGCGATAATCCGAACCCCAAGAGCGAATCCTGCTGCTCGGCCCAGCGATTGGCCAAGAGAAAAAGGCCAGGCCTGGCCCTTTGACCCGCGCACAATACCGATTTCGCTCGCACCCGCGCCCCCTGACCAACCCCGATGGCCCTGAGAGACCCGGGGCCCCGTAGGAGGCTGCTTGCAGGCGAAGCCCCTGCCAAAGCCAGACGCGGGCAGGGGCTTCGCCTGCAAGCAGCCTCCTACAGGCCGTTCTGTTTCCGACTAGGCGGTCATTCCAGTAACGCCCAGTGGTTATCCGGGATCTGGTGCACCGGGGCAGGGGCCAACTGCAGAGCTCCCGGCTCCTCGATTCGCCCAGCCGGGATAACGCAGTGGCGCCCGGAGCAGAGGGGGCACCGTCTTACGCTGGGTGCTCCCTTGCCCCGAAGGTAGGCTAAAGAATCTCCACCGGCGGCCGTTAACGCCGTACCCGTCCCCGTGTGTGAGTGCGCCGCCATGCCTGTCGATACCAGTTTCCACCCAATCTCCCTAAAGGGCCCCGCAGGGCGGTCTGGCTTTGCGCGCCAGGGCCTTGCGCAGGCCGACGGCGGCTCCGGCCGCAGCCTGAACGCCCTGCAGAATCAGATCCTGCAGAACCTGGCGCGGGCCATCCCCGGCGAAAGCCTTGGCAGCCTCAAGCGTCTGGATGCCAGCGACTTCACCCCGGAAAAGCTGGCCGACCGGATCGCGACCTTCGTGGAGATGGGGCTGGCGAATGCCCGGGCCCGCGGCGCGTCGGGCGCCGAGCTGGAGGCGCTGAGGGAGCAGGCGACCCAGGGCGTGGAACAGGGCTTTCGGGAGGCGCGGGAGGTCCTGTCGGGGCTCAACCTGTTGGAAGGCCGCATCGCCGAGGACGTGGACGAGACCGAACGCCTGACCTTCGCGGCCCTGGAAGACCTCCGGCTGCCTCCCGCCGAGCGCAGCCTGGCCGGCACCACGGCCCTGTCAATGAGCGAGCGCTTCTCGCGCGCCGAGAGCCTGGAACTGAACATCACCACCCAGTCGGGTGCGGAGGTTCAGATCCGGTTTCAGAGCGTCCAGGACGCGCGGCTGCAGACCCAGGTCCAGGTGCAGGACGGGGCAGCCGATGGCTGGCTGGATGTCAGCCGGTACGCGGCGAGCGGCTACCAGTTCTCCGTGCAGGGTGACCTGGACCCGGACGAACTGCGTGCCGTCGAGGAGCTGGTGCGCGATATCGGCTCGCTCGCGGACGAATTCTTCCATGGCGATGTTCAGCGGGCGTTCGAGATGCTGCCGGACCTGCGTTTCGATACCGACCGGCTCCAGTCGATGGAGCTGAACATGACGCGCACCGAGACCTACCGCATGACCCAGGCCTACGAACAGACACAGCAACTGGACGCGCCTGAACACTCCCGCGCGGCACAGCGCCTCGGGCAACTGGTGGAGGCCCTCCAGGAACGCTTCAGCCAGCCAGCGCTCCAGTTCCTGGACAATCCCGTCGACACGGGCGGGCAGATCCTGAACACCCTGGTCGAGCAGGATGCGCGGTTCCGGGAGGCCGAGGCCGAGCGCCAGCAGCAGTTCCGGGACAACCTGACACGGCTGCTCGACGCGCTGGGTTAGTCGTCCGGCCCGCGCGAGCGTGGCGAGCCGCGCAACCGCCCCTGCGTCGCTGGAATGCGATCCCAAGCGGTTGCCGAAGGGCTCGGCTAGGCTGGGACCCGTTCGCGTCCCCGCGCGCTGAGCCAGAGCGCGTCATCGCCCCATTTCGGGTGCGAAACGCCTCGTCCAGGAAGAAGATGGGTGTCCTCTTTCTCTGTTGTCCTCTTTCTTTGTTGTGGGAGGCCAGCCCTCTGGTCGATCCAGCGCCAGCCATGCCCCTCGGCCAGAGGCTGGCCTCCCACAGTAGGGTGGGATGGGGCGGTAATTCATCGGTGTGGTCGGGATGCTGGCTGTTAGACTGCCCCTTCAGGGCGCGCAGCGTGCTGCGTGCCTTAAAGCCGAGTCCGGGTCTGATTGGCATTCCGTGAGAACCATCGCTCATCTCGATATGGATGCGTTTTATGCATCCGTGGATCTGCTGCGCTATCCGGAGCTGCGGGGGCGGCCCGCGGTGATCGGCGGGCGACGTCTCTCCGTGCCGGAGCGAGGGGCAGATGGGCGGTATCGGTTCGAACGGCTCGGCGATTATCGAGGGCGCGGCGTGGTGACGACGGCGACCTACGAGGCGCGGGCGTTCGGGGTGCATTCCGGGATGGGGCTGATGAAGGCGGGGCAGCTGGCGCCGGATGCGGTTTTGTTGCCGGCGGATTTCGATGCCTATCGGGCCTATTCGCGCCAGTTCAAGCAGGTGGTCCGGGCGCGGGCCGATAAGGTCGAGGATCGCGGCATCGACGAGCTGTTCATCGATCTGACCGATGTTAAGGGCGATCCGGTGGTGACGGCGCGAGTGATTCGCGATGCGGTGCAGGCCGAGACGGGGCTGTCTTGTTCCATCGGCCTGGCCGCGAACAAGCTGCTGGCCAAGATCGCCTCGGATCTGGAGAAGCCGGCGGGGATGACGGTGCTGGGCGAAGGCGACCTCGAGACGCGCATCTGGGCGCTGGGGGTGGGGAAGGTGAACGGTATAGGGCCAAAGGCGACCGAGCGCCTTAAAGCGCTGGGGATCGTTTCGATTGGCGATTTGGCGAAGGCCGATCTGTATCGGTTGCGCCAGCATTTTGGCGAGACCTATGCCTGGTGGCTGCACGAGGCGGCCCATGGCCGGGACGACAGCCCCGTAGTCACCGAGCGGGAGCCTAAATCCATCAGCCGAGAGTCCACCTTCGAGCGGGACCTGCATCCACGGGCGGATCGGGACGAGCTGACTCGCATCCTGGTGGCCCTGTGCGAACGGGTTGCCAGGGATCTCCGTAGCAAGGGCTACTTGGGCCGGACGATCGGGATCAAGTTGCGCTATAGCGATTTCCGCACGGTTACTCGCGACCTTACGTTGGACACATGGACGGACGACCCTCAGGCGATTCTGGCCGCGTCCCGTGGCTGCTTGCGCCGGATCGACCTGGGTCAACCGCTGCGACTGCTGGGCGTGCGCGTCACCAAGCTGGCCTCGGCGTCGCGGAACACCCAGCTGGAAGCCAGCCGACAAACGACGCTGCCCCTGTAGATGCTCGCGGAGCACATTGCTGCTGCCACGCGGCGCGCGAGCACGTTGAGGGGATGATGTCGATGAACGACGTGTCCGGTATGCGCGGTTCGTGGAGCAGGGCGTACCGGAACAGGAGCTGTCGCTGATGCGCGAGGCGCTGCAGCGCGGCCAACTCACCGGCAACCGGCGTTTTGTGGATGGGGTGGAGCAGGTCATGGGCTGTCGCATTGAGTGGCGGCGTCCAGGCCGTCCGCCGTCACGTCAGGCATGAGAGAATCAATCTGTCCCCGTTTCCCGGGTGTAACGCGCCCCATCCGGGGCCTGCGCACTGGCTTCTGAACATCTTGCAGATCGCCGTTTTCAGGGGCTTGATGACCTCGGAGATCATGCCGGGCCGAACAGGGTCAGATGTCGATGCCGACCGACCGAAAGCGCTGACGCAGTCGATCGTAGTGGCTGCCGCGCCAGTAGACCCTGCCGCAGCCGCTGCAGCGCACGAATGCGACGAAGCGCTCGAGCACCCCGGGCGGCACCTCGCTCGGCTCGACCGAGTCGGCGAGTGCAGCGCCATCGATAGACCGGAGTTCGCCGTTACACCGCATGCAACGCGAGAACGGCTCGAACAGCCCGGCGAGCTGAAAGCGGTCGACCACCTCGCGAAGCTGTTGCAATGGGTCCGTAGCGTGCACGTACCGCCCGTGAGTCACCCGGCCGTCCTTCAGCAGGCCAGTGTCACGCGTGAGGATAATGCGGTGCTCGTCCTGCGCGGTGCGGATGATGAACCCATCGGAGAAGTCGTTGGCATACAGGCAGTTGAAGCCCAGCGCACGCAGGTAACCGGCCAGCCGTCCCAGATGCACATCGAGGATGAAGCGTGGTTCGCGCAGCGGCTGGGGTCGCAGGCGGGAGACGTCGCCTACGTCGAAGGCCTCGAACACCGGGTAGACCGCCACCCGCTCACCGCCGCGCAGCCGGTGGCCGAAATCCACTGCCCGCCCGTCGACCAGTACCAGGTCAACCTCCGTGTGCGGCACGCCCAGCGACTCGATGCGGTCCTTGACCGAAGGGGTTCCGTCGAACGCGTGTTCAAAGCTCTGGTATCGCCGTTCGGGCGCGAGGAAGTCGTTCAGCTCGGCATACAACCGGAAGGTCGCGGTCGCGCGGCCGAGGGATGCGGATTCGCGGTCCTTGGGCGGGCACATGCCTTCGAGCATACCGAAACCACCCCACGGAAGAGGCGCGCTTCAGCCCCGTTCTTCCCCGGGCCCGACAGACTCCTGGCGGTTCAACATTGGGCGGCGACCAACCGCCGGCAGTAGACTTGCCGCAAGTCGCTGACCCGAAAAGGATGCAGACATGAACGATGTCTTTCTTCAGATCGCTAACGCACTGGTACTAGGGCTCGAAGCAGTCGGCATCGCCGTGATCATCGGTGGATTCGTGCTGGCAACAGTGGTTTGGCTGGTGAACATGCGCCGCATGAGCACACACGAGGCCTACGTCGATTATCGCCGTCGTAGCGTGCGCGGGCTGATTCTCGGACTGGAGTTCCTGGTCGCGGCCGACATCATCATGACCGTAGCGATCGAGTACTCCATGGAAAACGTACTCATGCTGGCCCTGATTATTCTCATACGCACACTGCTGGTCTTTGCCCTGCACCTGGAGATCGAGGGCCGTCTCCCGTGGAACCAGTCGGAGGACGATAGCAAGACCTGACCCACTCGCAGCGGTGGGCCAATGTCCGGTGTGATGATGCTGGAGCAGCACTGGAAGGCGATCGGGAGGTCGGCCACACGAGAATGCTGCTACCCCCACGACCCCAGGAGGGAGAGACGCCATGTGCGGACGGATGACGCGCTATAGCGCGACCAGCGAACTCGCCATGCGGTACTTCCAGGTCCCCGTCGACGAGGGGTTCGACGTACCCAGGTACAACGTTGCCCCCGGTACCCATCTGGAAGCGTTCCGGGCCGGCGAGGATGCGCCAGCGGCCTTCCAGCCGATGTTCTGGGGCTTTCGGCCGAGGCGCGTCGAGGACGGGCCGCGACCGATCAACGCTCGGGCCGAGACGGTCGCCACCAGTCGGTATTTTCGATCAGCGTTTGCGCACCGGCGTTGCATCGTGCTGGCCGACGGTTGGTACGAATGGCGCAAGACCGAACAGGGCAAGCAGCCGCACTACATCACCCTGACCGAGGACGCAGCGCAGGACATCCTGATGATGGCAGGTATCTGGGAACCCATGGTCGATGGGGGTGCCTGCTGCGCAATCATCACTGAACCCGCCAACGATCAACTTGCACATATCCATGACCGCCAACCGCTGATACTCGACGCACAGTGTCGGTGGGACTGGCTCGATCCAGGACTGTCCGAGCGTGACGACATCCGGGCCAAGACTCGCCGCTTTCCGCCGGACATGTTGCGCTATTACGCCGTTTCGAGCCGAGTGAATCGTCCGGTCGAGGACGACCCGGGCCTGATCGAGCCGAAGCGCTGATGTGAGGGAAGAAGATGGGTGGGAAGGTGGTAGAGGGTCAGACCTTGCTTCTTGCCTCCTTAGCTGACCAAGGGAAAAAAGCAAGGTCTGACCCCGGAGACCACGCGGTCTGCCGCCAGGGAGAAGATGGGTGTCCTCTTTCTCGAGGCTGGGGCCCTATAACTGTAGGAGGCGAGCCCTCTCGCCGATCGGGCGTATCCAGCGCCCCGCCGCCCGAAGGCCTGGGCTCCTGCGGGAGGTGGGGCTGCTGCGGCATGTAAACAAGATGGATGTCCTCTTCCGGTAACGATTGTCGCTGATGCGCGAGGCGCTGCAGCGCGGCCAACTCACCGGCAACCAGCGTTTTGTGGATGAGGTGGAGCAGGTCATCGGCTGTCGCATTGAGCGGCGGCGTCCAGGCCGTCCGCCGTCACGTCACGCATGAGAAAATCAATCTGTCCCCGTTTCCGGGGAATCGTGTAGCCGGCTTACTCGTAGTGGCTCCATAAACGAATCACCTTGACCACTCTGTCGTCTTCAAGCACCTGGTACACAAGCCGGCGGTGAATATTGATGCGCCGCGAGTACGCGCCGGAGAGATCACCCACCAGCTTCTCGAACGGTGGGGGCTTTCGATACGGATCTTCCGCGATCAACGTCAGCAGTTCCTGTGCTTTCGGCTTCAGGCCGCTGGCCGCCAGCTTCTTCGCATCCTTTTGAGCCTGCCGCGTGTAGACCAACTTCCATGTCACCAATCCAGCTCCTCGTGGCATTCATCCGCCGGAGTATCCATGCCCTCGCGGATCGACTCGCGCATACCCGGAACCGATAGCAGGTACAGGGTCTCCTGAATCGCCGACCAGTCCGACTCGGATAGCAGGACTGCGTTGTTCCGCTTGCCGGTGATGACAATCGGCTCATGGGATTCCGCCGTTTCGTCGATCAGCCGGTAGAGGTTGCTGCGCGCCTCTGTAGCCGTAATTCCCGTCATGGCGCACCTCGCAAGTGTGTGGGCTTAGATCAAGAGTACGGCTTGGCGTACGTTCCGTAAACCGTACGGCTATTCCGTCACTGCCAGACACCGCAGAAACTGCGCCAACCGTTCGGATCGTTCCAGGAATTGTCCTTTCGTCCAGCCTGCAACGTCATCCCGAAAACCGCAAAGCGGTTATCCGGGACCTCGGGCTCCGGGGCCGGGGCGGACGTCAGAGATCTCGGCTCTGCGCATCGCTCCGGCCGGGATGGCAGTGTGGTACTTCGAAGAAGGTGGGTGTTCTCTTCCTCCGCAGGGTGCTCTCCATAGCCCTTTTAACAGGTGCTATAGTCCGCCCTAACGGCGGCTTATGATGGGGCGGATTGCGATGATCAAATTTTCCGAAGACCTGGTCCCCCTGACCGACCTGAAGACGAATCCCGGACGGGTTATGAAACACGTGGCCGAGGTTCACCGGCCCGTACTGCTGACGAGTCGGGGCAGGGGTGTTGCCGTGGTGCAGTCGGTGGCGGATTACGAAAAGGCCGAGGAAGCGCGGGAGTTCATGCGGGCCGTCGTGGCGGGTCTGGCGGACCTGGAGGGCGGTCGGGAAGTCTCGCTGGACGAGGCCAGGGCGCAGCTCGGTCTCAACTAGCAATATGCCCGGCATACGATCACGTTTGCCGAATCCGCCCTGCGCGATCTCAAGCAGATGCAGGAGTGGTACTTGGAGCAAGGTGTGCCGGAGGTCGGAAAGAGGCTGGTGCAAGAGATTTTCCAACGAGTCCAGGCCCTGAACGACCACCCCGACATCGGCAGGGTAGTGCCCGAATTTGACCAGCCGTTCCTGCGAGAGCTCGTTCATCCACCGTTCCGCATCGTGTACCGGCGTGATCCCGACCGGGTAAGGGTTGTCCGGGTCTGGCGAAGCGAACGCCTGCTGCACCTCCCTGGTGGAGCGTCGAAGAAGAACTAGGCCGCCACCAGACCTCCGCTCACGGTTCGTGGCGTTTGAACGCCATCCCGGAAACCGCAAACCGGTTATCCGCAATCTCGGCCGGCGGTTCAGGCGTTAGCGTCAGCGATCTCGATTCTCCGCCTCGCTCCGGCCGGGATGACGTTTTGGCCGCGGAAAAATAGATCTGTCCCCGTTTCCCCACAGGCCGTCCGCCGTCACGTCAGGCATGAGAAAATAAATCTGTCCCCGTTTTTCTCGGTCGGCGCGGGGTTGGATCTTGTGGTTTCACCTGTCCGGTCGGCTTCGGGCAAAAGGCAAGATCTGGCCCCGTAGGTCCGAACGCCTATGCCCAAACGCGCTTGTCAGCCGATCGATCCCATCGGCCCGGGGTAGCTGACCTCCTCGAGCTTGCCGGTGTCGACGTCGTAGATGAAACCGCGCACCGTTACCGCGTCGGGCCCACTGCTGGGCAGCCAGGGATGATTCTTGATCACCGACATACCCCGCCGGACGTCCCACGCCAGGCGCTCCATGTTGTTGTCGTCGCGCGGCGAATCCAGTGGTTCGAGCGGACCGCGAAAAGCGTGGAAAGCGGCCGGACTACTTGAGGCCTGCCCAGTACTGACGAAGGTGCGACCGGTCGCCTGACCGAGCAGCTGCTCCGCTGCCGCATCACCCTCGAGACCGGCTTTGAGAAGGTCGTCGGTAAAGGCGAGCATTCCGCAACGCGTGTGGTGGATGAGGATGATCTCATTGGTATTCAGCAAGTGATGCGAAATGATCAGGCAGCGGATCGCATCCTCGGTCACGACGCCGCCTGCGTTGCGGATGATGTGTGCCTCGCCGGTCTGCAAACCCAGCAGGTCCTCTACATCCAGGCGCGCGTCCATACAGGCCACGACCGCCACGCGCCGCGACGGCTGGATGGGCTGCTCGCCGGGGTGGCTGGGTTCGTGGACCGGCTGGCCACTGGCGTATTGCTCATTATTGCGAAGCAGTTCATCGGTGCTCGAAGTGGCCATGGCGACGCCTCCAATCCTGTCTGACGCATACCCATGCGTCGTTCCGCGTTGGCGGGTTTCTCTGCGTTCGGATAACTCTTCTTATAGCCACTCGTCCCGGACAATGAAAGGCGCATACAAGGCGCTTCGGTAACGCAGTAAACGGGGCAGGGCAGCACGCGGCACGGCCTCAGATCGTACCTTTTGCCCCTGCGAGGCTGGAAGCCAACCCGCAAGATCGGAACATCCCTCGCGGATCTTCCTGGCTCATCGCGGAGAGTCCTCCAACAAGATCTGGGTACGTACGGGGGTGTCGAAGCATGGGCAAAAGGCAAGGTCGGGCCCCGGGCCCTCACGGTCCCCTGTAGGAGCTTGCTCGCAAGCGAAGCCCCTGCCAAAGCCGGACCCGGGCAGGAGCCTTCGCCTGTAAGCAGCCACCTACCGGGGGTGTCCTGGGCTGTGGGAGGCCAGCCCTCTGGCCGATGGTGTCGGGTCGAGGGCCGGATCGCTCAGGGGGCTGAGCTCCCACGGGTCCGGGAGTATTCTCCTGCGGCGAGCTCAACCCCGTCACGCGCCCCCTTGCACCACATAGGGCAAGACGGTATCTACCGGGGCTCGTTCGTATCCCGAGCCGGTCGTCATCCCCGAACCCGCGTAGCGGTTATCCGGGATCTCCGGCGCCGGGGTAGAACCTCGTTATTGCGATCCCGGCTCTTCGCTACGCTCGGCTGGGAAGACTGCGAGAGAACCGGAAGAAGGTGGGTGTCCTCTTTCTTTGCAGGCGAGGGTGGAGGCCTGACTCGGGCTCGTAGCCGGTGAGGGCGCGTCCTGGGTGGGCCGCGGCTCTGGCGCCGACGGCCGCTCTGCTTTTGGTGCCGACTCGGCCTTAGCGGAAACGGGCGGCTCCTGGACCCGTGGGGCCGGTTCGGCCACGGCCGAAGTGTTCGCGCTTGACCTGAGGTGGCTTTGGAGCAGGAAGTCGCCGATGCCTTCGATTTCGTTTTGGCTGAATCGTGGCCGGGCCGTGACCAGCCCCTTGGCTCGTGAGCCGACCAGTTCGCGTACCTTCTCCGCGACGAACTCGCTCTTCACCACGCGATTCGCGATCGCACGAGGCATCTCATCGCGATGCAGGATCGCGCTGCTGGATACGGCGCAGAGCGTCCTCCAGTCACGTCCGCCAATCTGGGTCTGGAGGCCCAGCAGTCGGCCCAGGAATTTCTCCACGTTCTCGCGGAGGAGATCCTTGACCAGGGCCTCCTGCAGCTCCGCCTGCCGCACAGGGGAGGGCATCCCGTACCATTCGCCGCGATAGCTACGCGACCACTCGCCGTGGCCATTCACCTTTACCTCGCCATAAATGCTCTTTGACTCGATGATCACCAGCCCGTACGGATGAACCACCAGATGGTCGATCTGCGCGCGCTCCCCGTTATGCTCGATGCGCAGGTCGTTGATGATCCGCACGGTCTCATCGTCGCCAAATTCGCGTCGCAGGTAGAACGCCACGTCCTGTTCTTGCTGGTGCCCGGCCTTTGAGCGTTCATCCTGGCCGCTTGGGCCGTCCTTCTCCTTAAGAATCATCGAATCTCCTGAGTTGAGCCATACAGCCTCTCCGTCGTCGCCTTACACGATTTCCGCCAGACGCCCCCAGCGGCCGATTTCAGCATCGAAATGGGCGCTTTAAGGCGTTGAACAAGCCCTCAGGGGACGTTAATCATTTCCAATACAGATGGTTACCGTGGTCCGACCCCGTCATCCTTTTTTAAAATAAATCTGTCCCCGTTTTTCGTTTCCTGGTGGAACGTCGAAGAAGAACTAGGCCGCCACCAGACCTCCGCTAACGGCTCGTGGCGTTTGAACGCCATCCCGGAAACCGCAAAGCGGTTACCCGCGATCTCGGCCGGCGGTGCAGGCGTTAGCGTCAGCGATCTCGATTCTCCGCCTCGGTCCGGCCGGGATGACGCTTTGGCTGCGGAAAATAAATCTGTCCCCGTTTTTTCCACGTGGGACGCTCCGGATGATGCAGGGGCGGCGAAGGCGGCATTTCAGAACCGAGCACGTCCAAGCGGAGTGCGGACCCCACAAGCCACACCTCCGCCGCCGTCTCGAGTCTAGAACACCTCAACACCCTTCGCCGGCCTGCGAAATCCAAAGGTAGACCCCGGGTCCCGCTTCGGTTCCGCCGGGATGACGCCGTGGCGCCCGGAAGAAGATGGGTGTCCTCTTTCCCCCAGTCCCCGTTCCCCACAGGCCGTCCGCCGTCACGTCAGGCATGAGAAAATAAATCTGTCCCCGTTTTACGAGGATGATTCTTCGTATGAGTTATCATGTTCTATGCCAGATATCCTTCTCTCATATCTTGCTATTATACTGGTTATATCTGGGTCACCAATTCTTCCTTCAGCAGAACGTAGCTTTTCCATGGCATCATCAAAGACGAACATATCCCCTGTTCGTTTAAAATACTCAATCCCGACATCACAATATGTTCGCAATATATCTTTATTATCGGGATAGCGATCGACAGAGTTAATGGACTGCTCTCTAGCCATTTCGAGAATAGCTTTCCTATCCTCATCAAGGATGCCGGGTGTCCGCTCCGCACGGGCAAGCATTAATATGATCTTAAATCGTTGAATCGGACCATCTGAACGAAAATCGTGCTCATATAAGCGAATTTCCGTCTCCGCTTTCTCTAGCTCATTAATATCAATCAGATACCTGATCAATCGGTGGCGAGGAATGCGTTCGCCCGGGGCCTTTGAAATCATCTTTCGCAATAATTTGTTTCTAAGGTGCTTGTCTGGAATCCGGCTAATGCCTGAATCGAATGCACACAACTGCTTTATAGTTCTAACTTCAATATCGTATGTGGGAACCAAGCTATCTATAACTTTTTCGAATAGATTATAAAATTCGGAAAAATCCGTCATTTTATACTTTGTTATGATCTCCATTATGACCGGATGTCGTCCTTTCCAGCCATAAATACCTTCTCGCTCACTAACACTATACTCATGGATTATATCCGTTAGCTGCGACAAAGAACTTTGTATGTTTTCAGCCGGTATCCCTAAAAGCCTGATAATCATTTGACGATGCACTTTAATTCCTGAGGACTCCATTGCAGCTACAAGTCTATAAATTTCCCTAAGTTCTTCACCGAGTTCCGCGAACTCCCGAAGAACTATGTCATCAAACTTTTCTGATGCAAAGATGTTTTTAAGGCATACAAACGTTTCTGACTCGCATTTTACTTCTAGTCTTCGTTTCCTTTCAGATCTTGAGAAACCTGAAAAACTACTCTCTACAAGAGGCTGAAAATCGGAGCTTGAATCGACAAGGGTAAGTAGCTTTTCAATCTCATACACATCTAAACGCCCGAGATAAAACAGATCCCCATTCTTAAATATATTTGGCGTTTTTATCCTCGGATTCCACTGGCTTCTGGGTGATGAAAAAAGCAATTTTAGGGATGTTAGGTTCTCGGATACGAGTAGATCAACCAGTTTATTAATTTCCGCCAAATGAACATGAGAATCGTCTATAAACAAAATCCCTTTCTGGCCAGTTTTGGCTAGCTCCCGAGCTACTGAGATCCACTGGTCAGCAAGAAGCGTATGGTCAATCTTATGTTCCCAACATCGAAAACCATTGCCATAGAGAAAGGATACCACTTGCCGAGAGAGCGTGCTTTTACCAGTTCCACTTGCTCCGACTATTACGGCACACAGTTTATCTGAATTTAGTAGAAGCTTTTCGATATCTTGCCCAGAACTTCTCTCAAAGGTAAGGTTCGCTTTGATGTCGGCGTAAGATGCAGGCCAGCCGTGAAACATTGCCGATGCATTCTTTTCACCTTTTTCAATTTCATGAGATACATCTAACGTAATTGGCCTTAAAATTGACGCTTTATCTAGAGGATCGCCCGTCGAGGAATAGACCAAAGTTTTTGCGGCGCATTTCTTTTGTAGCTCGAGGAAAAACTCATCTAAACCACCAAAAGCAACTGTGATTCCTCTTCTTTCGTATAGAGACGCTCTATTTTCATCCTTTTCGTATAAAACTAAAAATACTGAAGCAGGGCTAAATGACCGCCCGTTAATTTCAACAGCCCTATTGACAATTTCCTTTATGTAATTATCGGACAAGGAATATCCAATTATTACCAAGCTCGCACCATTTAGGTCCAGTCTCAAAGCATCGAAAAGTGCATCCCTATATTCTGACGCCTGGTCATAATCACCTTCGGTGATAACAATTCTGCTTTGCACCCCATCAGATATATCTTTATCAATAGTTCCATGTAGCTTGTAAAGCTTGACTGATTCTGGGTGACGCTGTACTTGAAAATCGAAATTGGAAGTAAAGACGGATAGAGGCACCCCCTTTTTTTCAAAGGCTTGCTCAATCAGATTGTCATAGTTGGTAGTATATATGTTTTTCCAATCATACAAGGGCAGGTTAAGTATCGCCCCCGTAGCAGAAAGGTCATTAAATAGACTTCTGAGAGTTTTGATTAGGTCTCTTCGGGAAGAGTTATGTTCAGCAATACTGGATACTTCACTTAGGCTAAACCCTTCAGAATCAATGTTATGCTTTCTTGATAAGGTAGATATTATTTTATTTATGGAAGGCGCACGCGAAGGTATGGACGACCCAGCACCAAAAAATAGAACGGTGTTGGAGGGTGATATTCTATTCATCAAGTCTGACAACGGAATGCTCATATTTCTTCATCCATACTCTAATTTTGAAAATCCTAACAGTGATTGGAAGGCGCGCACGGATATTGGATGAACGTGCGCGCGTGTTTAATTGGGTATTCAACCGGGCGCGTGGCGTAAGAAAGCGTCGTTAAATCAGCCGGATCGGGCGCCGAAGTGGTGTTTAGGGCCGTGTTATCTCGCGCGGCTGTCGATGCGGTTTGGGGCCATGGCCGATCGGTTAGCCGGTGATACTGCGGGTCGATGGTCACGTCAGGCGCCAGTGGTCGTTGTCGGTGGTGGCCTGTCCGAGGATTTGGAGGGCGGCGAGGACCTGGGTGATGGATTTGGTGGGTTTGCGCTTGAAGTGGGTGGCCAGGGCGTCGGGGGTTTGGGGGCCGATGGCGAGGAGGCGGCGGACGGCTTCGACCTGGTCGGGCATGGATTTTGGCCAGGTGGGCTTTTTGGCCGGTTCGGTCGGGGTGTCGGCGGCGGCCTCGGGTTCGGCTTCCAGTGTGGCGGTGGTCTGGGTGGCTTCGGGGGCCTGGTAGTCGGGGCGCAGCCAGCGGATGTGGCCCTGGGCTTCTTCGGCGGCACGTTCGGCGTTGAGGGCGACGAGGCGGCTGAGGAGTTCTTCTTCGGCTTCGGCCTGGTCGGCGGGTTTGTCCGGCAGCGGGGTGGTGGCGCCGGGACGGCCGACGAGGCGGTCGGCGAGGTCGTTCCAGCCGTATGCGTCGAAGACCGCGCGGTCGAGGTCGTCGTGCAGTTCGCGAAGCAGGGAGACAAGGCCCTGTTCGTGGATGGCGCGTTCCTTGGCACTCAGCTGTTCTTCGGCGCGCAGTTTTTCCAGCACGTTGTACATGCCGGTGAGGGTGAGGTCCGGGTGTTCGGCCTGCCGTGCCTTGCGGTGGGCGTCGATGCGTTCGGCGAGGTCGCCGATGGTGGCGGCCTGCTGGTCGTCGAGTTCCGGGAAGGGGAAGGTCTCGAAGCAGCGGGTCTTGTTGTAGCGCGGACGGTCTTCCAGTGTGCCGCCCATCGCCAGGGCCCAGGAAACATGAATTCGGCTGGAGAGGACACCCAAGCTTGAAGGGCGGTCGATGGCGATGTTCACCAGCATGTTGTCGGGCAGGATGTCCGCATCGAGGAACTGGAAGACGCGATGCTTGGTGGTCTCGACCGTGGCGATGTAGCGGGCGAGCCCCTTGAGCATGAGCCGTAATTCTTGGCGTGGTTTTCCGAAAAGCCACCAGAATTTGGCATATCCGGCGCCGTCCTTGGTGTGTCCCTTGGCGTCTCGTTCAGGTTTTACTCGCGCAAGCACCCACTGATAGATCGCGGGGAATTGGTCCTTTACTTCGTCGGAGGAGAGCCCGAAGAGGTCGATGACCAAGACGCCGCGTGGTCGCTGTGTGAGGTCCCGCCCGTTGCGGTACTCGCGGATGACGCGGTCGGTTTCGGGCGTTCTGCCCAAACCGAGTTCCGCTGCCTCGTCCGGTGGCACGATGAAGCCGGCGCCGTGCAGCTTCACGCCAGGGCTGCTGATGCTTTGATTGGCTTGCAGGCTGATGGCGCCTGCGATGTTGGCTCCAATGGTCAGGTCAGCGAAGAGCTTGCCCGCCCTGTGACTGAGGTCCACGGAGCGGGCATCGTCGTCCGTATCGCGTTCGTTGAAGACGTGGCGCAGAGTACCGGGCTGGTCTCCGGGCACGCCGACCGTCATGGCAATGCGCACGGCGGCGCCGTCGGCGCTGTCCACCCAGGGGTGGTCGGGGATGGCGAAGGCGAGTGAGAGAGGCTTCTTGCTGTCGTTCAGGTGCGGTTCGAGTACGCGGCGGTTGAAGGTCTGGCGCAGGCTGTTGGTGGTGATGAAGCCGAAGCGTCGGGCCTCCTCCTTGCGGACCTTCTCGGCGGCGATGTGCCACCAGTACATGACGAAGTCGGCGGAGTCCGGGACGATGCCCTTGAAGACCTTGCGCACGGCGTCCACGTAGCCGTCGCCCAGTGCGCGGCGCATGGTGGCGGCGCCGATAAAAGGCGGGTTGCCGACGATGTAGTCGGCTTCGGGCCATTCGGCGCGGCGCGGGTTGCTGTAGTGGTAGACGGGGGTGCGGGCAGTCTCGTCGGGGATGAGTTCGCCGGTGACGGGGCTTTTCTTGTAGCTGATGCCGTCCCAGATGGTCACGGGCTGGCCGTGGTCGTCGGTCATGGGTTCGCGGCTGTCATATTCGATCAGCGCGTCGCGGCATTCGATGTTGTGGAAGTCGCGCAGGATGGGTTCGGGCAGGCTGAGGCGGCCGTGCAGGCGGTAGTGCCATTGCAGGTAGCCGATCCACAGCACGATTTCGGCGATGGCGGCGGCGCGCGGGTTGATCTCCAGCCCGAGGAACTGGTGCGGGTCGACGGTGAGGCCTTCGGTGTCGAAGGTGGCCTGGCCGGCGCTCAGGTCGCGGATGAGGTTGAGCACTTCGCCTTCGAGGCGCTTGAGGTGTTCCAGCGCGACGTAGAGGAAGTTGCCGGAGCCGCAGGCGGGGTCGAGCACGCGCACTTCGCGCAGGCGCTGGTGGAAGCGGTGCAGCTCGTCCAGGGCCTTGTCGGGTTTGTTCTGCTGCAGCCAGGCCTCGGCGGCGACCTGCACGGTGTTCCATTCGGCGCGCAGGGGCTCGATGAGCGTGGGCATGACCAGGCGTTCCACGTAGGCGCGCGGGGTGTAGTGGGCGCCGAGCTTGTGGCGTTCGCGCGGGTCGAGCGCGCGTTCCAGCAGGGTGCCGAAGATGGCGGGTTCGACGAAGCGCCAGTCGGCCTTGCCGGCCTGGATGAGCAGGCCGATCTGGTCGGCGTTGAGCGGGATGGGGTCGATGTTCTGGAACAGGCCGCCGTTGAAGCGCTGCAGCTTGTGCATCAGCTGGCCTTCGTAGCCGCCGGTGTTCATCGTCTGCCACAGCGAGCGCATGGCGTCGGGGAAGTGTTCGGGGTTTTGCTGCAGGCGCTCCAGGAGGGCGGTGAAGCTGCCCTTGGGCAGGAGTTCGACGTCCTCGCTGAACATGGTGAACAGGCAGCGCTTGAGGAAGTGGGCGACGCGCTCGACATCAAAGCCGTGCTGTTCCAGGGATTTGGCCAGTTCGGCCAGGCGCGCGCTGACCTCGCGGGTGACGCGGGCGGCGTGCTTGCTGGCGTCGAGCTGGTCGGGCGCCAGCCACAGGTGGTGCAGGCGCTGCTGGATCTCGGGGTCGCGCAGGTCTTCCATGCGGATGCGGTGGCGGCTCGGGTCCGGGTAGGGGACGTAGGTGCCGCCGGAGCGGGAGAACTCGGCGTAGAGCTCCAGGCTGCGGCCGACATCGGTGACCACGATGAACGGCGGGCGGCCTTCGTCTTCCGGCAGGGCGCGCACGTACTGGTCCGCCTGGTTCTGCGCGGCGAGCATGGCCTTGTCCCAGCCCTGGGTATGCAGGCCCTTGCCGGTCTGCTTGGCCTCCAGCACGAAGCAGCCGCGGCGATAGAGGTCGATGTAGCCGCGGTTCTCGCTGCCGTCCGGGTTGCGGATGGTGACGCGGCGTTCGAATACGTAGGCGTTGTCGCGGGTGTCGTCGCTGGCCGGGTCGGGCTGGGGCAGGTCCAGCAGTTTGCACAGTTCGGTGAGGAAGAGCTGGTAGTTGGCGCGTTCGCTGCCGCCCGTGTCGCGCCAGCGGTCGAGGAAGGCCTCTACCTGCTCCGGCGCGGCAATGGGGGCGGGGCCGGATTCTTCGGCGTGGGCCGGGCGGGCCGCGAGTCCATCCATGTGACGCATGTCCGTTTACGTGTTGGGCCTGACCTTACCGATTCTGTTGGCGGTTGTCCTGTGGGGTGCGGCCCTTGGGGTGAACTGTGTGGTGCCGTGGTGGGTTCGTGCGTGGGAGATCTCGGCTCTTCGCTTCGCTGCGGGCGGGATGACGAGCGGGTGCTGCGGGCGGGATGACGGTGTGTGGTGGGGCACAAATTGTGGGAGTGTGCTGTGGGAGCGTGCTTGCACGCGAAGCCTTTGACTGTGTCTGGCTTTGGCAGGGGCTTCGCCTGCAAGCAGGCTCCCACAAGGGGAGGCGGGCTGGTCGGGTAATTTCTTCGGGTGGGGTTAATGGGTTGGGAGGCAGTCGGGTTGGGATTGTTCGAGCGAGTGGGGGGTGATGCCGAGGTCGGCGAAGGTGCCGAGGGTGGGGTTGGCGATGTTGTCCTGTTGCATCAGGTAGAGCTGGTCGCGGGTCAGGGGTGGGTTGGGGAGCAGTGAGCCGAGGGCGGCCAGGGCGTGCCAGACGGTAAATGGTATGGGCAGCATGGGGCGTTTGCGGCCCAGGTGCGTGAGGACCAGGGCCACGATCTGGCGGTAGGTGAGGATGTCCGGGCCGCCGAGTTCGTAGATGGGGTGTGTGGGTGGTTCGTCTGCGCACAGGCTTGCGAGGGCGCGGGCGATGTCGGTGACGTGTACCGGTTGCAGGCGGGTGGTGCCGCGGCTGAACAGGGGGATGACCGGTAGGGGCGCGAGGCCGGCGAGGTTGCGCAGGAAGGCGTCGCCCGGGCCGAAGAGGACGCTGGGGCGCACGATGATGGCGTCGGGGAATTCGTGCAGGACGGCGGCTTCGCCTTGCGCTCGGGCACGGATGTACGACGATGGCGAGCGGCTGTCGGCGCCGATGCCCGAGATCTGGATGACGCGCTCCAGGCCCGCCTTGTGGGCGGCGCGGGCGAGGCGCGCGGCGCCTTCGACGTGGATGGTGGTGAAGCGCAGGTCGCGCTGCTCGACGTACAGGCTGACGGCGTTGATAACGCCCCTGGCATCTTCCACGGCGCGGTCGACATCGGCATCGTCCCGGATGTCGGCGCGGCAGTGCTCCACTCGGGGGTGATTTTGCAGAGAATCGGGTAGTATCAGGCGGCGCGAGGCGATGCGCACGGTGTGCCCGGCGTCGAGCAGTTCGTGCACCGTGGCGCGGCCGAGAAAGCCGGTGCCGCCGAATACCGTGATGCGCTTCGGGTGCATGGTGAGCCCCCTTGGTTCAAGTTCGCCGGGCCGTATGACTGAGCGATGGCTTGTCGCGCAGACTGGCCGGGGCAGCGGCGCCGCGTTGCCCCTGGGAAAGCCGGACGGCGATGCGTTTCGATGGGCTTTGACAGGGGGCGGGGAGTCGGTACAATACGCGGCTCGAAGACGACAGGCGCGTAGCTCAGCTGGTTAGAGCACTACCTTGACATGGTAGGGGTCGTTGGTTCGAGTCCAATCGCGCCTACCAGTTTGTAGAAAAAAGCGAGTCAGGGTCCGCCCGGCTCGCTTTTTTTGTGTCCGGGGTTCGGGCGGGCGCGTCGACAGGGCCGTGTAGAGGCGGCAGGCTGAGCGCTCGCGTGCGGTTAGAAAGGGGGGCTTCGCGTCCGGCGATTGCTTGGTGATGCGCTATCCGGTTTGGTTTTCCTGGCTTGTGGCGGTGCTGTTGCTGGCGCTGGTGGCCGGCTGTGCCCCGCTGCAGCCGGCGCCGGAGCGTGCCTGGCAGGGGCTGGAGCCGCCCGCGACCGAGGGGCCGCTGGCGCAGTGGCTGGCCGACTATGCCCCGGCCCGCGATGAAGGCAAGACGGGCTTCCGGTTGCTGGACGAGGGGGCGGAGGCGTTTCGCTGGCGGGTGATGAGCGTGCGCATGGCGCGCGAGCGCATCCAGGTTCAGTCCTACATCTGGCGCGACGATGCGGCGGGCCGGGTGCTGATGGGCGAGCTGCTGGGGGCGGCGGATCGCGGGGTGCGGGTGTCGCTGCTGCTGGATGACATCGACGCGCGCGGGCGCGACGCCACCCTGGCGGCGATCGATCAGCACCCGAATATCGAGGTACGGATCTTTAACCCGTTTCGCAGCCGCGACGGCTTGTTGCGCGCGAGCGCGGAGTTTTTCTTCCGCGGCAGCGACCTGAACCACCGGATGCACAACAAGGCCTGGATCGTGGATGGGCATCTGGCGATCACGGGTGGGCGCAATGTCGGGGACGAATATTTCGAGGCCAGCCCGGACTACAACTTTGCGGACCTGGACCTGGTGGTGGTGGGGCCGCTGGTCCGGGAGATCGATCTTTCGTTTGTGGAGTTCTGGAACAGTCCGGGGGCGATCGGGGTCGAGCGTCTGGCGCGGGAGAACGCCTCACCGGAGCGGCTGGCGATGCAGCAGGGGGCCTTGCGCGCCTGGCTGGCACAGAACCACACCCATCCCCTGATGCAGATGGAGCCCCTGAACGGATTGCCGGTGCCGCAGCCGGTGGCGGATGCGGCGGCCTATGTGTGGACTACGCAGGCCGAGTTCGTGGTGGATGACGAGGCCAAGGCGCGCGGGCGCGGCGAAGGTTCGCGGGTCGCGGATGCGCTGGGCGAGCGGTTGCTGGGCGTGGAGGAGGAGCTGCTGATCGTGTCGCCGTATTTTGTACCGGGGCGCGACGGGACGGCCCAGTTGGCGCGCATGAGCGAGGCGGGGGTCCGGATCCAGGTGCTGACGAATTCGCTGGCCGCCAATGATGTGGCCTTTACCCATGCGGGGTATGCGAGCCGGCGCCACGCCTTGCTGGATGCCGGCGTGGAGCTGTTCGAGCTGCGCCCCACGGGGCCGCCGCGCTGGGCGCGCCTGGAGCGCGACCGCGGGATCGATGCCTCGCAGGCCAGCCTGCACACCAAGCTGCTGGTGTTCGACGGGCGCGAGGCCTTTGTGGGCTCGTTCAATCTGGATCCGCGCTCGGCACATACCAACAGCGAGTCGGGGGTGTTCCTGCGCGAGCCGGTCCTGGTGGAGCGGCTCGCGGCGCTGCATCAACAGGGGATTCGGCCGCAGGTGGCCTACCGGGTGGGGCGGGATGCGACCGGCGGCCTGGTGTGGCGGGACGGGTCCGGCAATGCCCACCGTTACGAGCCCAAGGCCGGGCTGTGGCGTCGGTTCGTGTCCGGTGTGACCCGGATTCTTCCGGTCGAGCCTTTATTGTAGAGGCCGGCCAGCGGCCCAGACACTCAAGGAAAGGAGAGGAGCGATCATGGAATGTGGACAGTGTGGCAAGCAGAACCCGCCAGACGCGCGGTTCTGCATCCAGTGCGGGGCGCCGATGGCGGCCGGAGCCGGTGGGCACGACGGCCCGCCCGAGGACCGCGCGGCCTATGGCGGGTTCTGGGTTCGCGTTGGGGCCTACCTGGTGGATGGCGTGATCATTGGCGTGCCGCAGATCGTGGCGCAGGCCGTGATCAGCCCGGAGACGATGGCGGTGCGCGGGCCGGATGAGCCGGTGCCGCCGGCGGAGGTGGCCTGGTTTCTGGTGAATATGCTGGTGGCCTGGCTGTACTGGGCGGGCATGCACAGCTCCCGGTATCAGGCCACGCTGGGCAAGATGGTGTTCGGGCTGCGGGTGGTGGATTTCAACGGCGAGCGGATCTCGTTCCTGCGCGCGACCGGGCGGCACTTCGCGACCATTCTGTCCGGGATGATTCTGATGATCGGCTACATCATGGTGGCCTTCACCCGGCGCCGGCAGGCGCTGCACGACTTGATTGCGCAGACCCTGGTGGTGCGCAAGGAGTGGGTGCGCTGAGCGTGGGCGGGCGGCTGCGTCACATCCCGCTGGCCTCGGGGAACGTTTGGTGACGGAACCGGGGCCGGCAACAGTGGACTTCGACGTGGTCGTGATCGGCGGCGGCGCGGCCGGGCTGATGTGTGCGCTGACGGCAGGCGGGCGCGGGCGGCGGGTGCTGGTGCTGGACCACGCCAACCGGGTGGGCAAGAAGATCCTGATGTCCGGTGGCGGGCGCTGCAACTTCACCAACATGTACTGCGAGCCGGAGAATTTCATCTCCGCGAATCCGCATTTCGTGAAGTCCGCGCTCAGCCGCTACACCCAGTGGGACTTTATCGCCCTGGTGGAGAAGCACGGCATCCCGTACCACGAGAAGAAGCTGGGGCAGCTGTTCTGTGACCGGTCGTCGAAGGACATTGTGCAGATGCTGCTCGACGAGTGCGCGGCGGCCGGCGTGACCGTGCGCACGGATACACCGGTGACGGATGTGGCCAAGGGGGCGCCGCATCGGCTGCAGGCCGGCGGGGATGCGATGGCCTGCGAGTCGCTGGTGATCGCCACGGGGGGCTATTCGATCCCACGCATGGGGGCCACGGGCTTCGGGCTGGACCTGGCGCGTTCGCTGGGCCTGGCGGTCCAGCCCACCCGGCCGGCCCTGGTGCCGTTCACCCTGGGCGGGCGGCCCCTGGAGGAGCTGGAGGGGCTGTCGGGTGTGTCGCTGGACACGGTGACGACCGCCGGGGGCATGGGGTTTCGGGAAAACCTGCTATTCACGCATCGCGGGCTCAGCGGGCCGGCGGTGCTCCAGGCCTCGTCGTACTGGGTGGAGGGGGAGCCGGTGGCGATCGATCTGTTCCCGGGCATGGACCTGGCCGCCCATCTGCGCGAGCTGCGGGAGCAGCGCCCGAAACTGGAGCTGAAGAGCATGCTGGGGGAGCAGTTGACCCGCCGGGTCGCGCAGCGCTGGTGCGAGCTTTGGGTGGAGAACCGGCCGCTGGAGCGCCTGAGCAATGCCGATATCGAGCAGGTAACGGGGGTTTGTCAGCCCTGGACGGTCTGGCCGTCGGGGACCGAGGGCTACCGCACCGCCGAGGTGACGCTGGGCGGGGTGGATACCGCCGCCCTGTCCTCGAAGACGATGGAGTGCCGCTCGATCCCGGGGCTCTATTTTATTGGCGAGGTCGTGGACGTGACCGGGCATCTGGGCGGGCACAACTTCCAGTGGGCCTGGGCCTCCGGGTACGCGGCGGGCATGTACGTCTGAGCGGTTTTTGTGCGCCGCGAACACGGCCTTTCGTGCTGTTCGGGAAACTGTGCTGGGGTTTCGCCTGTCGGGTTGGAAGGACCCGTGTTGGAAGAACCCGGGGTGGGTGACTACTCTTCAAATTCCCAAGCAGCAACGCAAGGAGCTGGCATGAAGATCGATCAGTTGGTAGAGACGGCCGAAGCGATGGTGGCCCCCGGCAAGGGCATCATCGCCATCGATGAATCCACCGGGACGATCGGCAAGCGGCTCGGCGCGGTCGGGGTCGAGAACACCGAGGAAAACCGGCGGACCTATCGCGAACTGCTGCTGACCACGCCGCAGCTCAACGAGTACATCTCGGGCGCGATCCTGTATGACGAGACCATCCGCCAGTCGACCCGCGACGGCAAGCCGTTCGTCGACGTGATGAACGAGTCCGGCATCCTGCCGGGCATCAAGGTGGATACCGGCGCGAAGGACCTGGCCGGGTTCCCCGGCGAGAAGGTGACCGAGGGCCTGGATGGCCTGCGCGAACGCCTGGAGGAATACGCCAAAATGGGCGCGCGGTTCGCCAAGTGGCGCGCGGTGATCACGATTGGCGACACCATGCCCACCGACACCTGCATCGAGTCGAATGCGCACGCGCTGGCGCGGTATGCCGCGCTATGCCAGGAGCAGGGCATCGTCCCGATCGTGGAGCCAGAGGTCCTGATGGACGGCAGTCACGACATCGAGACCTGCTACGGCGTGACCGAGGCGACCCAGCGCGCGGTGTTCAAGGCGCTCTACGAGCATCATGTCCTGCTGGAGGGCACCATCCTGAAGGCCAGCATGGTGCTGCCGGGCAAGGACTGCCCCGAGCAGGCCAGCGTGGAGGATGTCGCGCATGCGACGCTGCGCTGCCTGGAGTCCGCGGTGCCGGCGATCCTGCCCGGGATCGTGTTCCTCTCCGGTGGGCAGAGCGATGCCGACGCCACCAATCACCTGGATGCGATGAACCGCATCGGCGGGGCCCCGTGGCCGCTGTCCTTCTCCTATGGTCGCGGCATGCAGCAGGCGGCGATGGAGCTGTGGGGCAAGGACATGGGCGCCAACTTCGAGAAGGCCCAGCAGACGGTGTACGAGCGCGCCCGCGACAACGGGCTGGCGGCCCAGGGCAAGTACGCGGCCTGAAGCTGATGCCGCATGGCCTGGATCCAGGGCCGGAACCACAGCCAGGCCCACGGATTGGGGGATCTATTGATCTGGATCAAGAAAAACCGGCGGATGGCTGACTAGCCTGAAACCGTCGGATCCGAACAACGGCCGCCAAGGAGCGCACGATCCCCCAGCGTGCAGGCGGCCGGATGCTTCCGACGGTGTATGTCGCGTCTTGGCCTGCTATCTCCGGATAGCAGGCTTTTTTGTGTCGATTGCCTGCCGAACTGTGACGCATTCCTCAGGTATTCAAAGTTTCGCGATCTCGCGGGAAGGGGTGGCGAAGGTGGGCGCTTCTCCTGCCCATGTCCGGGAAAATGTGGTTAGCGCAGGCTCGCTTGGCCGGCTCTGGCGGAACATTAATGGGTTTTGCGCGTCGGGAACTGCGTGGGGCCGCGGTAATGCCCCGTCGTTTGACGAGAAATCCAGAAGATCACCAAGGAGAGCGACATGAGTCTGACACGCCGAGAGTTCCTGGAGGCCATGGTGGCCGCAAGCGCCGCCGGCTTCTCGATGAATGCCTGGGCTGGCGAGAAGGGATCCTGGCGACCGGCCGATGCGGATATGTATGACCTGCCGAAGTTCGGCAATGTCTCGCTGCTGCACTACACGGACTGCCACGCGCAGCTGAAGCCGGTGTACTTCCGCGAGCCGGACGTGAACATCGGGGTTGGCGACATGCAGGGCAAGCCGCCGGTGATGGCCGGGAAGGAACTGCTGGAATACTTCGACATCAAGCCCGGTACGCCGCTTGCGCACGCCGTGACGCACATGGATTTCAAATATGCGGCCGAGAAGTACGGACGCCTGGGCGGGTTCTCCCACCTGTCCACGCTGATCCAGAAGCTCCGGGCGGAACGCCCGAACTCCCTATTGCTGGACGGTGGCGACACCTGGCAGGGCTCGGCCACGTCGCTGTGGACCAACGGCCAGGACATGGTGGATGCGCAGAAGCTGCTGGGCGTGGACATCATGGTCGGCCACTGGGAGTTCACCTTTGGCGACGAACGGGTGATGGAGGTCATCGAGAACGACTTCAAGCCCAACAACATCGAGTTCCTGGCGCAGAACATCGAGGATCGCGACTGGGGCGACCCGGTCTTCGAGCCCTACACCATCCGCGAGATGAACGGGGTCCCGGTGGCGGTGATCGGCCAGGCCTTCCCGTATACCTCGGTGGCCAACCCCGACTACATGTTCCCCGACTGGAGCTTCGGCATCCGCGACGAAAACATGCAGC
Organism: Thioalkalivibrio sp. ALE9; assembly: GCF_000377445.1. NCBI lineage: Bacteria > Pseudomonadati > Pseudomonadota > Gammaproteobacteria > Chromatiales > Ectothiorhodospiraceae > Thioalkalivibrio > Thioalkalivibrio sp. ALE9. The sequence goes on from NZ_KB898122.1 coordinate 468,444, forward strand.
GGATGGTTGACGAATGCCGCGAGAAGGGGGCCAAGGTGGTCGCGATCCTGTCGCACAACGGCATGGTCACGGACATGGAGATGGCCCGCCGCCTGCGCGACGTGGACGTGATCCTGGGTGGCCACACCCACGATGCCGTGCCCGGGGCGATGGAGATCGAGAATGCCGGCGGCGAGCGGACCCTGGTGACCAACGCCGGTTCCAACGGCAAGTTCGTGGGCGTGATGGACCTGGATGTGACCGACAGCGGCATCCGCGACTACAAGTTCACGCTGCTGCCGGTGTTCTCCAACCTGATCGAGGCGGACGCGGAGATGGAAGAGCATATCCGCAAGGTTCGCGAGCCCTACGAGGACAAGCTGAGCGAAGAGCTGGCGGTTACCGACGGCGTGCTGTATCGCCGCGGCAACTTCAACGGCACCTTCGACGAAGTGATCATGGACGCGATGATCAAGGAGATGGATGCCGAGGTGGCCCTCTCGCCGGGCTTCCGCTGGGGCGTGAGTGTGCTGCCGGGCTCGCCCATCACCTTCGAGGAGCTGATGACGCAGACCGCGACCACCTACTCGGAGACCCAGCGCAACGAGATGACCGGCGAGCAGTTGAAGAACGCGCTGGAGGACGTGGCCAACTCGATCTTCAACTCCAACCCCTATCACCACCGGGGGGGCGATATGGTCCGGACCTCGGGGATCGAGTACACCATCGATCCGCATGAATCCATGGGCAGCCGCATCAGTGATATGCACATCAACGGCGAGCCGCTGGATCCGGACAGGAAGTACGTGGTCGCCGGCTGGGCGAATGTCCACGAGCCGCTGGATACGGACCCGGTCTGGGATGTGGTCGCCAACTACCTGCGCGAGCACGACACCATCAGCCCCGGCAAGCCCTACCTGCCGCGACTGAAGAACGTCGAGGGCGATCCCGGTCTGGATCGCTGATCGACCCCTCTGGCTTGGCCCGCGCGAGCGGGCCGGTTAGTCTCGCAGCCGCCGTGCACTGCCTGCACGGCGGCTTTTTTGTGGGAGCGATCCGGAGATGGAGACAAACGGACCGGGCTTCTCGGGCCTGTTGCTGTACTGCCGGCCGGGGTTCGAGGCGGATCTGACGGCGGAACTGACCGACCGCGCGGCGCGGGCGGGGCTGGCTGGCTTCGCGCGCGTGCACGCCGGCAGCGGCTCGGTTCACTTCGAGCCGGCAGATGGCTCCGTCGAGGCGCTCGCGGGGGCGCTTCCGTTCTCCGCGCTGATCTTCGCGCGGCAGGTGTTCCCGGCGTTTCCGGTCCTCGAGGGGCTGGATCGCGCGGACCGGCTGACGCCGATCATCGAGCAGGCGGAGGCCTCCGGTCTGGCAGTGGATTCCGTCTGGCACGAGATGCCGGATACCAACGAAGGGAAAGGGCTGCGCCGCCTGGTCAAGGCCGTCGAGCGGCCGCTGGCCGCAGTACTGCGCAAGCGCGGGGTGCTGCGGGCACAGGCGGACGGGCAGCGGTTGCATGTCTTCTGGCATGCGGGCGATTGCGTGCAGCTCGGTGTGAGCCGGCCGGGGGAGCGCAGCGAGTGGCCGGGCGGCATCCTGCACCTGCGCTCGCCGCGCGAGGCCCCCAGCCGCTCGACCCTGAAGCTGGAAGAGGGGTGGCATACCTTCATCCCCCGGGAGGACTGGGACACGCGCCTGGCGCAAGGCATGCAGGCCGTGGATCTCGGGGCGGCACCCGGTGGCTGGACCTGGCAACTGGTACGCCGCGGGATGTACGTGCACGCGGTGGACAACGGGCCGATGGATGACCGGTTAATGGCCACCACCCAGGTGGAGCATCACCGCGAGGATGCGTTTTCGTGGGAACCCCCGAATCCGGTGACCTGGCTGGTCTGCGACATCGTCGACAAGCCGGGGCGCGTGGCGGCGCGCATGGCGGACTGGCTGGAGGCGGGCTGGTGTCGCGAGGCGATCTTCAACCTGAAGCTGCCGATGAAACGGCGCTGGCAGACGGTGGACCAGTGCCTGGACCATATCGAGGAGCGCCTGCTGGACGCCCGGATCGCCCACCGGATGCAGGCGCGACAGCTTTACCACGACCGCGAGGAGATCACGGTCCACGTGCAGCGCGACTGAGTCGGGCGTTATTCGCCCTGCACGGTAATGGTCAGCCGGCGCGTGTGGGCGGCGTAGCGGTGTTCCCACAGGAAGACGCCCTGCCAGGTGCCGAGGATCAGCCGCCCCTGGCCGACCGGGAGCGTCAGGTCGTTGTGCGTGAGCATGGCCCGGGCGTGGGCCGCCATGTCGTCGTCGCCTTCCATGTCGTGGCGGTAGGCGGGGTCGCCGTCCGGGGCCATGCGGGCGATCAGGGTTTCCAGGTCGTGGCGGACGTCGGGATCGGCGTTCTCGGTGACCAGCAGCGAGGCACTGGTGTGGTGCTGGAAGACGTGGCAGGTGCCGGTGGTGATGCCGGAGGCACGGACGATGTGCTCCACGGCCTGGGTGATGTTCAGCGTGCCGCGGCCGCGGGTCTGCTGGGTCAGGCTGTCCTGGTACACGGCCATGCATCTACCTCGAATGCAAACAAAAAAGCGCCCGCAGGCGCTTGATTGGTCGGTCTAATTTGGTGGAGGCGGCGGGAATCGAACCCGCGTCCGCAGGACCTCCGCCTTCGGCTCTACATGCTTATTCTGTCTTTGAGTTTAACCAGCCGCTACCCGACAGGCAGGGAATGCAACTGGCGATCCCGGTTGAGTTTTAATGGATCCACGCCGGGCACGCTTCACCACGAGCTTATGAGAGTCGACGCCCGATACTGGACGCATAAGCACGGCTCCAGTCGGACGGCATCTACCGGTTTTTAAGCGGCGAGTGCGTAGTTGTCGTCGTTGGCAACTATTTTTTTGCAGCGGTTTTTACGAGGTCCACTACAGCCTCGGCATGCACCTAAGGTTTCGCGACCCGCGTCGAAGCCAAGTCGCCCCCAAGTACTTCATGGACATGGTAACGCATCCGAAGTTCCCGGGCCATGTGCTTTTCCCACCGGGGAGAAGGTCAAGGGCGGGTTCACCACGGAGGGCACAGAGGACACAGGGCAGGGCGATTTACAGGAAGATTGGAAGACGGGAAGATTTTTAATGGGATGACAGGCACCCGCCAGGGCGATCATCGACACCCCAAAACCTTCCTGCCTTCCCGTCTTCCTGTTGACAAGCCCTTGACTTTGACCTTCTCCGTGCCCTCTGTGAACTCCGTGGTGACATAGTTCCAACAGGTCCCGCGCGGGGGGCGGGTCCGGTACAATGCGCTGCTTTTGGCACGTCCGGTTCGAGGAAGCGCAATGCGGGTTGTGGAAGGGGGCGCGGCGGTCTCGCCGTTTCGGCTGCGGGCTCTGGAGGCAGGGCTGCGGGCAAGCGTACCGGGCGCGGGCCCGCTGGCCGCGCGGTTTGTCTATTTCGTGGAGACCCGGCGGCGGTTGACGCCGGACGAGGAGGCGGTGCTCACGCGCCTGCTGCGGGAGGGCGAGACCTGGGTGGCCCCCGAGTTCGCCGTGCAGCGGGAGCTGGTGGTGATCCCGCGCTTCGGCACGATCAGCCCGTGGTCGTCGAAGGCCACCGAGATTGCCCATCACGCCGGGCTGGAGGACGCGGTCGAACGGATCGAGCGCGGCATTCACTGGCAGATCGGGGGCGACGCGGCGGCCGGCGCGGACCTGGAGTCGCTGGCCGCGCTGCTGCACGACCGCATGACCGAGGCGGTGATCGAGGATCCCGCGGCCGCGGCACAGCTCTTTCACAGCGAGACGCCGCGCTCGCTGGCGCGCGTGGAGCTGGGCGAGGACGCCCGCGCCGCCCTGGAGCGCGCGAACGGGGAGCTGGGACTGGCGCTGTCCCCGGACGAGATCGACTACCTGGCGGACGGATACTCCGCGCTGGGGCGTGCTCCGACCGACGCCGAGCTGATGATGTTCGCGCAGGCGAACTCGGAGCACTGCCGGCACAAGATCTTCAATGCCGCCTGGGTGCTGGATGGCGAGGCCGACGAACGCACGCTGTTCGGGATGATCCGCCAGACCCATGCGCGCCATCCCGAGGGGGTGTTGTCGGCCTACAGCGACAACGCCTCGGTGATCGCCGGTCACACGGGCGTGCGCCTGATGCCGGATGCGATCACCGGTGAATACCGACGTGAAACGCTGGATCTGCCGATCCTGATGAAGGTGGAGACCCACAACCACCCGACCGCGATCTCGCCGTTCCCCGGCGCCGCGACGGGTTCCGGGGGCGAGATCCGCGACGAGGGCGCCACCGGGCAAGGCTCCAAGCCGAAGGCAGGGCTTACTGGCTTCTCCGTATCGAACCTGCGGATCCCGGGCCGCGAGCAGCCCTGGGAGCGCGACTTCGGCCGGCCCGGGCGCATCGAGAGCGCGCGCCAGATCATGCTGGATGGCCCGATTGGCGCGGCGGCCTTCAATAACGAGTTCGGCCGTCCGGCGCTGGCCGGATACTTCCGTACGCTGGAGATGGCGCTGCCGAATCCGGCGGGTGGCGAGACGCTGTACGGCTACCACAAGCCGATCATGCTGGCCGGCGGGGTCGGGTCGATTCGTGGCGAGCACGTGCACAAGCAGGATGTGCCGGCGGGGACCCCGATCGTGGTGCTGGGCGGTCCGGCCATGCTGATCGGCCTGGGCGGCGGGGCGGCCTCGTCCATGGCCAGTGGCGCGAGCTCCGAGCAACTGGATTTCGCGTCGGTACAGCGCGGCAATCCGGAGATGGAGCGCCGCTGCCAGGAGGTGATCGATCGCTGCACGGCCCTGGGGGCGGGCAACCCGATCCTGTCGATCCACGACGTGGGCGCCGGCGGGCTGTCCAACGCGATCCCGGAGATCCTCGACGACGCCGGGCGCGGGGGCGTGATCCAGCTCCGGGACCTGCCGACCGCGGAGCCCGGCCTGTCGCCGATGGAGCTGTGGTGCAACGAGGCGCAGGAACGCTACGTCCTGGCGATCGCCGCCGAGCATCTCGAGACCTTCCGCACCCTGGCCGCGCGCGAACGGGCGCCGTTCGCGGTGGTGGGCCGGGCGACCGACGAGGGACATCTGAAGGTCGAGGACAGCCTGTTCCACGAACCGCCGGTGGACATGCCCATGGGCATGCTGCTGGGCAAGACGCCGCGGATGACGCGCGAGGACCGGCGCCTGCCACCGCCGGAAACGGCGTTCGATGCCGAGGCCTGTCCGCTGGGGGAGGCGCTGGAGCGGGTGCTGCACATGCCGTCGGTGGCCGCGAAGCACTTCCTGATCACCATCGGGGACCGCAGCGTGGGCGGCCTCGTCGCGCGCGATCAGATGGTGGGGCCGTGGCAGGTCCCCGTGGCGGATTGCGCGGTGACGCTGACCGACTTCGACGGCTATACCGGCGAGGCGATGGCCATGGGCGAGCGCACGCCGCTGGCGATCCTGTCGGCCCCGGCCTCCGGGCGTATGGCGATCGGGGAGGTGGTGACCAATCTGGCGGCGGCGGATATCGACGGTACGCACGCGATCCGTCTGTCCGCCAACTGGATGGCCGCGGCCGGCGTGCCCGGGGAGGACGCCAACCTGTTCGACACCGTCCGCACGATCGCGGAGGACCTGTGCCCGGCACTGGGCATCTCGATCCCGGTGGGCAAGGATTCGCTGTCCATGCGGACGGTCTGGGAGACCGCGGACGGGCAGGCGCGGCACATGCACGCGCCGGTATCGCTAATCGTATCCGGGTTTGCCCCGGTGGCCGATGCGCGCCGGACGCTGACGCCGCAGCCCGACCCGGAGGCCGATGACCGGCTCTGGCTGATCGATCTGGGGGAGGGGCATGGTCGCTTGGGCGGCTCCGCCCTGGCCCAGGCCTATGGGCAGGTCGGCGCGACCCCGCCGGACGTGGTCGATGCCGCACGCCTGCGCGCCTTCTTCGAGGCCATCACGACTCTGCGTCGCAACGGCCTGCTGCGCGCCTATCACGATCGCTCCGACGGCGGCCTGATCACGACCCTGCTGGAGATGGCCTTTGCCGGGCGTTGCGGGCTGGAGATCGCGGTCCCGGAGGGTCAAGCGCCGGGGGCGTGGTTGTTCAACGAGGAGCTGGGCGCCGTGGTGCAGGTCGCGCCTGGTGCCGAATCGGCCCTGCGCGACGCGATGGCGGAGGCTGGCCTGGAGGCGCATCTGCATCCGGTGGCCCGACGGACCGACGACGAGCGCGTGGTGATCCGCCATGGCGACCAGGAGGCCTTCTCCGCCACGCGCGCGGCGTTGCAGCGCCACTGGCAGGAGACCTCGGCCTGGATGCAGCGGCTGCGGGACGATCCGGAGTGCGCCGACGAGGAGCTCGCCCGGGTAGACGCCGACGGCGGCCTGCAGCCGCGGGTCACCTTCGATCCCGCCGAAGACGTGGCCGCACCGATGATCGCGCGCGGCGAACGCCCCCGAATCGCGATCCTGCGCGAGCAGGGGGTTAACGGGCAGCTGGAGATGGCGGCGGCCTTCGAGCGGGCGGGGTTTGCCCCGGTGGACGTGCACATGACCGACCTGCTGGACGGTCGCCAGGATCTGGGTTCGATGCAGGGCGTGGCCGCCTGTGGTGGATTCTCCTACGGCGATGTGCTGGGTGCCGGTGGGGGCTGGGCGCAGACCATCCTCAACCACCCGGCGCTGCGGGATGCCTTCCAGGCGTTCTTCGAACGCCCCGAGACCTTCACCCTGGGGGTTTGTAATGGCTGCCAGATGCTGTCCCACCTGGCCCCGCTGATTCCGGGGGCGGGCCACTGGCCGCGCTTCGTGCGCAACCGTTCCGAGCAGTTCGAGGCGCGCCTGTCCCAGGTGCGGATCGAACCGGGCCCGGCGGTCCTGCTGGAGGGCATGGCCGGCTCGGTGCTGCCGGTGGCGGTGTCGCACGGGGAGGGACGTACCCACTATGCCGACGGGGCGCCGATCCACGACCAGGCCGCGCTGCGCTACGTGGAGGCCGATGACACGCCGGCGTCGCAGTACCCGGCGAACCCCAATGGCTCCGTGGGCGGCGCCACGGGCTTTGCCAGCGAGGACGGTCGCGCGCTGATCATGATGCCGCACCCGGAGCGCGTGTTCCGGACCGTGCAGCACAGCTGGCACCCGGCGGACTGGGGCGAGGACGGACCGTGGCTGCGGCTGTTCCGCAATGCGCGCGCATTCGTCGGCTGAAGCGCGCCGGGTCGATGGTCTATAACGAAGGCATTTGGTCGGCGGACAGACGAGGCGGGTACGGACATGGATGACGCCAGCAAGGACGAATTCCTCGGGGAGGACCTGCGGGTTACGACGACCCTCATGATCGGCCCGTCGCAACGCCCGGTTACGGACCCCGTGCTGGCGCAGCGCCTGATCGAGAGCCTCGACCTGTTCGACGACGCACACCCGCGCGGAGCGATGCCCCACGAGGACGAGGGCGCCCCCGAGGTGCAGCGCCTGGAACACAAGCTGGACCTGCTGCTGCATCTGGTGGCGGAGTCGCTGCACCCGGAACGCCCGGACCCGGTCGAGCTGGTACTCAGCGGGCGTGGCATGGTGCTGCCCGCGGGTACGCTGCCCGAGGATTGCGAGCGGGTGGAGGTCTATCTGAGCCGCTTGCTGCCGCAGCCCTGCGTCCTGGGTGTCGAGACTCCGACAACCCGCGGAGGCCAGCAAATGACTCGCTGGACGGGGGTCGAGGGGCCTCTGGAAGAGGCGCTCGGGCGGTGGATCTTCCGCCTGCACCGCCGCGAGGTGGCGGAGAAACGCCAGAAAGTTGACGGCAATCGCAATTAGACAGGATACTGCGAACTCGATCACATCATCGGATGCGGGCCGGGCGTCACCCGTTGCCACATCCGGTCGCGAACATCGGGGCACAGCGGTATGCGGGATCCGGGCGAACAGCAACAGGCGATGCGTATTGCACTCAGCGGTGACTCGGGCACGACGGATGCCACCCGGGCGATCCTGAACTGCCTGGGCTGCGAGGCCGAGCATCAGCCGGCCACTGGCACCTTCGAGAACGTCGCCCCCGCCGCGATCTGGCTTTGTGGACCCGCCGCGGAGCTGTCCGCCCGGCTGCAGGATGCACGAACGGAAGACGCCGCGGTGGTCGTGCAGCCTACCGACGGGGGCGAGGTCCAGGGCGAAGGGGTGGACTGCGTGGTGGAGCACCCGCTTTCCATCGCGCGGGTTTCGCAGGTCCTGCAGTGGCTTCGGTTCGGCCGCGAGCCGGGATACGACGACATGCCCGGGCTGGTCGGGTCGCATCCGACCATGCAGGCGGTCAAGCGCCTGGTGGGCCAGGTGGCCCGCACCGACGCCACCGCGCTGATCCTGGGCGAGACCGGCTCCGGCAAGGAGGTGGTGGCCCGCGCCATCCACAACGCCTCGGACCGGGCGGACAAGCCGTTCGTGGCGGTGAACTGCGGCGCGATCCCCGGAGACTTGCTGGAGAGCGAGCTGTTCGGGCACGAGAAGGGGGCCTTCACCGGTGCCTTCACCGCCCGCGCGGGGCGTTTCGAGCTGGCCGAGGACGGCACGCTGTTCCTGGACGAGATCGGCGACATGCCGCTGCCGATGCAGGTGAAGCTGCTGCGCGTGCTGCAGGAACGCGTCTTCGAGCGTGTGGGTTCCAACAAGTCGCTCCCGGCGCGGGCCCGGATCATTGCCGCCACCCATCGCAACCTGGATGACGCGGTGGCGGATGGCAGCTTCCGCCAGGATCTGTTCTTCCGCCTCAGCGTGTTCCCCATCGAACTGCCGCCCCTGCGCGAACGCACCAGCGATATGCCGCAACTGATCGGCGCGCTGGAAGAACGGCTGCGCGAGCAGGGCATGACCCCGGCCCACCTGACGCCGGCCGTGGTCGCGCACCTGGGGCAGCTCAACTGGCCCGGCAATATCCGCGAACTGGCCAACCTGCTGGAACAGCTGGCGATCATGTATCCCGATCTCCCGGTGGATCTGGCACAGCTGCCTCCCCGGGTCCGTCCGGAAGGGATCGAGGATCTGGCCGTGACCTCCCCCACACCCGGCGGCACCGAGTCGGGGTCGGCGGGCGCCAGCCTGCTGGCCGGTGGACTGCCGCCGGAGGGGGTGGATCTGCGCAGTTTCCTCAACGATCTCGAACGCGACATGATCACCCGCGCGCTGGACGAGACCGGGCACGTGGTGGCGCGCGCGGCGCGTCGCCTGGGGATGCGTCGCACCACACTCGTGGAGCGCATGCGCAAGTTCGGGCTCGGCAAGGCCTGACCCGGCCTCGGGCCAGACGGGCCCGACGGTAGTGGAGGTCGGGATCCCGTCACCACAAGCCCTGAATTCCCGCGCGACGGTCGACGGATGCTTGACGGGTTGCCCTCCCGTTTTGGATAAACCCCCAATTAATCAGTTACCTGTAACGCTGGCGCGTTTTTTGCTGAACCTTCCCCGAATCTCTATGGGAAGACGTTCATGTCGCGAGCCACAATCCTGTTGGTGGATGCCGAACCGGCACTGCGCGAGGCCGTGGTCCGGGTCCTGGCCACGATTCCTCGAGTCCGACTGCAGGCCTGCAAAGCGGCCGACCTGCCGCAAACCGTGGAAGGGGTCCGTCCCGCAGCGGTGCTGCTGGGCGGTGACCCCGCCCTGAGCGGAGAAGCCCTTCCCGAACCGCGATCTTGCGTCGCCGCGATCAGTCTGGAGGCCAGTCGCGAACGCGAGCTGTCGGCCATGCGAGCCGGGGTGGACGCGCACTTTGCCCTGCCGGCGATGGCGGACACCCTGGCCGAGTGGCTGCGGCCGCTGCTGGTCTCGGCGCAGGAATTCGTGGCGCCGGCGCTGGTGGCTCGCAGCGCGGCGATGCAGGGGATCGATCGTTTTGTATCGCGGATCGCGCGCAGCGCCGCCACGGTCTTCGTGACCGGCGAGTCAGGGGTGGGCAAGGAGGTGCTGGCGCGGCAGCTGCACGCGCGCTCCCCCCGCAGCCGCGGGCCGTTCGAGGCGATCAACTGCGCCGCGCTCCCGGAGGCCATGCTGGAGGCGATGCTCTTCGGGCATGCCAAGGGCGCCTTCACCGGCGCGCTGGAGGCCCGGCCCGGCAAGTTCCAGCGGGCCCACGGCGGGACCCTGCTGCTGGACGAGGTGACCGAAATCCCCGTGCACCTGCAGGCCAAGCTGCTGCGGGCGCTGCAGGAGCGGGAGGTAGAGCCGCTGGGCGGGCGCCAGGCGCAGCGTGTGGATGTACGGGTGATCGCCACCTCCAATCGCGATCTGCGCGAGGCGGTGGCCGAAGGCCACTTGCGCGAGGATCTGTATTACCGCCTGAACGTCTTCCCGCTTTGCATCCCGCCGCTGCGGGAGCGCCCGGAGGATATCGTGCCACTGGCACAGGCCCTGCTGCGGCGGCTGAGCCGCGGGCGCCTGGGGGAACTGGACGCCGCGGCGCAGCGGCGACTGCGGGAGCACGACTGGCCGGGCAATGTCCGCGAGCTGGCCAATGTGATGGAGCGCGCGATCACGCTGCACGAAGGCGATGACGACCGGGTGACGCTGGAGGCGGTCTGGCTGGATGCGGACATGCTGGCGCCCTGGAGCTCGGGCGACTCCGGCAATCAGGCGATCCGGATGAACACGCCCGAGTGGCCGGACAGCGACGAAAACCCGACGCCGATGCTGGAGCAGACCCTGCAGACCCAGGAGAGCCGGGTGATCCTGAATGTCCTGCGCGAGTCCGGCGGGCGGCGCAAGGAGGCCGCGGACCGACTGGGAATCAGCCCCAGAACATTGCGTTACAAGATTGCGCGCCTGCGCGAGAACGGCTTTGCGGTTCCGGCGTCGGGATGACGCCCAGCGAGGCTGGCATATGGATTGCTTAGTGTTTTGAGGAAAACGGTAAGCCGCGCATATGGGAGCACAAGGGTTCCGTGCAGAGCGCCGGGTCGCCATAGCGAGAACCCCCGAGGGTAGGAAAGATGAGCGAGATGCAGATTCAGAACGTCCTGCAGCAGATGCGTCAGCTGACGCAGACCAGCGGGATCGAGGGGACCAACCCGGCCCAGCCCAATCGCGAACCGCAGCGGGTGGGCGGGGCGGATTTCCAGAACGTGCTGACCGAGTCGCTGCGCGGCGTGAACCAGACCCAGCAGGCCGCTTCGGATCTGCAGACGCGCTTCGAGCTGGGCGACGACAGCGTCAGCCTGCCGCAGGTGATGACCGCAATGAGCAAATCCAGTATCGCCTTCGAGGCGACCAATCAGGTACGCAACCGGCTGCTGACGGCGTACCAGGAAATCATGCGGATGCAGGTCTGATCGGCCGGACGGGCTGAGGGAGAGAACGGACGATGGCCGACAATGCACAGTCCCTGCCCGCGGTGGTGACCGGGGGATTCAAGGAATTCAACGGGATGCCCGCCGGCCGCCAGCTTGCCCTGATCGGCATGCTGGCCGGCGCGATCGTGGTGATCGTGGCGCTGCTCTACTGGGCCATGCGCCCCACCTACGTGCCGCTGTTCCCGCGCATGGACGCCGAGGACGCGGCCGAGGTCGTGCAGGTGCTGTCGCAGGCCGGCATCCAGTACCAGGTGGATTCCACGACCGGGCAGGTGAAGGTCCCGCAGGGCGATGTCGCCGACGCGCGGCTGCAGCTGGCCGGCGAAGGGCTGCCGCGCTCCGGCGACCTCGGCTTCGAACTGTTGCAGGAGGACACCGGGCTTGGCACCAGTCGGATGATCGAGGGGGCGCGTCATCACCGGGCGATGGAAGGCGAGCTGGCGCGCACGGTCGCCTCCCTGGATGCGGTGGATCGCGCGCGGGTGCACATTGCCGAGGGGGAACAGTCGGTGTTCGTGCGCGACCGCCGGCCGGCCAGCGCCTCCGTGGTGGTGCACCTGCGCGGCGGACGCTCCCTGAGCGAGACGCAGGTGGGAGCCATCGTGCATCTGGTGGCCTCCAGCACCTCCGATCTGGATCCCGAGCGGGTCACCGTGGTCGACCATCGCGGCACGCTGCTGACCCAGGACGGCGGCGAGGCGGGCATGGGCGGCAGTGGCGATCGCCTGAACTTCACACGGGATGTGGAGAACCGCTATACCGACCGCGTTCGGGATCTCCTGATCCCGATCGTCGGGCGCGACAAGGTGCGCGTTCAGGTCAATGCCGATATTGATTTCTCGCGCGTGGAGCGAACCGAGGAGCTGTACGATCCCGAGACCATCGCGCTGCGGTCCGAACAAAGCCGGGAGGAAGAGCGCACGGGTCCCGAAGGCGGTGCCGGGGGCGTCCCGGGCGCGCTGACCAATCAGCCCCCCGAGGGCGGCGTGGTCGGGGAAGAGGGCGAGGAAGGTGCCGCTGCTCCGGCGCCGCTCCCGGGCAGTCGCAGCACCAACGTGACCAGAAACTACGAGGTCGATCGCCGCATCAACCACATCCGCGAGATGCCGGGCGGCGTGCGCCGGGTCTCCACCGCGGTGGTCGTGGACTTCCGTCAGGAGGTCAACGAGGACGGCGAGACGGTGCAGGTGGCGCGGGACGCCGAGGAACTGGAGCGCATCGAGGCATTGGTGCGCGAGGCGGTTGGATTCAACGCCGAACGAGGCGATACGATCAATGTGGTGACCGCGCCGTTCGAGGCGCCCGCGGACGAGATCCCGGCGGAGGAGATCGCCTTCTGGGAGCAGCCCTGGTTTATCGAGGTGCTGAAGATCGTGGCGGCGCTGTTGCTGGCCCTGATCATCCTGCTGACGGTGGTGCGCCCGGCAATGAAGCAACTGATGAAGCGTCCGGCACCGCCCCCGCGGCGCGAGGATGACCGCGAGGCCCTGACCGACGAGTCCGGCGGCGAGGCCGGCATGGGGCCGAGCGAGGGTTCGGCCGTGGCCGCGCTGACGGGTCCCAAGGGTCCGGATCAGCAGGAGATGGATCTGGAGGCCGTGCGCGAGATGGTCCGCGAGGATCCCAAGCGCGTGGCGCAGGTAATGAAGACCTGGTTGGGTGACGATGGCCGCTGACAAGAACTCCAAGCTGGAAGGCGCCGAGCGCGCCGCCGTGTTCATGATGAGCCTGGGCGAGGATGCCGCCGCCGAGGTCATGCGCCACATGGGGCCCAAGGAGGTGCAGAAGATCGGCACCGCCATGGCCTCGATGGACCGCATCTCGCGCAGCGATGTGAACGCCGCGCTGCACGAGTTCTCCACCCATGTGCAGGAACAGACCGCGCTGGGCGTGGGCGCCGACGAATACGTGCGCAGCGTCATGGAGAGCGCGCTGGGCGACAAGGCCTCGGGCCTGATCGACCGCATCCTGCTGGGACGCAATTCCAAGGGCATCGAGGCCCTCAAGTGGCTGGACCCGCGCGCCATCGCGGACATGCTGCGCAATGAGCATCCGCAGATCGTGGCCATCGTGCTGTCCCATCTCGATTCCGACCAGGCCTCCGACACCCTGCAGTACCTGCCCGCGCGGGTGCAGTCCGACATCGTGATGCGCATCGCCACCATGGATGGCGTGCAGCCCCAGGCCCTGCAGGAACTCGACGAGATCCTCGACCGGCAACTCTCCGGTAATGCGGCGAGCAAGACCTCGATGCTGGGGGGCGTGCGCTCGGCGGCCAACATCATGAACCTGATGGAGGGTTCGCGGGAGGCCGAGATCATGGAGACGATCAAGGAGTCGGATTCCGATCTGGGCACGCGTATCGAGGAAGAGATGTTTGTCTTCGATAACCTGGTGGATATCGACGACCGTGGCATCCAGACGCTGATGCGCGAGATCCAGACCGAATCCCTGGTGCTTGCGCTGAAGGGCGCCGACGACGACCTGAAGGACAAGATCTTTCGCAATATGTCCAAACGTGCCGGCGAGATGCTGCGCGAGGATCTCGAGGCCAAGGGCCCGGTGCGTGTCAGCGAGGTCGAGGCCGCGCAGAAGGAGATCCTGTCGGTGGCTCGGCGCCTGGCCGAGAACGGCGACATTGTGCTTGGCGGTGGCGGTAGCGAGGCCATGTTGTGAGCGACAGCTCGGCGGCCAGGCTGTATACCGACGCCTCGGCGTCGCTGTGGGAGCCGCCGGAGATCGGTGACGACGGTGTCCATCCGCCGCGCCGTCTGCCCACCGCCGCCGAGATCGAGGCGATCGAGGAAGAGGCGCGCAAGAACGGTTTCGAGTCTGGCTATGCCGAAGGTCACGAACTGGGCCAGAAGGAGGCGGAAAAGGCGGCCCGGGCGCGCGAGGACAAGAAACTGCGCGAAACGGTGGCCGCACTGGAGGCGGTGGCCGGCAGTCTCGCCGATCCGCTGGCCGATGCAGCCGACGCCCTGGAGCCGGAGCTTTTGGCCCTGGTGACGGTCCTGGCGCGCAAGGTCGTGCAAAGCGAGCTGGAGTCCCGGCCGGAGCAGATCCGGGCGGTTCTCGAGGGCGCGCTGGCTCAGTTGCCGGGACGCAACCAGGAGGTGCGGGTGCATCTGAACCCGGAGGACCAGGGGCTGGTCGAGACCTACGCCGAGCGCGCGGACGCGCGCATCACCTGGGTCTCGGATCCGGGCCTGGCACGCGGCGGGTGCCGGGTGGAGGCGGGCGCGGCGAGCGTGGACGCGAGCCTGGAGCGGCGCTTGCAGCATGCGGTCGAGGCCCTGTGGAACGGCGAGTATGCCCCGGCCGCTGACACCGAGCCCCGGGATGACAGCGCCCATCAGGCGTCCGACCGCCCGGATGCGGAGGAGTCATGAGCACTCCGATCGACGAACTGCGCCGCAAGGGCCGCGAACGTCTGAGCACGGGGCTTCTGGACCGGTTGCAGCAGTCCCGGGGTCGCGTGGAGCGGGTCAACCCACCCCAGGCGGAGGGGCATCTGTCGCGCCTGACCGGCCTGACGCTGGAGGCCGAGGGTCTGCGCCTGCCGATTGGCGGGCGCGCCCTGATCCACGGCGAAACCGGGGAGCCGGTGCCGGCGGAGGTGGTCGGTTTCCAGAACGAGCGCACCTTCCTGATGCCGGAGGAGCTGGCCACCGGGTTGACCCCCGGGGCTCGCATCGAACCGCTGGACAACCAGCGCCAGATCCCGGTGGGCGAGGGGCTTCTGGGACGGGTGATCGATGCCAACGGGGCACCCCTGGATGGCCAGGGGCCGATCCGCACCCATGATTTTGGGCCGCTGGCCGGGCGTCCGATCAACCCGCTGCAGCGTGCGCCCGTGCGCGAGCCGCTGGATGTCGGGATCCGGGCGATCAACGGCCTGCTGTCGGTGGGGCGCGGCCAGCGGCTGGGCCTGTTCGCGGGTTCAGGGGTCGGCAAGAGCGTTCTGCTGGGCATGATGACGCGCAACACCACAGCGGACGTAATCGTGGTCGGCCTGATCGGCGAGCGTGGCCGTGAGGTCAACGAATTCATCCACGAAATCCTGGATGAGGAATCGCGTACCCGTACCGTGGTGGTGGCGGTTCCCGCGGATCAGTCGCCGCTGCTGCGCCAGCATGGTGCCTGGGTGGCCACGGCGGTGGCCGAGCATTTCCGGGACCAGGGGCTGCACGTGCTCCTGCTGATGGACTCCCTGACCCGGTTTGCCCAGGGGGCGCGCGAGATCGCGATGGCCATTGGCGAGCCGCCGGCTTCCAAAGGCTATGCGGCGTCGGTGTTCGCGCGCCTGCCACAGCTGGTGGAGCGAGCGGGCAATGGCGATGTCGGCGGGGGCTCGATCACGGCGTTCTACACCGTGCTGGCCGAGGGTGACGACCAGAACGACCCGATCGTGGACGCAGCGCGGGCCATCCTCGACGGTCATGTGGTGCTCTCGCGGGAGATCGCAGAGACAGGCCGCTACCCGGCCATTGATGTCGGGGCGTCCGTCTCGCGTGTGATGTCGTCACTGATCACTCCGGAACACGAACGCGCGGCCCGCCGCTTTCGTGATCTGGCCGCCACCTACATGCGCAATCGCGACCTCATCGCGGTGGGGGCCTACCGCAAGGGCGCCGATCCGCATCTGGACGAGGCGGTGGCGATGCATGAACGCCTGGAGGCCTATCTGGGGCAGGGCCGCGACGAGGCCGTCAGCTTCGACCGCGCCCGGGATGATCTGCTGGCACTAGTCGGGGGTGGCGCGGCATGAACCCGAAGCGCCTGGAGCGCCTGCTGCGGCTGCGCAAGATCGAGGAAAGCGAGGCGACGCGCCAGCTGGGCGAGCGGCTGCAGCAACTGGATGCCATCGCCGGCCAACGCGAGCGCCTGGAGACCTATCAGCGGGAATACCTGCAGGCAACCCTGCCGGACGATGCCAATGCGCTGAAGTGGCTGGCCGGCATGCGCGACCAGCTGCGCTCCGCGCTGGAGCAGCAGGATCTGCGCATCCAGGCGGCCGAGTCCCAGGTGGAGACGGCGCGCCAGGAGTGGCTGGAGCGCCATCGAAACAGCCTCTCGCTGGAGAAGCTGCTCGAGCGCCGGCGGGCCGAGACCGCGCGGCATGACGCGCGGCGCCAGCAGACGGAACAGGATATGTGGGCCACCCGCCAGGCCCATGCGCGCGAGGCAGACGCGCGTTGGCAGGGTTCTTGAATGGACCCTGAGTATCGATTGAGGCAAGGGCCCGGGGATGACCCCGGCAGACCGAGGATTCGGCAATGATCGCAACACAGAATACGGGCCAGGGCATGCTGCCGCTGCTGCAACTGCTGGGCGGCAGCTCGATGCAGGGCCTGGACGACCTGAAAGGCCTGCAAGGCCGCCTCAAGGGCCAGGACGGCGAGGACTTCCTGGCCATCCTGGAGCCCCAGATGGAGTCGCTGCTGGCCAGCCTGGGCGTTCCCGGCGAGGAACTGGAAGGCCTGGACCTGGAGGCGATGCTGGCGCGACTCCAGGACTTGCTGGACGGGCAGCCCCTGGCCGCGGATCCCGAAGGGGGTGGCAATGCCTTGCCGGTCGCCGCGCTGATGGCTGCGACCCAGGAACCGGGACGAGCCGAGGTGCCCCGCGCCGAAGGTACCCCCGCCCGGGGAGGAGGCGAGGAGCGGGCCCTGCCGGTGAAGCCGCTGCCGGCCGCGGTCATGCGGCTGTTCGTCGAAGCGGCCCAGGCCAACGCCGGACGCGATGGCGCGGTTGCCCTGAAGCCCGACGTGATGGGTGCGCAGGGAGGCATGGCCCGCGACAACGTCCTGGAGATCCTCGCCCAGTGGATGGGGCAGGGGGGTGACGAGGCGCGCCGCGGCCGTTCCGACCCCCTGAGCGGGGTGCTGCCGGCCCAGGGGCTCGGGCAGGCCGAAGGGACGGACGGGGCGCGGGCGCTGCCGCGCCTCGATCTGACACGACTCCTGCAGCAGCCCAACGGGGCCCGGGAGCTGGCCGACCAGGTTCGCATGCTGGCCCAGGCGCAGGGCGGGCGTACCGAACTCAAGCTGCACCCGCCGCAACTGGGCAGCCTGGATGTGCGTGTGCTGGTCGAGGGTGATCGCACCAGTATCCAGTTCATCAGTGCCAATCCGGTGACCCGCGAGGTGCTGGAGGCGGCCATGCCGCGCCTGCGTGACAGCCTGGCCGAGAGCGGCCTGATGCTGGACGATGCGACCGTGTCCGACCACGCGGCCGAGGAGCAGGCGGAGCAGGAGGCCGGCGAGACGGCGCTCGCGGCGGATGACGAGGCCGCCGAGGCCGAGGACCGCGAGGCCGCCGATGGCAGCACGCTCTCCATGCTGAACCGGCGCCTGGACCTGTTTGCCTGACCGGCCGTGCTTGGGTGCAGCCGCGGCCTGCGGCCGTGGCTGCAGGCCCGTTCCTGCGCTTATGCCGGCTTCCCCCATGTTCCCGTGTGCCGCCAAGATTCCGTCTTTCACGGCGGCCGGGCGGCCGATTCTTGACGTTCTTCATGTTTTCCGCGCCCGCGTTTACCCCGGAAAACCGCCAGTAACCAAGCGTAACTGACGGATTACAAAGACTAAAACGACTTCTGGCATCAGCCTTGCTATGGTCTGTACCGAGAACGAATCCTCGGTTTACCGGACAGCGGGTGCGATATGGCAGAGAAGGAAGTCAATCTGGACGACGACGAAGGCGGCGCCCCGAAGAAGGGCGGGAAGGGCAAGCTGATCGTCCTGATCCTGGTCGTCCTGTTTCTCGTAGCCGGCGGTGCGGCCGCCGCCTGGTTCTTCCTGATGGCGGACGGTGACGATACCGAGCAGGTCGAAGCCGGCCCGCCCGAGCGGCTGTACACCAGCCTCGAGCCGATGACGGTGAACATCGAGGCCCCGGGGCGCATCCGCTACCTGCGCGCGGAACTGTCGCTGGTGACCCATGACCCGGCGGTCGCCGAGGCCTTCGAACGACACCTGCCGGCAATCCGAAACGACCTCCTGGGCATCCTGGCGGAACAGCGCTACGAGGATCTCAATACCCGCGCGGGCAAGGAGGCCCTGGCGGAAGAGCTGAAAGAGACGATCGCCGGGATCCTGCGTTCCCGCGATGCCCCGGACGCGGTCGAGGCCGTGCTGTTCAACGAACTGGTGATGCAGTAGGAGCCCCGTCATGGCACAGACGGATATCCTCAGCCAGGACGAGATCGATGCCCTCCTGCACGGCGTGGACGAGGGCGACGTCGAGACGGAAGACCCGTATCCGAGTGATGGCCAGGCACGCGAATTCAACTTCGCCACCCAGGACCGGATCGTGCGTGGGCGCATGCCCACGCTGGAGATGATCAACGAGCGCTTCGCGCGTCACCTGCGGGTCCGTCTGTTCAACGTGCTGCGTCGCTCCGCCGAGATCTCGGTGGTGGGCACCCGCATCACCAAGTTCTCCGAGTACATGCATTCGCTGTTCGTGCCCACCAGCCTGAACCTGGTGCGCGCGCATCCGTTGCACGGCACCGGGCTGTTCGTGTTCGACCCGAAGCTGGTGTTCATCCTGGTGGACAACTTCTTCGGCGGCGACGGCCGTTACTACACCCGCATCGAGGGGCGTGACTTCACCCCGATGGAGATGAAGGTGGTGCACGGCGTGCTGGAAGGCGCGTTCGAGGACATGCAAAAGGCCTGGCAGCCGGTCATGGACCTGGAGTTCGAGTTCCTGAACTCCGAGGTCAACCCGCAGTTCGCGAATATCGTCTCGCCGACCGAGATCGTGGTGATCAGCGAGTTCCACATCGAGCTCGACGGGGGCGGTGGCAACCTGCACGTGACCCTGCCGTACTCGATGATCGAGCCGATCCGCGAGCAGCTGGATACCGGTATTCAGTCGGACCGCTCCGACGTAGACCAGCGCTGGATGCACGCACTCGAGGAGGAGATCCAGACCGCCGAGGTCGAGATCAGCTCCATCCTGGCCGAGACCGAGGTGACCGTGCGCGAGCTGCTGGATATCCAGCCGGGCGACATCATCCCGGTTGATCTCCCCGAAAAGATTTCCCTGCAGGTCGAAGACATCCCGATGTTCCGCGGGAAGTTCGGCGTATCCAATGGGCTGAATGCGATCCAGATTTCGGAACGCATCATCAAACGATAGAGGGCCGCAGCATGGCAGACACCGACGATCCCAAACAGGACACCCCCGGCCCCGACGCGGAGGCCGCCGCCGAGAATCCGGAGACGGAGGGCGGTTCCGATGACCAGGCCCTGGCCGACGAATGGGCGGCCGCCCTTGCGGAGCAGAAGGACGAGGATGGCGAGGCGGCCGGCGACCCCGACGCGCTGCTGAACGAGGCGCAGGGCGGGGCGTCCGACGAACCGGCGCAGGAAGCGCCGAAGGCCGA
The DNA here is from genome assembly GCF_000377445.1 of Thioalkalivibrio sp. ALE9. Lineage (NCBI taxonomy): Bacteria > Pseudomonadati > Pseudomonadota > Gammaproteobacteria > Chromatiales > Ectothiorhodospiraceae > Thioalkalivibrio > Thioalkalivibrio sp. ALE9. Next base: position 488,161 of record NZ_KB898122.1, read on the forward strand.
GAAGCGGGACCGCAAGCACAAGCCGGACCCGGGCGCGGAAACCCTGCAACCGGAGCAGCTATCGGGCGCGGTGCAGGGCGACGGGGAGGAGATGAACCTGGAGATGGTCCTGGATGTACCGGTGACCATCTCCATGGAGATCGGCCGCACGCGCATCCCGATCCGCAACCTCCTCCAGCTGAATCAGGGCTCGGTGGTGGAGCTGGACCGCCTGGCCGGCGAGCCGCTGGACGTGCTGGTGAACGGGACGCTGATTGCGCATGGCGAGGTGGTGGTGGTCAACGAAAAGTTCGGTATCCGGCTGACCGACGTGATCAGCCCCAGCGAACGGATCCGCAAGCTTAAATAGCCATGAATCAACGCTATACGCACATCGCGGCCCTCGTCCTGACGGCCGTTACGGGGAGCCTCTGGCCACTGACCGCCCTCGCCGAGGGGGGTAGCGGCGGCGCCGCCGGGTATCTGGCCCAGCTGATCGGCGGTCTGGTCCTGGTGATCGGCGCGATCGTGGTGCTGGGCTGGATCCTGCGGCGCACACAGGGCGGGCTCAATCGCGGCTCCCAGGTGATCGAGATCGTCGCGGCGCGCTCGGTGGGCGCGCGCGAGCGCCTGGTGCTGGTCCAGGTCGGGGACGAACAGGTCCTGGTCGGGGTTGGGCCCGCCGGCATGCGCACGCTGCACACCATGAACGAACCGGTACTGGCCCCGGCCGGCGAGACCCCGGACTTCTCGAGCGCGTTGAAGCGCGCGGTGACGCGGCGTGCGCCGGTCACCGGCGAGCGGGGGCAGTCGTGATGTCGGTGCTGCTGCGGATTGGGCTGGGGCTGGCTCTGCTGGCCCTGCCGGGCCTGGCCGGAGCGCAGGTCGCGCAGGGCATCGAGGCCCTGACGGTGACCACCAACGGGGATGGTGGCGAGACCTATTCGGTGACGCTGCAGATCATCCTGCTGATGACGCTGCTGACCCTGCTGCCGTCGATCCTGATCATGATGACCGCGTTCACGCGCATCCTGGTGGTGCTGGCCATCCTGCGCCAGGGCCTGGGTACGACCCAGACCCCGTCCAACCAGATCCTCATTGGTCTGGCGTTTTTCCTGACCCTGTTCGTGATGGCCCCGGTGTTCGAGGAGATCTACGACACCGCGTTCGTGCCTTACGTGAACGAGGAGATGGGGACCGAGGAGGTGCTGCAGGCCGGGGTGCAGCCCCTGCGCGAGTTCATGCTGGCGCATACCCGCGAGAGTGACCTGGCGATGTTCGCCGAGATCAACGGGATCGACGGCTTCGAGGATGCCGACGATATCCCGCTAAGCCTGCTGGTGCCGGCGTTTATCACCAGCGAACTCAAGACCGCGTTCCAGATCGGCTTCCTGATCCTGATCCCGTTTCTGATCATCGACCTGGTGGTGGCCTCGGTCCTGATGTCGATGGGGATGGTGATGCTCTCGCCGCTGATCATCTCGTTGCCGTTCAAGGTGATGCTGTTCGTTCTGGTCGATGGCTGGGCGCTGATGATGAACACCCTTGCCACCAGCTTTTTTGTTTAGGAGGTTCCGATGACACCCGAACTGGTGGTCGATATCGGGCGCGAGACGCTCACGGTGGTGGTCCTGCTGGCCGCGCCGCCGCTGCTGACGGCGCTGGCGGTGGGCCTGGCGATCGGCATGCTTCAGGCCGCCACCCAGGTGCAGGAAATGACCCTGTCGTTCATCCCCAAGCTGCTGGCCATGTTCGCGGCCCTCCTGATCAGTGGGCACTGGATGCTGGCGCTGCTGATCGACTACACCGAGCGCCTCTACGAGGGCGCGCCGGGGATGGTGGGGTAGACCGATGACCCTGGCGGCGGAACAGCTGGTGCTGTGGGTGGGGGCGGTCCTGTGGCCGTTCGCGCGCATTGGCGCCATGCTCGTCGCCATGCCGATCTTCGGCGCCGACACGGTCAACGCACGGGTACGCATGGGGCTGGCGCTGCTGCTGGCCATCTTTGTCGCCATGCAGGGGCCGGTGCTCCCCGATATCGACCCCCTGAGCCTCGAAGGCGTGGTGGTGACCCTGCACCAGATCGCGATCGGGGTGTTTATGGGCTTCATCCTGCAGATGGTCTTCTCCGCCGTGACCCAGGCGGGCGAGGTGATCGCACTGGGCATGGGGCTGGGTTTCGCGTCCATCGTGGACCCGGCCCAGGGCGTGCAGGTGCCGGTGGTGTCGACCATCTTCGTGATCTTCTCGACGCTGCTGTTCCTGGCGATGAACGGCCATCTGATCGCGCTGGAACTGATGCTGACCAGCTTCGAGACCATGCCCATCGCCCCGACTGGACTGAATGCGGAGGCCTTCTACGCGCTGGTCGCGTTCGGATCGACGATGTTCGTTGGCGCGGTGCTGGTGGCGCTTCCGGCGGTCGCCTCGCTGCTGCTGGTGAATATCTCCATGGGCGTGATCACCCGCGCCTCGCCGCAGCTCAACATCTTCGCGGTGGGCTTCCCGATGATGATCCTGATCGGCTTTGTGCTGCTCATGTTCACTTTTCCGGGGCTGCCGGAACGCTTCGGGGAGCTGATGCTCGAGGCCTTCCACCTGATGCAGACCCGGATGGGGTTCTGACATGGCCGAGAACGAGAACGGGCAGGAAAAAACCGAAGAGCCCACTCCGAAACGCCTGCGCGAGGCGAAGGAGAAGGGTCAGGTCCCGCGCTCGCGCGAGCTCAGCACCTTCCTGGTGCTGATGACCGCGGGGGCGTTCATGTTGATGTACGGCCCGAACATGGGCGCGCAACTCGCTGAACAGATGACCAGTCGTTTCGATTTCGATCCCGAAATGGCGTACGACTCCTCGCTGCTGCTGCCCTACCTCGCCCAGGAGATCTTCCGCACCCTGCGCACGCTGTTTCCGCTGTTCGGGGTATTGATCGTCGCGGCCGTGATGGCGCCGATCGTGATCGGGGGCGCGAACTTCTCCTGGAAGGCGGCGGCCCCGAAGGCCTCCAAGCTGAATCCCGGAAAGGGGCTGAAGCGCATCTTCTCCTGGCAGGGGCTGATGGAGTTCGGCAAGACCTTCGCCAAGTTCGTGCTGATCTCCAGCGTCGCGGTCGCGGTGCTTGCCACCTTTTCCGATCGCCTGCTGATGCTGGGCTACGAGCCGATCCATCAGGGTATCGCGCATACCGCCCAGCTGGTGCTGGGGACCTTTATCGCGGTATCGGCCGCGCTGATCGTGGTGGCGGCCATCGATGCGCCGTTCCAGATGTGGAACCACCAGAAGCAGCTGCGCATGACCCGCCAGGAGGTCAAGGACGAATACAAGGAGACCGACGGCAAGCCGGAGGTCAAGCAGAAGGTCCGTCAGCTGCAGCAGGAGATGGCGCAGCGGCGGATGATGGAGGAGGTCCCGAAGGCCGACGTGATCATCACCAACCCGACCCATTACGCCGTGGCCATCGTCTACGAGGCCTCGCGCATGGCGGCGCCCAAGGTAGTGGCCAAGGGCGCCGACGAGGTCGCGGCCTCGATCCGTGCGGTCGCCGACGAACACGCGATCGTCCGCGTCGAGGCGCCGCGCGTCGCCCGCGCGATCTATTTCACCACGGACCTGAACCAGGAGATCCCCAACGGCCTGTTCGTCGCCGTCGCACGCATCCTGGCTTATGTCTACCAGCTCAAGCGGGCCGACGCCGACGCGCAGATGCCGGATGACCTGCCAGTGCCGGAGGATTACCTCGATCCGGACAAGCAGCGCGGCAAGCGGAGGGATCGCTGATGGCCTTCTTCGACCGCCTCGGGAACGTCGGCAAGTGGGGACTCGGCGCGCCGATCCTGCTGATCGCCATGCTGTCGATGATGGTGCTGCCGCTCCCGCCGCTGGCGCTGGACGTGCTGTTCACCTTCAATATCGCGCTTTCGCTGGTGGTGATCATGGTTGCGGTGTATACGCCGCGGCCGCTGGAATTCGCCGTGTTCCCGACCGTGTTGCTGGTCGCGACGCTGCTGCGCCTGGCGCTGAACATCGCGTCTACGCGGGTGATCCTGCTGGAAGGCCATACCGGGACTGACGCGGCGGGCAAGGTGATCCAGGCCTTCGGCGACTTCGTGGTGGGCGGCAACTACACCGTCGGCCTGGTGGTGTTCGCCATCCTGATCATCATCAACTTCGTGGTGGTCACCAAGGGCGCGGGGCGCGTCTCCGAGGTCAGCGCCCGCTTCACCCTGGATTCCATGCCCGGCAAGCAGATGGCGATCGACGCCGACCTGAACGCCGGCATCCTGACCCAGGAAGAGGCGCGCAAGCGCCGCGAGGAGATCGCCAGCGAGGCGGACTTCTATGGCTCCATGGACGGGGCCTCCAAGTTTGTTCGCGGTGACGCGATAGCCGGCATCCTGATCCTGTTCGTGAACATCATCGGCGGCCTGACCATCGGGGCCGTCCAGCACGGCATGACGATCGGCGATGCCGCGACCAATTACGTGCTGCTGACCATCGGCGATGGTCTGGTCGCGCAGATCCCGTCGCTGGTGCTGTCCTCCGCGACCGCGATCATCGTGACCCGCGTGACCAGCAGCCAGGACATGGGGCAGCAGGTCTTCGGCCAGATGTTCTCCAACCCGCGCGTGCTGTACGTGGCCGGGGGCGTGATCGCCGCACTGGGGATCGTGCCGGGCATGCCCAATGCCGTGTTCCTGGGCCTGGCCGCGCTTATCTTCGGCGGGGCGTACCTGCTCAAGCGCCAGGCCCGCGAGGCCGAGGTGGAGGTGGAGCGCATCCCGCAGGAAGACGAGGGCGGGGCCCGGTCCGAGGATCGCGACCTGACCTGGGAAGACGTGCCGCCGGTGGATCTGGTGTCGCTGGAGGTGGGCTATCGCCTGATCCCGCTGGTGGATCGCACCCAGGACGGCCAGCTGATGGGCCGGATCAAGGGCGTGCGGCGCAAGCTCTCGCAGGAGCTGGGATTCCTGCTGCAGCCGGTGCATATCCGCGACAACCTCGAACTGAGCCCGAATGCCTACCGCATCAGCCTGCTGGGCGTGACCGTGGCCGAGGCCGAGGTCTTCCCCGAGCGCGAACTGGCGATCAATCCGGGCGAGGTGTTCGGGACGGTGCCGGGCACGCCGACCAAGGACCCGACGTTCAATCTGGATGCGCTGTGGATCGACCCGGCGGACCGCGACCAGGCCCAGGGTGCCGGCTATACCGTGGTCGACTGCGCCACGGTGATCGCGACCCATCTGTCACAGGTGTTCCGCGAGAACGCGCATCGCCTGATTGGCCACGAGGAGGCGCAGCACCTGCTGGACCAGCTGGCGCGCCATTCGCCGAAGCTGGTGGAAAACCTGGTGCCCAAGACGCTGTCCCTGTCCATCGTGCTGAAGGTGCTGCAGAACCTGCTGGCCGAGCAGGTCTCGATCCGCGACCTGCGCACGATCGCCGAAACCCTGGCAGACGAGGGGGTCAAGAGTCAGGATCCCGGCACTTTGACCGCGGCGGTGCGGGTGGCCCTGGCGCGCTCGATCGTGCAGGACCTGGTGGGGCCGGAGGACGAGCTGCCCCTGATCGCGCTGGATCCGTCGTTGGAACAGCTCTTGCATAAGTCCCTGCAGGGGAGCTCGGGCGGCACGGTTGGACTGGAGCCCGGGCTGGCGGAGCGGCTGCAGCGCTCGGTGGCCGATGCGGCCCGCCGCCAGGAGACGGCCGGACAGCCGGCGGTCCTGGTGGTGGCACCGGAGATCCGCTCCTGGATCGCCGGGTGGCTGCGCGGCGCGGTCCGCAGTCTGACCGTGCTGGCCTTCACCGAGATTCCGGACAATCGCCGGATCCGGGTGGTTGCCACCGTCGGCCAGGAAGAGTCGCAGAAGCAGTCCGCCTGAACGACACGATGAAGGGTTCCGCCGCGCGAGCGGCGCAGGAGAAAAAGCATGAACGTCAGACGATATCGGGCCCGGGACATGCGTGATGCGATGCGCCAGGTGCGCGAGCAGCAGGGCGAGGACGCGGTCATCCTGTCCAGTCGCCGGGTCGACGGCTGGCTGGAGGTGGTCGCGGCGCTGGAGGACGGCGCCGCGTCGGAGCCGGTAGCCGCGCAGGACGCGCCCGCGACGAGCCGCGAAGCGAGCACAACCGCCCGGCCGGCTCGCGAGCGCGGCGCCGGTCAGGCCGCGGCGTCGTGGCCGGCCGACCCGGAGCTGACCGCCATGCGGCAGGAGCTGCGCGACCTGCGCAGCCTGATGACGCGCCAGTATGCGGAGAGCGAAGAGGCGCGCTGGGCGGCCCGCCACCCGCTGGCGGCGGAATGCAAGGCGCGCCTGATCGACCGCGGGTTCAGCGAGGCCCTGGCGCGCAGCCTGGCCGGAAGCATTCTCGATGACAGCTCGCCGGAACAGGCCTGGGAACGCCTGCGGGCGCGGTTGTCGGGCGCGATTGCCACCCACCGGCCGGACATCCTGGACGAGGGCGGCCTGCTGGCGCTGGTCGGGCCCACCGGCGTTGGCAAGACCACCACGCTGGCCCGCATCGCGCTGCGCCAGATCCGCCGCATGGGCCCGGATTCGGTTACGCTGGTCACCCTGGACAGCCAGCGCATCGGGGCCACGCGCCAGTTGCAGGCCTTCGCCCAGATGGCGGGGATCTCGGTGCGGGTGCTGCAGAACGCGAGAGAGTTGCGCGAACTGGCGCGCCGCGTGGAGGATGGGCACCTGATCCTGGTGGATACGGCGGGACAGGCCCCGCGTGCAGTGGAGGACGAATCCCTGTTCGCGCACCTGCCGCCGGACATCCGGGCCGAGAGCTGGCTGGTGGTGTCGGCGACGACCCAGGGGAGCGCGTTGCGGCGGGTGCTGGAGGCATTTCGCAAGGCGGAGCCCTCGGCGCTGGTGCTGACCAAGCTGGACGAGGCCGAGGAGCTGGGCGAGGTCCTGTCCGTACTGCTCGATCAGCACCTGGGACTGGGGTTCGTCAGTGATGGCCAGCGTATTGCCGAGGACTTTCACCGGGTCGATACCGGGTATCTGACCCGGCTGGCCCTGGAGGATGCCGCCGATGGACCCGGGGCAGCGGCCAATGCCCGCGAGACCTGGGCGGCCGAGCGCCTGGCGGAGATGGAACCGCCGCGGCGCGCGCGCGCCCAGGCACGTCCGGCACGGGCGGCGGAGCCCGCCACGCTGGAACTGATTCAACCGGTCGGGAAGGGGCGCTATGCCACGCACTAACAAGCCGTTGAAGGTCATCGCGGTTGCCTCGGGCAAGGGCGGGGTGGGCAAGACCAACGTATCAGTGAACCTGTCGGTGGGCCTGGCCCGGCTCGGGCGCGAGGTCATGCTGTTCGACGCCGATCTGGGCCTGGCCAACGTGGACCTGCTGCTGGGGATGCGTCCCGAGCGCACGCTGCACGACCTGGTGACCGGGGACGTGGACAGCCTGGAGGATGTGCTCGTCCAGGGGCCGGACGGGGTGAAGGTGGTGCCTTCGGCTTCGGGGATCGCGGCGATGGCCAACCTGACGCCGGCCGAGCATGCCGGTCTGATCCATGCCTTCAGCGCCTATCGCAAACCCCTGGATGTGCTGATCGTGGACACCGCGGCCGGCCTGCAGGAATCCGTGACGTCGTTCTGCCGCGCGGTCCAGGAGACCCTGGTGGTGGTCTGCGACGAGCCCGCCTCGATTACCGACGCCTATGCCCTGATCAAGGTCCTGCACCGAGATCATGGCCTGCGTCGCTTCCGCATGGTGACGAACATGGTCGACGGCCGCGAAGGCGCCGAGCGACTGATGCAGAAACTCAATACCGTCTGCGGCAACTACCTGCCGGAGGTGGTGCTCGACCTGGCCGGCTATATTCCGATGGATGATCACCTGCGCGAGGCGGTGCAGAAACGCGCGCCAGTGGTACAGCAGTACCCCGGGAGCCCGGCGGGGAAGGCCTTTGCCGAACTGGCACGGACCGTGGACCGCTGGCCGGTGGGCGGCGGTGACCACGGTGGCGTCGGGTTTTTCGTGGAACGGATGCTGCAGAGCGCATGATGACGACGCGTAATCGACTTTCCGGCTATCAGGCGACCTCCGCGGCCAGCGGCGGGCACGAGCAGCTGATTGCCGATCACGTCGAGCTGGTCCACCGCATCGCCCATCACCTGATGGCGCGGCTCCCCGCCTCGGTGCAGGTGGATGACCTGATTCAGGCGGGCATGATCGGGCTGCTCGAGGCGGCGCGCCAGTTCGAGGGCGGCCAGGGCGCGACCTTTGCCACCTACGCCGGGATCCGCATCCGTGGCGCGATGATCGACGAGCTGCGCCGCAGTGACTGGACACCGCGTTCGGTGCACCGCAACAGTCGGCGTATTGCCGCGGCGATCCAGACCGTCGAGGCGCGCGAGGGGCGGGCGGCGCGTGGCAGCGAGGTCGCCGCCGAGCTGGACGTGCCGATCGACCAGTACTACGAGATGCTGCAGGATCACGCCGGAGCCCACCTGTTCGCCCTGGACGACCTCGGCGGGGGTGACGACGGGGCCGATCGCGTGATCGAAGGGCAGGAGGTGTCGCCGGCCCGCACCCTCGAGGCCGGTGAGTTCCGTCAGGAACTGGCCGAAGCCCTCGGCGACCTCCCCGAACGCGAGCGGCTGGTGCTGTCGCTCTACTACATCGAAGAGCTCAACCTGCGCGAGATCGGCGCCGTGCTGGGCGTGACCGAGTCGCGCGTCAGCCAGATCCGAAGTCAGGCCACCATTCGACTGCGCGCCCGCCTGGGTTCGTGGCTCGAAGACGGTACGGCTTTGCAGTTATTCTAAAACCCACCCTACGAATCCCGGAGTGACGTGTGGACAAGGGAATGAAGATTCTCATCGTGGACGACTTTTCCACGATGCGGCGCATTATCAAGAACCTGTTGCGTGATCTTGGCTTCAACAATACCCAGGAAGCCGACGACGGCAGCACCGCGCTGCCTATGCTGCAGAACGGGGATTTCGACTTTCTGATCACCGACTGGAACATGCCCAACATGCCGGGGATCGACTTGCTGAAGGCCGTGCGCGCCGACCCGAACCTCAAGTCCATGCCGGTGCTGATGGTGACGGCGGAGGCCAAGCGCGACCAGATCGTCGAGGCGGCCGAGGCGGGCGTGAACGGCTACGTGGTCAAGCCGTTCACCGCCGAGACGCTGAAGGAAAAGATCGACAAGATCTTCGAACGCATTGAAGCACAGGGATAATCATGGGCCTGTGACCGATATGCCCGACGCCCGTGGCACCGACCGCCGCGGGCGTCGTCCGAAACCTTCCGCGCCGTACCCGCAAGAGGCTTCTCATGACTGAACAGGAACACCCACCACGCGACGATCAGCTGGAGCTTGCGCGGCAGTTGGTCAAGACGCTGGAGGCGGGCGACGACACGGGCGCCCGGGCGCTGGTGCAGGATCTGGCGCGCCCCTATGACCGCGAACTCTTCGACGAGCTGGGCAAGCTGACCCGTGATCTTCACGAGGCCCTGCAAAGCTTCCGCGGCGATTCGCGTCTGGTCGAACTGACCCAGGCGGAGATCCCGGACGCAAAGGAACGCCTGAATTACGTGGTCACGATGACCGAACAGGCGGCCCACGACACCATGAATGCCATCGAGTCGAGCCTGCCGATCGCGGAGTCGTTCAGTCAGCAGGCGGCCGACCTGACGGCGAAGTGGACGCGCTTTCGCAACCGCCAGCTCTCGGTGGAGGAGTTCCGGGACTTTGCCCGCGAGCTCGACACGTTCTTCGCGCAGGCGGGGGAAGACACCGAGGAGCTGCGCCGGCTGCTCTCCGAGGTGCTGATGGCACAGAGCTATCAGGATATTACCGGCCAGGTGATTCGCCGCGTGATCCAGCTGGTGACCGACCTGGAAGAGAACCTGGTGTCCCTGATCCGGCTCTCCAGCGGGCGCATGGAGCAGGTCGAGGCGGCCGAGGCGTCGCTTGAACAACGCGAGGAGGAGCGCGAGGCGGACCGCAAGGGTCACGGTCCCAGCGTGCCCAAGACTCAAGATTCCGCCGCGGATGTCGTTCAAGGACAGGACGAGGTGGACGATCTGCTATCGAGCCTGGGCTTCTAGGCAGTTCCCCTCATGCGAATGGCGCCACGCGACCGGAGAGACTGAATGGCCATCGACCCCAATGACGAAATCCTTCAGGACTTCCTGATCGAGGCCGGGGAACTGCTGGAGGGGCTCAACGAGCAACTCATCGACCTGGAACAGAATCCCGATGACCGGGATCTGCTGAATGCGGTCTTTCGAAGCTTCCATACCATCAAGGGTGGAGCCGGCTTCCTGAGCCTGGACCCCCTGGTGACCGTGTGCCATCACGCGGAGGACGTCTTCAACCTGCTGCGTAACGGTGAGCGGCGAGCGGACAGTCACCTGATGGACACCATGCTGCGGGTGCTGGACACCCTGAACGTGATGTTCGGGGACCTGCGCTCCGGCGTGGATCCCACACCCGCCGAGGCCGATCTGGTGGAAAACCTCCGGCGCATGGCGAACAACGAGGACGTGGCGGCGGAGCCCGCCGCGCCGCCGCCCCCGCAACCCGAGCCGGAGCCAGAACCCGAACCGCAAGCGGATACGGATGCGGAACCGGCGGCGGATGGCGACGCGATGGTCGGCGCCGATGACGAGATCACCGACGACGAATTCGAGGCCCTGCTCGACAGCCTGCACGGCGATCAGCCGCCGAAGCCCGTGGAGACGGACTCGACGCCGGGGGATGCGGCCGGAGAGGAGTCGGCTGCGGAGGGTGAAGGTGGCTCCGGCGACCTGATCACCGACGACGAATTCGAGAACCTGCTGGACGAGTTGCAGGCCAAGGGCGCCGGGCCGGCCGCTACCGGGGCGGTCCCCAGCCCCGCGGGCGACGAGCCTGCGGAAGCCCCGGCGGCGACGCCCGAACCCGCCGAGCCGGAGAAGGCCGCCGCGCCCGCCGATACCCCTGCGGGAGGCCAGGGCGGCGGCGCGCGTGCCGGCGGGGGTGCCGAGGGGGGCGGCCGGGCGGCCCCGCAGGGCGAGACTTCCGTGCGCGTCGACACCGAGCGCCTGGACGAGATCATGAACCTGGTGGGCGAGCTGGTACTGGTGCGCAACCGGCTGAGCATGCTGCGCTCGCAGCATGTCGATGACGAGCTGGGCAAGGCGATCAGCTCCCTGGCCCTGGTGACCTCGGATCTGCAGACCTCGGTGATGAAGACCCGCATGCAGCCGGTGAAGAAGGTCTTCAACCGCTTCCCGCGCGTGATCCGCGATCTCTCCCGCAATCTGGGCAAGGAGATCGAGCTGGAGATCTTCGGCGAGGACACCGACCTCGACAAGAACCTGGTCGAGGCCCTGTCGGATCCGCTGGTGCACCTGGTCCGGAATGCCGTGGACCACGGCATCGAGACCCCCGAGGTACGCGAGGCGGCGGGCAAGCCGCGCAAGGGGACCGTAGTGCTGGGGGCCGCTCAGGAAGGCGATCACATCGCGCTGCTGATCAAGGACGACGGCGGCGGCATGGACCCGCAGGCCCTGCGGCGCAAGGCCGTGGAGAAAGGCCTGATGGAACCGGCCATGGCCGAGCGCATGACCGATCGCGAGGCCTTCAACGTGATCTTCATGGCCGGCTTCTCGACCAAGACCGAGATCTCCGACGTCTCCGGCCGCGGGGTCGGGATGGACGTGGTCAAGACCAAGATCTCGCAGCTCAACGGCACCATCGAAATCGACTCCGAGGTGGGCGTGGGCACCACGCTGCGGGTCAAGCTGCCCCTGACGCTGGCGATCCTGCCCGCGCTGATGGTGATCCTGGACGGCCGGCGCTTCGCCATCCCGCTGGCGTCGGTGTCCGAGATCCTGGATCTGGACCTCACGAAGACGCATTACGTGGATGACCAGGAGGTCATCATCGTGCGCAAGCAGGCACTGCCGATTCACTACCTCAAGCGCTGGCTGAAGCCGGGCCACGAGCCCGAGCCGCGCAAGGACGCCCATGTGGTCGTGGTGCATACCGCCGATCGCAAGGTAGGTCTGGTGGTGGATGATCTGGTCGGTCAGGAAGAGGTGGTCATCAAGCCCCTTGGGCAGAATCTGCAGGGCGTGAAGGGCCTGGCGGGTGCCACGATTACCGGGGATGGCGGGATCGCGTTGATCCTGGATGTCTCGGATCTGGTGACCATCCTGATGCGGCAACTGCAGATGTCCGGCCGTCCCCGCCGCGCATCGCGCACGAGCGAGGGCTGAGGATGCCGATCAGGGTTCTGGTCGTCGACGACTCCGGATTCTTTCGTCGACGCATTGCGGAGATTCTGGATTCCGACTCGGGCATCGAGGTGGTCGGCTCGGCCGAGAACGGCGAGCAGGCGATCGCAAAGGTGCGCGAGCTCGACCCCGATGTCGTGACCATGGATATCGAGATGCCAGTCATGGACGGCATCACCGCGGTACGCAAGATCATGGCCGAGAGTCCGCGGCCGATCCTGATGTTCTCCAGCCTGACTACCGAAGGCGCCCAGGCCACCCTGGATGCGCTGGAGGCCGGGGCGGTGGACTTCCTCCCCAAGCGGTTCAGCGACATGGCGGGCGACGAGGACAGCGCCCGCATGCTGCTGCGCCGCCGGGTGCGTTCGCTGTCGCGCAGCCGCGCGCGCTCGGCCAGCGCGCCGGGCACCAGCACACCGGCCCGCGAGTCGCGGCCGACCGCGCGGCGGGAAGAGGCCGACCGTCAGGCCGCAGACGCTGCCAAGCAACAGCCGCCGGTCGCGCGCACCCGGCCGCCAACACCCCTGCGGCAACTGCGGGCGGTCCTGATCGGGACTTCCACGGGGGGGCCGGTCGCCCTGCAGGAGGTGCTGAAACCGCTACCGGCCAGTTTCCCGTTGCCGATTGTGCTGGTCCAGCACATGCCGGCCAGCTTCACGCCGGCCTTTGCCGACCGGCTGAACGCGATGTGCAACATCGAGGTGCGCCAGGCGAAGGACGGCGATGCCCTGAAGCCAGGCGTGGCCCTGCTGGCCCCCGGGGGCATGCAGCTGACCCTGGAACGGGGCAGCCAGACCCATGTGCGCATCGCGGAGAGCCCGCTGGGCACGATCTACAAGCCAAGCGTGGACGCCGCATTCAGCTCCGCCGTGGATGCGCTGCGCGGACAGGTCCTTGCGGTCGTGCTGACCGGGATGGGTGCGGACGGGCGCGAGGGTGCGCGGGCGCTGAAAGGGGCCGGGGCGCAGGTCTGGTCGCAGGACGCGGCGACCTGCGTGGTCTACGGGATGCCGGCGGCGGTGGCAGAGGCCGGTTTGTCCGATCACGTCTATCCGCTGCCCGAGATCGGTCCCGCGCTGGTCAAGGGGTTCTGCTGACATGGATATCCTGAGCCTCATCGGGGTGACGCTGGGGCTGGTGGCCGTGCTTGGAGGCAGCATTGCCAAGGGCAGCGGCCTGGGCGCACTGTGGAATGCTGCGGCGTTCGTGATCGTGGTGCTGGGGACGCTGGGGGCGACCCTGGTGCAGGCGCGCCTGACGGTGTTCATGCACGGGATGCGGATCCTGCCGTGGGCCTTCAAGCCGCCGAAGATCGACAACCGGGCCATGGTCGAGCAGATCGTGGAATGGTCGCATGTGGCGCGCAAGGAAGGCCTGCTCGGGCTGGAGACCCTCGCCGACGAGGAGAGCGACGGCTTCGCTCGCAAGGGGCTGCAACTGCTGGTCGACGGCAGCGAGCCGCAGACCATCCGCCAGATCCTCGAGGCCGACCTCGACAACCGCGAGCACTTCGACATGCAGGGTGCGAAGGTGTTCGAGAGCATGGGCATCTATGCGCCGACCCTGGGTATCGTGGGGGCGGTCATGGGCCTGATGGCGGTGATGCAGAACCTGGCGGATCCGAGCAAGCTGGGGGCGGGGATCGCGGCGGCCTTCGTGGCGACCATCTACGGGATCGCCTCGGCCAACCTGCTGTTCCTTCCGCTGGCCAACAAGTTAAAGTCGATTATTCAGAACCGCTCGCAACACCAGCAAATGCTGATGGAAGGCCTGATCGCGATCGCCGAGGGCGAAAACCCGCGGAATATCGAAAGCAAGCTGAGTGGCTTCATCCACGAGTGAGGTCACCATGGCGCGACGCAAGCGGGCGGAGGAACATCAGAATCACGAAGCATGGGCCATTCCTTACGGGGACCTGGTCACGCTGCTGCTTGCGTTCTTCGTCGTGATGTACGCGATCTCGTCGGTGGATGATGGCAAGTATCGCGTGCTGTCGGAGTCCCTGGTGGATGCCTTCCGGGCGCCCATGCAGGCGGAGCCCATTCAGGTGGGGGATCCCACCGTGGCACGCGACCGCACCCCGCAGGATCTCCGCGCACTGGTGCCGATCGAGGTCCAGCCGGGGCTGGTGGAGGACGGTCCGCAGCCCATCGACATGGCCTTGAGCGGGATGCTGGACGACAGCCCCGACGACGCCGGCATGCAGGCCTTTCTCGACGAACTGGCGGAGACCGCCCGCGAGATCGAACAGGCCATGGCGCAGTGGATCGACCAGGGCGACCTGCGCGTGACCCGGGAGGCCTACTGGCTGGAGATCGAGATCACCAGCCGCCTGCTGTTCCCGTCCGGGTCGGCGACGCTGAACCCGGAGGCCGAGGCGTTGTTGCAGGAAGTGGGGGGCATCCTGGCCCCGCGGGTGTCGCGCGTCCACGTGGAGGGGCACACCGACAACGTCCCCATCCAGACGGCGGTCTATCCTTCCAACTGGGAGCTCTCGTCGGGACGCGCCGCGGCGGTCGTCAGCGTGTTCGAGGAGACGGGTGTGGACCCCGAGAATCTGGTGGCCCTGGGGTATGGCGAACACCGACCGGTGGCCAGCAACGAAACGGCGGAGGGCCGTGCCGAGAATCGGCGCGTGTCCATCGTGGTCTTGCCCGGGGCGCGGCCACGCGCCGAGGGGGCGCAGGAACCGGAGCGCCTGCGCGAGGATCTTCCGCCCGCGCCGCTCCCGACGGATGGAGACACACCATGAAGGTCTGGGCGGTGGCAAACCAGAAGGGCGGGGTGGGCAAGACCACGACCACCGTAACGCTGGGCGGCCTGCTCTCCGGTCCGGAGCAGCGTGTGCTGCTGGTGGATGTGGATCCGCATGGTTCGCTGACGGCCTATTTCGGCCACGATCCGGAAACCGCCACGCGCGGGGTATACGAACTGTTCAGCCAGTGCGCCGAAGGGGCCGACCCGGATCCTAACGGGTTGATCCGCGAGACCCGCTTCCCGGGGCTGGATCTGCTGACCGCGAGCACCGCCCTGGCCACTCTGGACCGCCAGCTCGGGACGCGCAGCGGCATGGGCCTGGTGCTGAGGCACGCGCTGGAGAAGGTCTCCGACCAGTATGACTACGTGCTGCTGGATTGCCCGCCGATGCTGGGTGTGCTGATGGTGAATGCGCTGGCGGCCTGTGACGAGCTGCTGGTGCCGGTACAGACGGAATTCCTCGCCCTGAAGGGGCTTGAACGGATGATCAATACCCTGAAAATGGTACAGAAGTCGCGCAAGGCCGAGCTGCAGTACCGGATCATCCCCACGCTTTTCGATCGCCGGACACGCGCCGCGCACGAGGCCCTGGCCGAGCTGCGCCGGCTGTACGGGGACGACGTGTGGCCCGGGGTGATCCCGGTGGACACGAAGTTTCGCGATGCCTCCAGCGCGGGTCAGCCGCTTTGCTTCATGATCCCCGATGCGCGCGGCGTGCTCGCATACTCGGATCTGCTGGAGGCGATCGGCGGACAGCTGTCCGAACCCCATGAACGGAGGCGGCGCGGATGAAGCGATCCACAGTCGACAACCTGGCCCTGAAGGCGGAACCGGACGCGCTGGACGACTATTTCGGCAGCCTGCTCGACGAACCGGAACCGGTGCGGACGCTGTTGCGTCAGGATCTGCTGGAGCCGCCCGCGCCGGTGGCGGAAGCCGTTCCGGAGGTCGACACTTCGACGTCGGTTGGGGAGCCGGAGGTAGCGCCTGCCGCGACACCGCCCGCACCGCCCGACGATCCGGCGGAGCGGGACTACCCGCGCCCCGAGGAGTCGTTCTCCGCCCTGGTGATCGAGGCCGGCAACCTGACGCTACTGGCGCCGCTCCACGCGCTGGGCGGTGTGGCCCCGCTGGATAGCCTGGAGGTGCGACCGACCCCGAATCACTCCGTCTGGTACCTTGGGCTGGCCGATACCAAACAGGGCCGGGTGCAGCTGATCGACCTGGCCGCGGTGGTGACGCCGGAGGACCGCGAATACGAGCCGGATACCGCCCGCCAGGTCGTGTTCCTGGCCGGCTCCCGCTTCGCCCTGGCCTGCCGGGCGATCCACGGGACCCGCGTGATCCAGCCGGATTCGCTGCGCTGGCGCAGCCACCGGCGGCGCCTGCCCTGGCTGGCCGGGGTGGAGCGCGAGAAGATGGCGACACTGCTGGATCTCGAGGCCCTGGACCAGACCCTCGACGAGGGCGGCTGGGACTGAAGCACCCCGCGCGGCATTCAAGCCTCGCGGCGAGCGGCCGATAACCCGGTCAGGACGACACCACAGGGCGAAACCCGCCTGCACGGAACATCGAGGACGACATGAGCAGCGCACAAGACGTAGAAGCCATGGCCAAGGCCGACACCGCTCCGTATGTGACCTTCAGCCTTGCGGAGGAAACCTACGCGATCGATGTCCTGCAGGTTCAGGAGGTCCTCAAGGTCACCGAGATCGCGCCGGTCCCCGGCGTTCCGGATTACATCCTCGGGATCATCAACCTGCGCGGCAATGTCGTGACCGTGATCGACGCGCGGCGGCGCATGGGGCTGGACGATCGCGAATCCGACGAGGCCTCGCGGATCGTGATCATCGACGTGGACAACCAGAACGTCGGGATCCTGGTGGACTCGGTATCCGAGGTCGTGCGGATCGCCCCGGACGCGGTCGAACCGGCGCCGGAGGTCGGCAACGATGACAGCAGCCGTTTCATCCAGGGGGTCACCAGCACCGAGGAGGGGCTGACCATCCTGGTGGACCTGAACAAGCTGCTGTCCGACGAGGAGTGGGCGCAACTGCGCGAACTGTAGCGCGGGCGTCGGGTCCAACTCCCTGAACAAGCGGGCCATTGGGCGCAAGCCGGGAGGTGAGCCATGGTCGACGAGTTTCAGCCGGATCGCACGGTCCGGCCCGTGCATACCACCGTTCCCGGTCGCCGTCTGAGCGACGATCACGACCGCGACCCGGTCTTTCGGCCCGCGGTGCGTCCGACCCAGCAGCGCCCGCCCCGCAAGGAAGAGCGCCGCGAGCGGCGGGGTCTGATCGACGATTACGCCTGAGAACCCCGTCCACGCGCGCCGCTGCGAGAAATCCGCAAACCCGGGCGGATCGCGCTCCGGCAATCGCGCTGCGCTGGCCAGGCGCCCACGATTCACGCGACAATCACCGGGCCCGGTATTCAGGAGAGTGCGCGCAATGGGAGAGGGAATGGTGATCTGGCTGGTCGCGCTGATCGCGCTGCTGGCGACCATCGTGGCCGCATTTTCCGTCGGGCTGGTGATTCTGCTGCGGCGCCAGCTCGCCGCCCTGCGCCAGGACTATCAGCGCCAGGCCACCTCGGTGATGGCGTTGCAGGGGGCCATGAAGGCCCTGTCCGAGGGTGTAGCCACCCATGGCCAGGCCCAGGCCTCCGTGCAGCGGGCCCTGGAACGCCTGCATGACCAGCACAGCGAGTTGCGGGCCCGCGAAGGGGATAGCGGTGCCTACGAGCAGGCCATTCGTCTGATCCAGCAGGGCCTGGGGCGCGAAGAGGTGCGCCGGCGCTGCGGGCTCACATCCACCGAGCTCGACCTGCTTTTCAGCCTGCATGGGACCGGCACGGCGGCGCCAACGGGTTCTAGCGGGCGTTCATGATTCCGGCTCGGGCCCGCCGCCCGAGCGTCCCCGGCTGCGCGATGCATCCCGATAGCCACCGGCGCGGTCATCGGGGGTAATGCCCGCCAGGAGAAAGACGAAGGCGAGAATCTCCGCCACCGCCACGTACAGTTCCTCCGGGATCTCGCTCCCGACGGGGATCTGCGCCAGCGCCTCGCTGAGGGCCGGGTCCTGATGCAGCGGGATGCCGTGCTCCTCGGCGATCCGCAGGATGGCCTCGGCGGTGGCTCCCGATCCACTGGCCGTGATCTTCGGCGCCCGGCGCCGATCCCATTCCAGCGCAACTGCCCGCTCGGGCGCCCCGTCGCGCCCGGCCTTCCGCTCTCCGGTGTCCCTGCGTGCCACTGTTCAGGCCTGCTCGTCGAGCATACGGTGGGTGCCCGGCGGCCGCGGCTCGGGGTCCACCTCGCCCTGGCGGACCGACAGCCCGGTGACCGTCAATTCGCGCTCGTCCAGACGTTCGCGCAGCCGGGGCAGTTCCTGCCGCAGGCGCGCGACCGTCTCGGGCTCACTTGCGGTGAAGTGCACGTTAACGCCTGCTGTGCGGGCGGCCGCTGCCACGCGCATCGGTCCCAGGTCCCCGATATCCAAAGTCAGCACGATCGACCAGGGAGGTTCCGGCTCCTCGTCGGTAGGCGACTCGCGCTGGATCTCGCCGAAGACGCCGTGGACGGCCTGCTCGCTGCGTAGCGGCAGCTCGAAGAACCAGCGGCTGTTCCCGGGTTCGTCGCTGGCGAAGGACTGCAGCGACTGGAGCTGCAGGGAGGTGACGCGCTTCAGCAAGCCTTCCAGCAGCCCCGTCAGGGCTGGCAGGGCGGGTGCGTTCGCTGGCGTCGCGGGGGCCGGCGGGGCCGCCGCGGGGCGGGCTTCGCCTCCCTGGCGGAGCTGGTCGGCCGCGCGCAGCAACTGGGCCTTGAGATCGGCGGCCAGGGGATGGGCCGGGCCCTGGCCCCGGGCCGCGAGCCCCAGCATGGCCTCCATCCAGAGCCCGGATTGCTGAACCTGCTGGCGCAGGCTTTCCGGCTGTGACAGCTGTGCCGGCGTCGGGAGGAGATCGACAAGACGCTGGAGCGCCGGCGGTAGCGGCGCCACCGCTCCGGTGGCCTGCGTTGGCGCTTCGCCGCGTGGAGCTCCGCCGGCGGGTGGTAGCAGCGCCTGCAGGGTAGGGCCCAATGGACGCGCCCCGGGGAGGTGCTGGCGGAGTTCCTGTCCCAGCCACTGTTGAGCGGGACTGGCCGACGGGCCAAGCCCGGCGGGTCGCGGGCCGGCGCGGTCCAGCGTCAGGGGTAGCAGACGCACCTCCAGGCGCGGCTCGGTCCGGGTGATCTCGGCGAGCATCACCGGCGGGCCCGAGCCACCCGTGGGTCGATTCACCAGTGCATCGGGCAGGGCGCCGGCCAGTTGTGCCGTCACCAGCGCAGGGCTCGCCGTAGGTCGCGCTGCCGCTCCGGCTGTCCCCGCGGTTTTCGCACCGGCGGTATTCGCACTGGGTCCCAGACGCAGGCGCACGCTGCGATCCGGGAGGACATCCAGCACCCGAACCTCGATACGCCCCCCAACCTGGAGGCTTGTGGCTTCACGACTCCCGGCACCCCCAGTCAGGGTGCCGGGGGATGTCCAGCCGGGGATTCGCGGGCCGCCAAAGTCGACCATGACTACTTCCTGAGTTTAAAGGCTCAGCATCGCACACCGCGGGGCCGGGCATGAAACGAATCCGCCGGCGCATTCCGGTTTGGTATCCTGCGTGTTTTGATGATCGGGATGACGATGGAGATGGCGAAGATACGTGTACTGATGGTGTGCCTGGGCAACATCTGCCGTTCGCCCATGGCGCACGGGGTGTTCGCGGCGCGCATCCGCGAACACGGGCTGGAACACGCGATCGAGGTGGACTCGGCCGGGACCGCGGGCTATCACGTGGGTGCCAAGCCCGATCGCCGCGCAAGCCAGGAGGCGCGTTCGCGCGGCTACGACCTGGATGATCTGCGCGCACGCCAGCTGGAGCCGGAGGACTTCCTCGAGTTCGACTACATCCTGACCATGGACGACGCGAACTACCGCAACGCCGAGGCGATTCGTCCGCCCGAGGCGCGGGCCGAGTTGCTGCGGTTTCTGGACTTTGCCCCGCAGTTCGATGAACACGAGGTCCCGGATCCGTACTACGGCGGAGACGAGGGCTTCGTGCACGTCATGGATCTGGTGGAGGCGGCCGCCGACGGGCTGCTGGCCCACATCCGCGAGCGTCACACGCTGAAGGCCTCCTGAGCCGACCCCGGGACCGTAACGCCTGATCGCGATGATGGGAACGGGTCCGGGGATAGCGGAGCCGGACCCACAAAGAAAGGGCCCGCCGAAAGGCGGGCCCTTTTCGATTGGAACCGGCTGGTTCCGTTCAGTCGTTGCCCTTGCGCTCCGTGTCGCCGGCCGTGGTGTCGGCCGGTTCCGGGGCAGGCTTGGGCGTCGAGACGCGTTCGGCCTTGGCCTCGTCGGGCTTCGACGGGGCAGGGGCAGAGGATGCGGCGGCTTCGTCGCCGGACCCTTCCGGGGTCGGTTTCGAGCGCGCGCTCTTCGCCGTGGCCGGTGCCTCGGTCGGCTCCTTCGGCGTGGCTTCGCCCGGGTCCGGGGTCGCTTCGCCGGCTCCCGTCTTCGCGGCACCACGCGGCCGACGCTTGGCCGGGGCCGGGCTGTCGGCCTCCGGTTTCGGTACCGCCTCGGCACTGGGGGCGGGCGCGTTTTCCGACTTTTCCGGTTTCGCTACGCCCTGGCTCTCGCTGGAGGCCGGGCTCACATCCCCGGTCGGGTCGGCATCGGCGCCGGGCTTGCGGCCGCGTCCACCGCGGGTACGACCCTTGGCGGACGGCGCATCCGGCGCACTTTCATCGCTGTCCGCTTTCGCCGGCGCTCGCTCCGGTGCAGCGTCCGGCGAGGCGGGGGTCGATTCGGTTTGCGGCTGCCGACCGCCCCCTGACGGGGCGTCCTGGGGCTTCCCGGAGGCCGGGGCGGAATCGGCCGGAGTCGGCGCTTCCCGGCCGGATTCGGTGGCGTTTGCATCCCCCGACGCGCTCTGGGCGCCATCGCCTCCGGTATCGCCGGCATTGTCACCGGAGCGGCCACGGCCACCGCGACGACGGCCTCCACGGCGGGAGCGGCGGGACCGCGTACGCCCCTTGCTGCCGTCGTCCTCGTCGGATTTCTCGGGACCCTTGCCCGCGGGAGCACCGACGGTGTCGCCGGTCGCGGCTTCGTCCTGATCTCGCGCAGGCGGCTTCTCCGCCGGCTTGCCGTTGCCCTTCTTGTCACCGGCGGTCTTGTCAGCAGCCTGGCCCTCGCCGCCCCGGCTCTCGGCCGCAGGCTTGGTCGCATCGCGGCCCGGACCCTTGTCGGCCTCGCTGTCCTTCTTGCCGCCGCGCCGCGAGCGACCCTTGCCGCCATCACCCTTGTCGGCCCTGGCGTTATCGGACTTGGCGCCATCGGCCTTGTCGGGGCCGCCCTTGCGACCATTGGTGCTGTCGCCGCGCTTGTCGCCGGACTTGCGGCTGCCGCTGTCGGCCTTTTTCCGGGAGCCGCCGCGCGCGCCGCCACCCTTGCCGCCACGGTCGCGGCCGCCTTCCTTGCGACGACCTTCCGATTGTTCCTGGTCCTGGTCGGATGCGGGCGCGGCATTGGGGAACAGCGAGGACCAGATACGGGCAAAGAATCCCGGCTGTGTGACCGGCTCCGACGGTTCGGGGGCCATGGGTGCGGCTTCGCTGACGGGGGCGGGCCCGGTCATCTTGACACCCTGGACCAGCGGCTTCTCGACCTTGCTGCGGCGTTCCTGATGCGGATCGCTGTCGTCCTCGACGATCTCCACGAGTTCGTGCGAGCCGCGGTCGCTGATGGTCTCCTCACGCTCGTCGCCGCGCACGCGACGGACCTCGAAGCGCGGGGTGAGGTACTGCGGGTTGGGGATGATGCTGATGTCGACCTGGTGGCGACCCTCGATGTCGGTGATCGACTCGCGCTTCTCGTTCAGCAGGAAGGTGCCCACGTCGACCGGGACCTGGGCCATCACGAGCCCGGTCCGGTCCTTCATGGCCTCTTCCTCGATCAGCCGCAGGATCGACAGCGCCAGGGATTCCACGCTGCGGATCTGGCCGTGGCCCTCGCAGCGCGGGCAGGTGTTCTGGCTGGATTCCCCAAGCGAAGAGCGCAGCCGCTGGCGCGACATCTCCAGCAGGCCGAAGCGGCTGATGCGCCCGACCTGGACCCGGGCGCGATCCATCTCCAGCGCCTCGCGCAGGCGGTTCTCGACCTCGCGCTGGTGCTTGTTGGCGTTCATGTCGATGAAATCGATCACGATCAGGCCGCCCAGATCGCGGATGCGCAGCTGCCGCGCGACCTCTTCGGCCGCCTCCAGATTGGTGTGGAAGGCGGTCTCCTCGATGTCGCCGCCCTTGGTGGAACGGGCGGAGTTGACGTCGATGGAAATCAGGGCCTCGGTGTGATCGATCACCAGGGCGCCGCCGGAGGGCAGGGTGACCTCGCGGTCGAACGCGCTCTCGATCTGGCTCTCGATCTGGTAGCGGTTGAACAGCGGGACCGGGTCATCGTAGCGCTTGAGCTTGCGCAGGCTGTTCGGCATCACCAGGCGGACAAAGTCTTCCGCCTGCTGGTAGACCCCGTTGTCATCGATGATGACCTCGCCCACGTCGTTGCGCATGTGGTCGCGCAGGGCGCGGATGATGACGTTGCTTTCCTGATGGATCAGTGCCGGGGCCTTGGCCTTGTCCGCGGCCTCGGTCACGGCGGCCCACAGGGCGGTCATGTAGTCGAGGTCCCATTGCAGCTCCTCGGTGCTGCGCCCGACGCCGGCGGTACGGGCGATTACGCCCATGCCTTCCGGCATGTTGAGCCCGGAGAGGGCATCACGCAGGGAGGCGCGATCCTCGCCTTCGATGCGGCGGGAGACGCCCCCCGCCTTCGGGTTGTTGGGCATCAGGACCAGGTAGCGGCCCGCGAGGCTGATGTAGGTCGTCAGGGCGGCGCCCTTGTTGCCGCGCTCTTCCTTCTCGACCTGGACCAGCAGTTCCGTGCCTTCCTTCAGGAATTCGCGGATCGGCTTGTCACTGTCGGCGGGGGCGCCAACGGCGGTATGGGCAATCTCCTTGAATGGGAGGAAGCCGTGGCGATCAGCCCCAAAGTTGACGAACGCGGCCTCCAGGCTCGGTTCGACTCGGGTGATCTTGGCCTTGTAGATATTGGCCTTCTTGCGCTCTCGCGAGGGCAGTTCGATATCCAGGTCGTACAGCCGCTGGCCGTCGACCATGGCGACACGCAGCTCTTCCGGCTGCGTGGCATTGATCAGGATGCGTTTCATGCAATGGACTCGGTAGGGCGTCCTGGCGTCCGGCGGGGAACCGCGGGACCCCGGGTGCGGCGATCGAGCGGCGGCACGGCAACGCTTGCGCACGCGTGCTCGCAGCGGCGGCGCGTAGCGAAAGCCAGCGCGCCAGCCAGGTGTTCACCAGCAACCACGGGATCAGTCGCCTGCTGGAGGCGGAGCCGGGGAGACAGGACTGGGTTAGAAGAAATAGCGTCACAGTGTCGCTTTGCGGCGATGGCCCTTCGACCGGGAGCTGTCGAAAGCTCGTGGGTCGAAGTGGCGGGTGATTCGAGGCGCGTTGCCGGCAACTCGCAGCAACGTACCGTGCGCCAATGTAGGGCATAACCCCCCGTATGGGCAAGTTTTTTCGGCTGCGGGAACGCCGCGTGCAGTAGCCCGGGAAGCGCCGCTCCGGTAGCATCCCGCGCCATGAATGCAAGGCGTGAACCCTCCGGCCCGCGCAGCTTCCGGGTCACCGAGCGTGGTGACGGGCAGCGGCTCGACAACTTTCTGCTCCGCGAACTCAAGGGCGTGCCCAAGGGGCTGATCTATCGCCTGGTACGCCAGGGCGCTGTGCGCGTCGACGGACGCCGGGCCAAGGCCCACAAACGCCTGGCGGCGGGCAACGAGGTTCGCGTGCCCGATCTCGATCGGCCGGAAGCGGCCGCCTCGGAGATCCCGCCGAAGGTACTGGATCGACTGCGGCGGGCCATCATCCACGAGGATGATGACCTGCTGGTACTGGACAAGCCCTCGGGCCTCGCCGTGCACGGCGGCAGCGGGCTGGCCTTCGGCATTATTGAGGCGATGCGCCAGTTGCGGCCGGATACGGAGCTCGAGCTGGGCCACCGCCTCGACCGCGAGACCAGCGGGTGCTTGTTGCTGGCGAAGAACCGCCCCGCGCTGCAGGACTTCCACGCCGCACTCCGCGAGGGCCGGGTGGAGAAGCGCTACCTGGCGTTGCTGGTGGGCCCGTTCCCGGGTGGCCAGCCCATCGAGTGTGATGCCCCGATCGCCAGCGGCCGTCAGGATGACGGCCGGCGCCGGATGCGCGCCGGCGGGGAGGCCGGGGATGACGGGCCACGGGCTCGTGCCGCCCGGAGTGTCTTTCAGCCGCTGGAGGTGCATGGCGCGTACCAGCTGGCGGAGGTGCGGATCGGGACGGGGCGCACGCACCAGATTCGCGTGCACGGCCAGGCGATTGGCCACCCGGTGGCGGGCGACCACGACTACGGCCTGCCGGATGCCAACCGCCACCTCCGCAAGCAGGGCCTGAAACGGCTGTTCCTGCATGCCCAGGCGCTGGCCTATCAGTCGGCGGACGGCGAGCGGCATGTGTTCTCCGCACCGCTACCGGACGAGCTGGGCGAGGTGCTGGCGCACCTGGATGCCGGCACCGGGGACGACGCATGAGCATCCCGCTCCTGCCGCCCGGCGACGCGGACCTGCGTCTGATCGTATTCGACTGGGACGGGACCCTGATGGACTCGCCGCGCCGCATCGTCCACTGCCTGCAACGGGCAGCGGTCGCGACCGGCGCCCCGGAGCGCGACGAGGCCAGCCTGCGCAATATCATCGGGCTCGGGGTGCAGGCGGCGGTGCAGGAGCTGTACCCGGGCGCGGACGAGGCGTTCGTTCACCAGTTCACCGCCGCCTACCGCGCCTGTTATCTGGAGGCCGAAGATGCCCCGGAGACCCCGCTGTTTGTCGGCGTGCCCGAGCTCCTGAACTGGCTGGATGCGCGCGAGGTGCTGCTGGGTGTGGCCACCAGCAAGTCACGCCGCGGCCTGGACCAGGCGCTGGAGGCAACCGGTCTGGCGGGCTACTTTGTGGCGACCGCCACCGGCGACGAACACCCGTCCAAGCCGAACCCGGCCATGCTCCGCTGCGTGATGGAGCGGGCGGGTGTGGAACCGGGGCGCACGCGCATGGTCGGTGATAGCGTTTATGATCTGGAAATGGCTCGCCATGCCGGTGTGCCCGCGGTGGGGATAACCCACGGCGTACATCCGCCACAGAGACTGCAGGGCGCCGAGCCGCTGGCCCTGCTGCCGAACCTGGCAGCGCTGCTGGAGGCCTTCCGGCAGGCCGAGCGTACAACCTGAACAAGGAACCACGATGGGCTGGGCAAACGAGAACAAACCGGGCTGGGAACGCGAGACACTGGAGAAGCTGGTCCAGGCACAGGTGATCGAGCAGCGTCGGGCCCGGCGCTGGGGCATCTTCTTCAAGCTGCTGTTCTTCTTTTACCTGGTCGCACTGCTGATTCTGGTGCGCGGCGGCGATATGGGCCTTGCCGGCCTGTTCGAGACCGAGCGCGAGCCCTCCGAACACGTGGCGGTGGTGGAGGTCGAGGGTCTGATCGCCTCCAGCGCGGCGGCCAACGCCGAGGATATCGCCAAGGTCCTGAACGAGGCGTTCGAGGCCAAAGGTACCCAGGCGGTGATGCTGCGCATCAACAGCGGGGGCGGCAGCCCGGTGCAGGCCGCAAACGTGCACGACGAGATCCTGCGGCTGAAGGAGAAGCACCCGGATATCCCGGTGTATGCGGTCATCGGGGACGTGGGGGCCTCGGCCGCTTATTACATCGCCGTGGCCGCGGACGAGATCTATGCCAGCCAGGCCAGTATGGTCGGCTCCATCGGGGTCCGCATGGACAGCTTTGGACTGGTGGACCTGATCGACAACATCGGGGTCGAGCGCCGCCTGTTCACCGCGGGCGAGAACAAGGGGTTCCTGGACCCCTTCCTGCCGCTGGACGAGGGCCATGTGAACCACCTTGACGGCGTACTGCAGGGCGTGCACCAGCAGTTCGTGGACGTGGTGCGCACCGGGCGCGGCGATCGCCTCGTGGAGCGGGACGACCTGTTCAATGGCCTGATCTGGACCGGGGACCGGTCGGTGGAGCTGGGCCTGATCGACGGGCTGGGCACCGACCGGAGCGTGGCCCGGGACGTGATCGGCGTGGAGAAGCTGGTGGTGTTCAAGCCGCGCCGCAGCCCGCTGCAGTTGTTGTTCGAGGACCTCGGCATGGCCGCCTTCCAGCAGTGGATGACCTGGGAATCCACGCCCCAGTGGCGCTGACCGGCCTCGGGCGCGTCAGGTCTCGTCGATGCGGGTGACGCGGGCGATCATGCCGATCACCGGGTGATCCAGGTAGAACAGGTCATCGCCGGAGTTCATGCGCTGGCTGCCGCGCACCGTGATTGCGCGTGGGGGGCGGTCATCCAGCGGCTCCTCGACGTGGTAGATGAGGTCGGTCTCCAGGTGGAGGAAGCGTCCCACCCAGATGCGCAGGCGGCCCTCCAGCTCGAAGCGCTCCTCGACGGCTTCGGCCAGCGGGCGGGGTGACAGGCCGCTCGCATCCCCGAGGGCATCGTGCACCCCCAGGCGCCGCCCCTGCTGGACCCGCAGCCAGGGGGCCGACGCATGGTCGCGCCCGGTCTGGTCCCAGGCGAGGCGGGCGATGATACGCCCGGCGCCGGAATCCTCCACGCGCCGTACCACCCGCTGCAGTTCGAAGCCGCGGCGCGAATCCCGGTAGTTCCGCCCACCCAGCTCCGATTCGCCGAACAGCGGTTCGCGCGGAGCTGCGAGCTCCATCTGCAGCCGCCGGCTCTCCTCTGTGCGGTGCTCGAAGATCACCAGTTCGATGCGGTACCGGCGCCCGGCCTGGGCGATTACCGGGCCACTCAGGCCGACCACGGGCAGTGCGGCCAGTCCGGTCAGGATCCGGCGACGCAGGGGATTCGGGGCGGGGAAGGTGTTCTTGGGCATTCAGGCGGCCTGCTGTTCGGGGCTGATGGTATCCAGTAGACGCAGAACGGCCTGCGCCCGGGCCTCCAGTGTCTCCATTGGTGCGAAGAAGCGGAAGGCCTTCTGGCCGTCCAGTTTGTACGCCTGCGGATCGGATTGCACCAGCTGGATCAGGGCCGCGATGTCCAGATTGGGACTCGGCCCAAAGACCAGACGGCCCCCGGCCGGTCCCAGTTCCAGCTTGCGGATGCCGAGCGGCGTCAGGCGCAGTCGCAGTCGCGCGGCCTCGAAAAGTGCCTTGGCCGGGTCGGGGAGCAGGCCGAAGCGGTCCACCAGTTCGACCTCCAGCTCGCGCAGGGCGTCGGCAGAGGCGGCGCTGCTGATCCGCTTGTAGAGGATCAGCCGAGTATGCACGTCGGGTACGTAGTCGTCGGGGAGCAGGGCCGGCAGGCCCAGCTCGACCTCGGTGCCGGTGGCCTCGGGCCCCTCCAGCTCCGGGATCTTGCCGGAGCGCAGGGCGTTCACCGCGCGGTTGAGCAGGTCGTTGTACATCGAGAAGCCGACCTCGTGGATCTGCCCGCTCTGTTCATCGCCCAGCAGTTCGCCGGCGCCGCGGATCTCCAGGTCGTGGCTGGCGAGGGTGAAACCGACGCCCAGGTCTTCCAGCGAGGCAATGGCCTCCAGGCGCTTCTTCGCGTCGGCGGTCATGGCCTTTTCCGGTGGCGTGATCAGGTAGGCATAGGCGCGGTGGTGCGAACGGCCGACGCGCCCGCGCAGCTGGTGCATCTGCGCCAGGCCCAGCTTGTCGGCACGGTTCATCACGATGGTATTGGCGGTGGGGACGTCGATCCCGGTTTCGATGATCGTGGTGCAGACCAGAATGTTGTAGCGCCGGTGATAGAAGTCGAGCATCACCTGTTCCAGCTCGCGTTCGCGCATCTGGCCGTGCGCGATTCCTACCCGCGCACCGGGCAGCAGCTCCTGCACGCGCTGGGCGGTGCGCTCGATGGTGTTCACTTCGTTGTGCAGGAAGTACACCTGGCCGCCACGGCGGATCTCGCGCAGGCAGGCCTCCTGGATAATGGCGTCGTTCCATTCGTTGACGAAGGTCTTGATCGCCAGGCGCTCGCGCGGCGGGGTGGTGATCACCGACAGGTCGCGCAGGCCGGCCAGGGCCATGTTCAGGGTGCGCGGGATCGGGGTCGCGGTCAGGGTGAGCATGTCCACTTCGGCGCGCAGCTTCTTCAGCGCCTCCTTGTGGCGCACGCCGAAGCGCTGTTCCTCGTCAACGATCACCAGGCCCAGGTTGGAGAAGTCGAGGTTGGCCTGCAGCAGCTTGTGGGTGCCGATCACGATGTCGACCTTGCCGTCCTTCAGGCCTTCCAGCACCCCGGCCTGCTGCTTGGCACTGCGAAAACGCGACAGGGACTCGATGCGGACCGGCCAGTCGGCGAAACGGTCGGTGAAGTTCTGATGATGCTGCTGGGCGAGCAGGGTGGTGGGGACCAGCACCACCACCTGCTTGTTGTTCTGCACCGCGACGAACGCGGCGCGCATCGCCACCTCGGTCTTGCCGAAGCCGACATCGCCACAGATCACGCGATCCATGGGCCGGGTATCGGCCATGTCCGCGAGGACCGCGTCGATCGCCTGTTGCTGGTCCAGGGTCTCCTCGAACGGAAAGCCGGCCGCAAAGGCGTGATATTCGGCCGTGTCGGTCGCGAAGACGGTGCCCTGTTTCGCCGCGCGCCGGGCGTGGATGTCCAGCAGTTCCGCGGCCACGTCGCGCGCCTTTTCCGCGGCCTTGCGGCGCGCCTTGTCCCATTGTTCGCTGCCGAGCCGATGCAGCGGGGCGTGCTCGGCGTCGGCGCCGGTGTAACGGCTGATCAGATGCAGCGAGGAGACCGGCACATAGAGCTTGGCGCCGTCGGCGTATTCCAGGGTCAGGAACTCGGAAGGCTGGCCGTTGAAGTCGAGGGTCTGCAGCCCGAGGTAGCGGCCCACGCCCTGTTCCTCGTGTACCACCGGGGCGCCGATGGTGAGGTCGCTGAGGTTCTGCACCACCGCGTCCGCGTCCCGAGTACTGCGGTTGCGGCCGCGGGTCTGCCGGGCCCGTTCGCCGAGCAGCGCGGCCTCGGGGGCGACCGCGACGCCCTCGGGCAGGACGAAACCCTCCCCGAGGGCGGCGACGGTGACGTGCAGGCCCGCCCCGGCATCGAGGAAGGCGTCCCAGTTCTCCACTGGATGGTGCGGGACGGCCTGTTCCCGCAGCAGGGTCAGCAGGGCCTCGCGCCGCCCGGCCGATTCTGCGGTGAGCAGGACTCGCTGCTGCCCCTCGATGAACACCTTCAGCCGCTGGGCCGGGTCTTCGCGACCCTGCTGCATCCCTAGTTCCGGGAGCGGGTCGCAGGTGAACGCGATCTCGGCGCCACGGTCCGCGGGAAGTGGTGCGGCCGGGTGGCCTATGGCCACGCCGGAGTGCACGCGCAGGGCGTTCCCGAGCTGGTCGATATCCAGGTAAAGCCGCTCCGGCGGCAGCAGCGGGCGATCGTACTGGTGGCTCAACTGCTCGAAGCGATCGCGGATCTCCTGCGCAAACTCCTCCGCGGCGCCGGCGATATTGCCGAGCTGCACCACCTGGGCCTCGGGGCAGTAGTCGAATACCGTGTCCATGCCCTCGAAGAACAGTGGCAGGTAGGCCTCGATACCCGGCGGGACCAGCCCCTCGCTGATGTCGCGGTAGATCGGGTGCCGGGTGGGGTCGCCGGCGAACTGAGCCCGGTAGCGTGTCCGGAATTCGCGGATGGCCGTATCGTTCAGCGGGAACTCGTGGCTGGGGAGGATCTCCAGGCGCTCGACCTTTCCGGTGGAGCGCTGCGATTCCGGATCGAACTGGCGCAGGGAGTCGATCTCGTCATCCAGGAACTCGATACGCACGGGCTCGTCGGCACCCATCGGGAACAGGTCCAGGATCTCCCCGCGGGCCGCGAACTCGCCATGGCTGATGACTTGCTGCACCGCGTTGTAACCGGCCTCGGCGAGATTCTCGCGCAGCGTCATGCGATCCAGCCGCTGGCCGGTCTGCAGGGAGAGCCCCTGACTGGTCAGCCAGTCGCGCGGCGGGAGACGCTGCATCAGGGTGGAGACCGGCATCAGCACAATGCCGCGTTCCAGACCGGGCAGGTGGTACAGCGTGCGCAGGCGTTCCGAAATGATGTCCTCGTGCGGGGAGAACACATCGAACGGCAGGGTTTCCCAGTCCGGCAGGCGCAGCAGCGGAAGGTCGCGGTCGCCGGCGAAGAACTCCCATTCCTCCTGCCAGCGGTCGGCGGCCTCGTTGGATTCCGTGATGACCAGCAGCGGGCGATCGAACGCCGCAGCATTGCGGGACAGGGCGAGGGTCGCCGCCGTGGCGTTGAGTCCCGACCAGATCTCGAAACCGGAGCCGGGGAGGCGGCCGGGCTGAAGCGGATTGCGCCGTTTTTCGGACATGGGCCTGCGGATCGGGGCTGCGGAAAGGGTCGCGATTATACGGATTCCGCCGCACGGGTGCGCGAGGTCCTTGTGTCGGTCAAGGGCGATTCACAGGAAGCCTGAAAGGCAAGAAGGGTTTCAGGGTGAAGAAATCATGAGGACGCCGTTGCCTGACACGGCGCCTGTCGTGCCCCTGCGGCCGCTCAAATCATCCCCCCTTCCAATCTTCCCTTCTTCCTGTAAACGCTTTTGTTTGCGTTCAGGGGAATCAGTCGGGGTCGATGTAGCGCTTGAGGATGGGGGCGTAGGCGTCGATGCGGCGGTCGCGGAGGAAGGGCCATTGGCGGCGCACGGCCTCGGTGCGGGTACGATCCAGCTCGACAGCCAGGATCTCCGGCGCGTCATCGCCGGCGCGGGCCAGGAATTCGCCTTGCGGACCGGCGACGAAGCTCGTGCCCCAGAAGGTTGCGCCGGGCGAATGCCCCGAGGGGTCGGGCTCGTGGCCGGTGCGATTGCAGGCGATCACCGGGAGGTTGTTGGCCACCGCGTGGCCGCGCTGGACAGTGATCCAGGCCTCCTGCTGGCGGCGCTGTTCCTCCGGTGTGTCCTGCGGGTCCCAGCCGATCGCGGTCGGGTAGATCAGCAGCTCGGCACCGGACAGCGCCATGATACGCGCGGCCTCGGGATACCACTGGTCCCAGCAGACCAGGACACCGAGCCGGCCGACGGAGGTATCGATGGGCACAAAGCCGGTGTCGCCCGGCGTGAAGTAGTACTTCTCGTAGTAGCCGGGGTCGTCGGGGATGTGCATCTTGCGGTAGGTGCCGACCTGGCGGCCGTCGGTTTCGAAGACCACGGCGGTGTTGTGGTAGAGCCCCGGGGCGCGCCGCTCGAACAGGGAACCGACGAGGACCACGCCGTGCTCGCGCGCGATCGCCGCCAGGCGTTCGCTGCTCGGACCGGGGATCGGTTCGGCCGCATCGAAGGTGGCGAGATCCTCGGTCTGGCAGAAATAGGGGCCGGTATGCAGTTCCGCCAGGACCACCAGGCGGGCACCGTTCGCCGCGGCCGTAGCCACGGCCGCAGCGGTGGCGTCGAGGTTGGCCTCGACGCTGCCGGCGTCCTGGTGCTGGATCAGGGCAACGGACAGGGTGTCACGGGACATGATGGGGACTCGGGCTGGCGGTTATTCCTGCGGGATGCCGAGGGCGGCCGCGGGATACTGCATGGTCAGGCAGTGAAGGCTGCCACCCTGACGAATGATGGGGCGGCAGTCGATTTCCACGATCTCGCGTCCCGGAAAGGCCTCGGCGAGCCGGTCCCGGGCGACGGCATCCGCGGCATCGTCATACACCGGCAACAGGACGGCTCCGTTCAGGATCAGGAAATTCGCATAGGTCGCGGCCAGTCGCCGGCCATCCTCGAAAATCGGGGCGGGCCAGGGCAGAGGGATCAGGCGGTAGGGTTCGCCGGACGGCTGGCGCAGGGCCCGTAGCTCCTGTTCCATTGCCTGCAGTTCCGGGTAGTGCGGATCCTGCGGGTCGTCGCACTGGACATAGGCGATGGTGTCCTGCGCACAGAAGCGCGCCAGCGTGTCGATATGGGCGTCGGTGTCGTCGCCCTCCAGCTGGCCGTGTTCCAGCCAGAGCACGCGCCGGGCCCCCAGCCATCGGGCCAGGCTTTGCTCGATGCCTGCGCGATCCAGCTGCGGGTTCCGGGTGGCGGACAGCAGACAGCGCGCGGTGGTCAGCAGGGTGCCGGCGCCGTCCGATTCGATGGAGCCTCCCTCCAGGACCAGGCCGGTCGGCTCCGGCACGCAGCTCCCGAAGACGCCCTGGCTCGCGAGGGCCCGGGTGATGCCGTCGTCGAGGTCCGCGGGATACTTGCCCCCCCAGCCGTTGAAGGTGAAGTCCAGCAGGCGCGGCTGGTCGCCATCGAATACGGTGATCGCGCCATGATCGCGCGCCCAGGTGTCATTGCTGGGGGCCAGCGCGAACCACAGGCGATCCGGACGGATCGCGGTCTCGGTGAGAAAGCCGGAGATCTCCTCGATGTGATCGGGGTCGCGCGCGACGATGATGACCGGCTCGAACTGGCTGATGCTCGCCGCGATCAGCGCGAACACCGGATGCACCTGTTCCAGGGCCGGGGCCCAGTCGGTGTCATCATGCGGCCAGGTGAGCTGGATCGCGCCCTGGGGCTCCCATTCGGCCGGGAGCCGGCGTTGCGTGACTGCCGGGGCGGTTTCCCCGGTGCTCATGGACGATCGGCGCTGGATCCGTTGCGCACGGCACTGTGCAGGACGTATTCGCCCTCGAAGACCACGGAGAAGTCGGCGTAGTCCCAGCGCGTAATCGGCGGATCGCCCACCGTGGTATGGCGTCGCTCGGGCTCGCCGTGCTGGCGGATTACCGCGGCCTGGGTCTGGCCTCGGGTGGGAACCCCTTCGCGTTCCTTCACGGTGAATCCACCATCGGGACTGCGCAGGATGTCGGCCGATGCAGTCGCCATGGCCCCGGCAAACAATGCCAGGACGAGGGCGCTGGCGACGGTGCGCACAGTGGTCTTCGGGGTGGGGTTAGAGGCGTTGCATTTCCCTGGCATGGCCGACTCTCCGTTTGCTGGACAGTCCCATGGTAGCGTCTAGCGTGACGCCATGCCTCCCCTCCCTCAACGCAGGTCCGCCGGGCTATAGGCGCGAACGGGTATCTCTGGCATGATTTCGCGATGTTTCGCCCCCTGACTCTCGCCATCGGCCTGCGCTACACGCGCGCGAAGCGGCGCAATCACTTCATCTCGTTCATCTCGGTGGTGTCCATCATCGGGCTGGCCCTGGGCGTGATGGCGTTGATTACTGTGCTGTCGGTGATGAACGGGTTCGAACGCGAGTTGCGCGACCGCATCCTGGGCATGGCCTCGCATGCCACGATCCGCGAGGCCAATGGCGGGCTGCGGGACTGGGAACGCCTGCAGCGCGAGGCCCCGGAGATCGACGAGCGCGTGGTCGCGGCCGCGCCATATGTGCAGGGCGAGGCCATGCTGAGTGCGCGCGGGAATATCTCCGGGGCACTGATCCGGGGCGTGGAGCCCGAGGCAGAGGAGCGCGTCGCGCGCATTGCCGAGCACATGCTGCAAGGCGAGCTGGGCAGCCTGGAGGGCGGGCGTTACCGGGTGGTGCTCGGGCGGGAACTGGCGGCCGAACTGCGCGTCAGGGTCGGCGACTCGATCATCCTGATGGCGCCTCAGGCCTCGGTCTCGCCGGCCGGCGTGATGCCGCGCATGCGCCGCTTCGAGGTCTCCGGCCTGTTCGAGGTGGGGATGTACGAGTACGACCGCGGGACGGCGTTCATCCACCTGGAAGACGCCCAGGCGGTGTTCCAGATGGGCGAACAGGTGACCGGGCTGCGGCTGCGCCTGACCGACATGATGGAAGCGGGTGTGGTGGCCCGCGATGTGGCGGCCCAGCTGGACGGGCTTTTCCGGGTGTCCGACTGGACACGCCAGCACGCTAACCTGTTCCGCGCGATCCAGATGGAAAAGATGGTGATGTTCATCATCCTGTCGCTGATCGTCGCGGTCGCGGCCTTCAACATCGTCTCGACCCTGATCATGCTGGTCACCGACAAGCAGGGAGACATTGCCATTCTGCGTACGCTCGGGCTGTCGCCGGCGGGGATCATGGTGATCTTCATGGTCCAGGGGGTGGTGATCGGGGCGATCGGGATCCTGCTGGGCACCATCGCCGGGGTGTCGCTGGCCGCGAATATCGACGTGGTGGTCCCCTTCATCGAGCGGGTCTCCGGCATCGAGTTCCTGTCCGCCGAGGTGTACTACATCAGCGACCTGCCCTCGGAGCTCAAGCTTGCGGATGTGCTCCGGGTCGGGGTGCTCGGCTTCCTGCTGACCGTGGTGGCTACACTGTTCCCGGCCTGGCGTGCCGCCCGCACCCAGCCGGCGGAGGCGCTGCGCTATGACTGATCACGCCACCCCGGTCCTCGAGGCGGTCGGTCTGGAGCGCCGTTTCCGCGACGGCAAGCTGGACGTGGCCGTTCTCAGCGGGGTGGACTTTGCCCTGCAGCCCGGCGACCAGACGGCGATTATCGGGGCCTCCGGGAGCGGCAAGAGCACCTTGCTGCACCTGCTGGGCGGGCTGGACCGCCCGACGGCGGGGTCCGTGCGCCTGCTGGGAACGGACTGGACCCGCATGAGCGAGGCTAGACGTGGCCACCTGCGCAACCAGCACCTCGGCTTCGTCTACCAGTTTCACCATCTGCTGCCCGAGCTGACCGCGGCGGAGAACGTGGCCCTGCCGCTGCTCATCCGCGGGGTCTCCAACCGCAAGGCCCGGGCCGAGGCACGCCACTGGCTGGGCCAGGTGGACCTGGAACCCCGCCTGGAACACAAGCCCGCGGAGCTCTCCGGTGGCGAACGCCAGCGGGTCGCGATCGCCCGGGCGCTGGTGACGCGCCCCTCGGCCATCCTGGCGGACGAACCCACCGGCAACCTGGACCAGGAACGGGCGGCGCAGGTGTTCGAGTTGCTGCGCGCGATGAACCGTTCCACCGGGACCGCTCTGGCCCTGGTGACCCACGACATCACCCTGGCGCGCGAGCTTGATCGCTCGGTCCAACTGGTCAAGGGCCACCTGGAGCTGGAACCGTTCGACGGTCAGCTCGCCACACACGAATAGACCGCGCCTCTCTCGCTTCAGGCGCCCCCGTCATCCGGCGGGCGGCCATCCCGCCGCGCGGCCGCCTGGCGTTCCGCCATTTCCTTGCGCAGCCGTCGCAGGTAACGCCGGCTGCGCACGCGCTGGACGACGTTCAGCCGCCACAGGAAACGCACCAGCAAGTACCCCGAGAGGCCGGATGCCGCGCCGAGCAGGACGCTGCCCAGGAGCAGGGGCTGCCAGATCGTCAGCAGCTCCGTGGAGAACCACTCCCAGCTCCAGTCCAGATGGATGTCGCGGCGCGGTTCGTCGAGTAGCTTGCGCCCGATCGTGTAGGCCAGATACAACATGGGCGGCATGGTGACCGGGTTGGAGATCCAGACCAGGATCACCGAGATCGGCAGATTGACGCGGACCAGCACGGCCACGGCGGCCGCGATCAGCATCTGCATGGGCAATGGCAGGAAGGCCACGAAGAGCCCGACGGCAAACGCACCAGCCACGGAGCGGCGGTTCAGATGCCACAAATCCGGCGAACCCAGGCGCGGCCCCAGCGGGGCGAGCGCCTTGTGCCCGCGCATGTGTTCCATGCCGGGAAACATCTTTTTGATGATGTGTCTTGCCATGTACCGGGCTGCCGATGGTCCGTCGTGCGTGGGTGCGCCGCCGCGCACCTGCCGTGCATTCTCGCCGCTATTGTACGTGCGGGACCATGGTCGGCGGGGCAAGCCAAATCCGGTCCGGCCATGGCGCCCGGTCAACGAGGCCTTTTGTGACGGGCTTTGCCCTCGGGCTGATCGCGGCGGCGTGGGGCCTTCACCGGCTGCCCGAACCGGTTCCGCTGATGCCGGGACCCATACTGGCCCTGTTTCTGGCCGCCGCGGGCGTCAGCCTCGGCCTGCGGCGCCTCGGCTATCCGGGCCTCTGGCCCTGGACGCTGGCGCTGGGTGCGCTGCTCGCCTGGGGGCTGGTTCAGCAGAACGCGGACACCTGGCTGGAACATGCGCTGCCTCCCGCCCTGGCCGGGGAGGAGGCCACCGTGTTCGCCACGATCATCAGTCTGCCGGAACATGGCGAACGTCGCAGCCGTTTCCGGATACGAGTGGCCGCGACCCGATCGGGTCCGGAAGCGTTTCGGGCGCGCGAACTGCTGGTTTCGACGTACCCCGCGCGCCCCGAGCTCGAGGCGGGATCGCATGGCTACATGACCCTGCGCCTGCGGCCGGCCCGGGGGCCGGCGAATCCGGGTGGGTTCGATCGTGCCGGCTGGTACTACCGCGAGGGCCTGCATGGATCCGCGACACTGCTCGACTTCGAGGCGTTAGAGGACGCCCGGGCACCCCGGATTCAGGACGCCCGCTGGCGGGCCGGGTTGCATCGCATGCGCGGTGCGCTGCGCGAGCGCCTGGATCAGGCGGCCCCGGGCCTGCGCCACCCCGGCCTCGTGCAGGCCCTCGTCATCGGCGACCGGCAGGGCATGACCAACGAGGAGTGGCAGGCCTTCCTGCGGACCGGGACCAACCACCTGATGGCGATCTCGGGCCTGCATGTCGGCCTCGTCGCCGGGTTTGTCGGATTGCTCGCGGGGCTTGCCTGGTCCGGTCTCGTCCCGGTGCAGGCGCGGATACGCAAGCCGGCCTTCATGGCGCTGGCGGGCCTCGCCGGGGCTGCGCTCTATGCCGCGCTGGCCGGCTTCAGCATTCCGACCCAGCGCGCGCTGATCATGCTGGCGGCTTTTATGGCCGCGCTGTTGTGGCGGCGCGAGGCGTTTGCCTGGCGCGGACTGATGCTGGCGGCCATCGCGGTGGTGCTGTGGCAGCCGACCAGTGTGCTGGCCCCGGGCTTCTGGTTTTCCTTCGGCGCCGTGGCGGTGATTCTTCTGCTGTTGCAGGGCCGTTCGGGCCGTCCGGGCTGGCGCGCGGCCGGCAGCATTCAGGTGATGCTCGCGCTGGCCATGCTTCCCCTCAGCCTGGCCTGGTTCCAGCTGGGGTCCTGGGTGGCGCCCGTCGCCAATCTGGTGGCGGTGCCGGTGATCAGCCTGCTGGTGCTGCCCTTGTTGCTGGTCGGGGCCGGTCTGGCGGCATTGTGGGCACCGCTCGGCCAGCCGTTCCTGCATCTCGGCGACGGGATCCTGATGCTGCTGGTCGGGCTACTGGACGGCCTTTCGCACGTGCCCGTGCTGGTGGACGAGCGGCGGGTGCCGCTGGCGGCCAGCCTCCTGGGCGGGGTCGCGGTGCTGGTCGCCTTGCTGCCGCGCCTGCGCCTCGCCGCTCCGTGGGTGGTGCTGGCCGGCATCGCCCTGGCCCTGCCCATGCGTCCGCAGATCGATGCGGGCAGCGTACGGGCGCTGCTGCTGGATGTAGGGAACGGGCAGTCGCTCTTGCTGCAGACCCGCCACCATGCGTTGTTATGGGATGCCGGTCCCGGGCGCGCCGGGGGCTACAGCGCGGGGGATCGGATCGTGATTCCGAGCCTGCGTGCGGAGGGGGTACGCCGCCTGGACCGCATGATCCTGAGCCACGAGCATGCCGCGCATTCCGGCGGGGCCGCCGCCGTAGGCGCGACGCTACCTGTGGGCGAGGTCCTGCGGCGCCGCCCGCAAGGACCCGGGGAACGGCCCTGCGCGGCAGGCGAGGTCTGGGAATGGGATGGCGTCGATTTCGAGATTCTCCATCCACCCGCCGGCTGGGACGGGAGCGCCTCGGCCTCCTGCGTGCTGGCGGTCCAGACGGCTGGGGGTGTGCGGCTGATACTGACCGGCGGGCTCGGCGGCCTGGGCGAGGCCGTGCTGATGCAGGAGGGGGCGGAACACCGAAGCAGCGACCTGCTGGTCGTGCCCCGGGGGGCCGGCGCCGACAGCCTGAGCCGCGGGTGGCTGCAGGACGCCCGCCCCGTCAGGGCCTGGGCCAGCACCGATGCGCAGGGCAGGGGGCTGGCCAGCGCGGCACGCCAGCGCCTGGACAGGGCCTGCGTCCCGCTGCAGGAGACCGGCCGCCAGGGGGCCCTGCGGCTTGAGGCGGACACGGAACTGCAGGTCGGGCCCGGCCACCGGGCGGGTTCCCGGCGGCTGTGGCGGCCCGCGCCAGACGCCGGAGCGCCCCTGCCGCCAGGCTGTGCGCGCGGGCCCGAAACCGCAGGCGGGCTGGTAGAATGACGGGATGAACCGTGAACACTCCGACACCATTCGCCCGATTCGCTTTCACCACGGCGAACTTCAGTTGCTCGACCAGCGTCGGCTGCCGGGCGAGAACCTCTGGCAGCGTTACCGGGATGCGCCAGCCGTGGCCGCCGCGATCCGCGACATGGTGGTGCGCGGGGCGCCGGCGATCGGGATTACCGCGGGCTTCGGGGTGGTACTGGCCTGCCAGCGGGCGATCGGGCAGGACGACTGGCGTGCGAGCATTGCGGCGGATATCGAGACCCTGCGCGCGGCGCGTCCCACGGCGGTGAACCTGTTCTGGGCGCTGGATCGCATGCAGGCGCTGGTGGACGCGAGCCCGTCCGCGGAGGCGGCGGTCGCGGCGACACAGGTCGAGGCGGAGTGGATGCTCGAGTCGGACATCGCCGGCAACCGGCGGCTGGGCGCGCTCGGCGCGAGGCTGATCGAGCCGGGGCAGGGGGTGCTGACCCACTGCAACACGGGCTCGCTGGCCACCGGGGGCTA
This sequence comes from Thioalkalivibrio sp. ALE9, assembly GCF_000377445.1. Lineage (NCBI taxonomy): Bacteria > Pseudomonadati > Pseudomonadota > Gammaproteobacteria > Chromatiales > Ectothiorhodospiraceae > Thioalkalivibrio > Thioalkalivibrio sp. ALE9. The sequence goes on from NZ_KB898122.1 coordinate 526,999, forward strand.
CGGCACGGCCCTCGGCGTGATCCGCGCCGCCTGGGATGCCGGACGGATCGAGGAGGTCTTCGCCGACGAGACCCGGCCCTGGCTGCAAGGGAGCCGCCTGACCGCCTGGGAGCTGGTACATGACGGGATCCCCGTACAGGTGCTGTGCGAAGGCGCCGCGGCCAGCCTGTTGCGCTCGGGCCGCGTCGGCTGGGTGATTGTCGGGGCGGACCGGATCGCCGCCAATGGCGACACCGCAAACAAGATCGGGACCTACGGCCTGGCCCTCCTGGCGCGTGCCCACGGGGTCCGGTTCATGGTGGCCGCGCCGGTCGCGACCATCGACTTCGAGATGCCGGACGGGACCGGTATCCCCATCGAGCAGCGCGGCGAGGACGAGGTGCTGGCGCTGGCGGGTCAGCGCGTGGCGGCCGAAGGCGCCCGAGGCTACAACCCGGCCTTCGACGTGACCCCGGCGGAGCTGATCGATGCCATCGTCACCGAACGCGGGGTCGTGGAGGCGCCGACGGCGGAGCGGCTCGCGGCGCTGCGCGAGCCCACGGCCCCGGAGACGCTCGCATCCGCTCACTGACGAGCGCTCAAACGCGCCCCCGGTGGACGGTCTTCGGGCCTGAGAGGCCCGGAGAACCGTTTTGAGGCGCGAAAAGCCGAGCCCCAGTGGTTACCCCTGTGGTATGATCGCGAGCTTGTTCAGACGGACGGCGTAACCCTCGATGGCTGAATTTGCCAAGGAAATCTTCCCGGTCAATCTCGAAGACGAGATGCAGCAGTCCTACCTCGATTACGCAATGAGCGTAATCGTGGGCCGGGCCCTCCCCGATGTCCGTGACGGCCTCAAGCCGGTCCATCGCCGCGTGCTCTACGCGATGCGCGAGCTGGGCAACGACTACAACAAGCCCTACAAGAAGTCGGCGCGTGTGGTCGGTGACGTGATCGGTAAGTACCACCCGCATGGCGATTCCGCCGTTTACGACGCCATCGTGCGCATGGCGCAGCCGTTCTCGATGCGCTACATGCTGGCCGACGGGCAGGGCAACTTCGGCTCCATCGACGGCGACTCCCCGGCGGCCATGCGGTACACCGAGGTGCGCATGGCGCGCATCGCGGCGGAACTGCTGGCCGACATCGACAAGGAAACCGTCGACTTCATCGACAACTACGACGGCTCCGAGAGCGAGCCGGCGGTGCTGCCGAGCAAGTTCCCCAACCTGCTGGTCAACGGCTCCGCCGGGATCGCGGTGGGGATGGCGACCAACATCCCGCCGCATAATCTGCGCGAGGTGATCAACGCCTGTGTGGCCCTGATCGACGACCCCGAGATCTCCATCGATGGTCTGATGGAACACCTGCCGGGCCCGGACTTCCCGACGGCCGGCATCATCAACGGCATCGAGGGCGTTCGCGAGGCCTACCGTACCGGTCGCGGCCGGGTCCTGATCCGGGCACGCTCGCATGTCGAGCCGCTGGAGGGTGGCCAGCGCGAGGCGATTGTGGTTACCGAGCTGCCCTACCAGGTGAACAAGGCACGCCTGACCGAGAAGATCGCGGAGCTGGTGAAGGAGAAGCGCATCGAGGGCATCTCCGAGCTGCGCGACGAGTCGGACAAGGACGGGATGCGCCTGGTCATCGAGCTCAAGCGTGGCGAGATGGCCGAGGTGGTCCTGAACCACCTGTACATGCACACCCAGATGCAGAACGTCTTCGGCATCAACATCGTCGCCCTGGTCGACGGACAGCCGAAGGTGCTGGATCTGCGTCAGGTGCTGGAGGCGTTCCTGCGGCATCGCCGCGAGGTGGTCACCCGGCGCACGATCTTCGATCTGCGCAAGGCCCGGGAGCGCGCGCATATCCTGGAAGGCCTGGCGATCGCGCTGGCCAACATCGATCCCGTGATCGAGCTGATCCGTGCCGCCCCCAACCCGGCCGAGGCCAAGGCCGGCCTGCTGGCCCGCGGCTGGCCGCTGGGCGTGGTCAGTGACATGCTGGACCGCGCCGGGGCCAGCGCCTCGCGGCCGGAGGACCTGGCGCCGGAATACGGCGTGGGCGACGACGGCTATCGCCTGTCCGAGGCCCAGGCACAGGCGATCCTGGACCTGCGCCTGCACCGCCTGACCGGGCTGGAACAGGACAAGATCCTGGACGAGTACCGCGAGCTGCTGGAGCTGATCGACGACCTGCTGGATATCCTCGGCTCCGGCGATCGCCTGCAACTGGAGATCCGCAACGAGCTGCTGGCCGTGGCCGAACAGTTTGGCGACGAGCGCCGCAGCGAGATCCGCGAACGCCAGGCCAACCTGACCCTGGAAGACCTGATCGGCGAGGAGGACGTGGTCGTCACGCTCTCGCACGCCGGCTACGTGAAGTACCAGCCAGTGGCGGACTACCGCGCGCAGCGCCGGGGCGGGCGTGGCAAGGCCGCGACCAGCTTCAAGGAAGAGGACTTCATCGACCGTCTGGTGGTGGCCAACACCCACGACACGATCCTGTGCTTCTCCAGCCGGGGTCGGGTGTACTGGCTGAAGGTCTACGAGCTGCCGCAGGGCTCGCGCGCCTCGCGCGGCAAGCCGATCGTGAACCTGCTGCCGCTGGAGTCCGACGAGCGGATCAACGCGATCCTCCCGGTGCGCGAATACGACCCGGACCACTATGTGTTCATGGTCACCGCGCAGGGGACAGTCAAGAAGACACCGCTGACGGATTTCTCGCGCCGCCGGGCCTCCGGCATCATCGCGGTGGACCTGCGCGAAGGCGACCACCTGGTGGACGTCTCCCTGACCGACGGCACCCTGGACGTGATGCTGGTGACCACGGCCGGCAAGGCCGTGCGCTTCCACGAGAGCGATGTGCGCGCCATGGGGCGTACCGCCTGTGGCGTGCGCGGGGTGCGCATGGAAGGCGATCACCGGGTGATTGCCCTGCTGAATGTGGACGAGGGATCGGCGCTGCTGGCGACCGAGCATGGCTACGGCAAACGCACCCGCTTCGACGAGTTCCCGGTCCACCGCCGTGGCGGCCAGGGCGTGATCGCGATCCAGACCGAGGGGCGCAACGGCCCGCTGGTCGGGGCTTCGCGGGTCCTGGACGATGACGAGGTGATGCTGATCACCAACGGCGGGACCCTGGTGCGCACGCCGGTGGATCAGATTCCGCTGATCGGGCGCAATACGCAGGGCGTGCGGCTGATTCGGCTTGACGAAGGCGAGAACCTGGTCGAGCTGGCCCGCGTGGCCCAGCTGCAGGGCGAGGCCGGCGACGAAGAATCCGACGAGATGGAAACCGGAGCGGACCCGGAGACGGGTCCCGAATCCAGCGACGATGGAGAACAGGCATGACGCGAGTGATGAACTTCAGCGCGGGGCCGGCGGCCCTGCCGCAGGCGGTACTCGAGCGGGCGCGTGACGAGCTGCTGGACTTCCGCGGGTCCGGGATGTCGGTGATGGAGATGAGTCACCGCGGCAAGCCGTTCATGGCCGTGGCCGAGAAGGCCGAGCAGGACCTGCGCAAGCTGATGAACATCCCCGAGAACTATTCGGTCCTGTTCCTGCAGGGCGGGGCGACCGGACAGTTCGCGGCCATCCCGCTGAACCTGGCCAATGGCCAGAGCACCGACTACATCGATACCGGGGCCTGGTCCGGCAAGGCGATCAAGGAGGCCCAGAAATACGGGCCGGTGAACATCGTGGCGAGTTCGCAGGCAAGCGGCTACGACTCGATCCCGGATCGTGCCTCCTGGAACCTGGACCCCAATGCCGCCTACGTGCACTACACGCCGAACGAGACCATCGGCGGCGTGGAGTTTCCCGATATCCCGGATGTGGGTGACGTGCCGCTGGTCGCGGACATGTCCTCGACCATCCTGTCGCGCCCGATCGATGTCTCGAAGTTTGGCGTGATCTATGCCGGGGCGCAGAAGAATATCGGCCCGGCCGGCCTGACCGTGGTGATCGTGCGCAACGACCTGCTGGAACGCGAGCGCCAGGCACCCGTGCCAGCAGTGCTGGACTGGGCCCTGCAGGCGAAGAATGACTCGATGTACAACACCCCGCCGACCTTTGGCTGGTACCTGGCCGGGCTGGTATTCGAGTGGCTGCTGGAGCAGGGCGGCCTGGAGGCGATGGCCGAGATCAACCAGCGCAAGGCGGCCAAGCTGTACCAGTACATCGACAATTCCGCCTTCTACCGGAACCCGGTGGAGCCCGCGGCCCGCTCCTGGATGAACGTGCCGTTCATCCTCGCGGACGACGCCCTGGACGGGTCCTTCCTGAACGAGGCCGATGCGGCCGGCCTGTCCTCGCTGAAGGGCCACCGGTCGGTGGGCGGCATGCGCGCCAGCATCTACAACGCCGTTCCGGAGAGCGCCGTGGATGCGCTGATCGAGTTCATGGCGGACTTCGAGAACCGCCACGCCTGATCCCGTCGAATCGCTGTTGCCGGGGACGCTACCGGACGAGGAGGTCGTGATGTACCGGATTCAGACCTACAACAACATCGCCGTGCGCGGGCTGGATCGTTTCCCGCGTGACCATTACGAGGTCGCCTCGGATATCAATCAGCCGGACGCGCTGATGCTGCGCTCCTTCGATCTGCATTCGGTGGAGATCCCGGATTCGGTCCTGGCGGTGGGGCGCGCCGGGAGCGGGGTCAACAATATCCCGGTGGCGGCCCTGTCCGAGCGCGGCGTGGCCGTGTTCAACGCCCCCGGCGCGAATGCCAATGCGGTGAAGGAACTGGTCATCGCCGGGCTGTTGCTGGGTGCCCGCAACCTGCTGCCGGCGGCTGGCTACGTGCAGGAACTGGACCCCTCGAAGGAAGACTTCATGTCCGCGGTGGAGCAGGGCAAGAAGAAGTTCACCGGCTTCGAACTGCCGGGCCGGCGTCTGGCCGTGCTGGGCCTTGGGGCGATCGGGGTCGGCGTGGCCAATGCCGCTCGTGCGCTGGGCATGGAAGTGGTCGGTTTCGACCCCAAGGTCACGGTGGAAAACGCCTGGCGCCTGGATTCCGGCATCGAGCGGGCGCGCTCGGTAGAGGCGGCTATGGAAGGGGCCGACGCCGTCACCGTACACGTGCCGCTGACCGAGAATACCGCCAATCTGGTGAACGCAAAGACGCTGGCCGGCATGAACCCCGGGGCGATGGTGCTCAACCTGGCCCGCGAGGGGATCGTGGATGACGCCGCGGTGCGCGAAGGGCTGGACGCGGATCGACTGCATGCCTACATCACGGACTTTCCGGTACAGGGCATGGTGGGCCACCCGCGGGTGATTACCCTGCCGCATCTGGGCGCCTCGACGACCGAATCCGAGGAGAACTGCGCGGTCATGATCGCCGACCAGCTCCGGGACTACCTGGAAAACGGCAACGTGGTGAACTCCGTGAACCTGCCGACCCTGGTGCTGGACCGCAAGGGAGATACCCGCATCGCGATCATCAACCGGAACCTGCCGGACCGGGTCGGGCGCATCTCGCACACGCTGGGCGAATCGAATATCAACATCCTGCACCTGATGAATGACTCCCGTGGCGATCTGGCCTACACCCTGATGGACGTGGACGGCCACCCCGACGCGGAGACCCTGGACGCCCTGCACCGGATCGACGGCGTGCTGCGGGCCCGGGTGCTGTAGGCGATGGCCGGGGATCCGCATTCGTCGCCATCCGCCGAGGACCGCGAAGATCTCGCGGCCCTGCGCGCGCGTATCGACGCGCTGGATGCCGAGCTCCTGGAGCGGTTGAGCGAGCGCGCCCGCTGCGCCGAGGCGGTGGCGCGGGTCAAGCGCAGCCAGGAGAGCGACCCGGTGTTCTACCGTCCGGAGCGCGAGGCCGAGATCCTCCGGCGGGTGCGCAAACGGAATCCCGGCCCGCTGTCCGACGAGGCCATCACGCGGCTGTTCCGCGAGATCATGTCCGAGTGCCTGGCGCTCGAGCATCCGCTCCATGTCGCCTATCTCGGACCGGTGGGGACCTTCACTCACCTGGCGGCGCGCAAGCACTTCGGCCATGCCGTCGAGACCCAGCCGCTGGCCTCGATCGATGCGGTGTTCGGCGCGGTGGAGACCGGGCGCGCGCAGTTCGGCGTGGTTCCCATCGAGAACAGCTCCGAGGGGGTCGTCACCCACACCGTGGACTGCTTCATGGATTCCTCCCTCCAGATCTGTGGCGAGGTCGTGACCCCGATCCACCACCACTTGCTGTCCCGGGCCGAGGATCTCGGGCAGGTACGGCGGGTCCTCGCGCATGCGCAGGCGCTGGCGCAATGCCGCCAGTGGCTGGATAGCGAGCTGCCCCATGCCGAGCGCGAGGCGGTCTCCAGCAACGCCCGCGCGGCCGAGATCGCGGCACAGGATTCGACCGCGGCGGCGCTGGCCAGCCAGGCGGCGGCCGAACACTACGACGTCCCGGTGCGGGCCCCGCATGTGGAGGATCGCGCCGACAACACGACCCGTTTCCTGATCATCGGCTCTGGGACCACGCAACCCAGCGGGGCGGACCGTACATCGGTGATGCTGAGTACCGCCAACCGGCCGGGGTCGCTGTATTCGCTGCTCAAGCCGATCGCGGAGGCCGGCATCAGCCTGACCCGGATCGAGTCGCGCCCCTCGCGCTGCACGCCGTGGAACTACGTGTTCTTTCTCGATCTGGTCGGGCACCAGCAGGACCCGTTGATCCGCGACTGCCTGGAGCAGCTGCGCGCCAGTGCCGATACCGTCAAGGTCCTGGGGAGCTATCCCCAGGCCGCCACCTGACACGCCCACCCGCTATCCCCGAGGTTTCCCGCATGGCATCCAACCCTTCCGTATCCGCTGCGGCCGGCCCGGGCTTTGATCCCGAGGCCCTGGCGGTCGCCGGGGTCCAGGGCCTCAGCCCGTATCAGCCCGGCAAGCCCGTCGCCGCACTGGAGCGCGAACTGGGTATTCGCCAGGCGATCAAGCTGGCCTCCAACGAGAACCCCCTGGGCCCGTCGCCGCTTGCGGTGGAGGCGGGCCGCGCGGCGCTGGCCGAGGCCCATGTCTATCCCGACGGGAACGGCTTCGAGCTGAAGGCGCGACTGGCCGAGCGCCACGGCGTCGCCCCGGAACAGATCACGCTCGGAAACGGCTCCAACGAGGTGCTGGAGCTGGTCGCGCGCACCTGGCTGGCACCGGGGCGAGCCGCCGTGTTTTCCGCGCATGCGTTTGCGGTCTACCCGCTGGTTACCCAAGCGGTCGATGCCGAGGCAAGGGTCGCGCCCGCACTGGGGACCGACCATCCGGAGCAGCCCTTCGGGCATGATCTCGAGGCCATGCGGGCACGGGTGGATGGCGACGTGCGCGTGGTGTTCGTGGCCAATCCGAACAATCCCACCGGGACCTGGCTGGAGGATTCGGCGCTGGAGGCCTTCGTGGCGGCGATGCCGGCGACCACCGTGGTGGTCGTGGACGAGGCCTATTTCGAATACGTCGAGGCAGCCGGGTATCCGGACACTACGCAGTGGCTGGATCGCTACCCAAACCTGATCGTGACCCGGACCTTCTCCAAGATCCAGGGCCTGGCCGGACTGCGCCTGGGGTACGCGGTCAGTTCCCCGGCGGTCGCCGACCTGCTCAACCGGGTCCGACAGCCGTTCAATGTCAACGCCATTGCCCAGGCCGCGGGCCTTGCGGCGCTGGACGATACCGCGCATGTGGAGAGATCGGTGGCCGTCAACCGCGACGGGTTGCGGCAGGTGACAGCGGCCCTGCGGGATAAGGGGCTGCGTGTGATTCCGTCGGTGGGGAACTTCGTGACCTTTGACACCGGGCGTGATCCGGCCCCGGTATACGAAGGCCTGCTGCGCGAGGGCGTCATCACGCGGCCGGTGGAGAATTACGGCCTGCCCGGTCACCTGCGGGTCACCATCTCGACCCGGGAAGACAACGACCGCTTCCTCGCGGCACTCGACAAGGTCCTGGCGTGATCGAACGGCTGGTCATCTTCGGGGTCGGCCTGATCGGCGGCTCGCTGGCGCTGGCCCTGCGCGAGGCCGGCGCGGTACGCGAGGTGGTCGGCTGCTCGCGCAATGCCGACAACCTGCGCGAGGCCAAGCGGCTGGGCGTGATCGACCGCTGGACCACGGACGTCGCCGCGGCCGCAGAGGGCGCCGACCTGGGCGTGCTCGCCGTGCCATTGGGCGCGATGGAGCCGCTCGCCCGAGACCTGGCGGCCGCCTGGCCCGAGGACAGCCCGCTGACCGACGTGGGCAGCAGCAAGCAAGCGGTGATCGATGCGGTGGGCGCCGGCTTCGGTGCGGTCCCGCGCGCCTTCGTGCCCGGCCACCCGATTGCCGGGACCGAGAAAAGCGGGGTAGGGGCCGCCTTCCCCAGTCTGTTCCGCGATCGCCTGGTGATCCTGACGCCGGCCGATGCCACCAACCCGCTGGCCACGGACCGCGTGGCGGCCATGTGGCAGGCCGCCGGCGCGCGGGTCGAATACATGACCCCGGCGCATCATGACCGGGTCCTCGCCGCGACCAGCCACCTGCCGCATGTGCTGGCGTTCACGCTGGTCTCGTCGCTGGCGAACATGAGCGAACGCGACGAGATCTTTCACTACGCCGCTGGCGGGTTTCGCGACTTCACGCGCATCGCCTCCAGTGACCCGGTGGTCTGGCGCGATATCTGCCTGGCCAACCGCGACGCCATCCTCGAGGTCATCGGGCAATACCAGAAAGACCTCGAGACGCTGCGCGGCGCGATCGAACGCGGGGATGCCGCCACCATCGAACAAAGCTTTGAACATGCCAAGGAAACCCGCGATCGCCTCTGCGACCCCGCGGATGCACAACTGGATACCTGAAACCCCATGAATACCTTTACCGTACAGCCCGGAGGCCAGCTTGCGGGCCACGCCCGCGTGCCGGGCGACAAATCGATTTCCCACCGCGCCATCATGCTCGGGGCGCTGGCCGAGGGCGAGACCCATGTGACCGGCTTTCTCGAAGGGGCGGATTGCATTGCCACGCTGGAGGCCTTCCGCGCGATGGGCGTGGCCATCGAACGCACCGGACCGGGCTGCGTGCGCATCCAGGGCGCCGGCCTGCGCGGGCTGCAGGCCCCGCCGACTGCGCTGGACATGGGCAACTCGGGGACCGCGATGCGGCTGCTGTGCGGGGTCCTCGCCGGGCAGGCCTTCGACAGTGAACTGGTCGGCGATCGCTCCCTCTCCGGGCGTCCGATGCGCCGGGTCACCAACCCGCTGGCCCGCATGGGGGCCAGGATCGAGACCAGCGATGCCGGGACGCCCCCCCTGCGGGTGCACGGCGGCGCCTCCCTGCGGGGTACCGATCATGTGCTCGAGGTCGCCAGCGCCCAGGTCAAATCCGCCCTGCTGCTGGCAGGCCTGTGGGCATATGGCAAGACCTGCGTGACCGAGCCGGCGCCCACGCGGGATCACACCGAACGCATGCTGGCCGGCTTCGGTTACGCAGTCGAACGTGACGGGCCACGGGCCTGCGTCGAGGGGGGTGGCCGGCTGGTCGCGAGTCCGGTCGATGTGCCGGCGGATATATCCTCGGCCGCCTTTTTCCTGGTCGGGGCCTCGATCGCGGCCGGTTCGCGCATGCGTCTGGAGCATGTCGGCATCAATCCGACCCGCACCGGTGTGATCGATATCCTGCGCCTGATGGGCGCCGAGATCCGCATCCTCAACGAACGCGAGGCGGGCGGCGAGCCGGTGGCGGATCTGGAGGTCGAGGCCGCCCCGCTCAAGGGGATCCAGATTCCGGAGCACCTGGTGCCGCTGGCGATCGACGAATTCCCCGCGATCTTCGTCGCCGCGGCCTGCGCTGAGGGCGAGACCGTACTGACCGGCGCCGAGGAGCTGCGGGTCAAGGAGAGCGACCGTATCCAGGTGATGGCGGACGGCCTCGCCGCACTCGGCGTCGACTGCGCGGTGCAGCCGGATGGTATCCGGATCCGGGGTGGCGACGGTTTCACCGGTGGCGAGATCAACAGTCATGGCGACCACCGTATCGCCATGTCATTCGCGATGGCGGGTCTGCGGGCCACCGCCCCCATCCGGATCCACGATTGCGCGAACGTGGGTACATCCTTCCCCGGCTTTGTGGCGCTTGCACGCGAGGCCGGGCTGCAGCTGGAGGCCGCATGAGTTCGGAAATTCCGGTACTGACCATCGACGGCCCGGGCGGGGCCGGCAAGGGCACGGTCTGCATGCGCGTGGCCGCCGCCATGGGTTGGCATCTGCTGGACAGCGGCGCGCTGTACCGTCTGTTGGGGCTGGCGGCACGCCAGCACGGGGTCGAGCTGACCGACGAGGCCGCACTCGCTCGACTGGCCGCCGGTCTCGACGTCGACTTCGAGGTGAATCGAGACGCCACTGCGGTGACGACCCTGCTGGAGGGGGCGCCGGTCGATCAGCTGCTGCGCACCGAACAGGCCGGCAGCGATGCCTCCCGGGTGGCCGCCATCCCGGCCGTGCGCGAGGCCCTGCTGGAGCGCCAGCGCGGCTTCGCCAAGCCCCCCGGGCTGGTCGCGGACGGGCGCGATATGGGGACCGTGGTCTTCCCCGCGGCGGACCTGAAGATCTTTCTCACGGCCTCCGCCGAGGAAAGGGCACGCCGGCGTTACATGCAGTTGAAGGAACAAGGACTTAGTGCTAATCTCTCCGCCCTTCAGGACGAGATGGAGGCCCGCGACCGTCGCGACCGCGAGCGCAGCGTGGCCCCCCTCAAGCCCGCCGAAGATGCCTGGGAACTGGATACCACGGACCTCGACATCGTTGGCGTGGTGGACATGATCCTGGAGCGCCTCCGGGACGTACTCCCGGAACAAAGCCCCCGCCCCGCGGAATAAGCCGTCGGAAGCGGGATTATCAACGTCTAGAACTGGTTGCAGGAAGTTTCTGCAAGCATTTGTTAAACCACAGGTTCACAAATCCATGAGTGAAAGTTTCGCGCAACTGCTCGAAGAGAGCATGGCCTACACCCAGATGCAGCCGGGTGCCATCCTCAGTGCCACCGTCATTGAGGTCACCCCGGACGTCGTCGTGGTGAACGCCGGCCTGAAGTCCGAGGGGGTCATCCCCACCGAGCAGTTCATGAACGACGAGGGTGAGCTCGAGGTCAAGGTCGGCGATGTCGTCGAAGTGGCCCTCGAAACCCCGGAAGACGGTTTCGGCGAGACGCGCATGTCGCGCGAGAAGGCCAAGCGGGCCAAGGCCTGGGACCGTCTCGAAGCTGCGATGGAAGAAGAGCAGTACGTCACCGGCAAGATCTCCGGCAAGGTCAAGGGCGGCTACACCGTCGAACTGGGCGACATCCGTGCATTCCTGCCGGGTTCACTCGTGGATGTCCGTCCGGTGCGCGATACCGCGTATCTGGAAGGCAAGGAGCTGGAGTTCAAGCTCATCAAGCTGGATCGCCGTCGCAACAACGTGGTCGTGTCGCGTCGCGCCGTGGTCGAGCAGGAATACAGCGCCGAGCGCGAGGAACTGCTCAAGAACCTGCAGGAAGGTGCGCAGGTCAAGGGTATCGTCAAGAACCTCACCGACTACGGTGCGTTCCTGGATCTGGGCGGCATCGACGGCCTGCTCCACATCACCGACATGGCCTGGAAGCGCGTCAAGCATCCGTCCGATGTCGTTGAAATCGGCCAGGAAGTCGAAGTCAAGGTGCTCAAGTTCGACCGCGAGCGCATGCGTGTCTCGCTGGGCCTGAAGCAGCTGGGCGAGGATCCGTGGGAGAACATCACCCGGCGTTACCCGACCGGCACCCGCATCTTCGGCAAGGTCACCAACATCACCGACTACGGCTGCTTCGTGGAAATCGAAGACGGCGTGGAAGGCCTGGTGCACGTGTCCGAGATGGACTGGACCAACAAGAACGTCAACCCGGGCAAGATGGTCGCGATCGGCGACGAGGTCGAGGTGATGATCCTGGACCTGGACGAAGAACGCCGCCGCATCTCGCTGGGCATGAAGCAGTGCCAGTCGAATCCGTGGGACGACTTCGCGGCCAACCACAACCGCGGCGAGAAGGTCAGCGGCCAGATCAAGTCGATCACCGATTTCGGCGTGTTCGTGGGCCTGGAAGGTGGCATCGACGGCCTGATCCACCTTTCCGATCTGTCCTGGCACGAAGCGGGCGAAGAAGCCATTCGCAACTTCAAGAAGGGTGACGAGGTCGAGGCCGTGGTCCTGTCCGTGGATCCCGAGCGCGAGCGTATCTCCCTGGGCCTGAAGCAGCTGGATCGCGATCCGTTCGCCAACTTCGTGGCCGAGCACAGCAAGGGCAGCATTGTCTCCGGCACGGTCAAGGAAGTGGATGCCAAGGCAGCCGTGGTCGAACTGGCTGACGGCATCGACGGCATCCTGCGCGCGGCCGATATCTCCCAGGACCGCGTGGAAGACGCCAGCACCGTGCTGAAGGTGGGCGATACGGTCGAGGCCAAGTTCATGGGCGTCGACAAGAAGACCCGCGCCATCAGCCTGTCGATCAAGGCCAAGGACCGGGCGGAAGAAGCCGAGATGGTCTCCGACTACGGCAGTAATGCCGGCGGCGGTACCACGCTGGGCGATCTGCTGAAGGAACAGATGGACAAGAACGACTAAGTCCGTTCCGTCGTGGCCCGCGGTGCCAAGGGGTGCCGTGGGCCATTTTGTACCGGGAAACCGGATTTCCTTCCTGTCTGTGACGAGTGCCAGATGACCAAATCGGAATTGATCGAGAACCTCGCCCGGAAGTCACCTCATCTGCCAGCCAGGGACGTGGAGATGTCCGTCAAGGCATTGCTCGAACGCATGAGCCACGCGCTGGCGAACGGGCAACGGGTGGAGATTCGCGGCTTTGGCAGCTTTTCGCTGCACTTCCGGCCACCCCGACTGGGCCGGAACCCCAAGACCGGTGAAGGCGTTGCCTTGCCCGGCAAGCATGTCCCTCATTTCAAGCCCGGCAAGGAATTGCGCGAACGGGTAAACGATTCTGTAGCCGAAAACGGCTAGACCGTCCATGGACGAGCGGCGGCGACAGAAGATTCGCAACACCGTGGCGTTTGTCGCGCTGATCCTGATCTCGTCCGCGGTCGGTATTCTTGTTGTTCTGAACGAAGCCCTGGTGACACTGGTGTTGCCGGGTCTCGAGATCGAGGCCCCCCTGGTGGTGTTCCTCGGGTTGGCCGCCTTGTTTGGAGTGATCCTGGCCTCGCTGGTGCTCTGGCTGCGCCTGCGCCGGCTGCGGCAGAAGATCGCCGACCTGCGCGAGCAGAACCATGCCCTCAAGGTCGAGGTCGAGCAGCTGCGTACCGCACCCATGCGGGATTTCTACTAGCCGCATCGCCATGCGGTCTTCCATACCTTTTGCTTCGCTGTCCGTACCCGGGGAGCGTACTCGCCGATGATCAATGACTGGTTCTGGTTGCTGCTCCCGCTCGCCGCGGCAAGTGGTTGGTGGCTGGCACGCTATGGCGTGCCGGAAGACCAGGAAGAGCGCGAGCCGTCACTGGATCGTTACCTCGAGGGCGTACGCCACCTGCTGGATGATCGCACCGATGATGCGCTGCAGGCCTTCATCGAGATGGTGGAGGTCGATCACGAGACTTTCGAGACGCATGTAATCCTCGGGCGGCTGTTCCGGCGCCGGGGCGAGGTGGATCGCGCCATTCGCATCCACCAGAACCTGGTGGCGCGCCCGACGCTGCCGGCGGCCCAGCGGGCCCAGGCCCTTTGCGAGCTCGGCGAGGACTTCCTGCTGGCGGGAGTGCTGGACCGGGCCGAGGCCGTCTTTCGCGAACTCGCGGACTCGCCGCACCAGGCCGTGCCGGCCCTGGAGGGCCTGCGCCAGGTCTACGAAACCCAGCGGGAATGGGAGCGGGCGATCGAGGTGGGCGACCGGCTGAAGGCGCAAGGGGTCGCCCATGAACAGCTGCGGATCGCCCACTACCACTGCGAACTGGCGCGGATCGCGCTGGACCAGGACGACCACGAGGAGGCGAGGGCGCGCGCGAAACAGGCCGAGGAACTGGTTCCCGGTCTGTCGCGGGCCCTGCTGATCCAGTCGGAGATTGCGGCGCGCGCCGGCGAGATCCGCGAGGCGATCCGGTTCGGGCGGGATGCCGTGGCGCGCACCCCGCAACTGGCGCCTCTCCTGGTGCCCCGGATCGAGCGCCTGCATCAGGAACTGCCCGGCGAGAACCGTCTGGGGCAGCTGGAGGAACTCCTGGACGACCTGGCCCGAAGTCGCGGGATCACCATGGCGCGGATTGCCCTGATGCGGCTGTACCGGCGCACGGGACGGCTGGACGCCGCGCTTTCCGAACTGGGGCAGATCCTGGCGCAACGCCCGGTCCCGACCTCGGGCCTGCTGGAGGCGGTTCGCTGGATGAAGATCCTGCCGGCGGTGCAGCAATACAGCACGGAATTCTCGGCGTTCGAGAAGGCCCTGGCCGACCAGCTTGGCAGCCAACACTTGTACCAATGCGGGAACTGCGGCTACCAGGGACGGGCGCATGTATGGCAGTGCCCGAGCTGCCGGCGCTGGGATACCCTGCGCGGGCTTGATTTCGATATCGACCAGACGACGGAAGCCGCCGAGGAGGCGTTGATCCGCGAAGGGAGCCACCACCCATGAGCCGACCCACGACAGTGACCCCGGAACCCGCCACGCGCCTGATCGTCGCCCTCGACTTTGCAGAGGCCGATGCGGCGCTGGCATTCGCCCGACAACTCGACCCGGCGCAGTGCGCCCTGAAGGTCGGCTTCGAACTGTTCGTGGTCGCCGGTCCGGCGCTGCTGCAAAGGCTCCACGACCTCGGCTTTCGGGTGTTTCTGGACCTGAAGTTTCACGACATCCCGAATACCGTGGCGGCTGCCTGCCGGGCCGCGGCGCGTACCGGCGTGTGGCTGATCAACGTACATGCCAGCGGCGGCCTGGAGATGATGCGGGCCGCACACGAAGCGGTACGCGAAACCAACGACACCACGGCGCTGCTGGCCGTCACGGTGCTGACCTCCAGTGACGCCGGCACCCTGCGTGAGATCGGCGTGAGTCGCGAGCCGGCCGATCAGGTGGGCTTGCTGGGGGAACTGGCGATACAAAAGGCGGGGCTGGAGGGCCTGGTGTGCTCGGCGCAGGAGGCCGCCATGCTGCGGCGCCGGCTGGGCGAGCGGCCACTCCTGGTAACACCGGGGATCCGGCTGGAAGACACGGGAGGCGATGACCAGAAGCGTGTCATGACCCCCGAGCGGGCCCTGGAGGCGGGCGCCAGCGCGATCGTGGTCGGCCGGCCGATCACCCGCGCCCCCGACCCGGCCGCGGCGATGGAGGCCTTCGTCACAAGCCTGAACATGCCGAATGACGCCGTGGAATGAGGGGGTTTTCCGGCGGGGCTGTTCTCGCTAGGATGCCCGGGTAGTCTCGGGTTGAAGGTTGGAATCCGGGTCTACCACGCGGTGCACGGATGCACCGATCGTTCAACGAAGATAAGGAGCGTTTTCATGAACAAGCTGTTCCAATGCGCGAAGTGCTGGGCCCTGGCGGGCCTCTGTGTCCTGCCACTGGTCATGGTGACCGCATCGGGCGGCCAGCCGGTCAACCTGAACGGGGCATCGGCCGACGAGCTGGCCGCACTGGAGAACGTGGGACCGGTCAAGGCGCAAGCCATTGTGGAGCACCGCGAGGCACACGGTGACTTCGCCTCGGTCCAGGCCCTGACCGAGGTGTCCGGGATTGGCGAGCGCACCGTGGAGATGAACCTCGAGCGCATCGTCGTCGAGTAGCGAGACGGGTGGCGGCATGGGCCGCCACTCACTACCGGCCCCCGGTCGACGGGTCCGAAAGGATGCGTTGGCCGGGGGTTTGCTGTGAAGTCACCAGGAGAAGGAATGAGCCAGAATCACGCCCCGATTCGTACCGCCGTGTTCCCGGTTGCCGGGATGGGTACGCGCTTTCTGCCGGCGACCAAGGCAAACCCGAAAGAGATGCTTCCGGTCGTGGACAAGCCGTTGATCCAGTACGCGGCGGAGGAGGCCGTTGCCGCCGGCATCGAGACCCTGGTGTTCGTGACCGGGCGAAACAAGCGATCCATTCCGGATCACTTCGACAAGGCCTACGAACTCGAACACGAGCTGGAAGAGCGGGGCAAGACCGAACTGCTCGAGCAGGTTCGGAACATCGTTCCCCCCAATGTGACCTGCGTCTATGTGCGTCAGTCCGACGCACTCGGTCTCGGACATGCGGTGGCCTGCGCGCATCCGATCGTCCGCAACGAACCCTTCGCGGTAATCCTGGCCGATGACCTGATCGAATCGGCCAACGGCGGGGCGACGCGGCAGATGGTCGAGCAGTACGCCGAGCACGGCTGCAGCGTGCTGGGGGTGGAGGAGGTGCCGCCCGATCGCACCCACCAGTACGGCATCATCGACCCGGTGCAGACCGGCCCGCGCAGCTGGGACGTCAAGGGCATCGTGGAAAAGCCCGACCCCGACCATGCGCCATCCAGTGTCGCGGTGGTCGGGCGCTATGTCCTGACCCCGAAGATCTTCGAAATGCTGGCAACCCAGAAGCCGGGGGCGGGCGGCGAGATCCAGCTGACGGACGCGATCGCACGCCTGCTCGAACTGGAACGGGTGACGGCCTTCAACTTCGAGGGGCGTCGCTTCGACTGTGGGTCGAAGCTGGGTTACCTGGAGGCGACGGTGGAGTTTGCACTCAACCATCCGGAACTGAAGGACGACTTCGCCGCATACCTCCGGGCCCGCTCGGCGGGCTGATCGAGTCCGTCACAACCCGGGCCGCTACCACCAGAAACGGCGCTGGCGCGGCCGGATGGGCAGGCGGCCGCGCCAGTACTGGATCAGCAAGAAGCCGAAGGCCATGCCGCCCAGGTGGGCGAAGTGGGCGATGCCGGCGAGGGTGCCCGAGATTCCCAGGTACAGTTCCAGCGCCCCGTAGCCGATGACGAAATACTTCGCCTTGATCGGAATCGGCAGGAAGATCAGGAACAGGCGCTGGTTGGGGAACATCATCCCGAACGCCAGCAGAACCCCGAATACGCCCCCCGACGCGCCGATGGTCGGATAGATCATGTCGCCGTTGCCGTAGGCGGTCACGAACAGCTGCACCAGCCCGGCCCCGATCACGCAGACCAGGAAATACACGGCGAAAGTGCGCGAGCCCCAGGCATTCTCGATCTGCACGCCCAGCATCCACACGGCAAACAGGTTCACGAACAGGTGAATCGGGCCGCCGTGCAGGAAGCCGTAGGTCACCAGCTGCCATAACTGGAAGTCCGGAACCCGCATCCAAGTGCCGTCCTGGTGGATAGTGGCCGGGGTGCCGACGGGCCAGAGCCCGAAATGGTTGACGAGCCAGTCGCCCAGCCAGGGCATCGCGAGAAACAGAGCGACGTTGGTGATCAGCAGGAAGCCGATCACCGGCGGCAGCATGCTGAAATCGGGGTGCCGCGGATCCGGATGCGTCATGGGCGCGGGCGGGCGTCAGGTGCCGCTGAAGTCGTCGGTCACGGCGCCTCGGCTCGCCGAACCCACCAGCCGGGCATACTTGCCCAGCACCCCGCGATCAAAGCGCGGGGCGGGGGTCGTCCAGCGGGCGCGCCGACGCTCCAGCTCGGTGTCATCGACCTGCAGGGCCAGGCGGTTCTCGCTGGCATCAATCTCGATGACGTCGCCGTCCTGGACCAGCGCGATCGTGCCGCCGACGGCGGCCTCCGGCGCGACATGGCCAACCACCATCCCGTAGGTGCCGCCGGAGAAGCGACCATCGGTAATCAGGCCGACCGCATCGCCCAGACCAGCCCCGATAATGGCTGCGGTGGGGGCCAGCATCTCGCGCATGCCGGGCCCGCCGCGCGGGCCCTCGTAGCGGATGACCAGGATATCCCCCGCCTGGATCCGTCCGGCCAGGATCGCGTCCAGGCATTCTTCCTCGGAATCAAAGCAGCGCGCGGGGCCCGAGATCGCGGTCCGCTTGAGACCAGTGATCTTGGCCACGGCGCCCTCGGCGGCCAGATTCCCCTTGAGGATGGCCAGGTGCCCGTGTGGATACAGCGGCCGGTCTAGGGGGCGAATGATGTCCTGGTCCTCCGGGGGAGTCGCGGGAATATCGCGCAGGGTCTCGGCCAGCGTCGCGCCGGTGATGGTCAGGCAGTCGCCGTGCAACCACCCGGCATCCAGCAGCATCTTCATCACCTGGGGTGTCCCGCCCACCGCATGGAACTGGGTGGTGACATAGCGCCCGGAAGGCTTCAGATCGCACAGGACCGGGACCTTGCGGCGAACCCGCTCGACATCGTCGATGTCCAGCGGCACCTCCGCCGCGTGCGCGATCGCCAGCAGATGGAGTACGGCATTGGTGGAACCGCCCAGCGCCATGACCACGGCGAGGGCATTCTCGAAGGCCTCGCGGGTCAGAATGTCGCGTGGCCGGCGGTTGGCGTGGATTGCGTCCAGCAGGACCTCCGCCGAACGCGCCGCGGAATCGCCCTTTTCCGGGTCCTCCGCCGCCTGGGTGGAGGACCCGGGCAGGCTCATCCCCATGGCCTCGAAGGCGCTGGACATGGTGTTGGCGGTAAACATGCCGCCACAGGAACCGGCGCCGGGGCAGGCGTTCTTCTCCACGCCCAGCAGATCCTCGTCGGACAGCTTGCCAGCCCCATGCTGTCCCACGGCCTCGAAGGCGCTGACAATGGTCAGGTCCTGGTTCTTGTAGTGCCCCGGCTTGATCGTGCCGCCGTAGACGAAGATCCCGGGCACATTGAGCCGGGCCAGCGCGATCATCGCTCCGGGCATGTTCTTGTCGCAGCCACCGGTGGCCAGGATGCCGTCCAGGCTCTGGCCATTGACGACGGTCTCGATGGCGTCCGCGATGACCTCGCGCGAGACCAGGGAGTACTTCATCCCGGGGGTGCCCATCGAGATGCCGTCGGAGATGGTGATTGTGCCGAAGGTCTGGGGCATGCCCCCGGCCTGACGCACCGCCTGCTCGGCTCGGGCGGCGAGGGCGCCGATCCCCATATTGCAGGGGGTGATGGTGCTGTGGGCATTGGCGATCCCCACGATCGGGCGCCGGAAATCGTCATCTCCGAAACCGACCGCGCGCAGCATCGCGCGATTCGGCGTCCGGCGCGGGCCTTCTGTGACGACGCGACTGCGCCGGTTGTCCTGTGCCATATGCGTCCCTGTCGTATTGGGTTGAACGGGGTGCCCCAAGAAGCGGCGGCCGCGATCAATGGGCGCCGGGATCCCCGTGGCGCGAATAGCGTCCATTCATGAACCGGTCAAAGAACTGCCCGAGGGCCGGATGCTCAATCTGCTCCCCGCGCGGATCCGGTTCCAGGTGGCGTTCGGCCACGTAGGTGCTGTGCGAATAGCCATCCACCAGTACGTGATACCACGGCTGATCCTTCGGCGGACGACTCCTGGCCACCGTCTCGTACCATTCATCGGAACCGGCGTATACCGGGTCCACATCGACGATCACACCGCGGTAATCGAACTTGGTATGGTGAACCAGTTCACCGACGGTAAAGCGTGTGCGTGTGGTCATGATCCCCTCTGTACTGCGTCGGTGCGCCTTATCTATTGTGGACCGCCACCGGCGTTGCATGTTCAGGGCACGCCGCGCCGGTTTACCTGTTTGCAGCTCCTGACACGCCCTCACGGAACCGCCATGAATCGTAACCCGACCGGCCTGAGTCCACGTTTCCACAACGAAGTCCCGCAGGGCGATGATCGCGAGCGCCGCGTCTGTGACCATTGTGGCTTCGTGGACTACGAGAACCCGCGAATCATCGTCGGGAGCGTGGCCATATGGGAGGATCGCGTCCTGCTATGTCGCCGGGCGATCGAGCCCCGCCGTGGTTACTGGACCCTGCCGGCCGGTTTCATGGAAAAGGGCGAGAGCCCGGGTGAGGGCGCCCGCCGCGAGGCCTGGGAAGAGGCCCGCGCGGAGCTGGAAGTCGATCAGTTGCTGGGGGTGTACAGCGTGCCGCACGTCGGGCATGTGCAGATGATCTACCGGGCGCGCCTGCTGAGCGACACGATCGCCCCCGGCCCGGAGTCCGAAGAGGTGAAGCTGTTCCCGTTCGACGCCTTGCCGCCGCTGGAGGAACGTGCGTTCCCGTCCGTAAGCTGGGCGCTTCGTCATTACCTGGAAACCCGCGAGCGGATCGACTTCGCCCCGCGCTCGGCGCCGTTGCCGGAGGCGGACGAAGCGGTGCCGGGGCTCTGAACCAGTCTGGCAACTATTGTGGCGCGTCGCGCTGCGGCCCGTAGTGGCGGAACTTCTCCAGCACCCGGTCCATCTCCGCGTCATCCAGCAGCGTGGGCCCGCCGATCTGCAGACTCAGGACATACTGGCGCGCCAGCAGCTCGACTTCCTCGGTGAGCCACAGGGCCCGCTCAAGGTCCGGCCCGGTGGCGATCATGCCGTGGTTGGCGAGTAGACAGGCAGTACGGTCCTCGAGGGCCTCAACGGCCAGGCGCGAAAGCGCCTCCGTACCGAAGGTCGCATACGGCGCGCAGCGAATGGAGTTCCCGCCCGCCGCCGCGATCATGTAGTGCAGGGCAGGGATGTCGCGTCCCTGGATGGCCACCACGCTGGCGTACACAGAGTGCACGTGGACAACCGCGCCCAGCTCCGGGCGGGCCTGCAGGATCGCGCGGTGGAAGTGCCACTCGCTGGAGGGCTTGCACTGCGGGTCCCAGCGCCCGGCGGCATCCACGTACACTAGGTCCTCCGGACGCAGGGCCTCGTAGGGCACACCGGATGGCGTGATCAGCATGCCATCGCCCAGGCGCACACTGATGTTGCCCGACGTGCCCTGATTGAGGCCGCGGCGGTTGGTCTCCAGGCCGGCGCGGATGACGGCCTCGCGCAAGGCGGTCGCGTCGGCGGGTGGGAGGCTGTATTCGTGCATGTGGGTACCAGACGACTGGGTGCCGGGCGATTGTAACGGGCCTCCGGGAACCCCGCGCGCGGAGCAGGGTCAATGGGGCAGGTCTGGCGAGTTTTCGCGGGACCCTTTGCCCCGTGGCAAGGCGGCCGGCAGGTCGTCTACAGTTCTCGGGTAGCGTTCAGGCTTCGGCTCGCCCGCCACGGGCGAGATTCTTTTCGTTACAGGGAGGAAGCACCATGAAGAATGCCGCACGTCTTGTCACCGCTTCGGCCGTGGCCGCCGCACTGACCCTCGGGTTAAGCGCTGGCAGCACTGTCCACGCCTTTGACGAACACGAGGCGACCATCGACTACCGTCAGGGCGTGATGCGCGCGATCGGCGGGAACGTCGGGGCCATCGCCGCCGTGGTCGTGGACGGGGCCGATTTCGGCGACAACCTCAAGATGCACACCAGCCAGCTGGTGGCGCTCAGCCAGGATATCCCCGGCCTGTTCCCCGAGGGCAGCGACTTCCCGGATACCGATGCCAAGGAAGAGATCTGGGATGACTGGGAGCGCTTCGAGGAACTCTCCAACGACACCCGCGAGGCCGCCGAGGCGCTCCATGCCGCCGTGGAGGCGGGCAACGAAGACGAATACGCCATTCGCTTCCGCAACCTCGGGCAGTCCTGTCAGGCCTGCCACGACGACTTCCGCCGCGACTGATCGGTGGCAATGGCGGGTACCAAACGAGGGCCGACAGCCTGGCTGCCGGCCCTCTGTCTTGCCGGCCTGATCGGGTCCGCCCCCATACAGGCGGACACCTCGATCGGTGAGCTGGAGCCCGAGGCGGACGCGGAGGATCGCATCGCCTATGGCGAGTACGTCCTGCGGGCCGGGGGCTGTGTCACCTGCCACACGGCGGAAGACGGCGAATTCCTGGCCGGCGGGCGCCCCATCGAGAGCCCCTTTGGCGTGTTCTACGGGCCCAACATCACGCCGGATCCGGAACACGGCATCGGCGGATGGTCCGAGGACGACTTCAAGCGCGCGCTCCAGCAGGGCCGCGGGCCGGACGGACGGCATTACTATCCCGCGTTTCCGTTTACCTCCTACACCCGCATGAAGGACGAGGACATCGAGGCCTTGTGGGCCTTCTTGCAGGCCGAGGTCGAGCCTGTGGCGCGGGAGAACACGCCGCACGATCTGGTCTGGTACGCGCGGTTCCGGCCGTCCCTGATGGGCTGGAAGTGGCTGCATTTCGAGCCGGGGGCCTTCGAACCCGACCCGGACGAATCGGAGCCGTGGAACCGCGGCGCCTACCTGACCCTGGCCCTCGGCCACTGCATGGAGTGCCACACCCCGCGCACTCGGACCGGCGGTCTCGACCTGGAGCGTCTGGGCGCCGGGGCCCGCCTGCCGGACGGGGATGTCGCCTCGAACATCACCCCGGATCGCGAGACCGGCATCGGACGCTGGGGCGAACGCCATATCGCCCGCTACCTGGAGATGGGCTTGACCCGCGACGGCGACTTTGCCGGCGGCGCCATGGCCGACGTGATCGACCACGGCACCGCTCATCTGACCGACGAAGACCGCCGCGCGATTGCCGTCTACCTGCAGTCGCTGGAGCCCCTCGAGCACGAGCCGGAGTAGGGTAACGGGACCGTAACCCCCCAAACGAAAAAAGCCAGGTCATGGTGACCTGGCTTTTTCTTTGTCTGGCTCCCCGGGACGGGCTCGAACCGCCGACCTAGTGATTAACAGTCACCCGCTCTACCGACTGAGCTACCGGGGAATTGGGCGCAAATCCTAATCGGGCGGGGCGGGGGCGTCAAGGAAAATCTGGCCGCCCGACGCGTTTCGCCGCCGTACCCGGCGTCAGTGGTGGCGCGCCACGAACTCGCGCAGGCGCTCCAGGGCCTTGTCGAGCTGGTCCACGCTGGTGGCGAACGAGACACGCACATGTCCCGGCGCGCCGAAGGCGCTCCCCGGAACCAGGGCCACGCCCACCTCGTCCAGCAGCTGCTTGGTCAGGGCGACGTCGGTGTCGATATCGGCTGCCGCCATCAGGCCGGTGACGCGAGGGAAGCAGTAGAAGGTGCCGTCCGGCATGAGGCAGTCGATCCCGTCGATGGCATTGAGGCCGTCCACGACGTGGCGAGCGCGCTCGGCGAAGGCCGAACACATGGCCACCACGCAGCCCTGGTCGCCGTTGAGTGCGGCCTCGGCGCCGGCCTGGGCAATGGAGGTCGGATTGGAGGTGCTTTGCGACTGGATCTTCTTCATCGCCGCGATCAGGTTCTTCGGACCACCGGCGTAGCCGATGCGCCAGCCGGTCATCGCATAGGCCTTGGATACGCCATTCAGCACCACGGTGCGCTCGAGCAGATCTGGGGCGACGTTGACGATGTTCACGAACGGGGCCGAGCCAAACCGGATATGTTCGTACATGTCATCCGTGGCAATGACCACACGGGGGTGGCGCCGCAGCACCTCGGCCAGTTCGGTCAACTCGGCGGCCGAATACGCCGCGCCCGTGGGATTGGACGGGCTGTTCAGGAACACCAGGCGGGTGTTCGGGGTGATCGCGGCCTCCAGCTGTTCCCCGGTGATGCGGAAGCCGGCATCCTGCTGGGCGCTGACGATCACCGGGCGCGCCCCGGCCAGCAGGGCGATATCCGGGTAGGACACCCAGTAGGGGGCGGGGATCACGACCTCGTCCCCGGGATTCAGCAGGGCCTGGCAGAGATTGAAGATGCTCTGCTTGCCACCGGAGGACACCAGGATCTGGTCAGGGGTGAACGTCAGGCCGTTGTCGCGATCGAATTTGCGGATGATGGCCGCCTTGAGGCTGGCCGTACCGTCCACCGGAGTGTACTTGGTTTCTCCGCGGGCAAGCGCGTCCACCGCCGCCTGCTTGATATGCTCGGGGGTATCGAAATCCGGTTCTCCGGCCCCCAGCCCGACGATGTCCCGCCCCTCCGCGCGAAGCTGAGCGGCCAGCGCGCTGACGGCGAGAGTAGGGGAGGGCTGGATGCGCTGGACGCGGTCGGAAAGCTCGATATCCAAGGGGTAGGCCTCTGTGTGATCGGGTCGATGGGCCGCGCGAGCGGTCGGGGCGAAATGATACTGAAATCAGGCGCGGAGGATAAGGTGCAGCCAGGCGAAGGCGAACAATTCAAGGTCGTATCGGAGTATCAGCCGGCGGGCGATCAGCCGACGGCGATCCGCGCGCTGACCGAGGGGCTGGAGGCCGGCCTCGCGCACCAGGTGCTGCTCGGCGTAACCGGATCGGGCAAGACCTTCACCATCGCCAACGTGATCGAGCAGGTACAGCGCCCCACCATCATCCTGGCACCCAACAAGACGCTGGCGGCGCAGTTGTACGGGGAATTCAAGGAGTTCTTCCCGCACAACACGGTGGAGTACTTCGTTTCCTACTACGACTACTACCAGCCGGAGGCCTACGTCCCGTCGTCGGACACCTACATCGAGAAGGACGCCTCGATCAACGATCACATCGAGCAGATGCGCCTGTCCGCCACCCGTGCGCTGCTGGAGCGGCGCGACGCAATCATCGTGGCCTCGGTGTCGGCCATCTACGGCCTGGGCGACCCGCGCAAGTATCTGTCGATGGTGCTGCACGTCGAGCGCGGCGACCGGATCGACCAGCGCGACCTGCTGCGGCGTCTGGCGGAACTGCAGTACACCCGCAACGACACCGAACTGCGGCGCGCCACCTACCGCGTACGCGGCGAGGTGATCGACATCCACCCGGCAGAATCCGACAGCGAGGCGGTGCGCATCGAGCTGTTCGACGACGAGGTGGAGCGGCTGTCGTACTTCGACCCGCTCACCGGCGAACAGCTGCGCACGGTGCCGCGTCTTACGATCTACCCCAAGACGCACTACGTAACCCCGCGCGAGACCCTGCTGGAGGCCGTGGACCACATCCGCGACGAACTCAAGGAGCGCCTGGAATTCCTGCGCAAGGAGGATCGTCTGGTCGAGGCTCAGCGTCTGGAACAGCGCACGCTGTTCGACCTGGAGATGATCCTGGAGATCGGGTACTGCAACGGGATCGAAAACTACTCGCGCTACCTCTCCGGACGCGCCCCGGGCGAGCCGCCGCCGACCTTTTTCGACTACCTGCCGAAGGATGCGCTGCTGGTCATCGACGAATCCCATGTCTCGGTGCCCCAGGTCGGCGGGATGTACAAGGGCGACCGCTCGCGCAAGGAGACCCTGGTGGAATACGGCTTCCGCCTGCCATCGGCCCTGGACAACCGCCCGCTGCGTTTCGAGGAGTTCGAGGCCCTGATGCCGCAGACGATCTACGTCTCGGCCACCCCCGGCCCGTACGAGCGCGAACATGCCGGGGCGATTGTCGACCAGGTGGTCCGCCCGACCGGGCTGCTGGACCCGGAACTGGAGGTCCGTCCGGCCGGTACGCAGGTGGACGACGTCCTCTCGGAGGTGCGCGATCGCGTCGAACGCGACGAACGGGTGCTGATCACCACCCTGACCAAGCGCATGGCCGAGGACCTGACGGATTACCTCACCGAACACGGCGTGCGCGTGCGCTATCTGCACTCGGATATCGACACGGTGGAACGCATGGAGATCATCCGCGACCTGCGACTGGGGGAGTTCGACGTCCTGGTCGGGATCAACCTGCTGCGCGAAGGGCTGGATATGCCCGAGGTCTCCCTGGTGGCGATCCTGGACGCGGACAAGGAGGGCTTCCTGCGCTCCGACCGCTCGCTGATCCAGACCATCGGCCGCGCCGCGCGCAACGTGAACGGCAAGGCCATCCTCTACGCCGACAAGATCACCGGCTCCATGCAACGCGCCATCGACGAGACCGAGCGCCGCCGGGCCAAACAGATCGAGCACAACGAGGCCCACGGCATCACGCCCCAGGGCATCCGCAAGAACATCGCGGACATCCTCGAGGCGCGCAACGCCACGCCCGGTTCCAGCGGCCGCCGCGGGCGGAAGGTCGCGGAGGAGGGCGCTGATTATCTGGGGGCGCCGGAGAACGCGGCGAAGGAGATCGAGCGCCTCGAACAGGAGATGTTCGCAAAAGCACGCGACCTCGAATTCGAGGAGGCGGCCCGCATCCGCGATCGCATCGAGAAGCTCAAGGCACTCGCCTTTCTCCCCGAAGCCTCGCTATCCTGAAAAGATGGCTCCCGCGGGAGCGCCGATTCGAGCCTTGAGTGATGTCCCAGAACGACCCCTTGCCCCTGGGTCCGGTGATGCTCGACGTCACCGGAATCGAGCTCACCCCGGAAGATCGCGAACGCCTGCGACATCCCGCCACCGGCGGGGTGATCCTGTTTGCCCGCAATGCCGGCACGCCGGCGCAGATCCAGGCGCTGGTCGCCGCGATCCGCGCCGAGCGCCCCGGCATCCTGATCGCCGTGGATCAGGAAGGCGGGCGCGTGCAGCGCCTGCGCGAGGGTTTCACTGCGTTCCCGCCCATGCGCCAGCTGGGCCACGTCTACGACTACGACCGCAACAAGGCCTGTGAACTGGCGCATGCGACCGGCGAGCTGCTCGCGCGGGAACTGCGCGCACTGGATATCGATTTCAGTTTCACGCCCGTCCTCGACCGCGATCTGGAGATCAGTGACGTCATCGGCGACCGGGCGTTTCATTACGACCCGGACGTGATCGCACGCCTCGCCGGCGAACTGATCCGGGGCCTGGCTGCCGCCGGCATGGCCGCGGTCGGCAAGCACTTCCCGGGGCACGGTGCCGTGAAGGCGGATTCCCATGTCGCGCTGCCGGTGGATGATCGCCCCCTGTCCGAAATCGAGAATCAGGATCTCGAGGCCTTTCGGCCCGTGCTTGGAGATCTCGAGGGGATCATGCCGGCGCACGTCCTGTACCCTCAGGTCGACGGCTATCCCGCCGGATTCTCGCGTGTCTGGCTGCAGGACATCCTCCGCCGCGAACTGCGCTATCGCGGCGCCATCCTCAGCGATGACCTGGCGATGGCCGGCGCCGAGGGGATCGGCGACCCCGCGGAACGGGCGGCCGCCGCACGCGCCGCCGGCTGCGACATGGTGCTGATCTGCAACGAGCCGGAACAGGCCGACCGGATCCTGGAGGCCCAGGAGGATCAGCCCCTGTCCGCCGAGTCGGCGCGCCGCCTGGAACGCCTGCGCGCACGGCCCGTCGATGCCGATCCAAACCGCCTCCCGGCGCTTCGCGCGCAGCTCGATCGCTGGCTCCGCGCAAGCCAGCTCGCCACCGCCTGAACCGTGCCGGGCGGCGCATTGGCGCCCGCGCGTCGAGGCGCCTATAATGCGCCACCGGTCTGCGATTGAGCAGCTAGTAATATTCACACTCACCACTGAAGTTGGAGATCCAAAATGGCCGACAAGCTCCTGATCGTCATGGTCAACACCGACCCGAGCAACGCTTCCGAACTGGGTGCCCCGTTCTTCCAGGCCACTGTCGCCGCCGCGATGGAATACGACGTTGAAGTCGTGATGACCGGTCGTGCCGGCGAACTCGCCAAGAAGGGCGTGGCCGAAAACCTGTTCGTGCAGGAAGGCTCCAGCAAGAGCGTCTACGACTTCATGAAGGATGCCCACGAGGCCGGCGTCGTGATGAAGGTCTGCACCCCGACCCTGGATCTGTGGGGCAACGACCTGATCCCGGAAATCGAGGAAACCGTGGGCGGCGCCTACGTGATCTCCGAAGCGATGGACGACGACACGGTGACCTTCACCTACTAAGGTCCTCGACCTTCGTCTGCCAGCCGGCCGGCCCTTGTGCCGGCCGGTTGCGTTTCCGGGGTCCGGAATTTGCGAGCTTGCCTCGCTCCGGATGCTCGGACATGATTTCCCGCACCGACACCCCCAGGACATGCCATGAGCCCGGAACAGGCGCGAGCCACGCTGCGCGATGCCGACTGTCTCTTCAGTCGTGACGCCGTCGAGACCGCGATCGACCGTCTGGCCGAACGCACGGCGGTCGCGCTGAAGGACCGCAATCCGCTGGTGATGGGCGTGATGAACGGGGGTGTGGTGCTGATGGGCGGGCTGCTGACGCGCTGGTCGTTCCCGATGCAGGTCGACTACCTGCATGCCACGCGGTATCGCGGCGGCACCCGCGGCGGCGACCAGCTGCACTGGCTTGCGCGTCCCCAGGCGGCCCTGCAGGACCGTACCGTCGTGATCGTCGACGACATCCTCGACGGCGGCATTACGCTGGAAGGCATCAAGACCTTCTGCGAAGAGCAGGGCGCTCGGCAGGTCATCTCCATCGTCCTGGTCGACAAGCACAACCCCGACCGGGATCCGGCGATCACCGTCGACTACGCGGCCCTGGAGGCGCCCAACCGCTACCTGTTCGGGTACGGTATGGACTACCAGGACTACCTGCGCAACGCGCCCGGCATCTTCGCCGTGGCCGACCACTAGGGAAGCACTGATTAATGTCCGCACCCCGCATCGCCGTCATCGGCGGCACCGGTCTCACCCGACTGAAAGACCTGCAGATCACCCGACGCCAGGTGATGCACACGCCCTATGGGGAGCCCTCCGGCCCGCTGGTTTTTGGCCGGCTGAACGACATCGAGATCGTGTTCCTGCCGCGCCACGGGGCGCGCCACACCATCCCGCCACACCAGGTGAACTACCGGGCCAATAT
Organism: Thioalkalivibrio sp. ALE9; assembly: GCF_000377445.1. NCBI lineage: Bacteria > Pseudomonadati > Pseudomonadota > Gammaproteobacteria > Chromatiales > Ectothiorhodospiraceae > Thioalkalivibrio > Thioalkalivibrio sp. ALE9. Next base: position 555,530 of record NZ_KB898122.1, read on the forward strand.
CTGGGCACTGCACAACGCCGGTATCGACAACGTGGTCGCCGTCGCCGCGGTCGGTGGGATCACCGAGGAGATGAAGCCGGGGGTGGTCGCGATCCCGGACCAGATCATCGACTACACCTGGTCACGCGCGAACACGTTTTTCGAAGGCGGCGACCTGGAAGGGGTCACCCATATCGACATGACCTGGCCGTACAACGAGGCGGTTCGCCAGACCCTGATCCGGGCGATCGACGAGCTCGGGATCGAGGCGGTGGAGCACGGGACGTACGGCGCGACTCAGGGGCCACGCCTGGAGACGGCCGCGGAGATCGACCGACTGGAACGCGACGGCTGCGACCTGGTCGGCATGACCGGCATGCCCGAGGCGGCCCTGGCGCGCGAAGTGGGCCTCAACTATGCCTGCTGCGCCGTGATCGCCAACTGGGCCGCCGGCCGGGCCGAGGGCGAGATCACCATGGACGACATCGCGGCCAATCTGGATGTGGGCATGACGCGGGTGAAACAGATCCTGACCCACGTGATCAGCAGTCTTTCCTGAGAACCGCCGGAGCCCGGCCAAGGCCGGATTCGGGCCTGGACGGGCAAGAGAGGGGCAAGACCGGGGGAGATACCGGCGACTGACCTGAAACCCGCCAACCGTCGCTCATCTCTGATTTAACATAATATGTATTATGCGTCTTTATGGGTACAACTGTACGGCGCGAGGCTCGCCCTCAATCCCTGGCGAAGTGCCCGAGTTGTCGCCGGATCAGGCGTGCACGGCCTTCTCGATCCCCTCGGCCATCACCTCCACCAGAAAGTCGATCTGGTTTTCGGTGATGACATATGGCGGCATCAGGTAGCTCACGTTCCCCAGCGGTCGCAGCAAGGCACCGCGGGTCAGCCCGTGGCGATAGATGTGCAGGCCGCGGCGTTCCTGCCACGGGTATGGCGTACGGGTCGCCTTGTCCTGCACCAGTTCCACCGCCGCGATCATGCCGTGCTGGCGCACGTCGGCGACGTGCGGATGCGCCTTCAGAGGTTCCAGTCGTTTCGCGATATGTTTGGCAAGTTGACGGTTTTGCTCGATAACCGGATCGGCCTGGAAGATGTCGAGTGTCGCCAGTGCCGCCCTGCACGCCAGCGGATTCCCGGTGTAGGAATGCGAGTGCAGGAACATGTTGAGCTTTTCGTAATCGTCGTAGAACGCCTGGTAGATCGAGTCCGTGGTGAGCACCGCGGCCATGGGCAGATAGCCGGCGGTCAGCCCCTTCGACAGGCACAGGAAATCGGGCGTGATCGGCCCCTGTTCGCAGGCGAACAGCGTGCCGGTGCGGCCAAAGCCCACGGCAATCTCGTCGGCGATCAGGTGCACGCCGTGGCGGTCGCAGGCCGCGCGCAACAGGCGCAGATACTCCGGATCGTACATGCGCATATGGCCGGCGCATTGCACCAGCGGCTCGATGATGACCGCGGCCACCTCGTCGCCATGTGCCGCCAGGGCTTCCTCCATGTGAGCGAACTGCCGCCGGGCGACGTCGGCACAGCTCTCGCCCGCCTCGCGCTCGAAGCAGTCGGGCGCCGGGACAGTGATTACGTCCAGCATCAGCGGTTCGTAGGTGGCGCTGTACAGCGGCACGTCGCTGACCGAAAGCGCCCCCAGTGTCTCGCCGTGATAGCTGTTGGAGAGCCGGATGAATCGGGTCTTCCGCGGGCGGCCGACGTTGCGCCAATAATGGAAGCTCATCTTCAGCGCGACCTCGACCCCAGCGCTGCCATTGTCCGCGAGGAAGACCCGCTCCAGGCCGTCCGGGGTGATGTCGATCAGGCGCTCGCAGAGTTCGACCACCGGTTCGTGGGTGCAGCCCGCAAGGATCACGTGCTCCAGCCGGTCCAGCTGGTCCTTGACCGCATCGCCGATTCGCGGATTGGCATGACCGAAGAGATTGACCCACCAGGAACTGATCGCGTCCAGGTAGCGGTTGCCGTCGAAGTCGTACAACCAGACGCCCTCCCCGCGCTGGATCGGAAGCAGCGGGAGGGTCCCCTCCTCGCTGTAGTCCTTCATCTGGGTACAGGGATGCCAGAGGGCGCGCAGGTCACGCTGCTTCAGGGTGTCGTTGTCCATGGGGCTCTTGCTGTCAGGGGGCGGTTACTCGCCGGATGCGGCCTTGATCGCGGCCAGCTCATCCTCGAAGAAGAAGCGCTCTTCGCCGAAGGCCGGTTGCAACTGGTCCAGCCAGGTGGCCTGGTCGTCATAGCGTGCGAAGAAGGGCCGCTGTACCCAGTCGGGATTGCGCGCCTGAATAAACCGCAGCACGAATACCTTCTCGCCCTGGATCTCCGCCACGCCCTGGATCTCGACCTTGCCGGGTTCCGCGCTCATCGAGGGGCCCCGGGCGGTGCGACCCAGTCCGGAAACCTGCTGCATGGCCTCGCGATAGATCTCCCAGGCCCGGGCCAGTGGCACCTCGAAATAGCGTCGGGCGCCGGTGTCGCGCTCGACGAACATGTAGTACGGGATGATCCCCAGGCGGACCTCTTCTCGCCACAGATCCGCCCATGCGCCCGGGTCATCGTTGATGTGCCGCAGCAACGGACCCTGGGCACGAATCTCGGCGCCGGTATCCCGGACGCGGCGGATCGCCTCGCGCGCGATCGGGGTACGCAGCTCGTGGGGATGGTTGTAATGGGCCATCAGCGCCACGTGTTTCCCCGCCTCCGCGAGTCGCTCCAGGAGATGCAGGAGCTCGTCCGCGTCACTGTCCGTGACAAAGCGATAGGGCCAGAACGTCAGGGCCTTGGTGCCGATACGGACGGTCTGGACATGGGCCAGATCCGGCTCCAGCAATCCCTCCAGGTAGGCCTTCAGGTGCTTGGTTTTCATCACCAGCGGGTCGCCGCCCGTCATCAGCAGGTCGCTGATCTCCGTGTGGCTGCGCAGGTAGTCGTGCAGCAATCCGGCATCGGTACTGGCGATCCGCAGTTCCTTGTCTCCGACAAACTGGGCCCAGCGAAAGCAGAAGGTGCAATAGCTGTGGCAGGTCTGCCCCTGTCCGGGGAAGAACAGGACCGTCTCGCGGTACTTGTGCTGCAGCCCGTTGATCACCTCGCCGGCTTCCTCGCTGGGCCGGTTGAGTTCCAGCTGGCCGGCGGGATGCGGGTTCAGGTCCTCGCGCAGTTCACGCGCCAGGGCCTGGATCTCGCCACGTGATGCACCCTTTCGGTGGAGATCGGCCATACGCTCGAAGGCCCCCGGTTCCAGCATCTCCCGCTGCGGGAAGGTCAGCTGGAACATCGGGTCGTCGGGGACGCGATCCCAGTCGATCAGTTCCTCGATCACGTAGTCGTTGACCCGGAACGGCAGCACGCTGGCGACCACGCGCATTTCGAACCGCATGGCCTCCGGCAGCGCCGCGACCGCCGGAATACGATCGAGCGAACGGTCATTGAAGACCCGGAATTCGCGCGACTCGACGGCCCCGAGCTCGGGGTCCCGATAGAACTGGACAACGGAATTCATCCGTCCCTCCTGTACTGGCAAGGTGCAAAACGGCGCAGCGCCTGCGGGAGGCCGGAAGGCGCGGTGGACGAGGCCATGCGGCCGCTGCGAGGGCCCGTTCACCAAACCCGATGACATGGATTGAGGCGCAGACCCGGGGTATTCAGGGAGCCGGCAAATTAACAACTTGCCCGGGGAATCACAACAAGCGCCTGACACGCGGCACCGGTCACGGCGGCTCTGGCGCGCGCACGGTGTTCTACCGGCCGCCCGACTGGGTTACCCTTCGGGCCCGGCCCAGGAGGATCGCATGCACCCGGAATTTCCGCAGGAAGGGATTATCCATCTCAACCATGCCGCCGTCGGCCCATGGCCGCGACGCACCGAGGAGGCGGTCTGCCAGTTCGCCCATACGAACGTCGTCCATGGTTCGCGCGACTACCTCCAGTGGCTGCGGCATGTCGATGCAACCCGGGCGCTCGCCCGCGCGCTGATCGGTGCCCCGTCGGCCGAGGATATCGCCTTCGTCAAGAACACCTCGGAGGCGCTTTCGATGGTGGCCTTCGGCCTCGACTGGCGCCCGGGCGACAACGTCGTGTTCCCGGTCCACGAGTTTCCGTCGAACCGCGTGGTCTGGCTGGCCGCGGCCGAGCGCTTCGGCATCGAGGCCCGCGAGGTGCCGGTTGGTCCGGAGCCGGAACGCGATCTTCTGGCCGCCTGCGACGGGCACACGCGCCTGGTCGCCACCAGCGCGGTACGCTACGACTCCGGGATGCGCATCGACATCCAGGCGCTGGGCGCTGAACTGCGCGCGCGCAGCATCCTGTTCTGCGTCGACGCGATCCAGCACCTGGGCGCCCTGCCCTTTGATGCGCCCGGCTGTCATGCCGATTTCGTGATGGCGGATGCGCACAAGTGGATGCTGGCACCGGAGGGGATCGGGGTGTTCTACGTGAACCCGGAGGCGCGCGAGCAGCTGAAGCTGCAGGAATACGGCTGGAACATGCTGGCGCATGCCGGTGACTTCTCCAACCCCGGCATCGAACCAGCCACCAGCGCCCGGCGGTTCGAGCCGGGCAGCCCGAACATGCTGGGGGTTCACGCCCTGCACGCCAGCCTGTCGCTGCTGCTGGAGACCGGGCTCGAGACCATCGACCACGAAATCCGCGAGCACTGGCTGCACTTGGAGGACGGGTTGCGCAGCCAGGGATGCCGCATCCTGACACCGCGCGGCCGGCGCGCCGGCATCCTCACCTTCCGGCCACCGGTGGACGATCTGGATGCGCTGTACGCCCGGCTTCAGGGGTACGGGGTGCTGTGTGCCCTGCGCGGCGGCGGGATCCGCTTTGCACCCCACTTCTATCTGACGCGGGAACAGATCGACCGCGCGCTGGAGTGCGTGGCCGAGGCTATCCGCGAGAACGCGGCTGCAGGCGTGCGCTGAGGGTGGCGGATGCGGGTCGACAAGGGGACCCGGACGCGGCGAGCTGCGGCGGGTGACGGGCTCGAACGGCAAGCCCGCCCGAACACCCTGGCCTTTGCCCGGCGGCTAGAACGTGTGGGTCTTGCGGTCCGAGTTCAGCATACCGCCCAGGTGCTCCTCGATGCGGCGATGAGTCACGCCCTTGTCGGACTTGTTGAACTGCACGCCGATGCCGCGCAGGCGGTTGCCCTGCGCCCGTGGCGGGGTGATCCAGACCACCGTGCAGGGCGTCGGCAGGCGGTCCGAATCCTCCAGCAGTGACAGCAGCAGGAAGACTTGATCCCCGAGCTTGTAGGCCTTGTCGGTCGGGATGAACAGCCCGCCGTTGGTCACGAACGGCATGTACGCCGCATACAGCGCGGGTTTTTCCTTGATTGCCAAGGTGAGCATGCCCTGCCCGGCCATAGACCCTCCCGTGTGACCTGATTACGTGCTGGGCCGAGGAGTATCGCCCATCGATGCGATCGCGCGCCACCCCGTGGCCGCTCGCGGCGTGAGTTGTGCCGCTACTTCGCCTGGAAATTCAGGGCGATATCCTCCATGCGCAGCTGCGGGTTCAGCTGACGGCTCGCCTGGCGTTGCCAGACCAGCGCCCGCGCGGACAGCTCGGCCAGGCGTCGCGCGCCGGCACGCCGGGCAAAGCCCTCCAGAAGATCGCGCGGGAATTGCCGGCCAAAGGCATCCGGCTCGCCGTTGACCGCCAGACGCTGGGCCGACACCAGCAGGGCCTGGATCCGCGGAATCAGGGATTCCGGCAGGCTGCGCTGCAGGGTAGCCGCCATCGCGTGCACGCTGGCGCCACGCAACAACGCGGTCAGGGCCTCGCGGTCCTGTTCCCAGCGACCCATGCGTTCGGGGTCGGTCAGGATCTCGCGGGCGGCCAGTGGTCGCCCGAGGCTGGCTGCATAGGCCTCGTCCACCGCTGCCGGATTATCCGAGAACCCGCGCAGCCAGGCCGTCGCGTCCGCCGGGGCCGGATTGGCGATCTCGATGGTCTGACAGCGGCTGCGGATCGTCGCCGGCAGACGCGCGGGCTGCGCCGCCTCGAGGATCAGCATCGCCCCGGTCGGCGGTTCTTCCAGGGTCTTGAGCAAGGCATTTGCGGCATTCGCGTTCAGGGCGTCGGCCGGGCGGATGATCACGGAGCGCAGATCCCCCGACCCGGACAGCGATAGGAAGTCGATCGCCTCGCGGGCCGCGGCGATCAGGATCTCCTTCCCGGCCTCCTCCGGTTCCAGGGCCATCACCTCCGGGTGCACACCGGTACTGAAGCTGCGGCAGGCGTTACACTCGCCGCAGGCCGCTTCCTCGCCGCTGGCGCGCTGGCACAACAGTGCCTGAACCAGCGCGGTGGTCAGCAGGGCCTTGCCCACCCCGGTCGCGCCGTGGATCAGCAGACCGGTGGGCAGGCGGCCGTCACGTCCGCGCCGGACCAGTCCGCTCCACGGCGCCTGCAGCCAGGGTGGCAGCGCCTCCCGGGTGTCGGTTCCCTCCATCCTTCAGCCGCCCCCCAGCGCGTGCAGCGGCAGGCGCTCCCGCACGCCCGCCAGGATCCGCTCGGCCACGGTGTCCGGATCCGCCGCTCCATCCACCACCAGGTATCGGTCGGGGGCCTTTGCCGCGCGCTGGCGATACGCCTCGCGCGCGCGCTCGAAGAAGTCCAGCGCCTCTCGCTCGATCCGGTCACGGCGCCCCCGCTGCACCGCCCGTTCCAGTCCGGTCTCGGGGGCAATATCCAGCAGGATCACCAGATCCGGCCGCAGCTCGCCCTGCAACCAGTCTTCCAGACGGGCCACTCGGTGGTCGCCCAGGCCCCTCCCCGCGCCCTGGTAAGCGAAGGAGGCGTCGGTAAAGCGGTCGCTGAGCACCCAGTCGCCCGCGTCCAGGGCTGGCCGGATGATCTCGGCCAGATGCTGGGCCCGCGCCGCGAACATCAGCAACAATTCCGCCTCCGGGCACATCCCGGGCAGATCCGGATCCAGCAGCAACCCGCGCAGGCGCTCGCCCAGCGCGGTTCCGCCCGGCTCGCGCGTGACGCGCAGGCTGTGGCCGGCGGCGCGCAATCGAGCCTCCAGCCGCTCGATCTGGGTGGTCTTGCCCGAGCCCTCGATACCCTCAAGCACCAGAAAACGACCAGGATGGGGTGAGCGATCCATGCGCAGGGGCTCCCGTTAGCGGTTGCGGATGCCGTAGCGGCTGCCGTCCCCGCCCAGCTGGTAGCGGATCACGGCCTCGCGGTGTTCGCGATAGGTCTGGGAGAAATGATGGCTGCCATCGCCGCGCGAAACAAAGAACAGGTCGTCGGTATCCGCCGGCCGCGCGGCGGCCTCCAGGGCGGCCCGCCCCGGCAGCGCGATCGGCGTCGGGGGCAACCCCGCGCGCGTGTAGGTGTTGTAGGGGTGGTCACGATCCAGCTCGGCCCGCGTCAGCCGCTGCACGCCCGGTTCCTGCACGTACAGCAGGGTCGGGTCGGTCTGCAGTCGCATGCCGCGCTTCAGCCGATTCACGAATACGCCCGCTACCCGGTCCCGCTCGTCCCCACGCCCGGTCTCGCGCTCGATGATCGAGGCCAGGATCAGCAGCTCATAGGGGGAATCCACCGGGTGGTCCTCGATACGGCCTTCCCAGGCCCGCTCCAGGTGCAGGCGCATGGCCTGATGGGCGCGCTCCAGCACCGTCAGGGCCTCGGTGCCGGAGCCGAAGAAATAGGTATCCGGAAGAAACCAGCCTTCCGGATGATCCAGGTCCGACAAGCCCAGGGTCTCGAGGAGGTTGTGAACCCCGACCGACTCCGGCGGACCGACCAGCTCCGGATGTTCGCGCAGCGCGCTCAGTGCCTGGCGGATGGTCCAGCCCTCGGGAAAGGTCAGGCGATGCTGGATGACCTCGCCCCGGGCCATCGCGTGCAGCAGATCGCGCGGCGTCATCCCCGGGGTCACTGCGTACTCGCCGGCCTGTAGCCGCGGCGCAAGCCCCTGGCGCCGCCCGTAGACCTCCGCCACCCAGGCGGACTCGATCCAGCCGCGCTCAGCAAACGAACGGCTGACCGAGCGCAGCCCCTGACCCGATTCAAGCTGGTAGCGTTCCGAGGCGTCCAGCGCCAGGGGCGTGTCCAGTTGTGCCCGGTAGTGTTCGCCCAACCACCAGGCGGTGCCCAGGGCAAGCGCGACCACCAGAGCCAGGACGGCGAGACTAATGCGCTTCATGCAACGCGATTCCCATGCGGTAGAGCAGATCATCCTGCCACGCGCGCCCCGGATTGTCCGCTTCAGCCAGCACCGCCGGGGTCATCCCGAGACGTGCATTCGTTATGTAGATACCGTCGGCCTGCCTGATCCGTTCGGTCTCCGGATATTCCTCGACCACGGAGAATCCAAACCCTGCCGCATGATCGAGGATCCAGGCCCGCCGGGTCCCGGCAATCCCGGCCTGGTCGAGCGGGGGCGTCAGCAGCTGCTGCCCCTCGCGCACCCAGAGATTGCCCTGGGTGGCGCTGATCACCCGCCCCAGTGCATCGCAAACGATCGCTTCCTCCCAGCCAGTTTCCCAGTGGCTGCGTACCATCACCTGTTCCAGGCGGCTGGTGTGCTTGAGCCCCGCGAGCGCCGGGTTCACCCCAACGGGGACGGCCGACCAGCCCAGAACCAGGGGGCTCCGGTCGCCGGGTGGCGTGGCGTCCAGCGCGGGCCCGGCACTGACGATCCGCGTGGGTGCCGGATGGGCGGGTGGCGCGTACCCTCGGGGCCCTCCGCCACGCGTAATCGTCACCCGCACCAGGCATTCGGGCCCGTGCGCCACCCGTGCCACTTCCTCGAGAATCTGCCCTTCCTCGGGCTCCGGGAAGCCCAGCTGGCGCAGGCCCCGCCACAGCCGATCCCGGTGGTACGCCCACAATTGCGGCTGGCTCGAACGCACGCGCAGGGTCTCGAACAGCCCATCCCCGAGCAGCAGCCCGCGATCACCCACCGAGACGTTCTCGTCCGGTTCCCCGTTCACCAGGATCACGAAAGCGCCTCGTTGTGCACGCCCAGCGCCTCCAGAAGACCCCGTGCCTTGTGCCGGGTCTCCTCCAGCTCGCGCTCCGGGTCCGAGTCAGCCACGATGCCGGCACCGGCGCGGAAGCGCAGCTCGTTCCCGTGCGCAACGAGCGTACGGATCAGGATATTGGTATCCATGCGCCCATGCCGGCTCACGTAGCCACAGGCGCCGGTGTAGGCGCCACGCGGCGCGTACTGCTCCAGTTCCTGGATGATCTGCATGCTGCGAATCTTCGGGCACCCGGTGATGGTGCCGCCGGGGAAGACCGCCCGCAGGACATCAGCGGCCGTGGTCCCGGGGCGCAGGCGCCCGACGATGCTCGAGACAATGTGGTGCACCCGGCGATAGCTCTCGATGGTCATCAGCTCCGCGACCCGCACGCTGCCAATCTCGGCCACCCGCCCGACATCGTTGCGTTCCAGGTCCACCAGCATCACATGTTCGGCCCGCTCTTTAAGATTAAAGTTCAACTCACTGAAAAGACGCCGATCCTTGTCGGCATCCGCATCCCGTCTTCGGGTTCCCGCGATCGGCCGGGTCTCGATTTCGCCCCGCTCCACCGACACCAGGCGTTCCGGCGAGGAGCTGATCACGTGGGCCCCCGGCAACTGCAGCCAGGCGGCAAACGGGGCCGCATTCGCCTGACGCAGGCGCATATACAGCACCGCCGGATCCAGCGGTGCGGCCGCCGTGGCATGCCATTCCCGCGACAGATTGACCTGGAAGGTATCGCCGGCTCGAATGTACTCGAGGCCGCGAAGTACCGCCTCGCGGTATTGGGCCGGATCCTCCTCCTGCAAGGAAAGATCGGGCAAGGGGCTGCACGCCGCGTCCGCATCCTCCTGTACTGCCTCCAGGTCCCGCTCGACCTGCGCCCGGCGCTCGGCATCGTCCGTTTCGTCCACGAACCATGTACGGCCCGCGTGGTGATCATGGATCAGGGCCGCGGGAAAATAGGTCAGCAGCGCGTCCGGCAGCCAGGGATCCGACCGGCATTCACCCAGCGCCGGCTCCAGGCCCCAGGACAGCTCGTATCCCGCGTAGAGGAACCACCCTCCGAGGAACGGGAGATGGGCATGGGGCGTGTCGTCCGGGGCCAGCTCCGGTACCCCGGACAGGTCCTGGTCCAGCGCCTGCAGGATATCCTCGCCCGCCGCGGTCGAAAGGGTTCGACCGGGAAAGGCAAACAGGATGGAGAAGCGTGCCGGGGCCTGCCCGATGAGGGCCGACTCCAGCAGATGCGGGTAGCGTTCGGGGAATCGCCGCGCCAGGGCCGCGAAATCGACCCCGGCGGCCAGTGGATGGACCGCCATGGCGGCGCCGCAGCGTCAGATGCTGCGGAACACCAGCGTGCCGTTGGTGCCGCCGAACCCGAAGGAGTTGGACAGGCCGACCTTGGTGTTCATCTCGCGCGCTTCGTTGGCCACATAGTCCAGATCGCAGCCTTCGCTCGGGTTTTCCAGGTTGATGGTCGGCGGCGACACCTGATCGCGCAGGGCCAGCGCCGTGAAAACGCCCTCGATCCCGCCGGCGGCCCCCAGCAGGTGGCCGGTCATCGACTTGGTGGAGTTCACCAGAAGCTTGTAGGCATGGTCGCCGAAGGCCTTCTTCAGCCCCTGGGTCTCCGCCAGGTCGCCCGCCGGCGTCGAGGTCCCGTGCGCGTTGATATACCCGACCTCTTCCGGATTCACGCCGGCATCCTTCAGCGCCCGGTGCATGCACTTGGCGGCGCCGGAGCCATCCTGGATGGGCTGCGTCATGTGGTGGGCATCAGCGTTCCAGGCGAACCCCGCGACCTCGCAGTAGATGTTCGCCCCGCGAGCCTTCGCATGCTCGTACTCTTCCAGCATCATCACGCCAGCACCATCGCTGAGCACGAAGCCGTCACGATCCTGGTCCCAGGGGCGGGAAGCGCGTTCCGGATCATCGTTGCGGGTGGACAGCGCGCGAGCCGCGGCAAAGCCGCCGATGCCCAGCGGCGTGGTCGCCATCTCGGCCCCGCCGGCCACCATCGCATCGGCGTCGCCGTAGGCGATCATGCGCGCCGCGTCGCCGATGTTGTGGGTCCCGGTGGCACAGGCCGAGACGATGGAGATGTTCGGGCCCTGCAGGTTGCGCATGATGGACAGATTGCCGGCCACCATATTGATGATCGCACTGGGCACGAAGAACGGCGAGATCTTGCGCGCCCCGCCCTTCAGGTATGCCCCGTAGGAACGTTCGATATACGGCAGACCGCCGATTCCGGAGCCGATCGCGACCCCGATCCGTTCGGCGTTCTCCTCGGTCACCTCCAGTCCGGAGTCGTCCAGGGCCTGAAGCCCCGCGGCCAGCCCGTAGAGGACGAAGGTGTCCATCTTTTTCTGATCTTTCGTCGAGACGTAATCATTGGCCTCGAAATCCCGAACGGCGCCGGAGATCTTCACCGGCATGTCCGAGGCATCGAAGACATCGATGGGGGAAATGCCGCTCTTGCCGGCCTTGATGTTGCTCCAGGCCTTGTCGATAGTGGATCCGACCGGGGACACGATCCCCAGTCCGGTAATCACGACACGTCGCTTAGCCAATGATGTTCTCCTCGAAAGACTGAAATACGCGTTCAGCGAAACGACGAAGGGCCGCCCTGCGCGCAGGAAGGCCCGTTCGCGTCGTCCTGACCGGCGCCCGGAGGCGTCGGATCAGTCCTTCATGTGCTCGTTGATATAGTCGATCGCCTGCTGCACGGTGGTGATCTTTTCCGCCTGCTCGTCGGGGATCTCGGTCTCGAATTCTTCTTCGAGCGCCATCACCAGTTCCACCGTGTCCAGCGAGTCCGCACCCAGGTCGTCAACGAAAGCGGCGGCGTTGGTCACGTCCTCTTCCTTGACTCCCAGTTGCTCGACAACGATCTTCTTGACGCGTTCTTCAATGCTACTCATGGTTCAGAAATCCCCTTCGGTGTGAGGCGGCTTCGTTGAAAGGTCCGCCATTCTAGAGAAAAGCCCCGCCGCGATCTAGCGATCCGTGCAGCGGGCCATGCGGGCGGCACGCGGCCTGCCCGCCGTGATCAATGCATGAACATCCCGCCGTTCACGTGCAGGGTCTCGCCGGTGATGTAACCGGCCTCCTCGGACGCGAGGAAACCCACCGCCGCGGCGATCTCCTCCGGCGCGCCGAGGCGCCCCAGCGGGATCTGGCCCAGCAGGGCCGCTTTCGTGTCATCGCCCAGCTCGCGGGTCATGTCGGTATCGATGAACCCGGGGGCGACCGTGTTCACCGTGATACTGCGGCTGCCGACCTCGCGCGCCAGCGACCGGGCAAACCCGGCCAGGCCCGCCTTGGCCGCCGCATAGTTGGTCTGTCCCGCGTTGCCGGTGGAGCCGACCACCGACCCGATCAGGATGATACGGCCGCGGCGCAGCTTCATCATGCCCTTCAGCAGGCGCTGGGTCAGGCGCACGGCGGCGGAGAGGTTGGTGTCGATGATCGCATCCCACTCCTCGTCCTTCATGCGCATGAAGAGGTTGTCGCGGGTAATGCCGGCGTTGTTCACCAGCACCTCGATCGGGCCTTCCTGCGCCTGGATCGCCTGCAGGCCGGCGGCGACGGAATCGGCGTCGGTGACGTCCATGGCGATGCCGCGGCCGCCCCATTCCTTCAGGGCCTCGGTGATCCGCTCGGCGCCGGCGTCACTGGTGGCGGTGCCTACCACCTGCAGGCCCTGCTCGGCCAGACGCCGGGCGATGGCGGCGCCAATGCCGCGGCTGGCGCCGGTTACCAGGGCTACACGTTTGCTGTCAGACATGGTTGTGCCTTTGCTTCATGTGAGAGGGAGTCGCGAACCGCGGCGGCGCGAGCGCGCTCAGGATGCGTCCGACCCCAGGCGTTCCAGGGTGGCGTTCAGCGTGTCGCGATCGGCGACATCGAACAATTCCAGATCCCGGTCGATGCGCTTGGCCAGTCCGGTCAGCACGCGCCCGGGCCCGCACTCGACCTGCACCGCCACGCCCTGCTCGCGCAGACCGCGAATGGTCTCGACCCAGCGTACGGGCCGGTACAGCTGCGCGGCCAGGTTCTCCTTGATGGTCTCCGCCGAATCCGCCGGCGCGGCCGTCACATTCTGCCAGACCGGGATGCTCGGCGAGCTGAAGCTGGTGCTGTCAAGCGCAGCCTGCAGGCGCTCGGCCGCCGGCCGCATCAAGGCGCAGTGCGAGGGAACCGAGACCGGAAGCTTCAGGGCGCGCTTGGCGCCGGCGTCCTTCGCCGCCCCCACCGCAAGGTCCACCGCCGCGGCATTACCCGCGATGACCACCTGGCCCGGGGCGTTCAGATTGACCGCCTCCAATACCTCGCCCCCGGCATGCTCGCTGCAAAGGGTCTGCACCGCGGCATCGTCGAGCCCGAGGATCGCGGCCATCGCGCCCTCGCCTTCCGGGACCGCCGCCTGCATCGCCCGGGCGCGTTCCGCGACCAGCCGTACCGCATCGGGGAAGCGCAGCACGCCCGCGGCCACCAGGGCGCTGTACTCGCCCAGGCTGTGACCAGCAACGGCCTGCGGGCGCGCGGGGGTCTGCTCGCTCAGCAGGCGCCAGGCGGCAACCCCCGCGGCCAGCATCACCGGCTGGGTCCATTCGGTCTGGTTCAGCTGCTCGACCGGGCCGTGCTGGCACAGGCTCCAGAGATCGGCGTCAAGGCAGTCCGACGCCTCCTGAAAGGTGTCACGGACAATGGCATGGTCGTCGCCCAGGTCGGCCAGCATGCCGGTGGACTGGGACCCCTGGCCGGGAAAAACGGCTGCCCAAGAAGTTGTCATTCGCAATGGTCTCGCGCGTGAAAGCGCGCGTAGTGTAGGCGGTCAGGGAAATGGCGGCAAACGCGGCGTCCGACTCGTCCCGCACCTGCACCGAGGCCGTCGCCCCGTCCATCCACGCCGTGGACCGGCCCTGCGAGGCGCGCCATGACTTGTGTTCCGCTGGTGCATCCGGATAATGTCGCCACCTTGATTCAATACGAGAGGAACTGTATGGCGAAGGAAGACGAAATCGAGCTGGAGGGTACCGTCGTCGAGACGCTCCCGAACACCACCTTCCGGGTGGAGCTCGAAAATGGGCACACGATCACGGCGCACATCTCCGGCAAGATGCGCAAGCATTACATCCGGATCCTGCGCGGCGACAAGGTGATCGTGCAGATGACGCCCTATGACCTGACCAAGGGTCGCATCGTCTACCGCAACAAGTAAGTTCGCCTCTCCAACGAAGAAGCCCCGGCAGGACCGGGGCTTCTTCATTTGCGGGCCCTTGCGCGGGCCCGGTTATGCCAGCACGCCGCATCAGGACGACACGGCCGTCTCCTGGATATCCAGCTCCAGCCCGGACTCGCCCAGTCGGACCACCACCTCGCCGCCGTGCGCCAGACGGCCGAACAGCAGCTCGTCGGCCAGCGGCTTCTTGATGTGCTCCTGCAGGGTGCGGGCCATCGGTCGCGCACCCATCTTGACGTCGTAGCCATGCTCGGCCAGCCAGGCCCGGGCGTCCGGCTCCACCGTCAGGTGGACCTTCTTCTCGTCGAGCTGGGCCTGCAGCTGAGTCAGGAACTTGTCGACCACATTGAGGATGGTCGCCTCGTCCAGCGGCCCGAACTGGATGGTCGCATCCAGCCGGTTGCGGAACTCCGGCGTAAAGGTCCGCTTGATCGCCTCCATCGCATCGCTGGAGTGGTCCTGCTGGGTAAAGCCCACCGACGGGCGGCTGGCCTGCTCGGCACCGGCGTTGGTGGTCATCACCAGGATCACATTGCGGAAGTCCACCTCGCGTCCGTTGGCATCCGTCAGCGTGCCGTGGTCCATGACCTGCAGGAGCACATTGAAGACGTCCGGGTGAGCCTTCTCGATCTCGTCCAGCAGCAGCACGGAATGCGGATGCTTCAGGATGGCGTCAGTGAGCAGCCCGCCCTCGTCATACCCCACATAGCCGGGCGGTGCCCCGATCAGGCGGGAGACCGTGTGGCGCTCCATATACTCGGACATGTCGAACCGCGCCAGGTGGATGCCCATCTGCTGCGCCAGCTGACGGGTGACCTCGGTCTTGCCGACCCCCGTCGGCCCGGCAAACAGGAACGAGCCGATCGGCTTGTCCATGTCGCCCAGACCGGAGCGTGCCATCTTGATGGCTGTCGCCAGGGTGCCGATCGCCTCGTCCTGGCCAAACACGGTCATCTTCAGGTTGCGGTCGAGGTTGCGCAGGGTCTCCTTGTCGGAGCTGGAAACCGACTTCGGCGGGATGCGCGCGATCTTCGCCACGATACTCTCGATATCCTGCACACCGATGGTCTTCTTGCGCTGGCTGGCCGGCTGCAGCTGGCGGCTGGCCCCGGCCTCGTCGATCAGGTCGATCGCCTTGTCCGGCAGGAAGCGGTCGGTGATGTAACGGTCGGCCAGCTCCGCCGCCGCCCGCAGCGCCGGCTTGGTAAACCGTACGTTGTGGTGCAGCTCGAAACGGGACTTCAGACCGCGCAGGATCTGCTCGGTCTCGTCGACCGTCGGCTCGGGCACCTCGATCTTCTGGAAACGCCGCGCCAGGGCACGATCCTTCTCGAAGATGCCGCGGTACTCCTGGTAGGTCGTGGAGCCGATGCACTTCAGCTCGCCCGAGGCGAGCATCGGCTTGATCAGGTTGGAGGCATCCATCACCCCGCCGGAGGCCGCGCCAGCCCCGATGATGGTGTGGATCTCGTCGATGAACAGCACCGCACCCGGCTCCTTCTTGAGCTGGGCCAGAACGCCCTTAAGGCGCTTCTCGAAGTCGCCGCGGTATTTGGTCCCGGCGACCAGCGCCCCCAAGTCCAGGGCATAGACGGTCGCGGATTCGATCGCCTCGGGCACCTGTTCGTCGACGATGCGCCGCGCCAGACCCTCGGCAATGGCGGTCTTGCCGACCCCGGCCTCTCCGACCAGCAGCGGGTTGTTCTTCCGCCGGCGGCAGAGGATCTGGATAGTGCGCTCGATCTCGTGATCGCGCCCGATCAGCGGGTCGATCTCGTCCTTGCGCGCCTTGTCGTTGAGGTTGGTGGCGTAGAGCTGCAGCGCGTTGGTCTTTTCCTCGCGCTCGCCCTCCACCGGCTCGGCCTGGGACTCGTTCGGGTTGGGCTGCGCCCCGAGTTCGTCCTCGCCCACCTTGGAGATCCCGTGCGAGATGAAGTTGACGACATCCAGGCGCGAGATGTTCTGCTGCCCCAGCACGTACAGCGCCTGGCTGTCCTGTTCGCCGAACAGGGCCACCAGGACGTTGGCGCCGGAGACCTCCTTGCGTCCGCTGGACTGCACATGGAACACGGCCCGCTGCAGCACGCGCTGGAAGCCCAACGTCGGCTGCGTCTCGCGCGAATCGTTCGGCGGGATGCGCGGCGTGTTCTCGTCGATATAGGCCTCCAGCTCGTCGCGGATGCGATCGAGATCGCCCCCGCAGGCCCGCAGCACCGTGGCCGCGCTGGGATTCTGCGCCAGCGCCATCAGCAGATGCTCAACGGTCACGAACTCGTGACGTTTTTCGCGGGCCTCCTTGAAGACCATGTTCAGGCTGAATTCGAGTTCCTTGTCGAGCATGGGAGTCAGGCCTCCTCCATCGAGCAAAGCAGTGGGTGCTGATGGCTGCGGGCGTAGTCGTTCACCTGCGCCACCTTGGTCTCGGCCACATCCCGGGTAAAGATGCCGCATACTCCCTTGCCGCGCGTGTGCACGTGCAGCATCACCCGGGTGGCCTTTTCGCGATCCATGCTGAAGAAGGTCTCCAGTACCTCGATCACGAACTCCATGGGCGTGAAATCGTCGTTGAGCAGGACCACCTTGTACTGTCGCGGTGGCTTGAGCTCCGGCCTCGATTCTTCGACCGTTACCGAGTCGTCTCGATCGGGGTTTTGGGGCTTGTCATCACTCATCGGTCGAACTCGCGCCTTCAGCGGTTACTCGTTTGGGTCGTCTCCATCCTCGAATGGTTCCTGGCCGAGGCCAAGTGCCCTTACGGACACTCCGACCACCGACCCGTCCCGTCACATGTGCTTGATCATCGCCTCGCCAAAGGCCGAGCAGGCAATCGGCTCGACGTTATCCATCAGCCGCGCGAAGTCGTAGGTCACCTCGCCGGCGCTGATCGCGCCGCCCATGCCCTTGACCACCAGGTCCGCCGCCTCGGGCCAGCCCAGATGCCGCAGCATCATCTCGGCAGACAGGATCAGCGAGCCGGGGTTCACCTTGTCCTGGCCGGCATACTTCGGCGCCGTGCCGTGGGTGGCCTCGAACATCGCGGTGGTGTCGGACAGGTTCGCACCCGGGGCGATGCCGATGCCACCCACCTGCGCGGCCAGCGCATCCGAGATGTAGTCACCGTTCAGGTTCAGCGTGGCGATCACCGAGTAGTCCTCCGGGCGCAGCAGGATCTGCTGCAGGAAGGCATCCGCGATCACGTCCTTGATCACGATGTCGCGGCCGGTCTTCGGGTTCTTGAAGGTCTGCCACGGGCCGCCGTCCAGGTCCTTCGCACCGAACTCCTCGCGCGCCAGCTCGTAGCCCCAGGCCTTGAAGGAGCCCTCGGTGAATTTCATGATGTTGCCCTTGTGCACCAGCGTCACCGACGGGCGGTCGTTGTCGATCGCGTACTCGATGGCCTTGCGCACCAGGCGCTTGGTGCCTTCGCTGGAGACCGGCTTCACGCCGATGCCGGCGGTATCAGGGAAGCGGATCTGGGTCACGCCCATCTCGCCCTGCAGGAAGTCGATGACCTTTTTCGCTTCCGGCGTGCCGGACTCGAATTCAATGCCGGCGTAGATGTCCTCCGAGTTCTCGCGAAAGATCACCATGTCGGTCTTTTCCGGAGCCTTCAGCGGACTCGGGGTGCCGTCGTAGTAGCGCACCGGGCGCAGACAGACAAACAGATCCAGCTTCTGGCGCAGCGCCACGTTCAGGGAGCGGAAACCGCCACCGACCGGCGTGGTCAGCGGGCCCTTGATGGACACGCGGTAATCCTTCACCGCCTCCAGGGTCTCGTCCGGAAGGCCCGAATCATCGTCGTAGACCCTGGTTGCCTTCTCGCCGGCATAGACCTCCATCCACTCGATCGCCTTCTTCCCGCCGTAGGCCTTCTCCACGGCCGCATCGGTCACCCGGCGCATCACCGGGGTGATATCGACCCCGATGCCGTCACCCTCGATATAGGGGATCACCGGATGATCCGGCACCTGCAGCTTCCCCTGCTCGTCGACGGTGATGCGTTCGCCCTTCTCCGGGACCTGAATGTGCTGATAGGCCATGCCAACTCCTTGTACGGAAATCGAGATCAATGGATCGGTCAATCGGGTATGCCTCGATTATACATGCCCAAACGCCATCTCCGGGGGCCCGGAGCGAGTGAAATCGACGTTCCGTCATGGTCGTGTGCGCCTGTGCCTGCGTTATCATCCGCCGCATGACCGAACGCCTCCCCTGTCACATCACCGTGGCCGCCGTGATCGAGCGCGAAGGCCGGTTCCTGTTCGTCGAGGAGACCGACGGCGGGCGCCGGGTCCTGAACCAGCCGGCCGGGCACCTGGATGCCCGCGAAGACCTCATCGAGGCGGTCGTGCGCGAGGTCCGCGAGGAGACCTCCCTCGCGTTCACCCCCGAGGCCACCCTCGGCTGCGACCTCCTGGAACTGGCCAGCGGCGCCGTCATCCTGCGCACCAGCTTCTGTGGCTCGACCACGCCCCTGCCTTCGCCCGGCCCGCGAGACCCGGCGATCCATGCCCTGCACTGGCTGACACCCGAGGCGGCCGAACGCGACTGGCCCCTGCGCAGCCCCCTGGTGATGCGCAGCATCCATCGCTACCAGGCTGGCCCGCGCCTCCCGCTCGCGGCGGTCGGCGGGCTGGTTCGGGCGGTCGCGCCATGAGCGGCGGCGAGCGCGTCATCATCGGCCTCTCCGGGGGCGTCGACTCCGCCGTCGCCGCCAGCCGCCTGCTGGAGGCCGGCTATCGCGTCGAAGGCCTGTTCATGAAGAACTGGGAGGATGACGACGACGCCGAATACTGCGCCGCCGAGGCCGACTACGCGATGGCCCGCGAGGTCGCGGATTGTCTCGAGATCCCCCTGCACAAGGCGAACTTCGCCGAGGACTACCGCCAGCGGGTGTTCGCCCAGTTCCTCCACGAATACGAGGCCGGGCGCACCCCCAACCCGGACATCCTCTGCAACCGCGAGATCAAGTTCCGTTCCTTCCTCGACCACGCGCGCGAGCTGGGCGCCCGCTGGATCGCCACCGGTCACTACGCGCGGGTCCGCCATCATGCGGACTTCAGCGAGCTGTGCATGGCGGCCGACTCGAACAAGGACCAGACCTACTTCCTGCATACCCTGACTCAGGAGCAGTTGCGCCCGGCCCTGTTCCCGCTGGGGGATATCCCGAAGGACCAGGTCCGGGTGCGGGCCCGCGAACTGGGTCTGCCGAACCACGCCCGCAAGGACTCCACGGGGATCTGCTTTATTGGCGAGCGGCGCTTCCGCGACTTCCTCGCGCAGTACCTGAACGCCACCCAGGGCGAGATGCGCACCCCGGAGGGTCAGATCGTCGGCTACCACCAGGGCCTGATGTTCTATACCCTCGGCCAGCGCCAGGGTCTCGGCATTGGCGGGGTCGACGGTTTCGCCGAGGCCCCGTGGTATGTGGTCGATAAGGATCTCGAGCACAACGCCCTGGTCGTCGCCCAGGACCCGCAGCATCCGCGACTGATGAGCCCGACGCTTGTCACCGAGCCGGTCCACTGGATCCACGATGTGCCTGCCCCGGACGAGCCGCTCCGGGCCCGACTGCGCCACCGCCAGCCCCTGCAGGACTGCCGCATCGAGGCGCTTGCGCCGACGGGCGCCACAGTGGTGTTCGACAGCTCGCAGCGCGCCGCCACCCCCGGGCAGTCCATCGCCTTCTACCGCGGTGATGTCTGCCTGGGCGGCGCGGTGATCGCGACCCGGACCACGCTGGACCACCACGCAGGCGCCATTCAATCCGCGTCTCCCTGAGTGAGTCCGCCGGGTCACTTCCGGTATAGTGAGCCCTGCCTGGCGCCCCGCCCCCGACCCACCAAGGAATGAACTGGCTTGGACCGCTCCGATCACAACCGCACGCTGGCGCTTGCCGCCCTCTTCCAGTGCGCCAGCCTGGTCAAGGATCTGGCCTGGCGCGGCAGCTGCGACGAATACGAGTTCGAGGTCCTGATCGGCAGCCTGTTTGCCTTCGATGCCGAGACACCGGAAGCGGTCTACCGCGAGGCCGTCAGCCTGAAGAGCGGCCTGGAACGCATCGAGAGCCAGCTGCAAAACGGCAGCAAGCCGCCGGACATGGAGATCACCCGCTACGCGATCGGCTTGATCTTCCTCGAGCGCAAGCTGCAAAAACGCGACGATATGCTGCAGACGCTGACCGACGGTCTGCAGGGCGCGCAACGCCAGATCGACTACTTTCACATCACCCACGAGAGCGTGATCGCGCGGCTCGCCGAGATCTACAAGGAGACCATCTCCGAACTCGGCCCGCGCATCATCGTGCAGGGGGAACAGAACAACCTCTCCAACCCGGAGACCGCCGCGCGCATTCGTGCGTTGCTGCTGGCAGGAATCCGGGCCGCGGTCCTCTGGCGCCAGGCCGGCGGATCGCGCTGGAAACTGCTTTTTGGCCGCAAGCGGCTGATTCGCGAAGCGAACCACATCCTCAATCGACTCAATACCTGAACGCGGAAGACGCATCATGAGCCACGCCGACCCGAAGAACACCCAAGCCCTGTCCGCTGGCGGCCTCGACTGCCGTTACGTGCCGATCACCGATGACGCCCGCGCGAAGGATCTCCCCTTCGCCCTCAAGGTGCTCCTGGAAAACCTGCTGCGCTTCGAGGACGAGCGCACCGTCCGGCGTGCCGACATCGAGGCCCTGCTGGACTGGGACCCGAAGGCCGAGCCGGCCCAGGAGATCGCCTTCCGACCGGCCCGCGTGCTGCTGCAGGACTTCACCGGCGTGCCGGCGGTGGTCGACCTCGCCGCGATGCGCGACGCGATGGAGGCCCTCGGCGGCGATCCGAAAAAGATCACCCCGCTGCAGCCGGCGGAGCTGGTGATCGACCACTCGGTCCAGGTGGATGCCCACGGCAACGCCAACGCGATGAACCTGAACGCGGAGCTGGAATACTCCCGCAACCGCGAGCGCTACAGCTTCCTCAAGTGGGGCCAGCAGGCCTTTGATACCTTCAAGGTCGTGCCGCCGGACACCGGCATCGTCCACCAGGTGAACCTCGAATACCTGGCCCGTACGGTGTTCGTGGACGACCAGGCCGAGGGGGGCTGCATGGCCTACCCGGATACCCTGGTCGGTACCGACTCCCACACCACCATGATCAACGGCCTCGGCGTACTCGGCTGGGGCGTGGGCGGCATCGAGGCCGAGGCCGCGATGCTCGGCCAGCCGATCTCCATGCTGATCCCGCAGGTCGTCGGCTTCCGCCTGACCGGCAAGCTGGCCGAGGGCGCCACCGCGACCGACCTGGTGCTGGTGATCGTCGAGATGCTGCGCAAGAAGGGCGTGGTCGGGAAGTTCGTCGAGTTCTTTGGCGACGGCCTCGCCGATCTGCCCCTGGCCGATCGCGCCACCATCGCCAACATGGCGCCGGAGTACGGCGCCACCTGCGGCATCTTCCCGATCGACGACGAGACCCTGAACTACCTGCGCCTGACCGGGCGTGACGCCGGCCATATCGAATTCATCGAGGCCTATGCCAAGGCCCAGGGGCTGTGGCGTGACGACAGCGCCCCGATCGCCCGCTACAGCGACATGCTGGAGCTGGACCTGTCCACGGTCGAACCCAGCCTCGCCGGGCCCAAGCGCCCGCAGGACCGCATCCCGCTGAGCCAGGCCGGCGCCACCATCAGCCGCCATCTGGACACCATGCTGAAGGAGCGCGAGAGCGGCGCCGACGAACCGGCCGAGGCCGAGCGCTTCGCGGCCGAGGGCGGGCATACCGCCGTGGGCGTGGAACACCAGGCGGAGGAACCCCATCACACCGCCATCGAGATGGACGGCGAGACCTTCACGCTGGATCACGGCGACATCGTGATCGCGGCGATCACCTCCTGCACCAACACCTCCAACCCGTCGGTGATGCTGGGTGCCGGCCTGGTCGCGCGCAAGGCGCGCGAGGCGGGGCTGCAGGTCAAGCCCTGGGTGAAGACCTCGCTGGCCCCCGGCTCGCGCGTGGTCACCGACTACCTGGAGAAGTCCGGCCTGCTGACCGATCTGGAGGCCCTTGGCTTTCACGTGGTCGGCTATGGCTGCACCACCTGCATCGGCAACTCGGGCCCGCTGCCCGAGCCGATCTCCGAGGCCATCATCAAGGACGACCTGATCGTCAGCTCGGTGCTCTCCGGCAACCGCAACTTCGAGGGGCGCATCCATTCCGAGGTGCAGATGAACTTCCTCGCCTCGCCGCCCCTGGTGGTCGCCTACGCCCTGGCCGGGCGCAGCAATATCGACCTGTACAACGATCCCATCGGCGAGAACGCCGAGGGCGCGCCGGTCTACCTGAAGGACATCTGGCCGACCACCGACGAGGTGCGCGAGGCCGTCGCCAGCCACGTCGGCGCCGGCAGCTTTACCAGTGCCTACGGGGATCTCTACTCCGGCGAGGAGCGCTGGCGCAACCTGGAGGCCCCCAAGGGCGAGCGTTTCGAGTGGCAGGAGGACTCCACCTACGTCCGCAATCCGCCCTACTTCAAGGGCATGGGCATGACCCCGATGCCCTGGCACGACATCCAGGGTGCGCGCGTGCTGGCCCTGCTG
Source organism: Thioalkalivibrio sp. ALE9 (assembly GCF_000377445.1). Taxonomy (NCBI): domain Bacteria; kingdom Pseudomonadati; phylum Pseudomonadota; class Gammaproteobacteria; order Chromatiales; family Ectothiorhodospiraceae; genus Thioalkalivibrio; species Thioalkalivibrio sp. ALE9. Next base: position 578,358 of record NZ_KB898122.1, read on the forward strand.
GGCGACTCGGTCACCACCGACCACATCTCCCCGGCCGGATCGATCGCCAAGGACAGCCCCGCCGGGAAGTACCTGGAATCCAAGGGCGTAAAGCCCGCGGACTTCAATTCCTATGGCTCGCGGCGCGGCAACCACGAGGTGATGATGCGCGGCACCTTCGCCAACGTGCGCTTGCGCAACCTGCTGGCCCCGGGCACCCAGGGCGGCGTCACACAGCACCTGCCGGATGGCGAGCAGATGTCGATCTATGACGCCGCCATGCGCTACCAGGAAGAGGACACCCCGCTGATCGTGATCGCCGGTCAGGAATACGGGACCGGCTCCTCGCGCGACTGGGCCGCCAAGGGGACCCTGCTACTGGGAGTCAAGGCGGTGATCGTCGAGAGCTTCGAGCGCATCCACCGCTCCAACCTGGTGGGCATGGGTGTCCTCCCGCTGCAGTTCCTGCCCGGCGAGAACGCGGCCAGCCACGGACTGACCGGGCACGAGACCTACAGCATCACCGGCGTGGAGAACGGCGAGGCCCGCGAGGCGACGGTGACCGCGGTGGACGACGACGGTCAGCGCAGCACCTTCACCGTGCGTGTACGCCTGGATACCCCGCAGGAGGTGGACTACTTCCGCCACGGCGGCATCCTGCCCTACGTGTTGCGCCAGCTCGCGGGTTCCGCATAAGGTTTCGGCATGGGACGACGGATCTCCACGGAGGCAATACAGTCCGGTCAGACACTGGCGACCGCCGTGCATGACCGCTCCGGCCGTCTCCTGATCCCCGCCGGCATGGTGCTGCAGGACAAGCAGATCCGCGTGCTGCTGTCCTGGGGTATCAGCACGGTCGAGGTGGTCGAGGACGAGCAGGCAGCGGCCAATGATGGTCAGGACGAGCCTGTGGAGCTCCCGCCCGAAACTCGGCCCACGCCGGAGATGGAGGAACAGGCCGATACCATCCTGTCCGAGCGCTTCCGCCACTGTGACGTGAACGCCCACCCCATGGACGGGTTCCACCAGCTCGCCCGTGAGCAGTTGCTGGATGAGCTGATGCGACGCGGGCACCGGTCCCGAGGTGCATGATGACCGTCGCCGAGTTCCTCGAGCAGGACGACTCGCTGTGCAGCTTTTCCGGCAGTTACAACACGATCTTCACCCGTCTTAGCGATCCCACGGCCAACGTCGCCGGGATCACCGAGGCAGTGGAGCTGGACCCCACCATCGCCGCGAAGACGCTGCGCATGGCGAACTCCTCGCTGTACGGCTTTCCCGAGCCCATCGACACCCTGCACCGCGCGGTCTCCATCATCGGCCTGCAGCAGATGCGCCAGATCGTGCTGTCGACAATCGTCATTGAGCATTTCCGTGGATTGCCGGTCATCGGCGTCGACATGGAGTCGTTCTGGCGCCACAGCATCGCGGTCGGCGTGCTCAGTCGCTCCATCGCACGGTTCCGCCGCGAGGCCAACATCGAACGACTGTACCTCTACGGCATCATGCACGATCTGGGGCGGCTGCTGCTGTTCCTGCGCCTGGGCACCCGCACCGAGGAGCTGATCAACATCCGCGAACGCGAGCAGTGCCTGCTGTTCGAGGCCGAACGCGAGCTGCTCGGCTTCGATCATGCCGCCATCGGCTCCGCCCTGCTGGAGGAATGGGGCATGGCCCCGGCCCAGGTGGAGGCCACGCGCTACCACCATGCCCCGGAGGATGCGCGCGCCTTCCCGGTGGAAACCGCGATCGTGCACGTCGCCGACAGCATCGCGAATTCGTTGCGCCTGGGATCGTCCGGCGAGCGCTTCGTGCCCCCGGTAAGCCCCGAGACCTTCGACCGGATCGGCCTGGAGATGCCGGTCTATGAAGACATCATCGGCCACGCCCGCAAGCATCTGGACCAGATGCAGGCGATCCTCCTCGACTGAGCCCGTATGCAGGCAAAGGACGCTGTTGCATGAGCCCATCGTATCGCACGCCCGAGGAGGTCAATGCCCTCCATGAGCGCATCCGTTTCCTCGAGGAGGCCCTGGAGGCCAACGCCTACGCGATGGACGTGCTCGCCTCGACCACGGCGATCTTTGGCGACACCGACCGCAACCGCAGCCCCGAGCTGATCATCCAGAACAGCATCGAGTCCATCCGCCGGCTCCTCCCGGCACAGGACATGGCGGTCTACGTGCTGGACAACGACTGCTCCTTCAATCTCGCCTACCAGGAGCGCCCGGAGGAGCTGGAGCCGGACCTCGCGGACACCGTGGAACAGCTGATCCGCGACGGGCAGTTCTCCTGGGCGCTGCATCAGAATCACCCGGTCTGCCTCCCCTCGCCGGTCGACGGCGAGAGCGTCATGCTCCACGTGATCTCCACGCGCACCCGGATTCGGGGGATGTTCGTCGCCCGCTTCCGGCAGTCGGAGCTGCAGCGGTACGAGATGATCCTGTCGACCCTGACCATGGTGCTCTTCAATACCGCCTATGCCCTCGAGAGCGCCGACCTGTTCCAGATGATGGATCGGCGCCAGAAGGCCCTGCAGCGGATCACCGAGCGCCAGTCGCGCGAACTGCTGCACCACATGTCGCACGACTCGCTGACCAACCTGCCCAATCGCATGCTGTTCAGCGACCGCCTGTCACAGGCCATGGAGCGCCATGCCGGCGCCGCCGGTCACGTGGCGCTGATCCTGCTGGACCTCGACAATTTCAAGCGCACCAATGACTCCCTCGGCCATCGCGCCGGCGACGAGCTGATCCGCAAGGTCGCGCAGGACCTCTCCGAACTGCTGGACCATGCGCGCGAGCGTTCCGGTCGCCACCTGCGCACCACCCTGTCGCGCCTGGGCGGCGACGAGTTCGGCATCCTCGTGGAGGACAGCCAGGGGCTGGAGGGTATCGTCCGCCTGGTCACCGACGTCGTCCGCAAGACGGCAACCGAGCGCCAGATCTTCGATCAGCCGGTGGTCAGCAGCGTGTCCTGTGGTATCGCGGTGTACCCCTACGACGGCGAGGACGCGGACACCCTGCTGGGCAACGCGGATGCCGCGATGTACGAGGCCAAGCAGCGCGGGCGCAACGGGTTCCGCTTCTATACCCAGGACCTCAACGCCCGCACCTTCCGTCACTTCGAGCTGGAAAACGAGCTGGGCCAGGCCATTGCCAATGAGCAACTGGTGCTGCACTACCAGCCCAAGGTGGAGCTCGCGACCGGCCGGGTCATCGGCGCCGAGGCCCTGATCCGCTGGCAGCACCCGAAGCTGGGCCTGCTGCCGCCCGGCCACTTCATCGAACTGGCCGAGGACATGACCCTGATCGAGGAGATCGGGGAATGGGTGCTGCGTCAGGTCTGCCGCGACCTGCAATCCCTGCGCATGGGGGAGGACGAGCTCCCGCGGGTCGCGATCAATGTCTCCGCCCGCCAGCTGCGCCAGCCGGATCTGGCCGGCGGCTTCCATCGCATCATCCGCGAGGCCGGCATCCCCACCCGCTGCATCGAGCTGGAGCTCACCGAGACCAGCATCATGGATGACCCCAAGGGTGCCGCGCGCGTCTTCCAGCGCCTGCGCCAGGTCGGCATGTCCCTGGCCGTCGACGACTTCGGCACCGGCAACGCCTCGCTGATGCAGCTCAAGCAGTTGCCGGCCGATACCCTGAAGATCGACCGCTCCTTCGTGAAGGATCTCGACCACGGCGAGGAGCATGCGCAGATCGTGCGCGCGATCGTGCTGATGGCCCGCACCCTGGGGCTCGACGTGATCGCCGAAGGCGTGGAGACCGAGCGCCAGGCGCAGATCCTGCAGGACCTCGACTGCCACACGGCCCAGGGCTACTTCTACTCGCACCCCGTCCCGTTTGCCGACTTCCGCGAGCTGCTCCAGCCAGGCGTGGCACTCCCGCTCGCGACCGCCTGACGCCCTCCTTTGCCCCGCGACCTATTCTGACGGGCCGGTCAGGTTCGCGGGGTCCAGCAGGGCCTGCAGGCGCTCGCGCGGGATGTCAGTGTGTTCCGCCGCCACCTCGACGATGGGCCGCCCGGTCGCGTAGGCCTCCTTGGCGATACGCGCACCGGCCTCGTAGCCAATCTCCGCGTTCAGCGCCGTCACCAGGATGGGGTTGCGGTCCAGGGCGGCGCGCACGACCGCCTCGTTCACGGTGAACCCCGCGATGGCGCGGTCCGCCAGATGCCCGGCCGCACGCGCCAGCAGGCCCGTCTGATTCAGCAGATTGTCGGCGATCATCGGCAATCCCACGTTCAACTGGAAATTGCCGCCCTGCCCGGCGGCCGCGATCGCCGCATCCAGACCGATCACCTGCTGCGCGGCCATGATGACGCCCTCCGGGATCACCGGATTCACCTTGCCCGGCATGATCGAGCTGCCCGGTTGCAGGGCCGGCAGCGCGATCTCGCCCAGCCCCGCCAGCGGACCGGAGTTCATCCAGCGCAGGTCGTTGGCGATCTTGATCAGGCTGGTGGCCGTGGTGCGCAGCTGCCCCGACAGTTCCACCGCCGTGTCCTGGCTGGCGAGCCCCGCGAACCCGTTGGATTCGCGCTCGAAGGCAATGCCAGTGCGTTCCGCCAGGCGCTGTGCCACACGCTCGCCGAACGCAGCCGGGGCATTGATCCCCGTACCCACCGCGGTGCCACCGATCGCCAGCCGGTTTACCCGGTCGCGGGTCGCGCGCAGGCGTTCGACATCCAGCTCCAGCTGCGTGCGCCAGCCAGACAACTCCTGGCTCATGCGCACCGGCATCGCGTCCATCAGGTGGGTGCGCCCGGTCTTCACGATCGCGGTCAGTTCGCCCTCGCGCCGCGCGATGGTGGCGATCAGGTGACGCAGCGCCGGGATCAGTTCCTGTTCCAGCTGGGTCGATGCCGCCACGTGCAACGCGGTCGGGATCACGTCGTTCGAGCTCTGGGAACGGTTCACGTGGTCATTGGGGTGGATCGGCAGGGCCTCGCTGGAGGCCAGGCGCGCGATCACCTCGTTCATGTTCATGTTGGTACTGGTGCCCGATCCGGTCTGGTAGACATCCACCGGGAAGGCATCCGCATGTTCGCCACTGGCGATGGTCTCGGCGGCCGCGACAATGACCCCGGCCACCTCCGCCGGCAGCTGCTCCAGCGCCTGATTGGCTTCGGCACAGGCCGCCTTGGTCTGCGCCAGTGCACGAATGAAGGCCGCCGGCAATGGGCGTCCGGCGATCTGGAAGTTGTCCACCGCACGCTGGGTCTGGGCGCCCCACAGGGCCTGTTCCGGGACCGCCACCGGTCCGAGACTGTCCTGTTCCTGACGCATTGCGGGCTTCGACATGCCGTTCTCCTGGTTGGGTCCGCGCCGGTAACCGGGGTCTCCCCGGCGCGATGCTGTATTGCAACTGAACGCCTTAGTATACTGCGCCGCCTGACTCGAACCCGACCCCGGAATGCCCATGTCCCCGAGCCCCCTGACTGCGATCAGCCCTGTCGACGGCCGCTACGCGCGCCATACCCGCGACCTGGCGCCCTACTTCTCCGAACAGGGCCTGATGCAGGCCCGCGTGCGCGTGGAGATCGCCTGGCTCAAGGCCCTGGCCGCCGAGTCGGCTATCCCCGAGGTGCCGGCCTTGACCGACGCGGCGGGTGCCTTCCTCGATGAGATCGCCTTCGGCTTCGACGAGGTCGCGGGCGCCCGGGTGAAGGAGATCGAGGCGACCACCAACCACGACGTAAAGGCGATCGAGTACTACATCAAGGAACAGATGGCGGACCGCGCCGACCTGCAGAGCCAGATCGAGTTCGTGCACTTCGCCTGCACCTCCGAGGACATCAACAACCTCGCCTACGGCGTGATGGTCCGCGAGGCCCGCGACCAGGTGATGCTGCCGGCCCTGGACAGCGTGCTCGCCCCCCTGCGCACGCTTGCCGAACGCTTCGCCGAACAACCGATGCTCGCGCGCACCCACGGCCAGCCGGCCTCCCCCACCACCATGGGCAAGGAACTGGCCAACGTGGTCGCGCGTCTGGAGCGCCAGCGCGACGAGATCGCCGCCGTCGCCTGCCGCGGCAAGATCAACGGCGCGGTCGGCAACTTCAATGCCCACAACGTGGCCTACCCGGAGGTCGACTGGCCGGCCCTGTCGCGGCGAATGATCGAGGGCCTGGGGCTGGAACCGAATACCCACACCACCCAGATCGAGCCGCATGACTTCCTCGCCGAGCTGTTCCACGGCTTCATGCGCGCGAACACCATCCTGCTGGATGCGTCGCGTGACATCTGGGGCTATATCTCGCTGGGCTACTTCAAGCAGAAGGTCGTGGCCGGCGAAGTCGGCTCCTCGACCATGCCGCACAAGGTCAACCCGATCGACTTCGAGAACGCCGAGGGTAACCTCGGCCTGGCCAATGCCCTGTTCGATCACCTCGCGGGCAAGCTGCCGGTATCACGTTTCCAGCGCGATCTGACCGACTCCACCGTGCTGCGCAATATCGGCCTGGCGTTCGCCTGGTCGCTGATCGCCTACAAGGCCTTCGATCGCGGCCTCGGGAAGCTGGAGATCGAGCCCGGCCGCCTGGCGGAAGACCTGGACCAGAACTGGGAGGTCCTGGGCGAGGCGGTCCAGACGGTGATGCGTCGCTACGGCATTGAGTCGCCCTACGAGAAGCTCAAGGAACTGACCCGCGGGCAGCGCATTACGCCCGAGGCCCTGGCGGCCTTCATCGACGGCCTCGAGATCCCGGAAGAGGCCCGCGCGCGCCTGCGCGAGCTGACGCCGGGCACCTACACCGGCATCGCCGAGAAACTCGCGCGCGACCTCTGATCCCGCGCGCCATGGTGGCCCCGGATCCGAACCAACCGCTGGTCCTGCTCGGCGGGCTCACGCCCGCCGAGTTTCTGCGCGACTACTGGCAGCAACGCCCGCTGCTCGTGCGCAATGCGGTCCCGGGTTTCGAGAATCCCATCGAGCCCGATGATCTGGCCGGCCTGGCGACTGATCCGGATGCCGCCAGCCGTATCGTCCGCGGGCATGTCGACCGCCAGGACTGGGACGTGGAGTACGGCCCCTTCGACGCCGAGCACCTGGGGCAGCTGCCCGCGCGCGACTGGACCCTGCTGATCACCGACGTGGAACGCTTCTGGCCCGGCGGGTCGGACTTCCTCGCCCGTTTCGACTTCATCCCGCGCTGGCGCCGGGACGACCTGATGATCTCCTATGCCCCGCCCGGGGGCTCCGTCGGGCCGCATGTGGACCAGTACGATGTGTTCCTGTTCCAGGCGGCAGGACGCCGCCGCTGGCAGATCCAGGACCCACCGGGATCGCTGGATTGCCACGACGACCTGCCGCTCGCCATCCTGCGCGAGTTCCACCCGAGCGAGACCTGGGAGCTGGGCCCCGGCGACCTGCTCTATCTGCCGCCCGGTCTGCCGCATTACGGCCTGTCCCTGGATGCGCAGTGCATGACCTGGTCGGTCGGTTTTCGCGCCCCGACCATCCTCGACGTCCTGACCGGCTTTCTCGAGGAGCGCGCGAACGTGATCGGGGATCAGGCCCGCTTCGAGGATCCGGGGCGTCACCCGGCCACCTGCCCCGCCGAACTCCCCTCCGCGGATCGAGGGGAACTGCGCGAGGCCCTGCGCGCCCTGCTCGCCGGGGAGGACCACGACCTGGACGCCTATCTCGGCCGGTTCCTGACCCGCCCCGCCGGGAACATCGAGCTCGCTCCGGAAGACCCCGGGATCGCGGCCCGTGCCGGGGTTGCGGAACGCTTTGTCCTCCACCCCGGTATCCGCCGCGCGTGGTTCCAGGGCCCCGACGGCCCGGTCCTGTGCGTCGGTGGCAATGACTATCCCGCACAGCTCGTCGCGCCTGAGGTCCTGGAGACGTTCTGCCGCGCGGAGACGCTCAGCGTCGCGGAATGGGAGGAGGCGATCCCCGCGATCCGCCAGATCCTGGCGGACGGGCTCGAGGCGGGCTGGATCGCCCCGGAGACGCCCGCCGAGTAGCCGCCTGTACGGTGTGAGGCGTCAGGCCGCCCGGGGCAGACAAGCCCGGGCGGCGCGCTCGATCAGCTCCGGGCCGGCGCCGGGCTGATGGGCCCCCTCGGTCAGGACGCGCCGCCACTGCCGGGCCCCGGGCTCCCCGTGGAACAGCCCCAGAATGTGCCGGGTCAGGCGTGCCAGCGGCACGCCGTCTCGCCGCATCCCCTCGGCCAGCTCCAGGAGCCCCTCCAGCACCCCCTCGCGTGTCGGATCCTGGTCCGCACCGAAATACAGCCGGTCCACCACGGACAGGCTCCAGGGCTCGTGGTAGGCCTTGCGTCCGAACATCACGCCATCCACCTGCTCCAGATGGGCCCGGGCACCCGATACATCGTCGAGCCCGCCGTTCAACACGATGGTCAGCTGGGGAAACTCCGCCTTCAGGCGGTACACCCGGGCATAGTCCAGCGGCGGGACATCGCGGTTGTCCTTGGGGCTCAAGCCCTGCAGCCAGGCCTTGCGCGCGTGCACCACGAACACCCGGCAGCCGGCCGCGGCGACCTGCTCCACGAAGGCATGCAGATCGGCCTCGGAGTCCTGGTCGTCGATGCCGATCCGGTGCTTGACGGTTACCGGGACCTCCACCGCGTCGCGCATCGCCGCCACACAGTCGGCCACCAGCCCCGGATCCGCCATCAGGCAGGCGCCGAACGCCCCGGACTGGACGCGGTCGGAGGGACAACCCACATTCAGGTTAACCTCATCGAAACCGCGCGCAGCGGCGATGCGTGCCGCCTGCGCCAGCGTGGCCGGGTCCGACCCGCCCAGCTGCAGCGCGATCGGGTGTTCCTCCGCGGCAAAGCCAAGCAGGCGGTCGCGATCGCCATGGATCACCGCGTTGGCATGCACCATCTCGGTATACAACAATGCCCGTCGGGTCAGCAGCCGATGGAACCGGCGACACCAGGTGTCCGTCCAGTCCATCATCGGTGCGACCGAGAACCGCGGGTCGGGAAAGTGGCCCGCGTCACCCATCCGCGAAGCCCCCGTGCCGCGCAGGCCGCCTCGCAAAGCCATAAAGGATTGCCGTCATGTCGGAAAGCGAAGTCCCTGAAACCTTTCTTGATAGTGTCTCACACATGGTCGACCGGGCCATGGCCTACCTCGAACTCCCCGAGGGGGCGCGCGAGGCCCTGAAGTCCTGCGACTCGGTGATTCAGGTCAGCTTTCCGATCCGCTTTCGCGACCGCATCGAGGTGTTCAAGGGCTGGCGCGCGGTACACTCCGCGCATCGCCTGCCATCCAAGGGCGGTCTGCGCTTCTCCCCGACCATGGATCAGCAGCACGCCGAGGCCCTGGCTGCCCTGATGACCTACAAATACGCCATCGTGGACATCCCCTTCGGGGGTTCCAAGGGCGGGCTTCGGATCGATCCGCAGAAATACGACGAGTGGGAGATGGAGCGCATCACCCGACGCTTCGCCCACGAACTGATCCAGCGTGACTACATCAGCCCCGCGCAAAACGTGCCGGCCCCCGATGTGGGGACCTCCCAGCGCGAGATGGCCTGGATCATGGAGACCTACCGCGAACGGCATCCGGAAGATCTCGATCATGCCGCCTCGGTAACCGGAAAACCCGTCGAACTGGGGGGCATCGTCGGGCGTCTCGAGGCCACCGGACGCGGTGTGCAGTACGCGCTACAGGCGTTCTTTCGCGAGGGCTCCGCCGCCCGCGAGGCCGGGTTCGAGGGTGGCCTGGGCGAACAGCGCATCATCATTCAGGGCTTCGGCAACGTCGGCTACTATGCCGCGCGCTTCCTGCAGCAGGACGATCACGCGAAGATCGTCGGCGTCATCAAGAGCGATGGCGGCGTGTACTCCGAAGACGGTATCGACGTCGAGGCGCTGCACGACTACGTCCGCCGCAGCGGCACCATGGAGGGCTTTGCCGGCGTCGAGTTCGAGCGCGACGGCAACCGCATCATGGAGCGCGAATGCGACATCCTGATCCCGGCGGCGCTGGAAGGCGCGATCCATCGCGGCAACGCCGACCGCATCCAGGCCCGGCTGATCGCCGAGGCCGCCAACGGGCCCTGCACCTGGGAGGCCGACCAGGCACTGCGGGCCCGCGGGATCACGATCCTGCCGGACGTCTACGTCAATGCCGGGGGTGTCGTCGTGTCCTACTTCGAATGGGTGCGCAACCTGTCGCACATGCGCTTCGGGCGCCTGGAGCGGCGCTACGACCAGTCCCAGGGCCAGCACATCGTGACGGCCATCGAGATGATGACCAACGAGAGCATCCCGGAATGGATTCGCGACGCGGTGGTTCGCGGTGCCGAGGAGATCGATCTGGTTCGTTCCGGCCTCGAGGACACCATGCGCGAGGCGTTCCGCGAGATGCACGAGGTCCGCGAGGTGGAAAGCAACGGCGAGGTACTCGACTACCGCACCGCCGCCTATCTGATCGCCCTGCGCAAGATCATCCGCGCCCGCAGCGACCTCAAGCTCATCTGACCCACACGCTCCGCGAACGCAGGGGATCCGGGGAATTCCCTCCCCTGCCCATGCCCCTAACCCGCCGGCCCGTACCGCGACTCCAGCGCCGAGAACAGGGCGCGCAGGCCCATCGCCTCGCCGCCCTTGGGCCGGCCCGGCCGAGCCCGATCGTTGAAGGCCATGATGTCGAAGTGCAGCCAGGTCGTGTCCTCGGGGACGAATTCCTTCAGGAACAGCCCCGCAGTGATCGCACCGGCGTAACCGCTGCTGGAACTGTTCACGATGTCGGCCACGGCGCTGTCCAGCATGTAGCGATACGGGGTATGCAGGGGCAACTGGCACACCGGATCGTCCCATTCCCGAGCCGGCTCGACCAGCGCCCGGGCCCAGCCTTCGTCCTCGGTGAAACAGGCGCTGATCTCGGTCCCCACGGCCACGCGCGCGGCACCGGTCAGCGTGGCGAAATCCACCAGCAGGTCGGGGTGGAACGATCCCGCCCGATCCAGCAGGTCGGCCAGCACCAGCCGCCCCTCGGCATCGGTGTTGTCGATCTCGATGCGCTTGCCGTTGCGCGCGGTCAGGACATCGCCCGGGCGGAACGCCCCGGCACCAATGGCATTCTCGACCGCGCCGATCAGCACGGTCAGGCGCACAGGCAACGCCTGCGCCATGATCAGGCGGGCCAGACCCAGCGCGATGGCCGCCCCGCCCATGTCCTTTTTCATCTGACGCATGGAATTCCCGGGCTTCAGGTTCAGCCCGCCCGAATCGAAGCACACGCCCTTGCCCACCAGCACCAGCGACGGGGCATCCGGCGGCCCCCAGGTCAACTCAATCACCCGCGCGCCGTGGTCACTGGCCGCACCCACCGCGTGGATGCAGGGGAAGTCCTGTTCCAGCTTGTCGCTGTCACTCACGACATGCAGGCTGCAACCGAAGGCCTCGGCCAGATCCCGGGCCTGCAGGGCCAGGTTGGCCGGCATCATGTCGGCGGCGGGGGTGTTGATCAGGTCGCGGGTCAGGCCGATCGATTCGACAAAGGCCTGAACCCGGGCCGGGTCGGCGTCTTCCGGCCAGACCAGCCGTGGCGTGCGTTCCTGCGGTTCGCGGTAGCGGTCAAAGCGGTAGCGCCCCAGGCCCCAGCCGATGGCGGCGAGGTTCTGGACGTCGGCGTTGAGAAAGTCCGTCTCCAGACGATAGTCGCCGCTGCCCAGTGTCTCCGCCGCCGCGGCCAGCATCCAGATCGGCGTCTCGGCGTCGAACCCGGCCAGAACTGCCGCCAGCCCGCCGTCCGCGTCGGGAATACGCAGGATCGCGCCCGGCTCCGCCTCGAAGCCGGAGGCCTCGACCCACTTGCGCCAGCTCTCCCGCGCGGCCTCCAGGCGGACCGGGAGTGACTCGCGGCTGACCGGGATCAGCGGGACAGCGGTTTCGGACGACGCAACAAAGACAGAATCCACGCGGCTTTCCTCGAAATCGATCCAAAACGGCCATAATACGCATCTTGTCGATCCCCCGGGATCGTACCCACTCAGCCAGTGCGCGGTTCCGTGTGCCGGGGCCCTACAGGATGTGACGATGACGCCAGCGCTGGAGATTCGCGGGCTCAAGAAGACCTACAAGAACGGATTCGAGGCCCTCAAGGGGATCGACCTCGAGGTGGCGCCCGGCAGCTTCTTTGCCCTGCTGGGCCCCAACGGGGCCGGCAAGTCCACCACCATCGGGATCATCACCTCGCTGATCAACAAGACCGCGGGCACGGTCAAGGTCTTCGGCCACGACCTGGACACCGACCTGCAGGCGGTCAAGCGCTCCATCGGGCTGGTCCCGCAGGAGTTCAACTTCAACAACTTCGAGCCGATCGGCGAGATCGTCGTCAACCAGGCGGGCTACTACGGCATCCCCCGGCGCGAGGCCTGGGAGCGCTGCGAGCACTACCTGAACGAGCTGGGCCTGTGGGAAAAGCGCAAGGACATGGCGCGTACGCTGTCCGGGGGCATGAAGCGCCGGCTGATGATTGCGCGCGCCCTGGTCCATGAACCGCGGCTGCTGATCCTGGACGAACCCACCGCCGGCGTCGACATCGAACTGCGCCGCTCCATGTGGGACTTCCTGACCCGTATCAACACCGACGGACGCAGCATCATCCTGACCACGCACTATCTCGAGGAGGCGGAGACGCTCTGCCGCAACATCGCGATCATCGATGACGGCGGCATCATCGAGAACACCACGATGAAGCAGCTCCTCGCCAAGCTCGAGACGGAGACCATGGTCCTGGATCTCAGCGAACCGCCCCCGGGCCTCCCCGAGGATGCGCCGGTGGCCCTGCGCCAGGTCGACGAGCTCACGCTGGAGGCCGACATCCGCCGCGGCCAGCACCTGAATGACCTGTTCCGGGTCCTGGACCGGGCCGGGATCCGCGTTCAGAGCATGCGCAACAAGGCCAACCGCCTGGAGGAACTGTTCATCCGCATGACCCGCAACGGCCAGAGCCCCAGTCACCTCACGCCGGGTGCCAGCGGCGCCAGCGAGCAGCCGGAGAACCAGGCATGAGTAGTACCCACCTGCGTCACTACTGGACCGCCTTCCGCACCATCGTCACCAAGGAGGTGCTGCGCTTCGCCCGCATCTGGGTGCAGACGGTGCTGCCGCCGGTGATCACCACGGCCCTGTACTTCATCATCTTCGGTGGCCTGATCGGCGAGCGCATCGGCGACATGGAAGGCTATCGCTACATGGACTTCATCGTGCCCGGCCTGATCATGCTGGCCGTGATCACCAACAGCTATTCCAATGTGGTTTCGTCCTTCTTCGGTTCCAAGTTCCAGCGCCATATCGAGGAGTTGCTGGTCTCGCCGATCCCCAACAGCGTGATCATCCTCGGCTTCGTCTTCGGCGGCGTGGCCCGCGGCCTGGCGGTGGGTGTGGCCGTCCTGCTGGTGTCGCTGTTCTTCAGTCCGCTCAGCGTGCACAACGCCCCGGTCATGCTGGTTATCGTTTTGATGACGTCGATCCTGTTCGCCCTTGCCGGGCTGATCAATGGTGTCTTCGCCCGTACCTTCGACGATATCGCGATCGTCCCGACCTTCGTGCTCACGCCGCTGACGTACCTGGGCGGGGTGTTCTACTCGATCAGCCTGCTGCCGGAGTTCTGGCAGGGCGTGTCGATGCTCAACCCCATCCTGTACATGGTGGACGCCTTCCGCTACGGCAGTCTCGGCCACAGCGACTTCCCCGTGGCCATGTCCTTCGCCATCATCGCGGGCTTCATCGCCGTCCTTTACTCCGTGGCACTGATCCTGCTCAATCGCGGCGTCGGTATCCGATCCTGACGCCCAGCCCCGGCGAAACCGCCGGAAAGCGGCTTCCGACGGTGTTTATTGCCCGAAAAAACGTGGTATAAAGCGGAAACTCTCCGGGGCAAGGGCCATATGGGTTACAACAGAAAGACATCGCATTTCTTTCTGGCGGGCACCGCCGGACTCGCCATCCTGGTGGGTACCAGCCTCCTGCTCGCCTCCCAGCCCGCCGAGACCTCCCAGCCGCTCCAGATCGGTGCCGGCAACCCGCTCCCCGTCGCCAAGCTGTCCCTCGCACGCCCGGACCACCCGGCCGGAGGCGCGTCGATCAGCCCGGCACCGTCGGCGTCGTTCGATGCGGGCGCGCAGACCGTCGCGTTTGCCACCGACATACTGGACGACCCGAGCAGCGGCTACCACGACGACCCCATCGACCCGGACGCGGAGGCGCCCACCTCCTACGAAACCTTCGACCTCGACGGTGAGGGCGATACCGCCGCCGAGGCGGACGCGGCCGAGGACGAATGGCACAGCCATACGCTGAAGGATGGCGAGCGCCTGACCGGACTCTGGGAACGCGAATGGGATCTCCCCCTCGCGACGCTCTACCGCCTGCTGGATGACGACGAGAACGCCTCCATCCTGAACCGTGTGCGTCCCGGCCAGGAGATCGAATGGCAGGTCGACGACGAGGGCTATCTGACCCGCATGCGCCTTTGGACCTCCCGCGCCAGCGGGCACGAGTGGATCCGCGAGGCCGAGGGCTGGGACTTCGAACGCGGCGAGGTCGAGAATGGCCGCGAGGTCAGCCACCTGATCATCAGCGCCGAGATCGACGGGAACATCGCGTCCGCGCTGAGCGAACGCGCGGATATCTCCCCGGGGGCGGCCAACGCCCTGGCCGTACTGCTCGACCGCTACCTGCCCGTGCGTACCCATGCCCGTACCGGTGACCAGTTCACCCTGCTGGTGGAACAGGAGACGCTGGTCGGCGACGACACCCCGCACAACCTCCGCCTGCTCGCCTTCGACTATGAAGGCGAACGCATCGAGATCCGCGCCGCCCGCAACGTCAACGGCCGGTTCTACACGCCCGAGGGCGAGAGCCTGCTGCCGCCGTTCGACCGCCGCCCGTTTGCAGGCAATTACCGCATCAGTTCCAGTTTCAACCCCCGCCGCCGCCATCCGGTCACCGGCCGCGTGGCCCCCCACCACGGTACGGACTTCGCCATGCCCGTGGGCACACCCATCCTCGCGCCGGCCGACGGCCGCGTGACCCGCGTGGAGAATCACCCCTACGCCGGGCGTTTCATCGTCATCGAGCACGGCCAGGGATACTCCACGCGCTACCTGCATCTGCAGCGACAGCTGGTACGCCCCGGGCAGACCGTGGAGCGCGGTGACCGTATCGCCCTGTCCGGCAACACCGGCCGCAGCACCGGGCCCCACCTGCATTACGAGATCCACGTGAACAACCGGCCGCAGAACCCGATGCGCGTGGAGCTCCCGGAGAGCGATGCCCTGGAAGGCGACGAACTCGACCGCTTCAAGTCCATCAGCCAGACACTGCTGGCCCAGCTGGACAACGGGGTGCGCAACCAGCAGGTCGCCTTCACCTCGTTCGAAGAGCTGACCCGTTGAGGGATTGATCCGAGGGTCCCGGCGGTGGGCGCCTCGCGTTCATCGCCGGGGTCCTGATTGCGTGGTGGCCTCCTCTCCCTTGTCTCCCCTGCTCGACTGGGCGCGTCTTGACTGGCGCGACGGCATGCCCTTTGCTGTCGACTACGGCGACGGCTATTTTGGATCGCGCCAGCCGCGCGCAGAAGCGCAAGAGGTCTTCCTCGAGGCCAACAGCCTGCCGGAGCGGTTCTCCGGCTGCCGCCACTTCGCGATCGGCGAAACCGGCTTCGGGACCGGGCTGAACCTGCTGCTGGCGCTGGAGCAATGGCGCCGGCACGCCCCGTCGGATGCCTTCCTCTCACTGCTCAGCCTGGAGGCACACCCCCTTTCGCCGGAGGACCTCGCCACCCTGCACCAACACCTCGGGCTCGACGATGCCGACAGCCGCGCCCTGCGCGCGCAGTACCCGCCCCCGGTGCCGGGACTGCACCGGATCGAATTCCCCGGTGCGCGCGCCACCCTGACCCTGGGCCTGGGCGACGCCGCGCCAATGCTCGCGGGCGTGCGCGGCCGGATCGATGCCTGGTTCCTGGACGGCTTCGCGCCGCGCAGCAATCCCGCGTTGTGGAACACCGGCGTTTTTCGCCAGATCGCCCGGCTGTCCGCGCCCGGCGCCACGTTCGGCACCTACACCGCCGCGGGCCAGGTCCGGCGCGATCTGGAGGGGGTCGGATTTACGGTCCGGCGCGCCCCGGGCCACGGATGCAAGCGCGAGCGCCTGACCGGGGCCTTCCACGCGCCGTCCGCCGAACCGGCGACACCGGCACCGCAGGCGCCCCGCCACGTGGCCGTCGTCGGGGCCGGACTGGCCGGGCTGGCCAGCGCGCACGCGCTGGAACGTCGCGGCATCCGCACCACTCTGTTCGACCCCGCCGGGGTCGCCGGCGGTGCGTCCGGCAACCCGGCCGCCGTGCTGCTGCCCAACCTGCACCCGCGCGATGCCGACCTGAACCGCCTGGCCCTGGCCGGCATGCGCAGGACCCGGACCCTGATCAACGAACTGGAGGCCCGTACGGGGGAAGTATTGCAGCTGGCCTCCGGCGTCGCCTTCCACGGCATCAGCGCCCACGGGAAGAAACGGGTGACCCGTCTGCTCAAGGCCGGCAGCGAAGCGACCGGGCTGCTCTTTGATCCGGCGGGCCCGGGATGCACCGACGCCCCGCATCTGTACTACCCCGAGGGCCTGGCGGTGGATATGGCCGCTCTTTGTCGTGCCCTTGCCGGCACCCTGCCGGCGCCCCGCGCAGAGGCTGTCACGCACATCCACCTGACTCCCGGCCAAGACGCAGTGCAACTGGAGACCGAGTACGGCCGGGAGTCATTCGATGCCGTCGTGCTGGCCAATGGCGCCGGTCAGGGGGCGCCCCTGAGCCCCGAACACGGGGCGGTCTCGACGGTCACCGGCCAGATGACCCGAGTGGCGGCCACCCTGCCCGACTGGGGCGGGTTCGTCGCCACCGGACAGGGCTACTGCATCCCGTCCCCCGACAAAACAGCATGGATCGGCGCGACCTACCGGCGCACGCAAGGCCCCGGCATCCGTCAGGCCGACACGCTCCTGGCTACGGACGACGCGGCGAACCTTCGCCACCTGGCCTGGGTGCCCGGCCTGGACGATCCCGCCACCCAGGTCCTGGACCACTGGGCCGGCGAACGGGCGGTGGTCCGCGATCGCCTGCCCCTGGTCGGGCCCAGCCGAATGGACGCGCGCGGCCGCGTCCAGCTCAACCTCGCGCATGGCTCACGCGGCCTGCTGTACGCACCCCTGGCCGCCGAGTGGCTGGCCGACCATTGGCTGGGCCTGATCGAACCTCTGGAGACCACTACCGCCGCGCGGCTGGATCCCGCCCGACACGCGGGTCAGGCCCCGGGAGCCTCCGACGAGGCGTAGGCCACATCGTTGCGGCCCGCCGCCTTCACCCGGTACATCGCATGATCCGCGGCTATCATCAGATCGGCGAGCCGCTGTCCGTCACCCGGGTAGAAGGCGACGCCAATGCTGCATGACAGGCTCACCTCCACCGTATCCATATGCCCGGGGTGCAGCTCAAAGGGCTCACGGAAGGCCTCTTGCAGCCGCTCGACCAGCCGCGTTGCCTCCTCCGCGTGGTGCAGCGGGGCACTCAATACGATGAACTCGTCCCCCCCCAGGCGAACCAGCAGGTCATCCGTGCGCAGGCTGCCGGCCAAACGCCTGGCGAGCAGCCGCAGCAGCTCGTCGCCCACCGCGTGGCCATACTGATCGTTCACCGGCTTGAAGCGATCCAGGTCGATGAAAAGCAGCGCCAGCTGACCCTCCTTGCGGTCGGCCCGGGCCGCCAGACGGGGAAACGCGCGGTCCAGCGCGGCCCGGTTCGCGGTGCCGGTCAGCGGGTCCTCCCACGCGAGCGCCTGCATGCGCTCCTCCAGCTGCTTGCGCTCGGTCACGTCCAGAGCATGCCAGACCACGGCCGCGGAACCCTCGAACGGCGTGTGAATCGGTCGGACCCGCGCCTCGTACCAGCGCGTCTCGTCCGCTGCCACCCCCGGCTCGGCCGCATGGAACGCACTGGCCTGCAGACGGTACTCGAGTTCCTGCATCGCCCCCTCGCGCAGGGCCCTTTGCACGATATCGGAGAACCGCTCCGCCACCTCGGGGGGTAACAACTCGGCCAGGGTATGCCCCACGGCGGTGGTGTGCGGGTCGCGGCCATGGCGCGCCTCGCCGAACACCCGCCGCACCAGCCCGGACGCATCAATCACCAGGGCATCGCCGGGCATGGCCTCGAACAGGGCGTCCTGGAGGTCCCGCGCCTCGCTCAGGGCATTGAACAGCATGCGATTCTCGTGCACGTCGACGAAGCTCAGCAGACAGGCCCGCTGCCCGTCCCAGTCGATCGGCACCCAGCGCAACAGATGAAAACGCTGATCCCCGTCCGCAGCCTTCACACGGATCTCGCGCCCCCGGGGCTCCTCCGGCACCGCGGCGCGGGTGAAATCGAGATCGGGGGGCAGACGCGGACGATCCGCCGGATGGATCACATCCAGCGTGGCGAGTGCCTGCCCGGGGTTCGGCGACACCCCGGTCATGCGCGCGAAGGCCGGGTTGGCCCACAGAACGCGCCGCCCGGCCACGACCAGCGTCGCGTCCTCCAGGCGGTTGACCAGGGCCTGGTAGCGGCTCAGAGCCTCGCGGCGCTGCCGCATCCCCTGCCCAATGCGGAAGGTATATCCGCTGACCGCCATCAGGCCCACTGCGCCCAGGACCCACCAGGCGGCGGGGCGGGCCGTGGCGGACGGGGTGGGGACCGGCTTTGCCAGCAGCCGCCACTGCCCCCCGGCAAACGTCACATCGAGCTGCAATGGCGCCGATTCGACATCGAGCGCCTGCGGGTTGTAGAACACCTCGCCCTCGGCACCGGCCCCGTCGCGGCCGCGCAGGGCCAGCTTCAGGCGCTCCGAGCCGGGTACCAACCCGGCCTGCCGCAGCAGGGTGTCGAAATCGAGCGCGATGCTCGACAGGCTCCACGGGTTGGCGGCACCCGACACGTCCTCGTCCTCAGCTTCGGTCAGGACCGGCGCCCGCACCAGCAGCCCGCGGCCGCCCTGGGCCAGCGGCCAGGGCCCGGCGACCACGGTCTCGCGGCTCTCCAGCACGCGATGGAAGGACGCGGACTGCTGGGGATGCTCGGCCAGGTTGAGCCCAATCGCGCCCTCGTTGCCGGCCCGTGGGTAGACCAGCTCCAGAACCTCGCCCCGTGCCAGCGTCAGCGACCGGATCAGATCGGGTTGCCCCCGGTAAAGCCGTTCCGCGGCGCGGGCGAACTCCTCCTCGTTCAACTCCGGATGGACGTAGGCGTAGGCCGCCAGCCCGATGGTGGCGTGCACCGACGCATTCAGCACGCTCTCCAGGCGGGAGCGCAGGCTGTTCGCCTCGGTCGCGAGCGACTGCTCATAACGATCGGCCATCTGCTGCTTCCAGCCGTGATCGATGGCCAGAAAAAGCAGGGCGAACAGCAGCGCCGCGAACAGCGCGGCCACCATCGGGCCCCGCACATACGGTTCGGTGGTGCGGGCCCGCGACGACGAAGCGCTGTCACGGGCGGCGTTTTGGGCATCGGAAGCTTCCGAGGTGTCCGGTGGTGGGCTCATGCCGGGTCTTTTGCGGGCGCACAGGGTTCTACTATGCGCCAACGGGGGGCAAACCGAAACGGCTCCGGAAATGCCCCGCTGACGCCCCGCTCACACGGGAGACCCGGCACCCCGCATGGAGCAGGCGGTAGCGCCCGGACGGGGACGGACTGGCAGCCGTCCCGGCGACCACTGCCCGCTCGGCACCGAGGCCAAGGGGCCCGCCGAGCGAAACAATCTGGAATTGGTGGGGACGGCCGGAATCGAACCGGCACGGCCTTGCGGCCAGCGGATTTTAAGTCCGATGCGTCTACCAGTTCCGCCACGCCCCCGGAGCCGCCGCATCATACCGTGCGTGTGGCGATGCCGCACCCGTGCCCGGCGGGGCCTACTCCGCTTCCGCGGCCGGCATCTCCGCGACTGGCAACGGCACGTGCAGGGACGCCGCGATCGCCCGGAGGAGCTCGACCTCGGCGATCACCGTCTGCCCGCCATGGGTGATGGTGGCGAGCATTGCCGTGACCAGCCTTTGCTTGTCGGCCGGACGCAGTGCGTCCAGCGCCTCCAGGGCGCGATCGAGCTCATCGGCCCAGGCCGCCGCGTCGGCAGCGGCCCCCAGGGCCGTATCCATCACGTCCTTCGCCGGATCTGCGATGCCCAGGGCGACATGGCCCGCTCGTAGCGCCTCTCGCGCCCCCTCGGAGTCCTCCGGATGACCGTGATGGGCGAGCACGGCCAGCACACTTCGCACATGGCGTTCGTGGCGTTCCAGGCGATCCCGTCCACCCGGGCGGGCGCGGGCCGGCTGATCGAGGTCGCGCAGCTGACGCCGCAGGAGCCGCCCGGTGGCGTATTCGAAGACCGACACCCGGCCGTCAGCCCGGACCAGTTCGTCGATCAGCGTCTCCAGCGCCTGGCGCTCCTCCGACGGACGATGGCGCACGGCCGGGAAGCTCATCTCCAGCAGCGGGATCCGCAGATCCGGCCGCAGGTCCGGCGCAGCGTCCAGCAAGGTACGCACACGCGACTCGCTCTCTCCGCCCCGCTTCGCGGCGATCCGCAGCAATTGGTGATCCCGCACCTCGGGGTCGGCGCTGATCAGCAGATAGAGCAACACCTCCACGGCCCAGGCATCTGAATGCGCGGCGCGCTCCAGTGGTCCCGGCATCGCCGCGACCAACAGTCCGGCGCCCAGGATCTGTGCCAGGCCCGGATCCCCGATGTTCTCCATCAGGCGTTCCGGATTCAGCAGCATATTGCCCGACTCGCGCGGCTGTTCGCGCTCGCGCGCCTCCGCCTCGGCCTGCGCCTCCTGTTCCCTGCGACGGGTTTGCGCATCCCGCTCCATCTGTTCGCGGATGGTCTCCAGTTCTTCCCGCTGGAACCCGGGCTCGATGGCCTGGATGCGCCGCACCAGCGGCGGATGGGTCGCGAACATCTGGCCCAGGGCGCCGGAGGCGAACAGCATGTGCCCCACCTCCTCGGTATCGGCGCGCAACGCAGTGTGTCCGGCCCCGATCTTCTTCAGGGCACCGGCAATGCCGGACGGCTGACGCGTGAACTGCACCGCCGAGGCATCGGCCAGGTACTCCCGCTGGCGCGAGACCGAGGCGCGAATCCAGCGCCCGAAAAACAGCCCGATATAGCCCACCACCATCAACGCCAGACCCGCCGCAACAATGCCCCCGGCGTTGCGGTTGTTGCGCGACAGGCGCATGGCCAGCAGCACGCGCTGCCCGATGAGCGCCATCACCAGGATCCCGAACAACATCCCCATCAGGCGGATATTCAGGCGCATATCGCCGTTCAGGACATGCCCGAACTCGTGCGCCACCACCCCCTGCAGTTCGTCGCGATCCAGCTGTTCCAGGGCCCCGCGCGTGACGGCAATGGCCGCGTCGTCCGGCGAGTACCCCGCGGCAAACGCGTTGATACCGGCCTCCTGCTCCAGCACATAGACCTCCGGCACGGGCACGCCGGAGGCGATCGCGATCTCCTCGACCACATTCATCAGGCGCCGCCGCAACGGGTCGCGGGTATCGCCGTCCACCCGGGTGCCACCCAGCTCGCGGGCCACGGCCCCGCCGCCATCGCGCAGCCCCAGGGTGCGATAGAGGCTGCCGACCCCGATCAGCCCGATCGTCAGCACGCTGGTCCAGACCATCACCTCGACGTTGCGCGCCAGAAATTCCCGGGTCAGCCAGGGTTCCCCCGCCGCCACCGGCTCGGCCTGCCCGAAAAGCACGAGCACAATGGCGTTCATCACCAGCACAATCGCCAGCACCGCCAGTCCGAACAGGAACAGCAACCAGCGGGTGCGTCGCTGGGCCCGGTCCTGATGCTCGAAGAAGTTCATATCGCCCGGGCCATCAGGAGAAGTTCACCTGCACCGCCTCGCGCTTCTGCGGATCCTCGATCTCCAGAAGCTGCGCCGGACGGAAGCCCAGATTGTTGGCAATCAGGCTGTTCGGGAACATCTCGCGCAGGATGTTGTACTGCATGACCGCGTCATTGAAGGCCTGACGGGCATAGGCGACCCGGTTCTCGGTACTGGTGAGCTCCTCCGACAGCTGCATCATGTTCTGGTTGGCCTTCAGATCCGGATAGGCCTCCGACAGCGCAAACAGCCGCCCGAGGGCGCCGGACAGCCCCTGCTCCGAACTGGACAGCTTGCGCACGGCCTCCGCGTTGGTCGGGTCGCCGGCCACCTCCTGCAGGCTCTGCTGGGCCTGATTCCGGGCCTGGATGACCGCCTCCAGGGTATCCCGCTCGTGGCTCATGTAGCGCTCGGCGACCTTCACCAGATTGGGGATCAGGTCGTAGCGCCGGGTCAGCTGCACATCGATCTGGGCAAACGCGTTCTTGTACCGGTTGCGCGACGTGACCAGCCGGTTGTACGTCCATACCCCCCAGACCACCAGCAGGACCAGAATCGCCAGCACCACCCACTTCGTATCCATCGTGCAAAGCTCCTTTGCGGTTTACCCGGCCGAGTGTACGCGGCGGACGGGTCCCCCGCGAGAGGATTCTCGGGCGCAGACGGCAACCGCCGCCGTGCTTTATCCTTGCGCCAGGCCATCCTCGGAACCTCGCATGAATCTCTCCACCCTGCTCGGCATCCTCGGCAGCCTGCTGGTGTTCGGCAGTGTCATCGCGTTCTCCTCCCAGGACCTCGACGCCTTCCTGAACCTGCCGGGACTGGGGATCGTGGTGGGCGGCACCATCGCGGCCACCCTGATGAGCTACCCCTTCCACGAGGTCATGCGCGTCTTCCGCGCCGGGGCCAACGCGATCCGCGAGGAACGCTACGACGCCAGCCAGGACCTCGAGGAGATCGTGCAGGTCTCGCGCTACTGGTTCTCCCAGAACCTGCAGCGCATCCAGGACCGCCTGGACCAGATCCGCAACCCATTCCTGCGCACCGGCATCCAGCTGGTCATCGACGACACCCCGATGGACGACGTCTCCGACCTGCTGAACTGGCGCATGGCCCGCCTGCGCGCCCGCGAACAGGCCGACGCCCAGATGTTCCGGACCATGGCCACCTATGCCCCGGCCTTTGGCATGCTCGGCACCCTGATCGGGCTGATCAACCTGCTCCTGACGACCGAGAGCGACGATTTTACCGTGATCGCGGTCAACCTCGGCATCGCGCTGATCACCACCTTCTACGGCATCCTCCTGGCCAACCTGGTGTTTCGCCCCATCGCCATCAAGCTGGAGCGACGGACCGAGGAACGCGTGGTCCTCATGACCATGGTGCTGGAAGGCATCATGCTCATGCGCAAGGGCCGTTCGCCCGGATACATCCGCGAGACCCTGCGCTCGTTCATGGAGAACCACAGCGACGAAATCCGCCAGGCCGCCCCCACCAACGGTGACGAAGAACCCGCCGCGGACTCACGGGAACCGGACCCGTCGAACGAGCGTCGCTGAACCATGCCCGGCCCCGCCTACTCCACCTCGGAGCGCGCCGCGCTGCAGGCCGAAATGGACGCCCACGCGGCGACCCGCCCGGAACAGGCATTTCTCGCCTCCTACCCCGGCGAACGCCAGCGCGACGACGAACACGCCTGGATCCTCACCTACCTCGACGTGCTGACCCTGGTCATCGTCGTCTTCGTGATCCTGCTGACCTTCATGGACCCGCGCGACGACGATCCCCGCGCGGTGTCCGCCAGCCCCGTCGCGCTGGCGCATCCCGACCGCAGCGCGCTGGTCGAGCCCCTGGCCCACCCCACGCTGCTCGGTCTTGCCGACCTCGACGACGGCACCGCCGAGGACCCGGCGACTCCCGAAACGTCCGCCGAAACAACCCGAACCGGCGCCGATGCCGATCAACTGCGGGATCGGGCCCCGGAGGGGGTCGATATCGTCGAGCAACCCGGCCGTCTGGAACTGCGCATCCGCGACGAGATCCTGTTCGCCACCGCCCAGGCCGATCTGCGCTCGGACGGCGCAACGCTCCTGGAAGGACTGCTGACCATCCTGGCGGACCACCCGGGCCTCATCACCGTAGAGGGGCACACCGACAACGTCCCCATCGCGACCGAGCGCTTCCCCTCCAACTGGGAACTGTCCGCGGCCCGCGCCAGCAGCGTCGTGCGGCACCTGGTCGCGCAGGGCCTGGAGCCCTCGCGGCTGCGCGCGGTCGGGCGCGCCGACACGCTGCCGGTGGCCGGCAACGAGACACCGGGTGGGCGCGCCGAGAATCGTCGCGTGTCACTGATCCTGGAGGCCGAAGCGAACTGATACCCGACGCCCCACCCGCATTCCGCGAGCCCCCAGGGCCACTTGACGCCCGCGCGACCCCCATAGAAGATGCGCAACACTTGCACTTTAAGGAGGCTGGTGTGCGTACCGGACGCGGGTCCCTGCTGGGCGACTTCCTCGACACCACCAATCACTGGGACAAGCTCATTGCCCTGATGGGAGGGATGATCGGCCTTTATCTGTCACTGGAGGTCGCCGCCTCGGTAACCGACAACGGCATCAACGGTCTGATCCTCGCCTCCCTCGGCGCCACCGCCGTACTGCTGTTCGCCGCGCCGCATGCCGCCCTCTCGCAACCCTGGAACGTGCTCGGTGGCCATGGCGTTGCCGCCATCGTAGGGATACTTGTACGCGACCTGCTGCCCCACCCCCTGCTGGCCGCCGCCGTCGCCGTGGGCCTCGCCATCTGGCTGATGCACTACCTGCGCTGCCTGCATCCCCCTGGCGGCGCCACGGCGCTCTATGCGGTCGTGGGCGGCGACTCGGTCACGGCCCTGGGACCGTGGTTCCTGCTGCACCCTGTGCTGACCAGTGTCGGGGTCATGCTGATGGTGGCCGTCATCATCAACTACCCGTTCCCCTGGCGCCGCTATCCCGCGAGCCTGACCCCGTCCCCCGAAAGCCCGGAACAAAGCCCGCTGGCGGCCCTGGAGCGGGCCGGTCTCGGCCGCGAGGATCTCGAGCACGCCATGCGCGAGATGAACCTGTATCTGGATCTGACCGAGGACGATCTGGCACGCCTGTACCTGCTGGCCCGCCGCCATCACCAGCACCCCGACCCGATCACCCCAGAGGCCATCCAGCCCGGGGCCTGCTTCAGCAACGGCGGAACAGACGCCGACTGGGCGGTTCGCCGCGTGCTCCGGCGCGACGGGGCGCAGGTGATCTACCGCCACCTGGCGGGCCCCGAGGCCCCGGGTGAAGACCGCGCCAATCTGGACGACTTCCTCGCCTGGGCCCATCACCGGCTGGAGCCGGAATACGGCCCGGACGAGTAAGTGCGTTTGGGCCTCTACCTACCCGGCGCTTATACTCTCGCGCCAGGCGTAAGTCGGGTTAGGGTGATCGTCACGAGCGTGGCGGGATCGCGAAGCCCAGTCCGACAGGTTGCCAGGTCTCCGTAGCTCAGCTGGACAGAGCAGCCCCCTCCTAAGGGGCAGGTCGCAGGTTCGAATCCTGCCGGGGACACCACTTTTTCCCGCTATTTCCTATACTTATTGAACCCACCCCATTGGGCCAATCCGCAGAAATTTGCATGATCTGGACTCATCATTGTGGTATGAGCGCGGCAGGACCGATCCGCTACAATCCTCCAACTTCCCATTCGTGCTAGGGAAACACTGATTAATGTGCCCGCTCGCGTTGGTACCCCAGGTTTTCCGAGACAAGGCGCGGTGCGTAGCCGGTAGTGGTTCTACCGGCAAGGGCCGCAACGCAGGATCGGGGAACCTGGGGTGCCAACCCCACAAATCATTGAAAGCAGGGGCTCGGCCGCTTTTGGGCGCGCACGGCGTTGCGGTTCCCTTGTGCAGAATGACTGCACGGCAGTCACCGCGCCTTGTTCGCACGCAAAAGCGACTCGAGCGCGAGCGTGCACATTAATCAGTGTTTCCCTAGGTAAACGGGTGGTTGTGACCGCACGAGAAAGCGCCTCTATTTCGTGGTCGGGAGTGGCTGAGCACCGTGGGCGACGCCCCCAGGAAGGAGGGATA
Organism: Thioalkalivibrio sp. ALE9; assembly: GCF_000377445.1. NCBI lineage: Bacteria > Pseudomonadati > Pseudomonadota > Gammaproteobacteria > Chromatiales > Ectothiorhodospiraceae > Thioalkalivibrio > Thioalkalivibrio sp. ALE9. Next base: position 604,372 of record NZ_KB898122.1, read on the forward strand.
GCATGGTGAGCACGATCCATCCGAACGCGCGCACTACCCCCGGATCCGGCGGGAGCTGCAGGAAGCGGCGCCGGGCGTGAGCGATCGCGAGCTGGCCCGGCGTTAGGGCATTACCCGCATGACCGTACGCAAGTGGCGCTACCGCCGGGGGCGTGGAAGACCGCTCGCATCGCCGACAACGGCTGCCCACGCGCCCGACACCCGAGCAGGAAGCGATGGTGGGCCAGGTTCGGGAAGCAACCATGTTGTCGCTGGATGATCTGCCGATCGTGGCGCGCGAGTTCCTGGACCCGGAGCTGAGCCGGGCGGCGCTGGCGCATGTGTCGGCGACCCGAGTGTTATACCCTGCGTCTGTAAAGGTACGCGCCGCGTCCGAGAAGGCTACGCGGGCTCCGGCGATCTTTTGGGTACGAATGCGAGCGAGCGGAGGCCAGTGACGGCGTGCGGTGCAGTCTCGATATTGGTAACGAACTGACGGAGATCCCTCGACTCGCGGGTGAAGTCGAGGCGTTCTGCGAGCGCGCCGGCATGGAAGCCAACACCGTGAATCTCGCGCTCGATGAATGGATTACCAATCTCGTGTCCTACGCCTTCGATGACGGCGGCGAGCACCGGATTGGTGTGGAACTCGAGGCGGACACCGAAGGCCTGACGGTCGTGGTGACTGATGACGGCCACTCCTTTCATCCGCTGGAGGACGCACCGGGGGTTTCCCTGGAGGGAGGCGTCGAGGACCGCGCGATCGGAGGCTTGGGGCTGCATTTCATCCGAACGCTCATGGACGACATTCAGTACGACAGTGCCGACGGAGTGAATCGCCTTCGACTGCGACGTCTCAAGCGCAAGTGACCACGAACTGAACAACAAGGCCCGATTACGTAATGGAATTGAATAAAGAGACGGTGGACGGCGTATGCGTGGTGAGCCCCGAGGGGCGCCTGGACAGTAATACGTCGCCGGCTTTCGAGGCGGAACTGCTCGCCCTTCTGGACGATTCGCCCACCCTGGTGATCCGGTTTGCCGACCTGGAATATATCTCCAGTGCCGGGCTGCGGGTCATGCTCATGGCGGCGAAGAAGGTTCGGCAGCTGAATGGTCAGCTGGTGCTGTGCGAGATTCATGAGCCGATCCGGGAGGTCTTCGAGATCAGCGGCTTCCTGTCGATCCTGGACGTCTGCGATGATCGGGCGGTGGCCGTGGCACGCGCCCGCGGTGAGGACTGAAGCCCGGTACCGATTCCAGTGTCCGGGCCTCAGGTGCGTCCGCCCGCCGGCCCGACAAAGTGCAGTGCCAGCACGGTGACGTCGTCCGCCTGATCGGCCTCGCCGGCAAACGCTTCTACCGCCTTCATGACGGCCGCAGTCTGCTCCCCAACCGCTCGGCCCTTGAGCTCGCCGTACAGGCGGATCAGGCGGTCCTCGCCGAACAGGTCCTGCGCTGGATTCGCCGCCTCGGTCACGCCGTCGGTGTACAGCAGCAGCTCTTCGCCCGGCGCCAGATGCAGATGCTCCGTCGCGTACGGCATATCTTCCATCGCCCCGAGTACCAGTCCAGGTGCCAGCTTCAACCACTCTGCGGTGCCATCCACCCGCCGGATCAACGGCGGGTTGTGGCCCGCATTCGCCATCACCAGCTCCCCGCTGTCCAGGTCGAGAATCCCGCACAGATAGGTCACGAACATCCCGCTGTCGTTGTTCAGGCACAGCTCGTTGTTGACCCGTTCGAGGATGCGCCCGGGATCGGGCTCCTGTTCCGCAATGCCCTTGACCAGGGTCTTGGTGACGGCCATGAACAGTGCGGCCGGGACGCCCTTATCGGAGACGTCACCTACGGCAAAGAACAAGCGGCGGTCGCCCTGCATCGTAAAGAAGTCATAGAGATCGCCCCCAACCTGTCGTGCCGGGAGCAGATCCGCATGCAGATCGACATCCGCCTGCATCCGAGAGAGCTCCAGCCGCCGCGGCAGAAAGCTCATCTGAATATTGCGGGCGATCTTCAGTTCGGACTCGATCCGCTCCTTGGCCGCTGTGGTTGCGGTCAGGTCGTTGATGTAGTCCTTCAGGGACAGGCGCATATCATTGAAGGATCGAGCGAGTTCACCAATCTCGTCCTGAGAGCGAATGGGGGGCATCGGCTGATCGAGATTGCCCCGGGCGATCTCGCCGGCACTGGTAACCAGCCCCTTCAGGGGGCGCGTGATACCCCGGGAGATCGCGATAATGGCCCCCAGAAGGATCAGGAACCCGACACTTCCGATGATCAGCACCAGGTGCATCACCCGCAGCACATCGCCGAACAGTTCCCGCTCCGGGATGACCACCCCCACCACCCAATCAGGATCCGGGAGGCGGACGTGGTAGAGCCGCGCAGGTTCGTCCAGCAGCGCCTCCGGCAACCGGCTGAACCCCTCCTCCTCACGCTGCAGCATGCGCCCGAGTTCGCGCAGTTCCGGTTCATCCAGCGTCTCGGCCAGACTGAACAGGCTCTCGCGCATAATCCAGTCGCTGTTCGGCCAGGAGATAAAGCGCGTCTGCCCGCTCAATAAAAAGCCGAAGCCACTGTCCAGCACCTCAACCGCATCGACGGTCTCGGTCAGACGTCGCAACTCGACGTCGAGGGTCACGATTCCCCCGAGTTCCTCCGTGCCGTCCGCCACGCCATTGGCCATCAAAAAGGGCGTGGAGAAGGTGGTGATCAGGCGATCGGGATCGGCCGCCGATGCAAACGGATCCGCCCAGAATGCTTCGCCGGTGAGCGCGGGGATCTGATACCAGTCGCGGGTGAAATAGTCGAAGTCGTCCCCACCGAGGTTCATGTACTCCAATTCCCCATCGGTTCCCTCATACACGAAGGGCCCGTGGTATCGCTGTCCGGGGATTGCCGCTTCCGGCTCCCAGGTGATCGCGGCACCCTGGGCGGCCGCCGTATGGGTCGTAATCGACTCCAATAGAGGCCGCACGGCCTCGGGGTCATGCCCGCCCTGAGTCAACGAGGCGGCCAGGGTCCGCCCCGAGCCCGCGACTTCGTTGAGTGAGGCCTCGATGCGCCCGGCCGTGGCGCGGGTCAGCTCGCGGGCCTGGTGCTCCGCATGGTCCAGCATGATGTCGCGGACCATGTAGTACAGCAGCCCCGACGTCGTGAAGAAGATGGTCGCCACCGTCACCACGGTGACCAGCGCCAGACGTACCGCCAGGCTCTTACTCGGGGCGTGCATCAATCACCGGGCGGTGGAAGGTGTCGTAGTCGGCAGGTGCACGCTCGAGGCTGACCAGGTTATTCATCAAGTTGTGGGCCATTAGATAGTCATTGGGGTCGAGTACCGGGGCCGGCAGGCGGCCGTCCGAGTCGAAGTAAAGCGCGCGAAGCACCTTGAGCATTAAGCTCTGGTGGGCGCGGTTCGTGGGCTCACCGTGCTGCTGGACCCGCTCCATAACCGCATCCACCGCCTGCTCCGGATGCTCGAAGGCGTGCTGCCAACCGCGTAGCGACGCAGCCACGAAGGCCTTCACGGCTTCGGGGCGCTCCTCGAGCGTGGATTCGAGAACATAAATCCCGTCCTCGGCCAGGCCAGTGCCGTGTTCCTCCAGCCCGATCGTGGAAAGCTCCTCCGGCTCGAACCCCGATAGATAGAGCTCCACCATTTCGTTGAACCGAGTGGCCATGGCCGCATCGACCGCACCCGAGCGAAGGGCATTTACACCCGATCCCTGATCGATAACCTCCGGCTCCACGCCGTAGGCGCGAAACAGCGCTTCGGGTTGCATGCGAAAGCTCTGCCAGCGGGCCACACGGCGTCCATCGAGATCCTCGGGCGCGAGGATGTCGCGATCGGCCAAGGACACGATCACCAGCGACGAGTCGTGCAGCAGTTGTGCTACGTTGACGACCTCCACACCCGCGTCGCGAAGCTCCAGCGCCTGCACCAGATACAACAGGGCGATATCGGCCTCGCCGCGAGCCAGCGCCTCGGATGCCGGATAGTCCGGGCCATGTGGAAGGATGTCCACGTCCAAACCGGCATCGCGGTACCAGCCCTGGTCGGCGGCGACATAAAAACCGGCAAACTGCGACTGCGGGACCCAGTGCGGCTGTACACGCAAGGGTTCCGCGAATGCCGAGCCCGCCGCCAGGACCAGGCTCAGGGCCAGCAAGCGGCGGACCCAACGGGTCGGGTTCCAGGGAAGACCCGGTGATGGAAGTCGCATGGACGAACTCGGCATCGGCTAAAGACCACCGGGAGGATGGATGAAAACGGCGGACAGCATACCGGTCAGGCCGGCCTCGCGCATCCGGAGACGGGTGCAGGATCTGTACGTCGTGTTGTGGATGGTGGCCGGACTGGTAACGGTTCCCGTGGCCGCTGCCGACCCGATCGACCCCCTCGCCGCGCCGCTTCCGGTCGCAACCGAGGGCCCGCCGGACACGCTGCGTTCCGGCTGGTTCGAGCGGCCCCCGTACCAATATGCCGATCCGGATGGCGTATCCGGAGCCGCGACGGGGCTGGATCTGCGTGTCGCCCGCGAGGCGGCCGAGGCCACGGGCCACACCGTACGCTATGGTCCCATGCCTTGGTCCGACCAACTGGCGGGGCTGAAGCAAGGCACCCTCGATCTGGTCGTCGGGACGTACTATGAACCCGCGCGTCTGAGTTACGTCCACTACTCGCGGCCCTATCGCGAGGAACGCAACGCGCTCTACCTGCGTAATGACGGCGACATGCGCCTGGCCAGCCGCGAGGCGTTCCTGGAGGCGGTGGAGGCCGGCGCGTTTCGCCTGGGCATCACACGGGGTTACGCCTTCGCCGACCCCGAGGTCGCGCGCCTCGTGCGGGACCCAGGCGATGCCGCCCAAATCCTGGAGACTGACAGCGATGCGGCGAACGTAGCCGCCCTGTTGGAGGGCCGTATCGACGGGTTTATCGCCGACCCGGTGATCCTCGACCTGTTCCTGGCACAAAACGGACAGACCCACGAGATCCGCCGCGCCCGCCTCGATCTCGGCTCGGTAGGCGTGCGGGTGATGTTCAGCCGCGCGACCGTTCCACGCGAATTCGTCGAGGCCTTCGATGCCGAGCTGAAGGCTCTGGGGGACAGCCGCCGGATCGCCAACCTCGAAGTCGAACACCTGCTACCCGCGTTTCTGGCCATGACCACCAGCGAGGGCTGGTTCAACGTACTGACGCTGATGGGCATCCTCGCCTTCTCCGCCTCCGGCGTGATGCTGGCGCGCCGCGAGCGCTACAACCTGTTCGGCGCCCTGATACTGGCCACGCTTCCCGCCATCGGTGGCGGTGTGCTGCGTGACCTGCTGCTGGGACGCGATCCGATCTTCATCTTCGAGACGCCCGAATTCCTGTTACTGCCACTGGCGGTGGTGCTGGGCGGCTTCGCACTCTACAAGCTGCATGACCACTGGCTCGTGCATCTCGCCCCCGCACAGCGCCTGTTGGCGCGTCAGCGCGCGGGCCTCGGCGGGCGCATGGTCGGCAATGTGCAGCACGGCCTGGATGCCTGGGCGGTGGCCGCGTTCACCGTGATCGGCGTCGGCGTGGCCGTCGAAGCCCATGCCAGCCCGCTCTGGCTCTGGGGCCCGGTGATGGCCGTGGTCACAGCATCCTTCGGCGTGATTATGCGCGACGTGGTTCGCTCGGACTTCAACATCGACATGCTCAAGCGCGACTCCTTCGCCGAGATCGCGATCGTCGGCGGCATTGCTTACTCGCTCCTGCTCCTCTGGCCGCCTGTGGAACTCTCGATGTTCTACATCCTGATGGTCACCAACGGCGTCATCGTGAGCCTGTTCGTGGCGCGGCTCCTGGTGTTGTGGTCCGACTGGGTGAACCCATTACAGATGGGCGACCCGCATACCCTGCCGGAACGTCGTCTGGATGCCCTGGAAGCGGCGGAACCCGCCCTGTGGCAGCGCCTGTCGACCTACCTGGAAGAAAGCGAGACCGGCCGTGCCCGCGGTGTCGGCCCGGGACGCCTGGAATCCCTGCACAAGGACTTCGGCTATACCCTGGAGCCCTGGCAGGCAGAGTTCACCGCTCTGGCCGGAGAACCGCTGTTCGAGTCCACGGTCATGCGCTATCAAAACCTGCGCGCCCGGTTCGAGACCCTGCGCGCGCTGGAGCAGCAACTCTATGACCACCTGCGTATGCCGATCGCCGACGCTCTACCAGATGCGGAAGAGGCCGGCGAACTGGAGACCCGAGTATCCGAGGGCCTGCGCAGCCTGCTGGACACCGTTAGCATGGCGGTGGAAAGCGGCGAACGGGAAGACTTCGAATGGTTGCAGGAACTCTCGCGCAACCAACGGGCACGTTTCGACGACCTCCGTGCCCGGTATCTCAAGGCCGATCCAGCGCCCGGCGGCGCCCTGGACCAGGTGCTACAACGCACCCACCGGGTCGAACGGATGATGTGGATGCTCGCCGACTACGTGGACCAGCGTCTGTCACCAGGCGGCGTGGCCGCCGTCAGCGACCGCCGCCAACGGCAGATGATGATGCAGACCGGGGCCCACTAGAACGGAAGGGCCGCCTGCTGCCACTCCTCCATCGCCCCCTGCCGCGCGCGTCCAGGGCCCGCTGGCCGATCCGCACCCCCAGCAAGCGCATGGGGCGATCCAGCGGAGTACGGCGCAGACAGTCGCGGGTGGCCGCCAGGATCTGCTCGACATCGTCCGAGAAGAGAGAGAAAGAGGACCCCGTCTTGTTCACCTGCCGCCACAGCCGCTTTCTATCGGAGGGGCTTAGCCCTCTGAGCGATTGGGCGCTGGACACCCCCGATCGGCCAGGGGGCTGGCCTCCTACAGTGGTAGGCCCCAGCCTCGGCGACGAACCGGCGCGGACCCGGGGTCAGACCTTATCCGACGACAGGAGGCATCAAGTCGGTTGTTGAGCCATCGCCGGTCATCCGGAAGGCCCATGGCGGGACCAGGCCCGGAAGAGATCGATGATGTTCGATGCCGCCCCCCCTGCGGCCAGCCGAGCCTCAGCTTTACTGCATAAGGGTTGGCTTGGGATACTGCCTGAATGGGATGGCGCGCAGGTTTGCAGGCGGTCGCCGGAAACTCACCCGCTGATCGAGATTGCGCTCCCCTCCCGCCAGCCATGCGTTTGTTCAAACATCCTGCCCTCTTCAGCTGCCTCCTGGTCCTGGTGACGCCCGCTGCGGCTGACCCGGGAAACCCTGGCGACCCGGACCGCGTGGTCGCGGCGGCCGACTCCGCAATTGAATCGCGCATGCGAGCCGGGAGCGCGCCCCTGCGCCTGACGTTGCGCGAGACCTTGCAGGTCGCGCTTGCCCGCAATCCGTCGCTGCGCGGCGCGTACCTGGGCCGTGTGGTCGACCGGGCCAATCTGGATCTGGCCAACCAGGCCTTTCACCCCCGGAGCGCCGTGACGCTTCAGGCTCGCGAGCAGCGCACAGCGGGCGCCAACGGCGTGCGGACGCGCACCGCAAGCATCAACCCCAGTGCCAGCCTCGCGCTTCCCACCGGCGCGCAGGCGGGCCTGAACTGGCGGATCGAACGGATACTCGAATCCGACGCGCCCGACACTCCGCCAGACAGCGCCTCCGCAGTCACGCTGGAGATCACGCAACCGCTATTGCGCGGTGGGGGGTTGGAGATTGGCCGGGCGCCGGTGGAACGGGCGCACCTGAACGAGGAACAGAATGTACTGGCCCTGGAGTCACAGGTCATCAGCACCCTCGCCCAGTTGATTCAGGCCTACCGCAACCTGATCCTGGAAAACCAGCGGGTCGAACTCGCCGGGCTGGCACTGGAAAGAAGTCGCCAAGAGCTGGAAAACCGGACGGAGCTGGTGGAACGCGGTCGGCTCGCGGCCGCGGATCTGGCCCCGGCGCGCGAGAGCCTTGCGCGTCAAGAGCTACAGCAGGCGCAGACCCTGGAGCGCCGGGATCAGGCCGAGCTCGATCTGATTCGACTGATTGGGCTGGAACCCGGGGTGAAGCTCGAGCCGCGGGACACGATTGATGTCCGCGACATTGACGGACTCCTCGCCGATACACCCCCCCTCGAACACGCGATGGATACGGCACTGGATCGGAGTCCGGAATTTCGCCAATCGCTGGTCACGCAACGGCTGACCGCTCTCGATCGAACGCTGGCCGAGGACGCTAACCGTTGGCAACTGGATGTGACCGCCTCGGTCGAACTGCGGGGCGATAGTCCGTCCACCACTCGTGCCATCGAGCGCGGCTTCGAAGAGTCTCCTGGCCACTCCCTGGGTCTGCGCCTCAGCATCCCCTGGGGAGATCGGCACACGCGTCAACAACGCCTTGGCGCGGCACGGGTGGAGCAGCGTCAGGCGCGCCTGCGGACCCAGGAACTCCGAACATCCATCCGCATTGAGGTCGAACGCGCCCTTGGTGCGCTGGAGCGCCGGCGGGATCAACTCCATCTGGCCGAACAAGCGCTGGATCTGGCACAACAGGCTGTGGCGATCGAGCAGGAAAAGCTCGCAGTCGGGCGTTCCTCTGGGTTCGAGGTGGAAAGCGTGGAGCGCGAGCTCCGGGAGGCGGAGCAGTCGTTGCTGGATGCCGCCATCAACTACCAGAACGCCCAGACCGACCTGGATCGCGCGATGGGCATCGTGCTCGAACGCTGGGATCTGGCGATCCCATCCAGGACAACCGACACCTCCGCGTACATCGATTGAGATCCGCATCGTGGCCCGGTCATCCGGCGTTGATACGGAGGCTTCATTCCCGCCCAAAAAGCCTCACCTTACGCTGGACTCACGCCATATAAAGGTGTCGGCACTGCCCATGCTAGGCTGGCCCGCATTCAACGGCGAACAAGCACGGAGGCCACGTCCCAATGATCCCTCAACCGATACGACGCGCCCTGTTGCTGAGCGTGACATCGGCCCTGGTGGCCACCTCGGGATCCAGCCTGGCCTCGAGCACCAGCAGCGCCCATGTAGGTGACGAGCTGCGCGCAGGGGACCAGACCCGCATAGAGGCCCTGATCGGCTCCACCGGCTGCATGGAACTGCGGGGCCTGAGCGACAGCGAGGTGCAGGGATATCAGATCATCGAGTCCTACCGTGGAGGCCATTCGACCAAGGAACGCGGTCGGGAGCGCTGGCGCGAAGGCGAGACGAAACGGTTCGACTTCCGTAACTCGGCAATCATGGTGCTCTCTGGCTCCGTGGAGATCACCGAGATCAACCGTAGCGGCGGGGGCTGCCCCGATCGCCTCGGACTGCGCGTCGGCTGATGGCCACGGCAGGGCAAACCCGCACCCCCACCCCAACCCCCGGTATCCGCAATGAATCCAATTTCTCGCCTGTTCACCACTGCGGTCGTGCTTTCGCTCGCCTCGGTGACCCTCTCCTCTGCGGTCGCCTCAGGGGGTGGCAGCTCCGCCAATGAAGGGGACGTCCTGCGCAGCGGCGACAGCGTACAGCTCGCCACGCAAAGCTTCGCCACCGGATGCATCGGATTCCGCGGGCTTGCCGACAGCACCCTGCAGGGATACGCCATGGTGCTGGACCAAGACTCGCGCATGGAAAGTCTCACACTCGAAGCCCGTGACCGGGGACAGTGGCGCGAAGGCGAGAGCAAGCGGCTGGATTTCAGCCACCGTTCCGAGGTTCACGTAGTCTCCGGTCAGGTCGAGATCACCGAGATCAACTACAGCGGGGGCGGCTGTCCGAACCGCCTCGGCATCCGCTAATCCACCAAGCAGCTCCGGCACACCCACCGTTGCGGCACTGGTGATCCAGCGGTCCGCCCTGTCCGCGCTCGCGCGTGCGGGCCTGCTGGCAGGTTCCGCGGTTCTCTTTCACCTGAGTTTCCCGGAGGGCCCCCTGCCCGGGGCCTTCGTCCTGATATCCATTGCCCTTCTGGGGCTCGCCTTGCAGGGCCTGACCCTCGGCGCATCCGCTGCGGCCAGCCTTCTGGCGGGCCTGGGCTACTGGCTGCCATCGCTCGGATGGGTCGTATCCGGAACCGAAGCCTGGCTCGGCTTCCCGTGGATACTTGGCAGCCTGATGGTGCTGGGGCTGGCGGTCCTGCACGCAGGACCCTACGCGCTGTTCTCCGGTGCCGTCGCCGCACTTGCGCTGCGCCTGGAACGTCCCGCTGAGGCCCTGCTCGCAGCGGGACTGCTGACGGTGGCCCTGTCCTTCTCGCCGCAAGTCGTTCCCGGACATTTTGCCTACGCCCTGCTCGCCCACCCCCTGCTGGCACAAGTCGTCGATGTGGGCGGCATGCCCCTGCTGCTCTTTTTCTCGACCTCGATCGGCTTTCTCGCCGCCGGCATGCTGATCGCGGTGAGTCGCCACACGTTCACCCCAGTCGCGCCCGTACTGCTCGGTTTGCTGGTGGTGACCCTGCTGGCCTACGGGAGCCTGCGCCTGGATGCACTGGAACGGGCCGCTCCGGAACACAGCACCCGGTTGGGCCTGGTACAGCCCAATATCCCCGTACATGTGCGGCGCGACGACATGCCGATGGCCGATCGTAACAACGACATCGATACCGCCATTGCGCAGACTCGAGACCTGCACAAGACCGACCCGGATCTGGATCTGGTGATCTGGCCCGAGGCGGCCATGACCCTTCAGGCGGCTCCGCAATCCTGGGGGCATCGCGCCCTGGCCGCCCTGGCCGACGAGATCGGGGTACCCATCCTGGTCAACGGGACCGAGCACCGGGATGACCCGGGCCATGGCACTCACAACGTCGCCCTGCTGTTCGAGCCCGGGGCCGGCCTGTCCGGGACCTACCGCAAACGCAAGCTCGTGCCATTCGGCGAATACCTGCCGTTGGAAGCGCAACTACCCTGGCTACGCGAGCGCCTGCCGCATGCCTCACGCTTCAGCCCGGGACACGCGGAACAGTCCCTGACCGGGCCCGACGGGGTGCACCTGGCCCCGACGATCTGTTTCGAGAGTCTGTTCGCCAACCTCGTGCGCGAGAACCTGTCGGGGCAAGCGGGGATCATCGTGAACATCAGCAATCACGCCTGGTTCGGTTCGCCGCGCGCCGCGGATGCGCACCGGGCCATCGCGCGCGCACGCAGCCTGGAGAACCGCAGTCCGTTGGTCATGCTGCACAACACCGGAGGCGGCGCTGTCTTCGACGCGACGGGCCGAGTGGTGCCAGGTAGCGAGACGCCTCACTGGCGGAGCACGACCCAAAGCATCGTGGTCCACACCATGGCGGAGCGCCCTTTCTACCAACGCCATGGCGACCGCTTCCTTCACGGCCTGGCCGTGCTGGTCCTGCTGGCCAGCCTTCATCGTGGCTGGCGCCGGCTGGGTCGATCTACTCGCTACGCAGTGCGATGATCGGATCCAGCCGCGAGGCCTGCAGGGCGGGGTAATACCCGAAGGCAATCCCCGTCAGCGTGGAGACGGAAACGCCCAGCAGTACCGCCATGGGTGCCGCCACGAACGGGTTACCAGTGAAATGGGCAAAGGCGATGGCCACCCCGGTTCCCAACGCGGCCCCAATCACACCGCCCAGCAGACACAGCATGACCGCCTCGACCAGGAATTGGCGACGGATGTCGGCATTGCGGGCCCCGATGGCCAGCCGAATGCCGATCTCCTTGCGTCGCTCGGTGACCGATACCAGCATGATGTTCATGATCCCTACGCCCCCCACGATGAGCGCAATGCTGCCGATGGCACCCAGCATGATCGTGAACATGCGGCTTTGCTGCTCCATGTTGGCCAGTAACTGTTCGGCGCTATTCACCTCCACGGGCAACCCCGGGGCGCGCTCCTCCACCCAGGTCTCGATGATTCGCGCCAGTTCCTGATGGTCGGCCTGTGGATGCACACGCGCCAGGATGCCTTCCAGCTGGTCATCGGCATCGAAACGCTGCAAGGCCTCGATCGGCAGAAAGATCGTCCGGTTCGGGGAAATCGGACTCACCCCGCCGCCTCGTGGATACGGCTCCAGGATTCCGGCCACCGTCATGGTGTAGCCGCCCAGCCCCACTCGGGCACCCACTTCCAGTGGCTGGTTGGCTTGCGCGGCATAGCTGGATGCCACCTCGGAACCGACCACACCCTGGAGCTCCACCCCATCCAGCTCGGAGACCCAGCGCCCGGCGGCCAGGCGGACCCGCAAGAGCCCCTGTAACGCCTCGGTCGCCCCCGTCAGCCGGACATTCTGGGTCTCAGCGCCCGCTCGCAGTTGCGAACTCGCCGCATCAAATGGCGCGACTTGAATCAATTGCGGCAGGGCCGGTCCCAACGCCCGAGCCAGCGCAAGGTCCAGCTGGTTACGCGCGGGGTCGTCCTCATCCGTGGCGTAGCGCTGTCGGATGTTGATGACATTGGTCCCCATCGCGCGAAACTGCTCCAGCACCGCGTTTTGCATGATGGACCCGACATTCAGCATCGCGATAACCGAGGCCGTGCCGATCACGATCCCCAGTAGCGCCAGCAGGGAGCGCTGCTTGGTCGCCACAATATTGCGGCTCGCCTCGCCCAGGAGCACCCGCAACCTCATGCCGGCACCTGCTCCGGGCCGGCGACCACACCGTCCCGGATGACCAGTTGCCGGGGACACTCCCGTGCGATGGCCGGGTCGTGGGTGATGATCACCACGGTCACGCCTTCGCCGTTGAGCTCGTGGAACAGATCCATGATCTCGCGGCCCACACTCGAATCCAGCGCGCCGGTGGGCTCATCCGCCAGCACCACGGAAGGGTTACCCACCAGTGCACGCGCAATCGCGACCCGCTGGCGCTGGCCGCCGGAGAGCTCGTTGGGTCGATGATCGATCCGATCACCCATGCCGACTCGCCCCAGGATCTCGCGCGCACGGCGACGCATCTCCCGCTTGCTCACGTCCTGATACAGCAGCGGCAGCCCCACGTTATCCAGGGCCGTCAGTCGCGGCAGCAAGTGAAAGGTCTGGAAGACGAAACCGATCTGCTGATTGCGGTAATGCGCCAGGGCATCGGGCGCAAGTTGCAGCACGTCCTGACCCTCGAAAAAGAAATCACCCGACGACGGGCGTTCCAGCATCCCGATGATGTTCATCAGCGTGGACTTGCCGGAGCCGGAAGCCCCCATTAGCGAGGCCAGCTCACCCCGGTGGATCTCGAGTTGAACTCCGCGCAGGACGTGCACATCGGTGGGTCCGACTCGATAGGAGCGATGGACGTCTTGCAGGCGAACCAGCGGTTGCGCCGCGGACATCAACCTTCACCCCCGGGTGGCAACAGCCGATCTCCGGGTTCCAGGCCGCTTCGCACCTGGACCCCATCGTATCGGGACCGGCCGAGTTCCACGGCGACCCGCTCGGAACCGTTGGATGTCTGCCGCAGGACCCAACGCTCCGATCCGCTCCCGCCCAGATAGGCATGGGGCACGACCACCGCATCCGGATCCTGCTGCGTGATCACATCCACGGAGGCGGACATCCCCACCCGAATCCGGTCCAGGTCCTGGTCGTCGAGGTCATCAACACGCACGATCAGGCGGAACGATGGCAGACCTCGTCCGCTCCCCTCCTGCGCTTGCGAAGACACATAGGACACCCGGGCCGGCATCGGGTCACCCCCGCCTCGCACCACGTTCACCCGGGCCGACTGGCCCGCCTGGACGTCATGGATATCCAGCTCATCAACGGTGCCTTCGATCTCCAGGGAAGACAGGTCGCCCACCGCCAGCAGGGCGGCACCACTGGACACACGCCCCCCAGCCTCTACCCGCTCGCCGTCATCCCGGTCCTCGCCGAGGGGCGCCAGAACGACGCCATCGACCGGGGCGTATACGCGGGCCCCCTCACGCTGGCGTCGTACCTGCTCATACTCCGCGCGCGCGTTCTCCACCTCGACGCGCGCCCGCGCAATCGCCCGTTCACCGCCCTGACGCGAGGTCTCCGCAAGGTCTTCTCGCGCTGCCTCGACCCGCACTCGGGATTCTTCCACTCGCTCCCGGGCCGCTCGCAACTCGCGCTCGGGAACGATGCCACGTTCGAAGAGATGCTCGACATCATCGAGTTCGCGCTGATCGTTACTCAAATTGCGTTCGGCCTGCCTCAGACTGCGGCGTGAATTGGCCATCTCGCGGCCCTGCTCCCAGTCCTCCAGGTCCTCAAGCTCCGCCTCGGCATCCGCCAGGTCGCTGCGTGCACGCCGATAGCGGATATCGATCTCGGTCGAATCGAGTGCCAGCAGAAGATCACCCTCATCCACCCGCTCGCCATACTCCACGTGGCGGGCCACCACCGTGGACTCGAAAGGACTGACCAGCGTAATGACATCGCCCGGACGAAACCGCCCGGAAAAGCTCGTGGTGGTTTCCACCGCACGCGATTGCACCTCGAACGCTCCGGGCTGAGTGGCATCGACGACCTGGGCATCGCTGGCAGCAAATTCGGGCAACGCAGCGTTCGGGATCGCCCAGTACCCAGCACCCGCAAACACGGCCACAACGGCGGCCGTCATCATCAGCCGCATACGGCCGGAACGGCGGTACGCCTGCTGCAAGGCCTCGCTGTTCGCCTCGATTTCCAGGAACGCGTCCTGCAGTTCCTTGTGTTTGCCGCGCAGCTCATCGGAAAGGCTCTGCTCGGTCTGGCGTGCCTGCTCCAGGTCGGTCACATCCGTAAACACCGCCAGCACGGCGCGTTCACCCCCGGCTTGCCGGGGCGCCAGATAGGAGGTGGTCAACTTCAGCGAACGCACGTGCCCGCCCACGCTGATGGACACCATCTGGTTGGGCTGCATCACACCGGAATAGACCGCCTCGAACAATGCATCGACAAAGGCTGCGTAGCCCTCTTCTCCGATAAACACCTCGGCCAGGCTGCGCCCTTCTGCCTCATCGGCCCGCAAACCGAGAATCGCCGCCCCGGCAGGATTCAAGGTCGTGATCGCGCCCGAGGCGTCGACGACCAGCACCCCATCCGCCATCGAATCCAGGATCTGCTGACTCAACATAACTGGACTGTCGCTCATGGCATCACTCCCGCTTCAGGGAGCGACAGCCCCCAGCTATCCAGCGTGGTCCCCAGCGCCCGGTCCAGCGCAGTCTGCGCATTCAGATACGCAATCACGGCGTCCAACAAGCTCTGCTCGGCCTGCTGGAGGTTTTGTTCGGTTGCATTGACCTGGAACGACGTCGTTCGTCCCACCGCCAGCCGCTCACGCTCGATCTCCAGGCTTTCGCGCGCCAATTCAAGCGAGCGCTGCGCCAAGCCCAACTGTTGCCAGCGACTGTTCAGATCATTCAGGGAACGTTCCACTTCCAGCTCCAGCTCGACTTCTCGTTCGGAGAACTGGATTTCCGATTGCCGCAGGCGAATGCGGGATTCAAGCAGTCGAACCGGCCGCTCCGGATCCAGGATCGGGATCTCCAGCTCCAGCCCCAATGCATATCCCGGACGTTCGTCCAGCGTCGAACCGGTGGCCTGCCGAGCGCTTCGCCCGGTCGCCCCGGCATCCAGCGAGGCGTTCAGATCGAGTCTCCAGAGGTGTTCATTCTCGGCCAGCATCTGCCCGATCGATTCGATCTCGCGCGCGATCCGCAGGCGCAAATAATCCGGACGGTTGTCACGCGCAATCGATGTGGCCGCTTCCAGCGAGGGAGATCGAACGCGAAGGCTCTCAAGCGCCTCCAGCTCGACCGTGTCGCGCAGACGAAGGCGCGTGTCACGCCCCAGGTTGAGCAGGCGCAGGAGCTCCAGCCGAGACTGGTCCACGGCGTCTTCCGCCTGGCTGACACTGAAGCGCTGATTGGCCAGACGCGACTCGGTTTGCACCAGTTCGTTGGATGCCATGCGGCCGCGCTCCACCAGCGCACGATTGCGTTCCAGCTGTTCAACGGTGCGCTCCAGGGAACCCTTCGCGATCTCCAGGCGCTGCTGCCCCTGCAACAGCGCGCGATACGCCGCAATCACGCTATCGATGGTCGCCACCACCGTCTCTTCCAGCCCCAGGGCACTCGCCGTTTCCTGCAAGCGGGCAATCTCGAGGGGTGCCCGACCCACCGCCAGGCCGCCGCCGCGCAGCAACGGCTGATTCAGGTCCAGCGAAAGTTGGGAGCTGCGCGAGGTTTGGTCGGCGGGCTCATCCAGGCCATGGTCCTGGTCAAGATTCCAGCTGAAACCGATCCGCCCTCCGGTCGGAAGTTCGGTATCCAGAGACGGCGAGAGGGTGCTTGAACGCTGAGTATCGGCATCGTCCCCTGGTGCCCGATTATGCTGGGCGCCCAACACGATCGTACCCCGGGGCCGAAATTGCGCCTCGGCCACCGCCAGATTCAACTGATCCACCACCCGATCCAGATACGCGCTTTGCAGCTGGGTATTCCGCCGCAAAGCCAGGGCGATGGCCTCGGCCAGCCCCAACTCCAACTCGCTGCCCGACAACGGGGCAGGCTCGTATTCGTGGACATGGAGACTACTTGCAGAAGCAGCGGCCGTGGGCATCACAACCCATGCGGACACTGCAAACGCCAAGCTGGCCAGCACACCTGTGACCCAGCATGCTGGCCAGCCTCGCGTGTCACCTAACACGTGCGGTTCGTTTAGATCCGAGACCTAACGTCGTTCCCGGGTGCACAACCAACCGGTTTGGGACGAATACTCACTACTGCTGGCACCACTGCTGAGCCGCTCGGCATGCTGCTTGCGCAAGTAAGACTCCAGATCCGAGTTGCTCACATTGCCAAAATACTGCCCGAAATTCGCGCCGATGGCGCCGCTACCACAGCCACCTCCGGTACTCCCTATACCCACGCACACACAAATCGTAGAAGCGTTCGCGGTCCCGCCGAGCATTACCCCACCCAGCAGCATCATCGTAGCCAATCGCTTTTTCATCTTTTCTCCTCATTGTCGGACCCAACAGACGGCCGCTCGCCTTTCTTCTTGAATCGGCGAGGATTTCACCGGCCACACACTCGTATCATTCGAGTCATTCGATCGTGCAGACGTTTGCCTGCACGCGCACTACAGCCGCGAAACGGCCTCGATCATGGCCACCGGCAAGAGTTGGAGCACTCGACCCGGTGGCTCAGCTCGCCCTGATCGTCGTACCAGGTGATCTCGACTTCACTGGAGTAGTAGGAAGCGTATCCAGGCAATGACATCAGCACCGAATTGAGGGGCCCTCCGTCCAGTTCGTACGCGTAGTTCCCATACCAGCCATCCCAGACGAACTCTTCGCGTGCACCCGGGGCAAGGTTGAACTGCCGTTGTTCATAATCCGCCGATCCGTGCAGGACCGTAATGGTCCCCTGAAGGGCCTCACTGGAGCGGTTCTCCAGTCGCAGCTCGGAAACCTCGTCGGCCGTGGCCATCCCCGCCGACATCGTGGCCATCCCAACCGCAGCCACCAACGTCCATCGTGTCAATCGCCCCATCCATCACCTCTCGTGTCGATCGGAACCGCGCAACGACTGCCCCGATGTCATGATCGCCCGTGTCCAACCAGACGCTGTTCGTGCGGTATCAGAGCACAAACCGTGATTCACTTCAGATTTCGCCCCGATTCGGCTAACGGATAACTCACGCTTGTGCCGAGGACTCGTACCGAGACGGACGATCAGGCGCGACCTCACATGACACGACATCCTCCGTGGTAGCTCTCCGAGCCGTGCCACCAAGTCGTCCGCGCGACGATGCGCATACTGACACAGCCAGGCGGGACCGGCGTGCCCAGTGATGGCGGAGACCTCAACGATCGATAGGCCTCCCTCGAACAGACGTGAGGTCGCCTCGTGCCGCAAGTCGTGCGGGCGCACGCCGACCAGCCAATCGGCAACCAGGAAGCTCCGGCCACCTCCTCGCTCTCGACATGACGCGCCTGCGCCGTCTGCACAGTGCGGACGAACGACCGGCAGGCCGCATCAGGTGTCAGGCCCCATTCCCTCCCTGCCGGTCTGCGCGGGATAGCAGTCCGCTCCTCCCTCGCTCTCTTTGAAAGAGGAACGTCACGGGCCTGGCCGTTCCTGGACTCGGGGAGGTGTACCACCCGACGACACAGATCGAAATGCTTCAACGTGAGGGCGGTCAGCTCGCCGCGCCGCACAGCGGTCTCGACGGCTACGCGCAATAGACTGGTCCGATCTCGAGATCGAGTAGCCGCCAGGGTCGCGTCCAGCTCTGCGTCCGGCACGCGCCGGTCTCGTCCACGACCGGTCGGCGGCAACCATATGCGATCCGCAGGAGCGCCACGCGGAACATAGATGCCCCAGTCGGTCATTGCGATTCGATAGATCCGACCGAAAAGCCCGCAACTCCTCGCCCACTTGGTCTCCGGGAACTGTCTGAAGCCTCCGATCCCGATACGCGCGACCGGGCCAGGCGTGAGGCCTACCAAGGAGTGGAGGCCCCACCACTCGGTGATCCTAGAAAAGGATGATGATATCTGCCCCCGGGATTCCTTTTGAGGCAGTGCCTCCCGAGCGTACCGCTCAAACACTGCTGTGACGGTCGTACGTTCTCCATCCGCGCGCGGCAGAAACTGCCCGGTGTCCATCTCGAGTTCGATCGCCCTCGCCCACTTGTCGGCATCGGCACGGGCGGCGAACGTCCGGGTGATCGAGGGTTTGCCCAGACGGCGCAACGCGGGATCGGGAACAAGGGGGCGCGCCAACCCGAGAACCTATGGAAAGCAGGGGCTCGACCGCTTTTGCGTGCGTTTAATGCGTGGTGACGGCCCTGCAGTCATTCTGCACAAGGGAGCCGCAATGCCGTGCGCGCACGAAAGCGGCTGCGCCCCCTCGGGGTGGGCATCCCAGGTTCCCCGATCCTGCGTTGCGGCGCGAATCAGTGAACAACAGGCCGGTAGAACCACTACCGGCTACGCATCGCGCCTTGTCTCGGAAAACCTGGGGCGCCAACGCGAGCGTGCACATTGATCAGTGTTTCCCCTAGCGCCGCGACCGCAACGGTCGTAAGGTAGGCCAATGGCCATGCTGACGACCGAACAGTCCAGCCGCATGATCGATCGCCTCGCCCCGCTGATCGGGATCCAGGGCGAAGTGGATGGCTGCATGGTGGAACTGGTCGAGGTCCTCGACGAAGGCCCGCGCGGGCTGCCCGGCGTGGCCCTGATGAGCATGGGCTCCCGGCGCAGCATTCAGGCCAACCAGTACGGCAACCCGCTCTGCCGGCACTCGGAGGTCCGCACCCTTTCCCTTCTGTCCGAGGTCGAGCGCGACCTGCATCCCGTCCTGCGGCAACTGCTTCCGGAGAACGTTGTGGCGGAGTTGCGGGCGCTACTGGCGGACTGAGCGAACCCCCGGGCTTTACCCGGCCACGTGGTCATCGCGTGGCGGCTTGCGCGCCTCGGCGTCCTCCACCATGGGTTTAAGGCGTGGCCACACGGCATCCAGCAGGTGCGGCTGCGCCGCCTCGCTGGGGTGAATGCCGTCATCCATCAGCATTCCGTCCTCCAGCAGCACGTCCTCGAGAAAGAATGGCTCGAAGGCCAGATCCCGAGCAGCCGCCAGGTCGGTAAAGACCGCCTCGAAACGTTCGGTGTAGCGCCGCCCGTAGTTGGGCGGGATGCGGATGCCCAGCAGCAGCGTCTCGGCCCCGGCGGCGTCGATCGCGTCCACCATCACCTCCAGGTTCTCGCGCATGGCCGATGGTGCCAGACCCCGCAGGCCGTCATTGCCCCCGAGGGCCAGGATCACCAGGGCCGGGTCCATGCGCTCCAGTACCTCTGGCAGACGCGCCCGGCCGCCGGCTGTCGTGTCACCGCTGATGGAGACGTTTTCCACCACCCATTCCCGCTCGCGCTCGGCCAGGCGCTCTTCCAGAAGGGCCGGCCACCCGGCAGACTCCGGCATGCCATAGGCCGCACTCAACGAATCCCCGAACACCAGGATTCGCAGCGGCTCGGCGGAGCGATTTTCGTCTTCCGGGGAATTCCCGGGCGCAACGGGACTCCATAGCAACGCGATCAAGCCCATCACGACCAACGGAATACGCAACATGGATGCATCCTCGTCATATGTACTGGAG
This sequence comes from Thioalkalivibrio sp. ALE9, assembly GCF_000377445.1. Classification (NCBI taxonomy): domain Bacteria; kingdom Pseudomonadati; phylum Pseudomonadota; class Gammaproteobacteria; order Chromatiales; family Ectothiorhodospiraceae; genus Thioalkalivibrio; species Thioalkalivibrio sp. ALE9. The sequence continues at coordinate 624,351 of NZ_KB898122.1, forward strand.
GCCCGGGACATCGAACAGCGGATCAACGGACCCAGCGGGCCGCTGGACATCCTGCGCGGCATATCGCTGGCGGTCCAGGCCGGCGAGACGGTCGCGATCCTCGGCGCCTCCGGATCGGGCAAGTCCACCCTGCTCGGGCTCCTTGCAGGTCTGGACGCCCCGAGCGCGGGAGAAGTTCGCCTGCTGGGCCGGACCATCAGCGAACTGGACGAGGATGGCCGCGCCGCGTTGCGCGCCGGCCGGGTCGGGTTCGTGTTCCAGTCCTTCCAGTTGCTGCCGGCGTTGACGGCCCTGGAGAACGCCCTGCTGCCGCTGGAGCTGAACCCGGCCCATGCCGGCGAAGATCAGGCCACCCTGAACCGCTGGGCCAGCCAGGCCCTGGAGCGCGTGGGCCTTGGCGAACGCGCCGCGCATTACCCGCACCAGCTTTCGGGGGGCGAGCAGCAACGGGTGGCCATTGCCCGCGCCATTGTCGACCACCCGGCGGTCCTGTTCGCCGACGAGCCTACCGGGAATCTCGACGGCAAGACCGGTCACCGCATCATCGAACTGCTGTTCGGCCTGGCCCGGCATCCCGACGGCGACGGGCCCGCCACCGCACTGGTGCTGGTGACCCATGATCCGGAACTGGCGGCGCAGTGCGACCGCATCATCTCCATTCAGGATGGCGTGCTGGCATGACGGCAAGCCACATCCATACCCGGGGTCAGGGCCGCAATCCCCTGCGCGCGCTGCTGCGCGGCACCTGGCGGGAATGGCGCTCCGCCGAACTGCGGGTACTGGCCGCGGCGCTGGTCGTCGCGGTCGCCGCGGTCGCCGCCGTCGGCTTCTTTACCGATCGCGTGGATCGCGGGATGGCCCAGCAGGCCACCGCCCTCCTCGGCGGTGATCTTGCGGTGGTCAGTGACAACCCGCTGCCGGCGGGCTGGCCCGACGAAGCCGCGAACCGCGGGCTGGACACGGCGCGCACCGCCTCGTTGCCCAGCGTGGTCTTCGGCAAGGACGACCAGTCGCGCCTGGCGGCCCTGCGCGCAGTCGAGCCCAGCTGGCCGTTGAAGGGCGAGGCCCGCACCCGCTCGGGACTGGACGGCGAGGAACAACCGCGCGAACGCGGGCCGCAACCCGGTACCGCCTGGCTGGAATCCACCCTGCTCGAGGCCCTGGGGCTTCAGGTGGGCGACCGGGTCGAGGTCGGCGACCTGGACCTGGAGGTCACCGGCATCCTCGCGCACGAACCCGACCGTGGCAGCAACCTACTGGACATCGCGCCGCGCCTGATGCTCGCCTTCGACGACCTGGACGCCAGTGGACTGATCGGCCCCGGCAGCCGGGTGCGCTACGAGTTCTTTGCCGCCGGACCAAGTGCGGAGGTTGCCGCCTTCCGCGCCTGGCTGGGGGACGAACTGGAGGCCGGGGAACGCCTCCTGGGCCTGGACGATGCGAACCCGGAGCTGCGCACGGCCATCGAGCGCGCCGAGCGCTTCCTCGGGCTCGCTTCGCTGATGGCGGTGCTACTGGCCGGGGCCGCGATTGCCGTGGCGGCCCATCACTTCGCCCAGCGCCGCGCCGATCCGGCGGCCGTGATGCGCGCCCTGGGCGCCAGCGGCCGCCGGGTCCTGCTGACCTACTTCGGCCGGGTGGTGCTGGTCGCCCTGCTGGCCAGCGCTGTCGGGCTCGCCATCGGCTTCGCCGCGCAGTTCGTCCTCGCGTCCCTGCTCGGCGGCTGGCTTGACGGGGATCTCCCTCCTCCGGGGGCGCGGCCACTGGTCGCCGGCCTGGGCGTGGGACTGATTACCGCCGTTGGCTTCGCCCTCCCCGCGCTGTTGCGCATTGGCCAGGTCTCGCCGCTGCGCGTCCTGCGCCGCGATCTGGGCCTGCCGCCCACCTCGGTATGGCTCTCCGGCGCCCTCGCACTGCTCGCCTTCGGCGGCCTACTCTATTGGCAGGCCGCCGACCCGCAACTCGCCGCCTGGGTCCTGATCGGCACCGCGGTGGCCATCGCGTTGCTGGCCGTCCTCGGGATGGGGCTGGTGCTCGCCCTGAGGCCTCTGCGCAACCGCGGCGGCATGGCCCTGCGCTTCGGGCTGGCCAACCTGTCCCGGCGCGGCGGCCTCAGCGCGGTGCAACTGGTGGCCTTCAGTGTCGGGATCCTGGCCCTGCTGCTGCTGGCGATCGTGCGCGTCGACCTGCTGGAGGCCTGGGATGCCAGCATCCCGGAGGACGCCCCCAACCAGTTCTTCATCAACATCCAGCCGGGCCAGGAGCAGGCCTTCGCCGACCGGGTCGAGGCGGCCGGCCTCGAACGCCCGCAACTCGACCCGATGATCCGTGGCCGTCTGATCGAGATCAACGACGAACGCGTTCATCCGGAGGATTTTGACGATGATCGCGACCGACGACTGGTGGATCGCGAATTCAACCTGTCGTATGCGCACACCCCGCCGGCGCACAATCGCATCGTCGATGGACACTGGTTCGGCGAGGCCGGGCAGGATCCCGACCGGGGCTGGTCGGTGGAGGCCGGACTCATGGAACGCTTCGACCTGGCACTGGGCGACTACCTGACGTTCCGGGTTGGGGGGCAGCCCATCCGCAGTCCGATCACCAGCGTCCGCGAGGTCGACTGGGACAGCTTCCAGGTGAATTTCTTCGTCATCGGCCCGCCTCCGCTGCTGGACCAGCAGCCCCGGACCTTCATCACGGCCATGCACGTGCCCGAAGACCAGCGCAGCGCCCAGAACCAGTGGTTGCGGGAGTTCCCCGCCGTATCGGCCATCGACGTCAGCGCCATCCTCGCGCAGGTCCGCGATGTGATGGACCAGGCCACGCGGGCGGTCGAATACGTCTTCCTGTTCACCCTGATCGCCGGGTTGACCGTGCTCTACGCCGCGGTCCAGGCCACCCGCGACGTCCGACGACGGGAGGCCGCCCTGCTGCGCACCCTCGGGGCACGTCGCGACCACATTCGCAACGGCTTGCTGGCGGAATTCGGGACCCTGGGCCTGCTGGCCGGGCTGCTCGCGGCCGTGATCGCCACGGCAGTGGGCGCCCTGCTCGCCTGGCAGGTGTTCGAGTTCGACTACAGCGTCAATCCCCTGACCTTCGTCTACGGGATCGGGGGCGGTACGCTGGGGATCGCCCTGGCCGGCTGGCTGGGGACGCGCCGGGTGCTGGACCAGGCCCCGCTGGCGGTGCTGCGCGGCCCGGAATAAGCCGAGCCGGGGTACTCGCGTGCCCCGATCAGTGGCCGTACATGATGTCCACGTCGAGGAAACCGAACAGGACCAGTAGCGCCAGCGCCCAGAGGTAGAAGGAGAAGACCTTCAGGTTGGCGCGGTACAGGAAGAACAACACCATCTTCAGCGACACAATCCCGACCAGCGCGGATACCACAAAGCCCACCGCCAGGGCCGTCCAGTTCAGGTCCCCAAGGCCGTTGCCGTTCAGGACGTCCAGCGACTGCACGGCGGTCGCCGCCAGGATCGTGGGAATCGCGAGGAAAAAGCTGTACTCCGCCGCCCAGCGCCGCTTGAGCCCGGTGAAGAGCGCGAAGACGATCGTCATACCGCTGCGCGAAAGCCCGGGAATCAGCGCGAAACCCTGCGCCACGCCGATGATCGCCGCGATCTTCGGGCTCAATTGGCGCAGGCCCAGCGGGCGCCGCTGCAACCGGTCCGTCCACCACAGCAGCACGCCGGTGAGGCTGAGCGTCCCGGCGATCAGCGTCGGGTGGGCAAACACCTGCTCGAACCCGGCCTTCAGGGTAAAACCCACGACGGCGGTCGCGAACACCGACAACCCGCACAGCAGCGCCAGGCGCAGGAACAGCATCTCGCGCCCCGCGGAGCCCCGGGCGGAGGCCCACTGCCAGCTCTCGCGGGCGATCCCGCCACTCAGCCGCAGCAGGCTCTTGCGGAAGACAAAGACAATCGATACCAGCGTGCCGACGTGCACCACCAGATCGAAAAGGATCATCTCAGGGCTTTCCGGAGGCGGCAGTGGCTCGCCCTGACGAATCAGCCAGTGCTGGGTCAGAACCAAGTGGGCGGTCGAGCTGACCGGAAGAAACATGAAGATGCCCTGCACGATCCCGAGCAGGGTGGCGACCCAGACTGTCATGACAGGTGCGACTCCGTGATCCCGAGGCGGGCCGCAGTATACGCAAACCACCTACCCGGCGTCGGTACCGGCGTCGCACCGCCGGCAAAAGCCCGGCTACACTCGGAACTGCGTCGTCAGACCTCGCAACTGCTCGATGCGCGCCACCAGGGCATCGGTCTCGCTGGCGGTGGCCTCGGCATTGGCCGCTGTCACCTGGGCCCCCTGACTGACCTCCGTGAGGGTGCCATCCACCTCGCGCGCGACCTCCGCCTGCTGTGACACGGCACCAGAGATCTCGTTGTTGAGATGCCGGATCCGCTCGACCGCCGAGCGGATCGACTGCAGGGCCTCGCCGGCACCGGCGGCCTCGTCCACGCCCGTTTCGCCCTTCTCCCGACTGCGCTCCATCGCCCCGGCCGCCGAGCGGGCACCCGCCTGCAGACGCTCGATCATGGCCTGGATCTCGGTCGTCGATTCCTGGGTCCGGGTCGCGAGCGTCCGCACCTCGTCGGCGACCACGGCAAACCCCCGACCCTGCTCGCCCGCCCGGGCCGCCTCGATGGCCGCATTCAGTGCCAGCAGGTTCGTCTGCTCGGCGATCCCGCGGATCACATCGAGCACCGAGCCGATCTGGTCCGACTCGGCCTGCAGACGCGCCACCTGTTCGTTGGCGGTGCCGATCTCGCTGGCCAGCTCGCGCATGGTGCGCACGGTTGTGTCGACCACGCCGGAGCCGGTCCGGGTCTCGGTCTCGGCCTGGTCGGCCGCCTCGGAGGCCGTGCGGGCGTTACGGGCGATCTCCTCGGCGGAGGCCGTCATCTGGTTCATGGCCGTCGCCACCTGGCCCAGCCGCGCCTGTTGCTGCTGCACCTCCTGATTCGTCTCCTCCGCCACGCGGTGCAGGGTGCCAACCGACTCCCCCAGCTCCCGTGCATGCTCCACCATCTCCGAGACCATGCGCTGCAGGCGCTCGATGAAGGCGTTGAACAGACGGGCCAGGCGGTCGATGCCGTCGTTGCGCGGGGCCTCGATGCGCTGGCGCAGATCCCCCTCACCCTCCGAGACCGCACGGAATCGCCCGGCCAGTCCCGCCAGGCGGCGACGGATCATGAACACGAACAGGAAGTACACCACCACGATCACGCCAATCGCCACGCCCAGCATCATCGCGTTGACCTGCCAGGCCGCGACATCCAGCAGCCGGTCCACCGCAGCGGCCACTTCGGCCTCCAGGGCCGGCGTGGTCGCGTGCTCCTGCATGACCTGCTCCAGGGTGGCCTCCATCCCGCCCTTCAGCGTGGCCGTATGCCAGAACACCGCCGCGGCGGCGATCAGGAAGAACACCCCGACAATCGCACTCAATGCGAGCGAGAAACGTCCCGCCAGCGAAAGGCGACTCAGCCACCCACTCTCCTGCTCCATTGCTGCCCCCTGATGCCGGTACACTCCGGCTTTTGTTATCGCTGTAACGACCCACCGGCCCGAAACTATAGGCCGTGGCGCACCTGTGCTTCACGTGCCCGCAACGCATGCGCTTGTGACGCAGGTCCGGACCGATTAAGGTTCTCTGAAATATACGTTCAAGCATATCCTCGATCACCGCGAACCGACGAAACCCTCCTATGCAGCTCACCCGCTATACCGATTTTTCCCTTCGCGTCCTGATGTACCTCACCGTGCAGCCGCGCGAGCAGCGCGTAACCGTCAGCGACATCTCCGAGCAGTTCGCCATCCCCCGCAACCACCTGGTCAAGATCGTGCACCAGCTCGGCCAGAAGGGCTACATCATCACCCGGCGCGGCAAGGGGGGCGGGATCTCGCTCGCCTGCGAACCCGCGGAGATCAACGTCGGCAGCGTAATCCGCGACATGGAGCCGAACCTGAACGTGGTGGACTGCGAGAACCCCGTCTGCCCGATCCTGCCCGCCTGCCAGTTGCGCGGTGTTCTCAACGACGCACGCGACGCCTTCCTCGCCGTGCTCGACCGCTACACCATTGCCGATGTGACCCAGGCGCCCGACTACCTCTACGAGCTCCTGCATCCCGGCAAGAGCGCCTGAACCCCGGTATCCTTCGGCCATGGAACGGCCCGACCCGGCACCCCGAAAACGAACCGCCCTGCACGCGCACACCGGCGCCCACTGGCTGGCCGTGGCCGTTCCGTGCCTGCTGGCGCTCGCGAGCGCCGACGCACGCCAGGCCTGTCCTGATCCCGGGACCACACCCACCCCCCTCGCCGAACTGCGCGCGGGGACCCTCCCCGAAGGAACGGAGGTGGTCGCGGAAGGCACCGTAACCGGCGTCTTCATGGACACGGACCAGCTGGGGGGCTTCTACCTGCAACAGGGCTCGGCCACCGGGGCCACGGGCCTGTTCGTCTACGCCCCACGAAGGGACCCGGTCGCGGCCGGGCAGCGCCTGCAGGTGCACGGCGCCTTCACCCGCCATCGAGGCCGCCCCCAACTCTCGCAACTGGACGCGGTGGTGACCTGCGCCGACGGCGAACCGCCCGCCCCCGTCGACCTGCGCCTGCCCGACGCAGCCGACCGGCTGGGCGACTTTATCGACCAGCCGGTCCGTTTCCCGCAGCGCCTGACGGTCACCGACAACCGGGACCTCGGCCGCTACGGAAGCCTGACGCTGGCCGCCGACGGGCGCCTGACGCACCCGGGCCAGACCGCCCCCGCGGACAGCCCGGGGCGCCAGGACATGGATCGGCGGATCGAACTGGACGACGGGAGCTATCGCGCGAACCCCGACCCGATCCCGTACCTCGACGACCAGGGGACCCGCCGCGCGGGAAGCTCGGTGGAAGGCCTCACCGGCATCCTCACCCACGCCTTCGGCGCGTACCGGATCCACCCCACCGAGCCCGTAGACTGGACCGGCGGCCAGCGTCCCGACCCGGTGCCAACCGCGGATGCGGGTGACCTGCGCATTGCCACCGCGAACATGGAGAATGACTTCGTCACGCTGGGCGAGCGTGGTGCGCAGACCCCGGCCGAGCGCCAACGCCAGACCGCCAAGCTGGATGCCCTGCTGCAGGGCCTGGATGCGGACCTGCTGGGCGCGGTCGAACTGGAAAACGCCGCGGCTGCGCGCGAGACCCTGGTGGCGCGCCTGAACGCCCGCCCCGGGGAGCGTGGCGAATATGCGGCCATCGTTCACCCGGCACCGGGGGACGACGCGATCAAGGTCGGCCTGCTCTACCGGCCGGAACGACTGCGTCTGGTCGACTCGGCCGCCGACCGCGATTCCGTCCACCACCGCGCCCCGCTGCTGGGCTGGTTCGAAGCGGGCGGTACCGGCGAACATCTCGGTGCCGTGGTCGTACACTTCAAGGCCAAGAGCGGCTGCCCCGACAGCGGCGATATCGACCGGGGCCAGGGCTGCTGGAACCAGCGCCGTACCGCGCAGGCCGAACGCCTCGTCGCCTGGATACGCGAACAGCAAACCGGCGAGTTCGCGGATGCCCCCGTCGTGGTCCTGGGCGATCTCAACGCCTATGCCGCCGAGGACCCCCTGCACGTCCTCCATGCCGCAGGAAAACACGATCTCGTGCACGACGACCCGAGTACCGCCCATACCTACGTCTTTCGCGGCCAGGCCGGGCAGCTGGACTACCTGCTGGGGCCCGACACGCTGCGTGAACGGGTCCGGGACGGCGCCACCTGGCCCGTCAACGCCGACGAGCCGGAATTCCTCGGATTTGATGGCCGCGCCCCCGCCGACGGGCCCTGGCGCGCCTCGGATCACGATCCGGTCTGGGCCGACCTGTACCTGGACTAGTCGGTGACTGCGGCCACTCAGTCGCGGGCGTCCGGTTCCGCAGGCACGGCGGCCTCCGCCTCGGCCGCCGACACGTTGTCGACAATCCGTACCGGCAACGGCCCGCCCAGGCTGCCCAGGGTCCTCTGCGGAAACGGGATGTCGATACCGGCCTCGTCCAGTGCCGCCTTCACCCCCTCGTGCATGGAGTTACGCAGGTCCAGGAATTTCTCCCGCCGCGCCCAGACCGAGAGCTGGATCTTCAACGCGGAGTCGCCGTACTCGAGGAAGATGAACAACGGCTTGGGCTCCTCCAGACAGACCGGGTTGCCCTCGGCGACCCCCATCAGCACGTCGCGCAACTGCTTGAGATCGGTGTGATAGGCGACCCCGATCTGCATGTCGAGCCGACGGATCGGGAACCGACTGAGGTTGGTCAGCTGGGACTTCACCAGGCTCTCGTTGGGCACCCGGACCATCAGGTTGTCGAAGGTCCGCAGCTTCACCGAGAGCGGATCGATGGACAGCACCTCGCCGGTGGCATCCCCCACCTTGATCACATCCCCGACAGAGAACGGCCGCTCACCGATCAGGAACAGCCCGGAGATCAGGTTGGAGGCGGAGGTCTGCGAGGCAAAGCCCAGCGCCACCGTGAGGATCCCGGCCGCACCCAGCAGCACGGTCAGGTCGAAGCCCAGCTCGCGCAGGGCCGAGGCCAGCACCAGGAGCACGATTACATAGAAGCTGATGCGCCGGGTCAGCATCACCTGCTGGGCATCGAGCTTGTCTTCCAGCACCCGCGCCAGCCCGCGCGACACCAGACGCGCGACCAGCAGACCCACCAGCAGATAAACCGCCGCGCGGACGGCCGCGAGGAACGCCTCGCTGGTGACGAAGGCCTGCGCGGCCTGTAGCCATTCGTTCATCGTGTGCGTCGCCCCCTACTGAAACAGGGCGCTGAACGCCCGCACCATTAAATGCCGTCCGCCGGCCTCGCGGGGCTCAGCGATACGCTGCGCCCCCGTCGCGGCCCCGGGCGGCCCCGGGTCGATCTTCATCGCCGCCATGTCACGGTCCTCCTCGCGCTCCATGCGCACAGCCGGGGTCCACAGCCGATGGTGGCGATCGGCATACACCGGCAGTCGCGGCACCGGCAGGTTCACGCGCTCCAGGAACAGGGCATCGTCCGCCTTGTTGGCGATGGTCAGCGGCGTCACCACGCGATGCGGCCTTTCCGGCACATCGGCCAGGTCCAGGCGCGCCTGGGTTCGGGTCGCGTAGCACAGCTCTCCATTCACGGTATTGGGGCCGAACCAGGTATCGGAAGGCGTATACACTGGGAATTCCTGCACCCGCGCCGCCCCCAGGTACAGCTGCACCCAGGCCGGCGAACTGAGGTACAGGGTGACCTGCCCGTGGGCCGGCACGTAGAACGGATTCTGCGGGCGGCTCACCATCGGACGATCGGCCAGGGCCACGCGCAGCTCCGGCTCGGCATCGGGCGGGGCCCCCGCAAACCGCAGCAGGTCCTTGGCACTAGCGGGAAAGGGTTCACTGCAGGGGACGTCGATCGCCAGGGTCGCGTCCGCCGCGTCACGCGGGCGCTCCAGCACCATCTGCCATTCCTGCCCCCCGTGCAGGAGCCACAGGTCCAGCGGACCGATGGACCAGCGACCGTGCGCGCCCGAGTCCAGCGGCCGGCGCCCCCACCAGGTCGCGGGATCGGTTCGCGTTGTCGAGGTCTCCGCCATCATCCCGTCCTTGCCATGCACGCCTCACTGTAAACCAGAAACGGACGCCCGGGAGACGGCGACGCGCGTTCCCCGCTCAGAAAAGGTCCAGTTGCCCCTCGCGGGAAGCCCGGCGCGGCCGCGCTGGCGGCACGAACTGGCTGCAGTCCAGTTCCACCAAGCGGCCACCCAGGCCCGCCCGCCGCCGGGCCAGCCGGAAGCGCTGGCGCAGCAGCTCGGCATACGGCCCCGCCCCGCGCATGCGGTGCCCGAAGGTCGAGTCGTACAACCTGCCGCCATGCGCCTCGCGCAGGCGCTGCAGCACATGGTCCGCCTTGAGCGGATGGTGATGGCGCAACCAGTCCTCGAACAGCGGCGCCACCTCGCGTGGAAGACGCAGCAGCACATATCCGGCGGCCACCGCCCCGGCGGCGGCCCCAGCCTCCAGCAGGGACTCCAGCTCGCCGTCCGTCAGCACCGGGATCAGGGGTGCCACCAGAAGGCTCACGGGCACACCCGCCGCGCTCAACCGCTCGATGGTCTGGAAACGCCGCTGCGGGGCCGCGGCGCGCGGCTCCAGGTGCCGCGACAGCCCGCGGTCCAGCGTCGTCACCGATACGGCGACCTGGACCAGCCCGCGCTCGGCCATCGGGCCCAGCAGATCCAGATCGCGCTCCACCAGGCCGACTTGGTCACGATCGACACCGGATGCCCGGTCTCCGCCAGGACCTCCAGCAGCTGCCGCGTAATCCGCCAATCCCGTTCCACGGGTTGATAGGCATCGGTGTTGATACCCAGCGCAAGGGGCGTCACACGGTGGGACGGGCGGGCCAGCTCGCGCCGCAGGCATTCGGCCGCGCCCACCTTGGCAAACAGCCGGCTCTCGAAGTCGAGGCCCGGGGACAACCCGACGTAGGCATGCGCCGGGCGGGCGCAGCAGTAGGCACAGCCGTGTTCACAGCCCCGATACGGGTTCAGCGAAAGCTCGAAGGGCACATCCGGCGACTGGTTCCATGACAGCACGCGGCGTGGATGCTCGACGGTCACCTCCGTACGCAGGGGCAGCGGCGCCTCGCCATCGCCTTCCCAGCCATCATCGAAGGGTTCGCTCCGGGTGGGCTCGAAGCGGGCATGCGGGTCGTGGGTCGCCCCGCGCCCCCGTGCAAGCCCCCTCGTGGGACCGCAGCGCTCGGTCATCGGGCCGACCCGTCCATGCGCTCGCACAGCTGGCGAAAGTAGCCGGACTCCGACACCATCGCCCGGCCTTCGCCGCTCTGGTTCAGCCGGTCCAGCAGGAGCCGCGCGGCGTGCTGCCGGGAGGCCTCGTCATCCGCCGCCTGCAGCAGGGCCTCCGCCGATGCGATCTCGCCCCGGATCCGCACCGCCTCCGGCACATAGCCGGCATTCTTCAGCACGCGATAGGCCATGCGCAGCTCTTCCGGCACCGCGCGGTCATCGTCCAGCTCCAGCGGCCGGCCAGCCCCCGGGAGGTCGTCGAACGCCCCGCGACGCGCCGCATCCGCCAGTTTCGCCTCGATTTGTGCCTCATTAAGCAGCATCGCTCGCCCCGTCAACCGCATCCGTTATGCCGGCCGAACCCGCCCTGTTGAGGACCGAACGGGTTTACCGTAAGGTCCGCCGCACCCGCACAACACGACCAGCGCACGGACCCCGATGGCAGCCACTTCGCGAGACAACCCGTCGGCGTCCGCCGTGCGTTCCCTCGCGCCGGCCCGCGAGGCCCTGCGCGCGGACCCGCGGTTCGACACCTACCTGACTCGGCAGATCCCGGTGCTGGTGGCATTATCGCTGCTGCCCGGGCTCGGGTATATCCTGCTGGGCGCCCTGCACGATGCGCTTGTCGCGGCCGCCTCCTGGTACGCGGTGATGTTTGCCGCCTCGCTCTGGGGAGTCCAGCTTTTCTGGCGGTACCACCGATCGCCGCTGTCACCGGAGCAGCGCAGCCGCTGGCGCCTGCGGCTGACGCTCTTTCTTTATCTCTACCTGGCGCTGTGGACCTGGATCTTTCTGGTCTTCGTGCGCCTCGACGCCCAGAACCTGCACTACATCTCCATCTTCACGCAGATCGGCGCCACCACGGTCGTCGCGGCCCTGCTCTACCCGGCCCCGTGGGTCTTCCGCCCGTTGATCCCGGCCATGATGGTGCCGCTGGCCGGCTACTTCCTGCTGATCGGTGACTGGTATGGCTACGTCCTGGCCGCCTTCTCCGCGACCCTGGCCCTGGTGCTGTACTACGCCGCCAGCAGCAGCTTCGGGCTTCTGCGCGACAGCCTGTATCAGGCCTCGCACGACGCCCTCACCGGGCTCAACAACCGCGCCGCCTTCATCGAGCACCTCGAGCAGAGCCTCGAGGTGCTGCAGCATCATCGCCAGCATTCGTTTCTGCTGCTGATCGACCTGGATCATTTCAAGACGGTCAACGACCTTCTGGGCCACGACATCGGCGACGAGTTGCTGAAGTCCGTGACCCGCGACTTCGCCAACACCCTGCCGCCGGGCCACCATCTGGCCCGTCTGGGCGGCGACGAGTTCGTGATCGTCGCCCCCGGAAAGGAAGACCGGCATACCTGCGAACGGGCGGCCCGGCGCCTGGCGCACTCGCTGCTGCGGGTGGTCAAGACGCCCTACATCATCCGCAATCATCATCTGCATGTCAGTGCCAGTATTGGCATCCGCCTGATCGAGCCGCACGCGGGGATCGACTCGCACCAGCTGGTCCGCGAGGCCGACATCGCCATGTACGAGGTGAAGGACCGCGGGCGCGACGGCGTGGTGGTGTTCAGCGACGAACTGTCGCGGGCGGTGGAACGGCACCTGCAGATCGAGCGCTGCCTGCATTTCGCGCTGCAGAACCGGGAGATCGAGGTGCTCTTCCAGCCGCAGTTCGACCGCGACGGCCGCATCCGCAGCGCCGAAAGCCTGATCCGCTGGAACAGCGCCGAACTGGGCCCGATTTCCCCCGCGGAATTCATCCCGATCGCCGAGCAGACCGGCTTCATCAGCGAACTGGGCGACACCGTGATCGCTCGGGCCTTCCAGACCCTGCGCAACTGGGATCGCGCCGGCTTCCACCTGGAACAGCTCGCGATCAACATCAGCCCGCGCCAGCTGGTGCACCTGAACTTCGTGCAGCGCATGCAGGAGCTGATCGCGCGCCACCTGGGCCGTGAACACGCGCATCGCATCACACTGGAGATTACCGAACACGTCGTCGCCGAGGATACCGACCGCGTCGTGTACATCATGCAGGCCCTGCGCGACATGGGCCTGCGCTTCTCGATGGACGACTTCGGCACCGGGTTCTCGTCACTGAGCTACCTGAAGCGCCTGCCGTTCGACGAACTCAAGATTGATCGCAGCTTCGTGCGTCAGGTCGACCACGACCCAGGTGATCAGGCGATGGTGCGGACCATATGCGACATCGCCCGGCAGTTCGAGCTGGAAGTCGTCGCGGAGGGGGTCGAGACCGAGGCCCAGCATCAGTGGCTGGCCACGCACGGCAATCTGCGCTTCCAGGGCTACCTGTTCGCCCGCCCCATGGACGCCGGCGCCTTTCTCGACTATTGCCAGGGAATCCCGGCACCGAGCCGTGCGGTGGCGCCGTCGACCGGAAGGTAGCGGCCCGGGATCAGGCGCCGCCGGTCGCGGCCGGCACCACCCATAGCGTGAGCGACAGCAGGATCGCCGTCAGGCTCACCCCGATGATCGGCAGCATCATCACCCCGGCCAGCGCCTCGCGCCGAAACAGGCGCACGGCCATCCCGCCCAGCGTCAGCGTCCACCCGATCGCGACAAAGAACGCCAGGGCGTTGAGCTCCGCGCGCCACAGCAGGATGAGCGCCACCGGCAGCCCGAGATTCAGGATCACGACCCCCATCTCCTGGCTCCCCGCCGCCCGTCCGGCGGACAGGGCATAGGCGTACGCCGCCCAGACCATCAGCAGGCCGAAGCCGAGCGCACCCGCCGCGGGCGAACTGAGCGGGGCCCGCAGGATGGCCGCCCCGGCCGGTTCCAGCCCGACCCCCAGCGCAATGATCAGCAGCGCCACCCCCAGGCTGATGGCCAGCCAGAACCACAGGGTTCCGCGTTGCACATTCGGTTCCGTCATATCCTGGTCCTCGTCCTGTCGGTGGCTGCCTGACCTGCTGACCGCGCGCGTCCTTCAGGGTTCGCGTTGTCCGATCGCACCCTGGTTACGGCCCGGCCCCTGATTACCGGGCCAGCTGCCAGGCAATGGTCTCGCCCGCGCGCAGCGGTACACCCGGGTCATGGCCGAAGAGTACTGCCTCGGGCACGGTCCAGGGTGAGCGTTCCAGCGTCAGGGTGTCGGTGTTGCGCGGCAGTTTGTAGAAATCGGGCCCGAAATGGCTGGCGAATCCCTCCAGACGATCCAGCGCATCCGCGGCGGCAAAGGCCTCCGCATACAGCTCGATGGCCGCATGCGCGGAATAGATTCCGGCGCAGCCACAGGCCGACTCCTTCGCGTGGCGCGGATGCGGCGCGCTGTCCGTGCCCAGGAAAAAGCGCGGATGGCCGCTGGTCGCGGCCTCCATCAGTGCCTTGCGATGGCGTTCGCGCTTGAGGATCGGCAGACAGAAGTGATGCGGGCGCATCCCGCCGGCAAACAGCGCATTGCGGTTGTAGAGCAGATGCTGGGGCGTGATGGTGGACGCGACATTGGCGGGCCCGTCCTGGATGAACTGTACGGCCGACTCGGTCGTGATGTGTTCCAGCACCACCCGCAGCTCCGGAAAATCCCGGATCAAGGGCTCCAGATGGCGCTCGATGAACACCGCCTCGCGATCGAAGATGTCCACGTCCGGATCCGTCACCTCGCCGTGGATCAACAGCGGCAGATCCACCCGCTGCATGGCCTCGAAAACCGGGTAGCAGCGGCGGATATCCGTCACCCCGCTGGCCGCGTTGGTCGTGGCCCCGGCCGGGTACAGCTTCACCCCGTGCACAAAGCCGGAGGCCTTTGCCGCGTCGATCATGCCCGGGGTCGTGCCCTCGGTCAGATAGAGCGTCATCAGGGGTTCGAAATCGGCCTCCTCCGGCAACGCCGCCAGGATGCGGTCGCGGTACTCCGCCGCGGCCTCCAGCGTGGTCACCGGCGGCTTCAGGTTGGGCATGATGATCGCGCGCCGGAAGCGGCGCGCGGTATCCGGCAGCACCGACGCCAGCACATCGCCATCCCGCAGGTGCAGGTGCCAGTCGTCCGGTCGGGTCAGGGTCAGGAGGTTCATCCGTAGTTCCCTTCGCAGGGGCCCGCACGGTACGGGCCCGTCACAGTCATCAGTTATCAGGATAGCGCGGAGCGCAAGTCGGTCTCGGACCAGCCCTCCACCAGTAACGTCTTGTTACGCGAGTTCGCGCCTGCCACCACCCGCACAGCCGACTTCGGGCATGCCAGTTTCGCTGCCAGCAGCTCGATCACGGCCGCATTGGCGCGGCCCTTCTCCGGAGGCGCCTGGACCTGCAGCTTGAGGGTCTCCCCCATCCAGCCGGCCACCGCGTTGCGCTTGCTGCCCGGAGCGACCTTCACCTTCAGCCGCGCCATGCGAAACACTGAGCCATGTATACGCTCTACTCGGCGGGCCGCGTCGCCATGTAGGCACTGAACACGCCCAACTGCACATCCCGCTGCACGTCCTCGAACCCGACCGCGCGCAGGGTGTCCTGGATCTCTTCCGGCGGCACGCAATGGTCGATGGTGTCCCAGAAATAGCGCATCAACAGGTGGCCGTCGGGATCGCGGGTCAGCACCTTGCCGACGAACGGCACGAAGTCCCGGAAATAGAAACGCGCCAGCGCGAACTGGCGCCGGGTCCGTGGCCGCGAGACCTCCAGGATGGTGCAGCGACCGCCCGGCTTGAGCACGCGGAAATACTCGCTGAACAGTTCATGCAGATCCCGCACATGGCGCAGCCCGTAACCCATGTACAGGCGGTCGAACTGGCGGTCCGGCAGCGGCATCTGCTCGCCGAGGCTCTGGACGAAGGTCGCGTCCATCTTGGTGCGGGCGATGTCCATCATGCCCCGGCTCGGATCCACGCAGGTCAGATGGTCGTCGCCCACCACCTTCCGGATCTCCTGCGCGACCGGCCCCGTCCCGGTCGCCACATCCAGGACGTTCATCCCGGCCTTCAGGCCGGACTTCTTCAGCACGAAGCGGCGATAGGCCTGCCCCGTCCCGAAAAAACCGACCCGCAGGATGCGGTCATAGTACGGGGCCGTCCGGTCGAACAGGTCGTCGACGTAGGCGCGGCGGCTGCCCTCGTCCCCGTAGTAGTCCTTCAGGACCGGGTGCGGCTTCTTGGTCGTTGGCTGCATTGCGTATTCTCCCAGGCAGGGGACCAGGGGCCGACCAGACGCGGCGGCCGACCCGGTCCGGCGTCAGTTCGTCATGGCATTGCGAGCGCCTCGCACAGGCGCTCCGAGTACTGTCCCTCGATCTCCACCAGCAATTCCTCGCGACAGATGTCGCCATGCAGCAGAAGCCAGGGGATGTGGTGACCCAGGCGCGCCCGCAGGTGGTTCTCCACGGCGGGCGCATCCTCGGCGTGGCGCAGATAGACCTTGAGCAGCGAGAGCGCCTGCGGCGTTTCCGCTCGCACCGGGTGGTGGGTGGAGGCCTGCTCCAGCAAAGCCCCGATATTGCGCAGGCTCTCGTCAATCTGCGCCTCGAGATCCCCCACATGGCGGCTTTCATGGCCCACGATGCTGGCCGTGCCCGAAATGAACAGCTCGGCGGCCTGCGGGCCCGGCTGCCAGAGGCTGGCGCGGGCAAACGAGGGGCTGCGCGGCCCGTACTGCCGGGGGTAGCGGTAGGCACTGACCTGGCGCGGATTCTCGATGCGCGCCGCGGGCTCGCGCGTCGCAATGAAGTAGATCAGCAGGCCGTCGGAGTGCGTGCCGATCGCCGTGGCCGCCGGCAGGACGCGCTCGTACTCCGGCAAGGCCTCGAAGACCTGCGCACGCCCGCTGCAGAACCCGCGATAGCGCTCCTGCCCGTCGACCGGATCATTGATGGCCGGGAGGTAGTTCCAGACCCGCACCAGGTGGTCAAAGCCCAGCGCCCGACAACCGGACAGGATCTCGCGGTAGGCGCGTTCCGTCAGCGGTTCCGGGTCCGCGCGGGCATCCAGCGGCGCGTGCCAGCAACCCACCAGGCAGTCGCGGCCGCGCAAGTAGGTCAACGAGCCGTCTGCCCCTGTCTCCCCGCGTACGCCGTCCGGCAGCGACCAGCATTCCACCCAGTCCGTATCGCGGCCCAGCGGCTCCAGCCCCACGTGGATCTCCAGGCGTCCGGGCTTGCGCTCGACACCACAGGTGCGACCAAAACGAATCACCACGGACGCCGAGGCGCCGTCCGGATCCTGTGCTCGACGGTAGGTGACCGTCAGCGGGGCTTTGTCAGCGGATTCCATCATTCGGTGGGAGCGGGAGGCGCATCGCCTCTCCATCGGCATCCATTCCGGCCAGAACAGCGGCGCAGTCTACCAATCTCCCGCGCTGGAGACACGGTCTCCCGGCGGGCCGGGGCACGCCAGGGAAACACTGATCCATGTACACACTCGCGCTCGAGTCGCTTTTGTGTGCGAACAAGGCGCGGTGAGCGAAGTGTAGCCGAGCTACATAAGCGAGCCGCAACGCCGGTCGCATGCCCGTTATTGATCAACAACGGGCGGCCGAGCCCCTTCTTTCAATGGCTTGTGGGGTTGGCACCCCAGGTTCCCCGATCCTGGGTTGCGGCCCTTGCCGGCAGAATCACTACCGGCTGCGCACCGCGCCTGGTCTCGGAAAACCTGGGGTGCCAACGCGAGTGTGTACATCGATCAGTATTTGCCTAGATGTGGAGTCTCGCAGGGCTTCCGTCAGGGCTCGTCAAGCTCGATACCCGCCTCGGTCAGAAATGCCCGCAGGCCTTCGAGGTAGGCATCCCCGGTGGCCAGAAAGGCCTCGTTATGGCCGCCTTCCATTTCCAGCAGTCGGGCCTGCCCGGCGGCGGCGTACAGCCGTTCGGCATGGGCAAACGGCACGATCTCGTCGTCCGTGCTGTGGGCCAGCAGCAGCGGCGCGGTGATGGCCTCGATGCGGCTCAGGGTGTCGTATTCGTGGCGCAACAGGGCCCGCACCGGCAGCCACGGATAGTGGCGTGCTCCGAGATCCGCGGCCGAGGTAAAGGCCGATTCCAGGATCACCGCGCCCGGCTCCACCCCGGTGGCCAGATCCGCCGCCACCGCCGCCCCCAGGGAGCGCCCGAACACCACGACCGAGTCGGGGACGATCGAGCGCCCTTCCGTCAGGTACTCCCATGCGGCGCGGGCATCCGCGTAGGTGCCCGCCTCGTCCGGGCGGCCCGCGCTGCGGCCATAGCCGCGGTAGTCGATGATCAGGACGGCCAGTCCCAGTTCATGGAAGAGCTGCAGGGAGTGCAGTCGGTGGCTGATATTGCCGGCATTGCCATGCAGAAACAGCAAGACCGGCGACTCCTCGCCCTGCGGCGACGGCACGAACCAGCCATGCAGCCGCACCCCGTCGGCAGTCACCAGTTCGACGTCTTCGTAGTCCAGTCCAATGCGTTCCGGCGTGCTGGTCAGGTTGCTGGAAGGCATGTAGACCAGACGGTCTTGGGTCACGAAGATCAACCCGGTCATCAGGGTGTATCCGAGCCCTGCGAGCACCAGGATCTTGAACAGATTGGCCATACCCCGATCCTGACCGCCCATTCGCCCCTGTGCAAGGCAAACACCGAGCGTGTGAAGCGCTCTCGCCCGTGCGCCCGGACCGGTACAATGCCCGCGAACGATCTGGCTGAAACGACCCTACCCCATGCGCCATTCGCTGCTTACCAATACGGATCTGCAGGGCCTCGACCGCGATGCGCTGCTGCGCCACTTCGCGGGCAGCCAGCCGCTGGACGATTCCACCGGCCAGCAACTGGCCGAGGCACTGGACCTGGCGCTGGAGGCGGTCGAGGCCGCCGGGCTCGAATCCCACCCGCTGGACGTGGCCGAGATCCTGCGCCACCTCAACGTGGACCGCCAGACGCTGATCGCAACCCTGCTGGTACCGGTCTATCTGGCGTCCCGGATCACCCCGGCTCGGATCGAGACGGACTTTGGTGCGGCCATCGCGCGTCTCACCACCAATGTCGCGGCCCTGGTGCGGCGCCGTTTCGAGGCGCCGGCGGGCCGGCCGGAACAGGCCGAGCGCCTGCGCCGCATGCTGATGGCGATGGTCGATGACGTACGCGCCGTGCTGATCAAACTGGCGTTCCGCGTGCAGCACCTGCGCCTGCTGGTACGCGAGCCGGATGACAGCGCCCGCGCCCTCGCGCAAGAGACCCTGGACGTCATCGCGCCCCTGGCCAACCGCCTGGGCGTCGGCCAGCTCAAGTGGGAGATGGAAGACCTCGCCCTGCGCATCCTGGAACCGGAGACCTATCGCGAGATCGCCAGAGGCCTGGAAGAAAACCGCACGGAAAGAGAGACCTATGTAGAAGCATTTGCGCAGACTCTTAAGGACCGCCTGCGCGCCGAGGGCATCGAGGCACGGGTCTTCGGGCGGCCCAAGCACATCTACAGCATCTGGAAGAAGATGCAGCGCAAGCGGACCTCGCTGTCCGAGTTGTACGATCTGCGCGCCACCCGCGTGATCGTCGACCAGCTGGCCACCTGCTACACCGTACTTGGCATCGTCCACAACGACTGGCGCCACCTGCCCAGCGAATTCGACGACTACATCGCCAACCCCAAGGACAACGGCTACCAGTCACTGCACACGGCCGTGGTCGGACCGGAGGGCAAGGTCGTGGAGGTGCAGATCCGCACCCGCGAGATGGACGACTTCGCCGAGCTGGGGGTCGCCGCCCACTGGCGCTACAAGGAAGGCGGGCGCGAGGACCAGGCCCTCAACCGCGCCATCAACAGCCTGCGCCAGCTGCTGGAGGCCGCCGACAACAACGACCAGAACCTGCTCGACGAGATCCAGAGCGAGCCCCTGCACCAGCGCGTGTTCGTGCTTACCCCCCAGGGCGAGGTACTGGATCTCTCCCTGGGCGCGACCCCGCTGGATTTCGCCTACGCCGTCCATACCGAGGTCGGCCACCGCTGCCGCGGCGCCAAGGTGGACGGGCACATCGTGCCGCTCACCTACAGGCTGAAGTCCGGCGAGCGCGTCGAAGTCCTGACCACTCGCGAGGGCGGCCCCAGCCGCGACTGGCTCAACCCCAATCTCGGCTACCTGAACACCGCCCGCGCCCGCTCCAAGGTCCGCACCTGGTTCCGTCAGCAGCACCAGGACGAACACCTGGCCACCGGCAAGCACCTGTTCGATCGCGAATGCCAGCGTCTCGGCTGCGGACAGGACCTCGACCGCGGCGCCCTCGCCGAGGCCATGAAGTACCAGACCTTCGACGAGCTGCTGGTCGCGCTGGGTGCCGGCGACATCACCACGGCCCAGATCGCCGGGCGCATCTCCCAGCAGATGCGCGAAACGCGGGGTCGGGAAAAGCCCGCCACGCCGCCCGCGCCCCAGCGCCCGCGGCGCCATGACGGCGAGGCAAAAGAGGACGACATCAAGATCCGCGGCGTCGGCGGCCTGCTGACCACCCGGGCGCGCTGCTGCAACCCGCAGCCCGGAGACCCCATCATCGGCTTCATCACCCGCGGTGCCGGCGTCTCCGTCCACCGCAGCGACTGCGTGAACATCCTGCGCATGCCGGAGGAAAAGCGCGGCCGCCTGATTCCGGTCTCCTGGGGCGAAGAACCGGAACGCGAGGCCATCACACTGGAAGTGGATGCCCATGACCGCCCCGGCCTGCTCGGCGAGGTCGGCAACGCCTTCTCCGAATGCGGCATCAACCTCCTGCGCGTGAACACCCAGACCAACCGCGAGGACCGCAGCGTGCGCATGGAACTGGAAGCCGAATACAGCGACCTCGGCGAGCTCAGCAACCTCTTCGACCGCCTCCAGGCCCTCGGCAGCATCCAGACCGTCCGCCGCCTCCCACCCACGGCCTCCACGTAGACATGTAGGAGCCCAGCCCTCTGGGCGATCCGGGCCTGCCCAGTGCCGCATCGCCGAGAGGGCTCGGCTCCTACAGGAGATACGGAACAGGCTTCTGCCCTAACCCTCGGGATGCCCCCGACCGGTGCGCATGGAATGTCGGCGGGTCGTCTCGTAGGCGTTGGTGCCCTTGCGACCGGATTTCAGTTCGCGGATCTGCTGCGCGACCTCGGTGCGGCGCTGGTCCAGCTCCTGCACCGAACTTTCATAGAAGCCGCCAAGCTCCTCGAGCGCGGCGCGCAGTGCCGCCCCGGAGTCATCGCGAAGCGGCACCGGCTCCGGGCCGAAGGCCCGTTCAACCAGGCTGCGCGCCTGCCGATCCAGCTCCTGGAGCTCTTCCCAGTCCTCTTCAGCCACCGCGCGCGCCATGTGGGCGCGGATCGCCTCGACGGCATCTTCGAGCGTGGCTTCCGAACCGGCCCCACTGTTCGAAGTGGCGGGACCGCTCATGGGTAAAGGCCGGACTCAAAAACCGCGCAAAGAGCCATGCAAGGCCTTCCGCTAACCGGCGCGGCGCTGGTCAGCCGGGATCTCGTCCCAGCCCGCCTTGATCTCGCGCAGCAGTTTGGCGACTTCGTCCAATGCGGCCGGATCGTTCTGCGCGTTGGCCTCCAGCAGACGCCGGGACATGTACTCGTACAGGGCATCCAGATTACCCGACAGTTCCGGATTGTGCTTGTGGTCCAGCACGGCGCGCAGCGATTCGACGATATCGATCGCCTTGCCGATCTTCTCGCCCTTCAGGCCCACGTTGCCCTGTTGCATCGCACCCTTGGCCACGGCGATCCGCTCCAGCGCGCCCTCGAAGAGCATCTGGATCAGCCGGTAAGGGTCCGCTACCTGGGCCTCGGCCAGCGCGCCCGACTGCCGGTACTGGTTCACCGCTCGATTCATGCCCGGTCCGTACATGCGTTGCTCTCCGTTATCCGTTCGCCCCAGCGGCGCGACTATCGACGAGAATTGTTCTGGGCCAGCGGCATATTCGCCAGCTGGTTGGTCAGAAAGTCGCCCGTACTCTGCATCTGCGCTACGGCGGTATCCATGCGCGAGAATTGTGCGATGAGGCGGCTCTCCATGCGCTCGAGGCGGACATCCAGCCGCTCTCGCTGCTGTTCGATACGTTCCAGGTCGTTACGCAACCCGTCGGTACGGTTCCCGATCAAGCCGTCCGGTGCAACGAAGGTCCGGGTAACCTCTTCCATGCGTCCACCGACTTCACGCACGACCTGGGCAATACTATCGAAGTCGTTGTTATCCATTGCTTGATTAAAGCGACTGGTGTCGAAATTCAGCGTCCCGTCGCGATTCGAGACAATCCCCAGTTCGGCCAGCGTCTGCACCCCCGAATCCGGCACTCCGGCCTGCTGCAACAGGGCCTCACTCAAGCGGCTGCGCACACCGCGCACGGTACTGTCACCCGTCAGCACCGACGGCTCGTCGTCCTCCACGTTGTAGGACGTCAGTTCTCGGGTTTGCCCGACCAGCGTGTTGTACTGCTCGACAAAGCCCTGCAGGGCCTCGCGCAGCGCGCTCTGGTCTTCCCGCACCGAGACTGTAGCCGGGGCCGTGGAGGTGCCCTGCAACTCGATCGTGATGCCTTCAATGGCGTCGTCCAGGGTGTTGGTGGCGCTGGTCACGGTCACGCCGTCGATTACCGCCTCGGCATTCTGCGCGGCACGCGTCTCGACCAGGTTGCTGCCATCCAGTCGCGCCAGACCGCTGCCGGCCGGGTCCTCGGTCGCGGTCAGCGAGATGGTGTTGTCCGCGCCCGTCTCGGAGGAATTCAGCACCAGCCGCGCACCGTTACCATCGTTCACGATAGACGCACGCACGCCCGCACCGGCCTCGTTAATGGCATCGCGTACATCGCGCAGCGTTTCGCCTTCTTCGACATTGATCGTCACCGGACTGCGATCCCCCAGCTGCAACTGCAACTGCCCGGCCCCGACTTCGGCATTACCGTCCGCAAAATCCCCTGCGGCAGTGGCGAGGGCCTGCGCCTGCGCCAGCTGGTTCACCTGCAGTGAGAACGCGCCATTGGCCGCGGTGCCGTCGGCACTCACGTTCGCCACGCTGTCGTCGGAGATCGAGGCCGTCTGATTCAGTTCAAATCCGGACAGAGACAGCAGCGAACCCTGGAGCTGTTCGATCCCGTTGCGCAGGTTCCCGAAGGCCGAAATCTGTGCCTCGATGCGCTCCTCGCGCTGGTTGAACCGCTGCTCCTTCGGAACGCGTTCGGCGTTCAGCAGGTCACCTACAATCTGGTTCAGATCCAGGCCGGACCCCACACCCATCGCGCTGATTGCCATCGTATTGCTCCTCGCAGGTCGACGTCTCGACCGCCTCTGTGCACGTACAACACCTATAACGACAGCCTAGCGCAAATCTTGATCCCCTACCGCGCAAATTCTTTGCCGCCGCAAAGCAAAAGGGCCGCACCCTGCTGGATGCGGCCCTCGAAACCGGCGCAGGCGGCCCGGGGTGGAGCGGCCTCCCCTCTATACCCAACGCGAACCCGCTTACTGCAGCAGGGCCACCACGTTCTGCGGAACGGCGTTCGCCTGGGACAGCACCGATGTGCCCGCCTGCTGCAGCACCTGCGCCCGTGTAAGCTCCGCCGTTTCCGTCGCAAAATCCGCATCGCGGATCCGCGAACGCGCATCCGACAGGTTCTCGGCACTCACACTCAGGTTGTCGATCGTGGACTCGAAACGCACCTGCACCGCACCCAGCTCCGCGCGCAGGCTGTTGACCTGGGTCAGCGCCGCGTCCAGTGCGCCAATCGCCTGGCTCGCACTCTCGCGGGTGATCACGTCGATGTCGGTCAGGTTGACCTGGGTTGCAGGCACCGGATCACCGAATACCGGCGTCGCTATGGCGCCTCCGTCCAAGTCAGTGACAAAAATGTCGTCTCTTACATCAAACTCGGCATCGAAGGCCCCGTTGATCACGATCCCCGTATTGCCTTCATTGTCTACGCGCAGGGCCGCACTCAGCCCGGCTTCGGTGATGGTGCTGTTGCCGGCAGAGGCGTCCTTGATCGCTCTGTTAATCTCGCGCACTACTTCATCCAGCGTCGTCGGCCCCGTAAAACCTGCGGTTACTACCTCACCCGTGAAAGCGCCATTTTCGTTAAGGACGATCTCGAAGGGTCCGATGAA
The DNA here is from genome assembly GCF_000377445.1 of Thioalkalivibrio sp. ALE9. NCBI lineage: Bacteria > Pseudomonadati > Pseudomonadota > Gammaproteobacteria > Chromatiales > Ectothiorhodospiraceae > Thioalkalivibrio > Thioalkalivibrio sp. ALE9. The sequence goes on from NZ_KB898122.1 coordinate 648,205, forward strand.
CTGGAAGCCTTCTTCGATCTGCTCCTTACTGAAACGAAGATCAGAAATCACCTCAGTTGTACCGAGCTGGGAGGTCCGCGAGTCCACGCCGCTGACCGCAATGGTCTGGCCCTGGTTCGCGCCCACCTGGAAGAACAGGTCCTCCACACTGCCGTCCAGCACACGGCCACCGTTGAACTCGGTGCTGTTGGCGATCCGCGAGACCTCGGCCATCAGCTGCTGAACCTCGTCGTTCAGCGCCTGACGGTCGGAAGCCGAGTTGGAATCGTTCGCCGCCTGCACCGCCAACTCTCGTGCACGCTGCAGCGCATCGCCCACGGTACTCAGCGCACCCTCGGCCGTCTGCGCGAACGAAATCCCGTCATTGGAATTACGCACCGCCTGGTTCAGACCGCGAATCTGGGTGCTGAAACGCTCGGAAATGGCCAGACCGGCCGCGTCATCCTTGGCGCTGTTGATCCGCAGGCCCGAGGACAGACGCTCCAGACTCTGCGCCAGTGCGCCCTGAGAATTCCCCAGATTGCGCTGCGCGTTCAGGGACAAAACGTTGGTGTTGATAACCTGGGACATTACCCCCTCCCTGTAAGCCCCGAAACTGGGGCAACGAAGGCCCAATTAGCCCTCTCTATGCACCTTTATCTGCCGGAGACCCGGCATCTTTAGACCCGGCCGGCAGTTTCTTGCCGTGCGTCCGGCAACCCCCCGTCACCACAATCAAAAAGGGCCGACCCCGAACCCGGGACCGGCCCTTCTAGGCACCATCATGCGGACCGGGGCGGCGCCTCCCGGAAGGCATCAGGCCTGATCCTCTAGGCCTGTACCGCCCAGCTCCTGATCACTCTGGAACCGCTCCACCAGGGCCAGCACGGCCTCCGGCGGGATCTGCCGGATCACCTCTTCGCGTTCTCCGTCCATCACCGTGATCACCGTGCGGCCACTGGCATCGTCCACACTGAACTCCAGCGCCCGCTTGGTGGATTGCAGGTAGGAATTGATCGACTCCACCACTTGGGTGACCTCGTCCATGTCCATGGCCTCGATCGCCGGTCCGGTGGAACCACGAGCCGTTGATTCCGTATTACTGTCCGCACGAACCACGGCCTCCGGCCGCCCTTCGCCACGAACAAGACCCGCACCAGGACCCGGGGCCTTGACCGCTTCGCCCCCGCGCGGGTTCACTGCCACCAGCGGTGATGTGATACTGCCGATTCCATCACTCATGTCGCTGTCCTCTTCAGAAGGAGAGGATGGCGCCCTCGCCATCCTCCCTCAACCAGAAGCCCGAGTGATCGAGCTTACTGCAGCAGGGCCAGCACGTTCTGCGGAACCGCGTTGGCCTGCGACAGCACCGAAGTACCCGCCTGCTGCAGCACCTGGGCGCGGGTCAGCTCCGCCGTCTCCGCCGCAAAGTCCGCATCCCGGATCCGCGAACGCGCGTCCGAAAGGTTCTCGGAACTCACGCTCAGGTTGTCGATGGTGGACTCGAACCGCACCTGCACCGCACCCAGCTCCGCGCGCAGGCTGTTCACCTGGGTCAGCGCAC